>NZ_JARUXL010000001.1:2202605-2352992 GCF_031451455.1 Caballeronia sp. LZ024 | reverse complement strand
TCGCGTGCAGCCGTCGATGCGGGCTTTGTCCCGAACGACTATCAAGTCGGGCAGACCGGCAAGATCGTCGCGCCGCAGTTATATGTGGCAGTCGGCATCTCGGGCGCGATCCAGCATCTGGCTGGGATGAAGGACTCGAAAGTCATCGTCGCGATCAACAAGGACGCCGAAGCGCCGATCTTCGGTGTTGCCGATTACGGCCTCGTCGGCGATCTGTTCACGGTCGTGCCGGAGCTGGTGAAAGAACTCGGCTGATCCGCCAAGACGCGCGTAGTACGAACAAGGGGCGCGACGAAAGTCGGCGCCCCTTTGCACATCTGCCGCAGGAGGAGACATGAGTTACTCAGCGCCCGTGAAGGACATGCTGTTCGTCATGAAGGAGCTTGCCGATCTGGTGCCGATCGTGAAGCGCTAGAGTACGGAAGCCTCGGCGTAGAGGTGCATGGCGGCAGGGGTTTCATCGAGGAAACCGGCGCTGCCCAGTGCGCAGCAACGAAAAACGGCGCCCTCGGGCGCCGATTCAGTTTCATCGCGTGCGCGAACGCGGCGCGTCAGGCCCGCGCGTACGACGGCCGCGTGTTCACGCGCGTGTCGCCGAAGTAGCGATGCACCGACAGATCGTCCGACTGGATCGCCGGCTGCTTGCCCGACATCAGATCGGCGAGCAACTGGCCCGAGCCGCACGACATCGTCCAGCCGAGCGTGCCGTGTCCCGTGTTGAGGAACAGGTTCGGCACCGGCGTGCGTCCGACGATCGGCGTGCCGTCCGGCGTCATCGGGCGCAGGCCCGTCCAGAACGATGCCTTCGACGTGTCGCCGCCGCCGGGGAACAGGTCGTTCACGCACATTTCGAGCGTCTCGCGGCGCGCTTGTTTGAGCGACTTGTCATAGCCGACGATCTCCGCCATTCCGCCGACGCGAATCCGGTCGTCGAAACGGGTGATCGCGATCTTGTACGTTTCGTCGAGCACGGTCGACACCGGCGCGGCGTTCGCGTCGACGATCGGCGCGGTGATCGAATAGCCCTTCAGCGGATAGACCGGAATCTTCACGAGATCGCCGAGCAGCCTGGTCGAATACGAGCCGAGCGCCACGACATACGAATCGCCGCGCACGAGTTCGTTGCCGCATTGCACGCCCGCGATGCGGCCGTTCGTCATGGCGAGCGCGTCGATCGGCGTGTTGTAGCGGAACTTCACGCCGAGCGCTTCGGCCATCGCGGCCAGGCGCGTGGTGAACTTCTGGCAGTCGCCGGTTTCGTCGTTCGGCAGGCGCAGGCCGCCCGTCAGCTTGTGCGACACGGCCGCGAGCGCGGGTTCGGCCTTGAAGAGTTCGGCCGGCGAGAGCAGTTCGAACGGCACGTTCGCTTCCTTCAGCACGGCGATGTCTTTCGCGGCGCCGTCGAGTTGCTGCTGCGTGCGGAACACCTGCAGCGTGCCACCGGTGCGTCCTTCGTACTGGATGCCGGTATCGGCGCGCAATGCCTGCAGACAGTCGCGGCTGTATTCCGCGAGGCGCACCATGCGGCCCTTGTTGACCGTGTAGCGATCCTGCGTGCAGTTCTGCAGCATTTTCCACATCCACTGCAGCTGGAACGCCGTGCCGTCGAGCCGGATGGCGAGCGGCGCGTGCTTCTCGAACATCCACTTGACGGCCTTGAGCGGCACGCCCGGCGCCGCCCACGGCGATGCGTATCCCGGCGAAATCTGGCCTGCATTGGCGAAACTCGTTTCGAGAGCGGGGCCCGCCTCACGGTCGATGACCGTGACTTCGTGGCCCGCGCGAGCGAGATAGTAGGCGCTCGTGACGCCGACGACGCCGCTTCCCAGAATGACGATTCGCATGAGTTCTCCGTGAGATTCCGATGGTTGTCACTCGCGTGCGTTCGAAAGAGGAATCGAAGCCAGGATTGACGGTATGTACAGTGTTATCGCCTATACTATTGATGTAAGGCCAGTTTTTGTTATTGTATTTACTCGATTTTTAGTAAAAAAACATGAGAACTCAGCGCAATCCGATTCGCACGCTCGACAAGCTCGATCACAAGATCCTGAACCTGCTCCAGCAGGACGGCCGCATGGCGATGAAGGACCTCGCGGAGCAGGTCGGACTGTCGGTGACGCCGTGCATCGAACGCGTGAAGCGTATGGAGCGCGACCACGTGATCACCGGTTACTACGCGCGCGTGAATCCGGCCGAACTGGGCGCGGCGCTGCTGGTTTTCGTCGAGATCACGCTCGATCACAAGAGCGGCAACATGTTCGAGCAGTTTCGCCGCGAGGTGCAGCGCATTCCCGAAGTGCTCGAGTGCCATCTCGTTTCCGGCGATTTCGACTATCTGATCAAGGCGCGCATCGGCGAAATGGCCGACTACCGAAAACTGCTCGGCGACATCCTGTTGCAGTTGCCGGGCGCGGTGCAGTCGAAAAGCTACGTGGTGATGGAAGAGATCAAGGAGACGCTGACGATCCTCGTCGACGTCTGATTCAGCTTGCAGTCGGCGCTCGATACTGTATATTTATACAGTATCGTAATGTTCAATGGCCTGCCGCACATGTCTTCCGACGATCCGGAATTTCCCATCGCGCCGCCGACGCCGCTGAAAGGGCGAGGCGCGGTCACGAACCTCCAAGGGCGCTACGAGAAAGACGAACGCGAGCGTATCGACGACGGCTGGCTGCACACCGACGCAGCAGACGGCGAAGACTCGCCGGTTCTGCGCACGCAGGTTTTCGAAGAGCGCGCGAAAAGCATCCTGACGCGCAACGCGTCGCCGGATATCCCGTTTACTGTTTCGCTGAATCCGTATCGCGGTTGCGAGCACGGCTGTATCTACTGTTTCGCCCGGCCCACGCACAGTTATCTGGGGGTTTCGCCGGGTCTCGACTTCGAGAGCCGCATTTATGCCAAGGTCAACGCGGGCGAACTGCTCGAACGGGAGTTGTCGAAACCGTTCTATCGGCCGGAACCCATCGCGCTCGGCGTGAATACCGACGCGTATCAGTCCGTCGAACGCGATTTGCGTCTCACGCGCCGGGTGATCGAAATCCTTCACGAGCGCGGGCATCCGTTCGCGGCGATCACGAAGTCTTCGCTGATCGAGCGCGATATCGACCTGCTCGCGCCGATGGCCGAACGCGGACAGGTCATGGCCGCCATCACCGTGACGACGCTCGACGCCGATATCGCGCGCACGCTGGAGCCTCGCGCGGCAACGCCGTCGCGGCGGTTGCGCACGATCCGCACGCTGAGCGAGGCAGGGATTCCGGTGGGTGTCAGCATCGCGCCCGTGATTCCGTTCGTGACGGAGCCGGATATGGAACGGGTGCTGGAAGCGTGCGCCGAAGCGGGCGCGACGAGCGCGAGCTATATCGTGCTGCGTCTGCCGTGGGAGGTCGCGCCGCTTTTCAAGGACTGGCTGGCGGCGCATTTTCCGGATCGCGCGGATCGCGTGATGAGTCGTGTGCGCGACATGCGCGGCGGCAAGGATTACGACTCGAACTTCGCGACGCGGATGAAAGGCGAAGGGCTGTGGGCCGACATGCTGAAGCAGCGTTTCCAGAAAGCGACGAAACGACTTGGCCTGAACGCGCGGCAGCGCGGAATTCTCGACATGTCGGGATTTCGACGACCGGACGTGCCGAACGCTCGCGCTAAAGCGGCCGACAGCGTCCAGCTGAAGCTTTTCTGAACCGCGTTATTGCGAAAGAGCCTTCGCCGCCTGCACCTGGCCTTCGAAATAAGTCTGAAATGTCAGCGCGAGCCCCGTCATCAAAAGAAATGCGCCGATCAGCAGCGAAAACATCACGACGAAGATCACGGTCCAGCCCGAGCGGCTCTGGCGGCCGGTGTTTGCGTTGAACTGCGCGTCCCATTTCGCGTCGGGACGCAGTCCGTAGACGATCGCGGAGAGAAACGCGGCGAGCAACGAGACGGCGCCGGGAAACGCGAGCACCCAGCCGAGCAGCGACGCGCGCTCCGTCGCGGCGAGCAACATGAAGCCGAGCACGCCGAGCACGATGCAGACGATATGCGCCCAGCCGAACTTGTCGCGCATTCCATATAGATAGAACCGATGCGCGCCGATGCTGCCGAGCAGGAAGGCGAGCGCGGCGGTCAGCGTTTTCGAGCGGAAACGATCGGCGGCGGGCCGGCTCGACGTGCTGGAGACGGACGGTTTGGTGGCGGAAGGCGAGGGATTCATCGGCGAAGAGTGAAAGCGGTGGACCTGAAGCGAGGGCGCCGCGCGCCCGACGCCGCATTCTACGCCCCAGCATCGGTTCGCGACGAACCGGGTTGCCGGCATGGTGCGGCGCGCTACAATCCATGTCTGCGTCGCGGCAGAAGACGCCGGTTTGCCGTCTTCCCCGCGCCGTCCGACGCGCGCCATCCCGATTTATCCGGTTAAGTGTTTGTTAAGGCTCCGCTTTCCCGCTATAATCGCGTGTTTTGGTAGTTCCGAACCCCGGTTTTTCAAGGATTTCAGCATGGTCATCATCCGCTTGGCTCGTGGCGGCTCGAAGAAGCGCCCCTTTTACAACATCGTCGCAACCGATTCGCGTAGCCGCCGTGACGGCCGCTTCATCGAGCGCGTTGGTTTCTACAACCCGGTCGCCACGAAGGGCGAATCGCTGCGTATCGCGCAGGACCGCCTGACGTACTGGCAAGGCGTGGGCGCGCAACTGTCGCCGACCGTCGAGCGTCTGGTCAAGCAAGCGCAACAAGCTCAACCGGCTGCCTAAGGTGAAAATCGACGGTGACGTGCGCCGCCAACCGGCGCGCATCGTCCGGTCGATATTCGCTGCCGAGGTTCGGTTGAAGTTTGCTCGAGAGGTCGTCGATGCCAGCGCGTGATTCGGGTTCCGGTCAGACGCACGACGTGCGTTCGGAGCCGAAGCCGGAGCAAAAGGACGCTGCTACGTTCGGTGCGTTCGTGCGCAAGCCGGCCGCGCGCCGCGTGGCCGCTGAGGCTTCGGGCGACGAAACGCGCATCGAGGCGGTTGAAAGCCTGCCGGACGATGCAATCGAAGTCGGTGCAATCGTCGATGCTTACGGCCTGAAGGGCTGGGTCAAGGTCGTGCCGCACGCAAACGCGGGGCACGGCGGCGACGCGATGCTGTCGGCGAAACGCTGGTGGCTCGTGAAAGGCAGCGACCTGAAATCGGCGCGCTGCGTGCAGTCGAAGGTACACAGCGGCACAGTCGTCGCGCGGCTTTCCGGCTGCGACGACCGCGACGCGGCGCTCGCGCTGCGCGGTCACTCGGTGCATATCGCGCGTGGCGACTTCCCGAAGCTCGACGGCGAAGACGAATTCTACTGGGTCGATCTGATCGGCCTCTTTGTCGAGAACGAAGCGGGCGTGGCCTTGGGCCGCGTCGTCGACATGATCGACAACGGCGCGCATTCCATCATGCGCATCGAATATCCGGCTACCTCGAAAGAAGGCAAGCCGGTCAACGGCGAGCGGCTGATCCCGTTCGTCGGCGTGTACGTCAAAACGGTGGATCAGGCGGCGAAGAAAATCGTCGTCGACTGGGACGCCGACTATTAAATCTGTCATGAACAGCAAGGGGAGAGAGCGATGCAGTTCGATGTCGTGACGCTCTTCCCCGACATGTTTCGCGCGCTGACCGACTGGGGCATTACCAGCCGGGCGGTGAAGCAGGAACGGTTCGGTCTGCGCACGTGGAATCCGCGCGATTTCACCACCGACAACTATCGGACCGTCGACGATCGTCCGTATGGCGGCGGCCCCGGCATGGTCATGCTGGCGCGGCCGCTGGAAGACGCGATCGCCGCGGCGAAAGCCGCGCAGGCGGAGCAGGGCATCGCGACCACGCGCGTGGTGATGATGTCGCCGCAAGGTGCGACGCTCGATCACGATCGCGTAATGCGTTTCGCGCAGGAACCCGGCCTCGTGTTGCTGTGCGGACGTTACGAAGCGATCGACCAGCGTCTGATCGAGCGTGTCGTCGATGAAGAAATCAGTCTCGGCGACTTCGTGCTCTCCGGCGGCGAACTGCCGGCGATGGCGCTGATGGACGCGGTCGTGCGGCAGCTTCCGGGCGTGCTGAACGACGCGCAGTCGGCGGTGCAGGACAGTTTCGTCGATGTGTTGCTCGATTGTCCGCATTACACGCGGCCCGAAGAATACGAAGGCATGCGCGTGCCCGATGTGCTGCTCGGCGGCCATCACAAGGAAATCGAGGCGTGGCGGCGGCGCGAGTCGCTGAAGAACACGCTGGAAAAGCGCCCCGATCTGATCGCGCGGGCGCGCAGGAACAAGATGTTGAGCCGTGCCGACGAGGCATGGCTCGCAAGTCTCGCGAAAGAGGCATCGAAAGCGCAGTAGCAATTCGCGCTTTCGGCTGATCGAACGGGGCGCAAAGGCGGCGCTGGCATCGTTGCGGGCGTCAAGATGTAAACCCATCCTCTACCGAGGCCACGCGAAGCGGGCACACAACTTCGGCAAGATGGCACCAGGAGTCAGTAATGAATCTGATTGAACAACTCGAGAAGGAAGAAATCGCGCGCGCACTCGGCGAGAAGTCCATCCCCGAATTCGCCCCCGGCGATACGGTCATCGTCAGCGTCAACGTGGTCGAAGGTACGCGCAAGCGTGTCCAGGCTTACGAAGGCGTGGTGATCGCAAAGCGCAACCGCGGTCTCAACTCGAACTTCATCGTCCGCAAGATTTCGTCGGGCGAAGGCGTCGAGCGTACCTTCCAGACGTACTCGCCGCTGCTCGCGAGCATCGTCGTGAAGCGTCGCGGTGACGTGCGTCGCGCAAAGCTGTACTACCTGCGCGAGCGCTCGGGCAAGTCGGCTCGAATCAAGGAAAAGCTGGTCTCGAAGGACCGTGCTGCTTCGAAGGCATAAGAGCTGCGCTACCCAGAAAAAGCACCCATCCGGGTGCTTTTTTCTTTGATGTGTTCAAATTGGTGTTCCGCCTCGATTTGTTCTCTCCGTGTCCCCCAGCAAGCCATCCACTCCGCGCATCCTCGAACCCGAACTTCTGCCCGTCGTGTCGACCGGCGCGAATCTGCCGCCCATTCCCGCCGCGCGGCTGACGCCCGACGGCCTGCGCGCGCGCTTCAAGGAGACGCTCGACTGGTCGCAGGAAGCGCCCGAAGCGCGCATCAAGGCGATCGGCGGCGATCCGCGCGTGGCGTCGGTGCTGGTGGCGCTCGTGGTGCGCGATCACGGGCTTTCCGTGCTGCTGACTCAGCGCGCGGATCATCTGTCGGACCATGCGGGGCAGATCAGTTTTCCCGGCGGCCGCCGTGAGCCGGAAGACGCCGATGCCGCCGCGACCGCCTTGCGCGAGGCACACGAGGAAGTCGGGCTCGCGCCGGAACGCGTGGAAGTGCTCGGCGCGATGCCCGATTACCTGACAGGCACCGGCTTTCGCGTGACGCCGGTCGTCGCGCTGGTTCATCCGCCGTTTACGCTGACGGCCGACACGCTCGAAGTCGCCGATATCTTCGAAGTCCCGCTCGCCTTTCTGATGAACCCGGCCCATCACGAAGTGCGGCTCTTCAAGTGGGAAGGCGGCGAGCGTCGTTTTTTTGCGATGCCCTACGTCGCGAGCGAAAAGAAGGCTCCGTATTTCATCTGGGGCGCAACGGCCGGCATGTTACGCAATTTCTATCGCTTCCTCGCGGCTTGAGCGATCACGCACGCGCGAGCCTAAGTCATCGTTTATTGCGCGAAATGCTTAGCGCGCTAAACGCGTGCGACGCTGTGCTATCGTTACGCGAAATTCGTAAAACTCGAATGTCTCGGCGCATCGCATGACTTTTTTCTCCGTATTGCTGGCCCTCATCATCGAGCAGGTGCGCGCGCTTTCGCCGCACAATCCCGTGTCGGCGCTGCTCAAATATCATGCGGAATCGACGGCGCACGGATTCGATGCCGGCAAGCCGAAGCATGGCATCCTCGCGTGGCTGGTCGTGGTGTTGCCGTGGACGCTGGCCGTCGGGCTCATCTATTATGTCCTGTACCGGATCAACTTCGTGCTCGCGTTCCTCTGGAACGTGGTGATCGTGTATTTCACGCTCGGTTTCCGTCAGTTCAGCCACTACTTCACCGATATCCACCTCGCGCTCAATAACGACGACGTGCCGCGCGCCCGCGAAGTGCTCGCCGAGTGGACCGGCCTCGACACCGTCGACATGCCGGTGAGCGAAATCGTGCGCCATACGCTGGTCTATGCGGTCGTCGCGTCGCATCGGCATGTGTTCGGCGTGTTCTTCTGGTTTCTGATTCCGATCGGTCCGGCCGGCGCGGTGTTATACCGGATCGCCGAATATCTGGCCCGCACGTGGGCGACGCCGGGGGAAGAGCGCTCGGTCGCATTCACGACGTTTGCGAAACAGGCGTTTTTCGTGATCGACTGGGTGCCGGCGCGGCTGACGGCGCTCGGGTTCGCGATCGTCGGCAATTTCGAGGATGCAATCTACGCCTGGCGCAACCACGCAAAGCAGTGGCCCGATGCGAACGAAGGCGTGCTGCTCGCGGCCGGCAGCGGTGCGCTCGGCGCGCGACTGGCCGGGCCGCTCGCCGAGCCGCTGAGCGTCGAGGCGCTGGCGGTCGGCGATGCAAGCCCGTTGCCCGTCGGCGACGACTGCACACCCCGCACGCTGCAATCGGCGGTCGGGCTCGTGTGGCGCGCCGTGATCCTGTGGATGCTCCTCTTGCTGATGCTCACCATCGCGGTGTGGCTCGCGTAAGGCGCGGCGATCAATCGTCGAGCGGATCGCGCGCCGTGCCGCACTGCCAGCAGACCGTGAACTGAGCTTCGAGCATTTCCCCGCAATTCGCGCAGCGCCACGGCCGCGCGTCCGACGCCGGCCCGCTTTTCGCACGCTCCAAAATCCGCAGCGCCAGCGCCTCGTCGCGATCGTCGACGATCCAGATTTCCGGCGCGCACTGGTCCGCCGGAATGTCCCCCAACGCGCCATTCAGATAGCGGTTGTGCAATTCGCACGGCACGCCCGCGGTCGCAAGCACGTTCACCCAATGCTGGGCCGTGATCAGGTTCGGCGCGCGCGTGAGCCTTTTCATGCCGATGTGCCGTCGCGAAAGCACGCGTTCATCGCACGATCTGGCTGGCTTCGTGCACGAGTTGCGCGTAGAGCGCGTGTCGCTCCGGCCTGATTTGGCCGTCATCGACGGCTTCGAGAATCGCGCAGCCCGGCTCTTGCAGATGATGGCAGTTGTAGAAGCGGCATTTGCCGAGGAATGGCCGGAAGTCGGCGAACGCGCGCTCCAGTTGTCCTTCCGACAGATGATGCAGCCCGAACTCCTGAAACCCCGGCGAATCGATCAGCGAGCCGCCTCCTGGCAGCGGATAGAGGCGCGTGAACGTCGTCGTGTGACGGCCGCTGTTGAGCGCGGTCGAGATTTCGCGCGTCGCGGCTTCGGCCTCCGGCACGAGAATGTTGACGAGCGTCGATTTCCCCATCCCCGACTGGCCTAGCAGGATCGTCGCGCGGGATTTGAGCAGCGCGTCGAGTTGCGGATGCACGGCGCCGGGCGCGAGCTTCGCCGACAACTCGACCACCGTATAGCCAAGGTCCCGATACGGCGCGAGCCGCTCGCGCGCGAGCGGCAGCGCCGCTTCGACGTCGATCTTGTTCAGCACGATCAGCGGTTCGAGTCCGTGCGCTTCGGCGGCGATCAGCGCGCGCCCGAGCAGGTCCTCGCTGAAATGCGGTTCGGTCGCGAGCACGATCAGCAACTGGTCCAGATTCGCCGCGAAGAGCTTCGACTTGAACTGGTCGGATCGATAAAGCAGGTTGCGCCGCTCGCCGATCTCGACGATCACGCCCTGATCCGCCGACGACTGCTCGTAGATCACCCGGTCGCCGACCGCGACTTCGCTTTTCTTGCCGCGCGGGAAGCACTGGAGCATCGCGCTGCCGTCGGCGGGCGCGACGAGATAATGGCGTCCGTGCGCCGCGATCACCGTCCCTTCGATGCGCGCACCGGACGTGCGCGTCGGTTTGCCGGCGCGCGCCGTCATGCGGCGTGCTGCATCAGGCGGTCGATCCGCTGCGACGCCGGCGGATGCGAATAGTAGAACGCGGTATAGAGCGGATCGGGCGTGAGCGTCGACGCGTTGTCTTCATACAGCTTCACGAGCGCATTGACGAGATCCTTCGGATCGGTCTGGCTGGCGGCGAACGCGTCGGCTTCGAATTCGTGCTTGCGCGAGCTGAGGCTGCCGAGCGGCGTCACGAAGAACATGAACACCGGCAACGCGAGCATGAACAGCACGAGGGCCAACCCGTTGTTGCTGCTGCTGTCGACGAGCGATGGCCGCACGCCCAGGCCTTCGTAGAACCACACGGTCTGCGAGAGCCAGCCGAGCAGCGCGAGCATCGCGAGGCTGATCGCGAACATGACGACGAGCAGTTTCAGCACGTGGCGCCGCTTGAAGTGCCCGAGTTCATGCGCGAGCACCGCTTCGATTTCGCTGCCGGACAGGCGCGCGAGGAGCGTGTCGAAGAAAACGATGCGCTTCGCCGCGCCGAAGCCCGTAAAATACGCGTTGCCGTGCGCGGAGCGGCGGCTGCCGTCCATCACGAAAAGGCCTTTGGCCGCGAAGCCGGTGCGCGACATCAGGTTTTCGATGCGCGCGCGCAGCGCTTCGTCCTTCAGCGGCTCGAACTTGTTGAAGAGCGGCGCGATGAAGGTCGGATAAACGATCATCGCGAGCAGTTGGAACGCCACCCACACGATCCACGTCCAGAGCCACCAGAGCGGCCCCGCGCGGTTCATCAGCCAGAGCGTGACGAACAGCAGCGGCAAGCCGATCGCGATGCCGAGCAGCACGCCCTTCACGAGATCGACGAAAAAGAGCTTCTTCGACATGCGGTTGAAGCCGAACTTCTCTTCGACGACGAAATGACGGATGAAGTCGAACGGCAGGTCGATAAGGCTCGTGATCGCGATCACCGACGCGACGAGCGCGATCTGTCCGAGATAGCCGCGGCCGAGCCAGCCGCTGATCGCGAGATCGAGTTGCTGCACGCCGCCGAGCAGCGTCAGCGCGACGAGCACGGCCGCGCTCACGACCACTTCGATCATCGTGAGGCGGGTACGCTCGACGGTGTAGTCGGCGGCGCGCTGGTGCGCGGCGAGCGCGATCGTGCCGGTGAACTGCTGCGGCACCTGGCTGCGGTTCGCCGCGACATGGCGGATCTGGCGCGAAGCCAGCCAGAGCTTGGTTCCGACCATCGCGACGAGCGCCACGACGAACACGACCGAGACGACGAGATTGAGATTGGACATCCGGGGATTCCGATTGGACTATGCGAGAATTATAGGTTCTTGGCCGCGCTGGCGTCGCTCGATGCGCCGGTTTCAGCCGGCGCTTTCCGGCTTCGGCGCCAGCATACACGCGAGCGCGGCCCGTCTCCCATTCCAGGCGTTCTCCATGACCGACATACTCGATCCTTCCGAACCGGCGAATTCTGCCGTACTCGTGCGCAGCGACATGAACCTCGTGTGGCTCGACATGGAGATGACGGGCCTCGAACCCGACAACGACCGCATCATCGAAATCGCGGTCGTCGTGACGAATTCGACGCTCGACAAGCTGGTGGAAGGGCCGGTGCTCGCGATTCATCAGGACGAGGAAGCGCTCGGCAAGATGGACGAATGGAACCGCAACACGCACGGCCGCTCCGGGCTGACCGAGCGCGTGCGGGCGTCGACGGTGGATGAAGCCGAAGCCACGCGCCAGATTCGCGAATTCCTCGGGCAATACGTGCCGCCGGGCAAATCGCCGATGTGCGGCAATTCGATCTGCCAGGACCGCCGCTTCATGGCGCGCTGGATGCCCGAACTGGAAGCGTTCTTCCACTATCGCAATCTCGACGTCAGCACGCTGAAGGAATTGTGCCGCCGCTGGCAGCCCGCGATCTACAAGGGTTTCCAGAAGCGCGCGATGCACACCGCGCTCGCCGACATCCACGAGTCCATCGACGAACTGAAGTATTACCGCGAGCGCTTCCTGATTCCGGGCGCGACCGCCGCTTCGGCGAGCGACGCGACTTAAGCCCTTCGTTCAGGCCTTCGGACGGATCGCGCTTTTCGGCCGGAACGCGGCGACCGCTTCCGGCCGCGTTTCGATGTACGGTCCGCCGATCAGGTCGATGCAATAGGGCACTGCGGCGAAGATGCCGGGCACCTGGGTCTTGCCGTCGGCGTCTTTCAACCCTTCGAGCGTTTCGCGAATCGACTTCGGCTGGCCGGGCAGATTGATGATGAGCGCGGCGTGAGCTGCCGTTTCGCGGATCACCGCGACCTGCCGCGACAGGATCGCCGTCGGCACGAAATTCAGGCTGATCTGGCGCATCTGTTCGCCAAAACCGGGCATCGGCTTCGTCGCGACGGCGAGCGTCGCCTCGGGCGTCACGTCGCGCCGCGCGGGGCCGGTGCCGCCCGTCGTCAGCACGAGATCGCAGCCGATCGCGTCCACCAGTTCGACGAGCGTCGCGGAAATGGTCGCGGCGTCGTCCTGGATCAGGCGCGTCTCGGTGCGCCACGGCGTCGCGAGCGCCGTGCCCAGCCACGTTTCGAGCGACGGAATGCCTTTGTCTTCATAGACGCCCTGCGACGCGCGATCGCTGATCGACACGAGCCCGATCAGCACTTCGTCCGGATGATTACGCGTGGGTTTCGTCATCGTCGTCGGCCCGTTCGCCGTCTGCGTCGTCTTCGTCTTCTTCCACGCCCGCCGCGTTCTTGATCCACTGGAACAGCTCGCGGAAATAGCGCGGCGGTTTCTGCTGCTCGCGTTCCTTGCGCGCATTGCGGATCAGCGTGCGGCCTTCCTGTGCATCGACGCCCGGATGCTCGCGGATGAAGTCGGTCAGCGCGGCGTCGTCGGCGAGCAGTTTTTCGCGCGTGCGCTCGATCCAGTGCAGCTTCGCCGTTTCGGCGCGGTTCACGCCGCGATAGCTGTCGAGCGCGGTGCGGATCAGCGCGGTTTCGTCGTCGGTCAGCGAGCGCATCACGCGGCCGACGTATTGCACCTGACGGCGCTTGCCTTCGTGATCGGTGATGCGGCGCGCTTCGCGCACGGCGTCGTCGAGGCTTTCGGGCATCGGCATGCGCTTTAACGCGTCTTTCGGCAGCGCGATGAGCGCCTCGCCCAGTTCCTGCAGCGCGTGCATGTCGCGCTTCAACTGGGATTTGCTGGGACGGTCGTAACCGTTGTCGTTCGCGTCCTGCTCGGCGGCGGACGCGTTTTCGATCGGTTGAATGCGGGTTTTTCGGTTCATCGCGATATTGTAGCTTGCCGGCCTGCCGGTGAATTCCCGGGCACGCGCGAGCAGGCCCCGAAGTCCTTCGACGTTGACGAGTGAATGCGCGCCGACCTTGCTATGATCGCGTGATGCGCTCGAAGCGCGCGATGCGCCGGCGCGCTTGCTACGACCGGGCATCCCGCTGCGGCAGCAGGGCGGACCCACGCAACGAACACGCGGGCCCTCAGTTCGGCCCGACCCTCAAGGCAACGAAAAATGGCAGCAGACATGGACGTCAAACAACGCTTTTTCCCGCATACCCAGGACGAGCTGAAGGAAATCGCGTCCGATATCCTGCGTCACGCGAAGGAACTCGGTGCCACCGACGCGGCCACCGAAATCTCCGAGGGCGACGGCCTGTCCGTCAGCGTGCGGCGCGGCGAAGTCGAGACGATCGAGCACAACCGCGACAAGATGGTCGGCGTGACAGTGTTCATCGGCAAGAAGCGCGGCAATGCGAGCACCGCCGACTTCACGCGCCAGGCGCTGAAGGACACGGTCGCGGCCGCGTACAACATCGCGCGCTTCACGGCTGAGGACAGCGCCGCCGGCCTCGCGGAAGAAGAACTGCTCGAAAAGTCGCCGCAGGATCTCGATCTTTATCACCCGTGGCACATCGACGCCGAGGAAGCCGCCGACGTCGCACGGCGCGCGGAAGATGCCGCGTTCGCCGTCGATCCGCGCATCAAGAATTCGGAAGGCGCGAGCATCTCGGCGCAGCATTCGCAGTTCGTGCTCGCGACCTCGCGCGGGTTTCTCGCCGGCTATCCGTACTCGCGCCACTACATCTCGTGCGCGCCGATCGCCGGCAGCGGCCGCAACATGCAGCGCGACGACTGGTACACATCCAAACGCAACGCCGCCGACCTGGCCGACCCGGAAGCCGTCGGCCGATACGCAGCCGAGCGCGCGCTGTCGCGCATCGGCGCGCGCAGTCTCGACACCCGCAAGTGCCGCGTGCTGTTTGAAGCGCCGCTCGCGGCCGGCATTCTCGGCGCGTTCGTGCAGGCGGTGAGCGGCGGCGCGCTGTATCGCAAGACCACGTTCCTCGTCGACAGCCTCGGCAAGCCGGTGTTCGCGCCGCATGTCCAGGTCGTCGAAGACCCGCACGTGCGCGGCGGCATGGGCAGCGCGCCGTTCGACGAAGAAGGCGTGCGCACGCAACGCCGCAGCGTCGTCGAGGATGGCGTCGTGCAGGGCTATTTCCTGTCGACGTATTCGGCGCGCAAGCTCGGCATGAAGACGACCGGCAACGCGGGCGGCTCGCACAACCTGTCGCTGCGCAGTTCGCTCACGAAGCCGGAAGACGATTTCGAAGCGATGCTGAAGAAGCTCGGCACGGGCCTCTTGCTGACCGAACTGATGGGGCAGGGCGTGAACTACGTGACGGGCGATTATTCGCGCGGCGCGTCGGGTTTCTGGGTCGAGAACGGCAAGATCCAGTATCCGGTCGAGGAAATCACGGTTGCGAGCACGTTGCAGGAGATGTTCCGCCACATCGAGGCGATCGGCGCGGACACCGTCGTGCGCGGGACCAAGGAAATCGGCTCGGTCCTGATCGAGAAGATGACGATCGCGGGGCAGTAGGCGCTTTTTTCCCCGAGTCAAGAAAAGCCCCGGATGACGCAACGTCATCCGGGGCTTTTCAATGGGCGCGCAGTTTCAGTCGCGGCGCCGATACACGACGAACGCGTAGTCGAAGTCGTTCGGCGCGGCGGCGCGATGCGGCTCGCGCGATTGTTCGACCCACTCGCGCGGATCGAACGCGTCGAGCTTCGTGTTGCCTTCGAAGTCGGCGTCGATTTCGGTGACGATGAGCTTTTCGGCATGCCGGATCGCCTCGCGATACAACTGCGCGCCGCCGATCACGAACGCTTCGCGCGCGTCGTCGGCGGCCGCGAGTGCGAGCGCGTCGTCGAGACTCGCGACCGTGTCGCAGCCGTCGAAGCGGCGCGCCGCGTCGCGCGAGACGATGATATTGCGCCGCCCCGGCAATGGCCGGCCGATCGATTCGTGCGTTTTGCGGCCCATGATGATGGGCGAGCCCATCGTCGTGCGCTTGAAGAACGCGAGGTCTTCGGGCAGTCGCCAGGGCAGGTCGTTGTCGCGTCCGATCACGCCATTGCGCGCGCGGGCGACGATCAGGGTCAGCGTCGTCATGTAAGCGGAAGTGGGTTATACGCAGGCTTGCGCCGGAGTTCGCGGGCCGAAACGGCGGATGGCGGGTCCCGGCGGGGTCCCAATTCTAACCGACGGCGCGAAACGGTCGGCGCAACGCTCAGGCGCTGACGGTGCCCACATCGCGGCCCGCGTCGACGGGGACGGGCACCGGAACCGGCTGCGGCAAAGGCGGCGTCTGAGCCTGGCCGGGAACGACGGGCGCGGGCGACGTGATCTCGTCCCACAGCGTGATGGACAGGCCGCTTTGCGCGACGAGCGCGACCGGCGCGACGGGGGACGGCGCGGCGCACGAAGCAATCGGAACGTCGGCAACGACGCCGGCCGTTTCAGGCGAAACGCCCGAAAGCCCGACGCTCGTATTATTTAATGCGAGCATTGAATCTAAAGTGTCTTGTGCGAACGTACGTGCTGTAATACGCATCTCTTACTCCTGTCACATTCTCCTTTTAGCCAGATTTATGCCATCGCGCGGAATCCCTTGCCAGATATGGATTGCTCTCAGATTGGCGAAGAAAGCCGTATAAAAAATCGGCGAAAACGTTTCACGTGTGAAACGCGACGCCGAAAAAGCGGCAATTCGGGTAAATGCGCGTACAAATCTTTCTCCTGCGAATTACGGTGAAACACCTTTTAGCAGATAGGCGACAAAGCCACAGGAGCCCCGTCCGGTAAGCGTCTGAATAGAGTGCAGAGACTTTTTATGGATATTTGTTTTCGAAGCTTCTGCGTTATAGTAGTCTCTCAAAAAGCACACAATCAGACAAAAGGTAACGGAGGAAAAGCGCGCTCAGTAATATCTTCAGTTCGGGGTCACGGTGTTTGAAAGAATTGCACGGTAGTGAGAGTATCCCTGCAATTCGTCTGTGTATCGATGTACCGAGGGCCCGAACTACGCGACCTTTTCAGCTACCGTTGAAGAAAGGATCTGAATAATGGAAGTCGCTCGGCGGCAACTCATCTATGTCACTCGCGATCCAAGCGAGGCGCTGTGCGCGCGATTCGAGGAGCGCGGATGGCATATTGAAGTCGTGGCGAGCGCGCGGGATGCGCGCAAGTCGCTGCGCACCGACCTGGCGACAGGCGGCCTGCTCGACTTGTCGAGCCGGTTCGAATCGCACGAACTCGCGGCGTTCGAGGCGTCGCTCACGCTGACGAACGTCGGCTGGGTGGCGGCCACCGTCACGGGCCAGCTCGAAGATGCGGCCGTGCGCCGCCTCATCCGCGATTATTGTTTCGATTACGTCACATTGCCGACGTCGAACGACCGTATCGTCGATGCGGTCGGCCACGCTTACGGCATGGTGTCGCTGCACGACGCGGCGTCGAACGACGCGCGCGCGGCGGGCGGCGAGGGCCGCGCCGAGGGCGAAATGGTGGGCTCGTGCGACGCGATGCTCGCGCTCTTCCGTTCGATCCGCAAGGTCGCGATGACCGACGCGCCCGTGTTCATCTCCGGCGAATCGGGCACCGGCAAGGAACTCACCGCCGTCGCGATTCACGAGCGCTCCGCGCGGCGCAGCGAACCGTTCGTCGCGATCAATTGCGGCGCGATTCCGGCGCACCTGCTGCAATCCGAACTCTTCGGCTATGAGCGCGGCGCGTTCACGGGCGCGAATCAGCGCAAGATCGGGCGCGTCGAAGCGGCCAACGGCGGCACGCTGTTCCTCGACGAAATCGGCGATCTGCCGCTCGAAAGCCAGGCGAGCCTGCTGCGGTTTTTGCAGGAGCGCAAGGTCGAACGTCTCGGCGGCCACGGCTCGACGCCGGTGGACGTGCGCATCATCTCGGCGACTCACGTCGACATGCAGACGGCGATGATCGAAGGGCGCTTCCGTGCCGACCTGTATCACCGCCTGTGCGTATTGCAGATCGACGAGCCGCCGCTGCGCGCGCGCGGCAAGGACATCGAGCTGCTCGCGAAGCACATGCTCGACCGCTTCAAGAAGGACGCGAGCCGGCGTCTGCGCGGCTTCTCGCCGTGCGCGATCGCGGCGATCCACAACTACGGCTGGCCGGGCAACGTGCGCGAGCTCATCAACCGCGTGCGGCGTGCGATCGTGATGTCGGAAGGGCGGCAGATCACCGCGCGCGATCTCGAACTGGGCGAATATGTGGAAGTGGCGCCGGTGTCGCTCGCGCAGGCACGCGAGGCGGCCGAGCGGCAGGCGATCGAACTGGCGCTTTTGCGTCATCGTGGACGCCTCGGCGACGCCGCCCACGAACTCGGAATTTCGCGGGTGACGCTGTACCGTCTCTTGAGCGCGCACGGCATGCGTCACATCGAAGTCGACGCGCCCACGGAGCACGCGACGCGCGGTTGAAAAATCCTCGGCGGGCGCCGTTCGCGCGCCTGCTTTCCCCGCTCCATTTCTCTCGCCTTCGATCCAACGTTGCCTGCGCGCGCTTGGTAAAATCACGTCTTTCTGCCCATATAGAGCGAGCCGTGTAGGCGCGTCGAAGGAAATCGCATGAAACAGTATCTCGAGCTCGTCCGCACGATCCTCGACACCGGCACATGGCAGGAAAACCGCACGGGCATCCGCACCATCAGCATGCCCGGCGCCATGCTGCGCTTCGATTTGCAGCAGGGCTTCCCGGCCGTCACCACGAAGAAACTCGCGTTCAAGTCGGCGATCGGCGAGATGGTCGGTTTCCTGCGGGCGTCGAGGAGCGCGGCGGAGTTTCGCGCGCTCGGCTGCAAGGTGTGGGACGCCAACGCGAACGACAATCCGCAGTGGCTCGCGAACCCGTATCGCGAGGGCCCCGACGATCTCGGCGACGTATACGGCGTGCAATGGCGCCAGTGGCCGGCCTACAAGGTGATCGACGCCAACGCAGGCGACCAGATCGCCGATGCCACCAATCGCGGCTATCAGGTCGTGACGAGCTTCGTCGAAGGCGGGCGCGAGAAGGTGCTGCTCTACAAGGCGATCGACCAGTTGCGGCAATGCCTCGATACGATTGTCGAGAACCCGACCGACCGTCGCATTCTGTTTCATGCATGGAACCCGGCGAAACTCGACGAGATCGCGCTGCCCGCGTGCCATCTGCTGTATCAGTTCATTCCGAACGCGGCGAAGCGGGAAATCTCGCTATGCCTGTATATCCGCAGCAACGACGTCGGCCTCGGCACGCCGTTCAACCTGACCGAAGGCGCGGCGCTGCTGCATCTCGTCGGACGGTTGACGGGCTATGCGCCGCGCTGGTTCACGTACTTCATCGGCGACGCGCACATCTACGAGAACCAGCTCGACATGCTCAACGAGCAGCTCACGCGCGAGCCGTTCGGCAGTCCGCAACTGATCCTCTCGGATCGCGTGCCCGACTACGCCGTGACGAAGCGTTATGAACCGGAATGGCTGGAAAAGATCGAGCCGGCGGATTTCGCGCTGGAGGGGTATCGGCATCACGAGGCGCTCAAGGCGCCGATGGCGGTGTAGCTTTTCCCCGCTACCTCAAAGCGATAAACGCGCGGCTGTGACCGCGCGTTTTGCTTTTTTGGACCGCGGGAGGCGCTCAGCCTCGGTGATGCGGGTCGCCGTTGCCGCCCGCTGTGTGTGGTTGCTCCTGATGTGGCGGTGCCTGATGCTGCTGCGGTTGCGCACGCGGCTCCTGGCGGGCTTGCGGGCGCGACGGCGGCATCTGCTGAGGCGGCGGCGCGTGGACCGGCTGGCGGGGCGTCTGCTCGGTCTGCGGCGGGCGGAAGTCCTGACGCGGCTCGTGCGCGTTCTGCGCCTGCTGCTGATGCGCCGGTGGCTGCGGTTGCGGCTGCTGGGCGCCGCGGAAGACTTGCGGCTGCTGCGCCGACGCGAACCGCGGCTCGTTGCGCATCGGCGCGGCCTGAGGCATCGGCTGCGGGAAGCGTTGATCGGCATGCGGCATTGGCGGATGCGGGACCGCAGCTGCGTCCCGTTGCTGCGGGCCATTTGCCGCGGCGGGTGCGCCGTTCTGTCGAGGCGGTTGTCCGGCTGGACGCTCTTGGGGCGAGCCGTTGCGCGGCTGCTGACCGTCGTTACCGGACCATTGCGGTCCGTGCTGGACGAGCCCCGGTTGTCGGTTGGCATCGGAAGGTGGCGGGGAAGGCATCTGACCGTTGCCCCATTGCACGGTTTGAGACGGTCGCGGCACGCCGCCGTTTCGGCCGTCGCCGGCATGGCCTGCCTGCGAGCCGCCGCGCGGCGTCTGCGTTCCGGCGGCGCCGGGGTTTCCCTGCCGTGCGCCGCCACGTGCCGCGATCGCCGCGTCTTCGAGGGAACGCGCTGGCCCGTGCGTCGCGACGAGATGGATGTTCTCGCGACCGTTCGGCATGTGCGGCGCATCGCCCCTTGGGTTGGGCGGGCCATTGACGTCGGGCGCCACACGCACGGCCGGATTCCCGGCGCCCGTGACGCGCGCGCCCGGACCGGCCGCCAGTCGCCGCGCATAGGCGTCGTGAAACGCGGGCGGCGCAAGCGGGGCGCGGGTCGCGACGACCGGGCGACCGAACGCGCCCTGCGGCGGCCGGTAATCGGCGCGTCGCAGACCCGGTTCGAAGCTCGCGCGCGTCGGCGCGATACCCGGACCGCCTTCGATAAAGCGGGGATGGCGCCAGCGCCCCGGGTCCACGCGCACGGCTTCGCGTCCGGCGGACCGTCCGTGGACGAATGCCGTCGCCGGCACGGCGGTCACGGCGCCCGGTGCGCGATAGTTCACGTAGGCGTTGCGGACGTGTACCGACTGGTCGACGTACACGTTGCGGTTCACCCGCTCGTTATAGCGCGGACTCCAGCCGTTGCGATGTCCGCGCCACGGCTCGCCCGGGCCGAGCGGAAACCACGCCACGCCCGCCGCCGCCGCCGCGCCGCCGATCGCGAGGCCCACGTTCCAGTCGACCCCGCCGCCGCCATCGCCGACGAACGCGACCAGCGCCGGCGCATACGCGGGCGGCGCGCTCTCGACGAGCGGTCCCGGCACCCATGCCCAGCGCGATCCGGCGTAGGCCCAGCGGCCATAGTGGTAAGGCGCGAAGCCCCAGGGCGCGTCGTCGATCCAGGTCCAGCCCCACGGCGCCTGCCACGCCCAGTGTCCCTGCCGATACGGCGCCCAGTCGGCCGGCACCGCGTTCGGCACCCACACCTCGCCATACGACGGATCGTTCTGCCAGCTGCCGTTGGCATCGAGATCCTGATAGCCGGGGACGTCGCGCGACACATAGCGCGCCGAAACCGACCGGTCCTCGGCCGCGTCGCGGTCGGCGGCCCACTGGTCGAAGCCGTCGGCCGCCGGGACGCCGCTCGCCGCGACCTGTTGCAACGCGGTCCCGGCGAAGGTGATCTGCTGGCCGGCGCGCATCGGCGCCGCGCCGCCGTCGCCGTATGCGGTGAGGCTGCCGCTTCGCACGGTGACGGTCGTGCGGCTGCCGTCCGGCGCCACGTCGACGCGATAGTCCCCCGGCGAGGTGATGCCGAGCGCCGCGTTGGGCGTATCGATTTCGTAGGCGTTGCCCGGCGGCAACGAGCGCACGTGGGTCAAGAGCGTTCCCTGCGCGACCTTGAGCTGCGCGTTGGCGTCGTCGAGCGAAAGAATGTCGAGACTCGTCGACGACCCGAGCCGCACCGCCGTCGACCCGATATGCAGCTCCGAGCGCGCGTTCTCATCGTTCCAGAGCTGGTCGCCGGTCGTGAGCGGCCGGTTGATCTGCGCGTAGCTCCAGTCTGCGCCGCCTGCCGGCTCGCTCGTCACGGTGCCGGCCATGTAGTTCAGGCGCGCGACGCGCCCGGGCGGATCGGCGTCGGCCGGGGCGGCCGCGATCTCGGGAGCCATTTGCGCCGTTTGCGCCGTTTGCGCCGTTTGCGCGAGCGAGACGGCCGCCGGTCCGAGCAGCAGGGAGCAGGCGCAGAGTGCGGCCGTGGCGATTCGGCTAAGACGATGGACGTGCATGTGGATCTCCCGCGGCGGCGTCGAGTTGTTGTTGTGAAAGCCGACGCGGCCTGTCGATCCAATGTACCTTCCGCGCCTGTATCAGGGCGCTGTCGTTTGTAAGCGGCGGCGTCGCCGCGTAACAAAGCTTTGCAGCAGCGGACGGCCGTGAGCGGTCGTCAGCGGTCGGCGAGAAAGCGCTCGAAATGCGCGCGCCCGGACGGCGTCACGCGCAGCACGCGGCGCTTCGGCGTGGGTTCGAGCCAGCCATGCGCGGCGCAACTGTCGAGAAATGCCGCGCCGAGCGCGCCGCCCAGATGCGGCCGACGCTCGCTCCAGTCGATGCAGGTACAGGCGAAGCGCCGTCGCCGCGCGCGTTGTGCGGTGAGGTCGATGCCCAGGCGCGCGAATTCGCTGGCGCCCTCGGGCGTCGGTTCGAGGGTGGTCGGCCCGTTGTCCGCGCGGCTGGCGGCGGCGAGCCAGCGCCGCGCGAGCATCCGGTCGAAGAGTTGCACCGCCAGTTCGCCCGCCAGATGGTCGTAGCAGGTGCGGGCGTAGCGCATGTCGAGCGGCACGGCGGACGGCGGCCGCTCGGGCGCGGAGCGCTGCGGGGCGCTCGCCTGCGCGAGGTTCGCGAGCGCTTCGATGGCCGCGGCGATGTCGGGCGTCGCGATCCTGTAGTAACGATGGCGGCCGCTCACCTCCAGTGCGAGCAGTCCGCCCTCGGTCAGCCGGGCGAGGTGCGCGCTCGCCGCCGAGGGCGATAGTCCCGCGATCATCGTCAGTTCGCCGGCAGGCCGCGCGGTGCCGTCCATCAGCGACCAGAGCATCGCGGCGCGCCCCGGATCGGCGAGCAGCGCCCCGATGCGCGAGAGGCCCGGAAAATGGCGCGCGCGGGCGTCGGGGTCGTCGTGGGCGAGTGTCATGGCGTCTCCTGCTCCCGATAAAAGTTGTGTCCACTCTAAACGCTGCCGGCATCCGATGGTTCACTCGCGGCTGAAACGTCGATGCGCGTGCGCGCGAGGCACGGGGCTAGAATGACGATTCATGTATTCAGGCCGTTGCAAGGAAATATCATGTCCAAGCTTGCTGTCGCGGCGCTCGTCGCCGCCTTGCTGCTGTGCGCCGGATGTTCGGGGATGGCGGGATCGTCCTCATCGTCGTCGGGCGGATCGAGCGGCATCACGATGTACGGCACGATCGACGAAGGCGTGACGATCCGCAAGTAAGGCGTTCGCGCGCTGTCGTTCGGGCAGGCGCGGCTCCCGCCTTTTTGCCGCCCCTATAATCGTTTGAACCCCATCCCTGTCGCGGGACCTCCCGCACCGCGAGCCGCCATGACCACGCCGACCCCGTCGCCCGCGTCGCTTCAAGCCGACATCCCCGCGCCCGAGCGCTCCGAAACCACCTTCCGCTTTCTCGCCGAGCCAACTTCGGTGAATTTCGGCGGCAAGGTTCACGGCGGCGCGCTGATGAAATGGATCGACGAAACCGGCTACGCCTGCGCCGCGATGTGGTCCGGCCGCTATTGCGTGACGGTGAGCGTCGGCAACATCCGCTTCCGGCGGCCGATTCTCGTCGGCAATCTGGTGGAACTGCGCGCGCGCGTCGTCGCGACGGGCCGCACCAGCATGCACCTGCACATCTCCGTTCACGCGGGCGATCCGAAGGGCGGCGAACTCCAGCAGACGACCGATTGCCTCGTCGTGTTCGTCGCCGTCGACGAGGCCGGGCGGCCGGCGCCCGTGCCCGCTTTCGTTCCGGTCACCGAGGAGCAGAAGCGCCTCGCCAAATACGCGATGGACGTCAAGGACGCGCTCGATGCGATCGTCGAACTGAAGCCGGAGGAAGTGGCGGCCGGCAAGGTCTGATCGCTCGGTCATTGCCGGCAATGCGCGAAAACTTGCGCCGATCGGCTTGTTTCACGTAACAAATCAGACGCATCTCATTCATCGACCCGTCCTCGGCGGGCATAGTGCAGCGCACTCGCGCCGGCGCCTCCGACGTGCCGCGCGACGCCGACACTTGACATCGATGGAGGGAGCAAGCATGAGCTGGGCTGCGGGTTACAACAATTCGGTCGAATACACGACCGGCTACTATCAGGAACAGAGCCCGACGTGGCTCAAGGCCGCGCTCGTGATGCAGCGCGTCGCCCCGCCCGCCGAGGGCAAGTTCACCTACTGCGAACTCGGCTTCGGACAGGGCCTGACGTCGCTGATCCTGGCGGCGACCCATCCGCAAGGCGACTTCTACGCGTGCGACTTCAATCCGCTGCACGTGATCGCGGCGTCGTCCATTCGCGACGACGCGCAGTTGCCCAATCTCACGCTGCTCGAAAACAGCTTCGGCGAACTGGCCGACGGCCGGGTCGACCTGCCGATGTTCGATTTCGTGACGCTGCACGGCATCGTCTCGTGGGTGTCGAACGAAACGCGCGCGCAGATCGTGCGCTTTCTCGCGCGCTATCTGAAGCCGGGCGGCGTCGTGCAGATCAGCTACAACGCGATGGCCGCGTGCGCGCAGGTCCAGCCGCTGCAACGCCTGCTGAAGCTGCATGCCGGCAACCGGGGCGAACACTTCGCGGGCGCGGCGGCATTCGCGCGGCAACTGCTCGACACGAACGCGCTTCACTTCCAGCGCAATCCCGACGCCGCCGCGCGCGTGAAGTCGTTCGGTACCGCCGACCAGCGCTATCTCGTGCACGAGTACATGAACGAACAATGGACGCCGTTCCACTTCACCGACATGGCGAACGAACTCGCCGACGCCAAGCTCGTGTACGCAGGCAGCGCGCGTTACGTGCAGATGTCGCCGGTGACGTGGCTCACGAACGAACAGTCGGAAGTGATCAATTCGATCAAGGATCCGATGTTCGCGGAAGAAGTCCGCGATTATTTCTGCAACCGGTCGTTCCGCTCCGACGTCTTCGTGCGCGGCCGTGCGCCGCTCAACGACGTGCGTCTGCGCGAACACGCGAAGCGCGTGCATCTGTGGGCGAATCCGACAGCGCAATACCAGCCGGCGGTGACGCTCGAGCACGCAAGCGTCAATCGCAGCGAGGATGCTCACCGGCCGCTCTTCGACCTGCTGCGCAGCAAGCCCGAAACGACGCTCGACGAACTCTTCGACGCGCCCGAACTCGCCGGACTCGGCATCGAATCGATCATGCAGCTCGTGCGCTTTTCGCTCGCGGCGCGGGAGACGTCGATCCGTTATGGCGACGTCGCGCCACGCGCCGCCGCCGATCGTCTGAACACCGTGCTGCTGGATCGCGCGGAACGCGGCGAGAAGTGGGATGCGCTCGCGTCGCCGAAATTCGCGGGCGGCGTGCCGGTCGACTTGCTCGACCAGTTGCTGATCGCGCCGTTGCGCATGAAACGCGATCCGAAAGCGGCGCTCACGAGCGATATCGACGAACTCGTCGCCCGCGCCGAGCGCTCGCTGACCAACACCGGCCTGCACCTGAACGTCGGCTCGCGCGTGACCCCGCGTGAAGAGAGGCCGGCCGCGATCCGCAACATCCTCGGCACGTCGGGTCCGGCGCTCATCGCCCTGTGCGATCAAAACGATCTCTGGCCCGCGAAGGACGCCTGATCGAGCGCAGTAGCACCGCAAAGCGCGGCGGCTTTCTAGCCGCCGCGTTTGTTTCAACGTCTGGTCAGCGCTTCCCGACCATCTCCTCCGGCTTCACCCACTCGTCGAACTGCGCTTCGGTCACATAGCCGAGCGCAAGCGCCGACGCCTTCAGCGTCGTGCCTTCCTTGTGCGCCTTCTTCGCGATCTGCGCGGCCTTGTCATAGCCGATATGCGGATTGAGCGCCGTCACGAGCATCAGCGATTCGTTCAGCAGGCTGTCGATGCGCTTTTCGTTCGGCTCGATGCCGACCGCGCAGTTGTCGTTGAAACTCTGCGCGCCGTCGGCCAGCAGGCGCACCGACTGCAACACGTTATGCGCGATCATCGGCCGGAACACGTTCAGCTCGAAATTGCCGCTCGCGCCGCCGAAGTTCACGGCGACGTCGTTGCCGAACACCTGGCAGCAAAGCATCGTGACGGCTTCGGACTGCGTCGGGTTGACCTTGCCCGGCATGATCGAACTGCCCGGCTCGTTCTCCGGAATCGACAGTTCGCCGAGACCGCAGCGCGGACCGCTCGCGAGCCAGCGGATGTCGTTCGCGATCTTCATCAGGCCGGCCGCGACGGTCTTCAGCGCGCCGTGCGCGGCGACGAGCGCGTCGGCGGCGGCCATCACTTCGAACTTGTTCGGCGCGGTCTCGAAGGGCAGGCCGGTCAGCTTGCCGATCGCGGCCGCTACCTTTATCGCGAACTCGGGATGCGCGTTCAGCCCCGTGCCGACCGCCGTGCCGCCCTGCGCCAACTGATACAAATGCGGCAGCGTCGCCTCGACATGGCGCACGCCCTGGTCGAGCTGTGCGACGTAGCCCGAGAATTCCTGCCCGAGCGTGAGCGGCGTTGCGTCCTGCAAGTGCGTGCGGCCGATCTTCACGATGTGATCGAACGCCTTCGCTTTCTTGTCGAGCGTCTCGCGCAGGACCTTGAGCGACGGCACGAGATGCTTGACGATCGCGTAGGCCGCGGCGACGTGCATCGCGGTCGGGAAAACATCGTTCGACGATTGCCCGCGATTCACGTCGTCGTTCGGATGCACGAGGCGCTCCTCGCCGCGCTCACCGCCCATCAACTCGCTCGCGCGGTTGGCGATCACCTCGTTCAGATTCATGTTGGTCTGCGTGCCCGAGCCCGTCTGCCAGACGGCGAGCGGGAATTCGTCCGGATGGCGGCCGTCGATGATCTCGTCGGCGGCTGCGATGATCGCGCGCGCCTTTTTCTCGTCGAGCACTTTCAGTTCGAGATTCACTTCGGCGGCGGCGCGCTTCACGATCGCGAGCGCGGTGATCAGTTCCGGCGACTGCTTCTCGGACGAAATCTTGAAATTCTGCAGCGAACGCTGCGTCTGGGCGCCCCACAGCTTGTGGTTCGGCACGGCGATTTCGCCGAAGGTGTCCTTTTCCAGCCGCACATCGCCCTTCGCTTGCTCGGTCATGGCTTGAAAGCTCCTTCAAAGCTGCCCGTCGACGGGCAGCAATGTGAAAAGACCCGTCATCGCGTTACGGTAGAAGCCCGCTTGCGGATCGAAGTTGTAGGTGACGGCGCCCTCGCGCTCGACAGTCGTCCAGACGAGCGGCGAAAGCGGCGAGCCGGTCGAGGCGAGCCGCGCGAGCGTGTCCGGCGACGCCAGGTCGACACGATAGCTCGACTCCGGGCGGATGCCGCGCTGGAACAGCTGCGCGGCTTCGTCGGCGACCGGCTGGCTGTGGATCACGAGCGCGAGTTCGGTATTCAGAAGCGCCGAGCGCGGATCGAGATTCATCGAGCCGATCACGAGAATACTCCGATCGATGACATACGCCTTCGCATGCAGGCTCGCGCGCGATTGAGAACCGAAGAGACTCGCGTTCGGACGATCTTCGCCTTCGGCCTGCATCGGCTTGAATTCGTACAGCTCGACGCCGCTTTTCAGAAGCGGCACGCGATACGGCGCGTAGCCCGCCTGCACCGCGACGGCGTCGGTGGCGGCGAGCGAGTTGGTCAGCACCGCGACGCGCACGCCGCGCTGCGTGAGCGCCGAGAGCGCCTTCACGCCGACCTCGTGCGGCACGAAATACGGCGACAGGATCAGGAATTCGCGCTGCGCATGCTTGATGAGCTCGGCGAGACGCTCCATCGGCGGGCTCTTGTAGTTCTCGCTCGGATGTTCGATCTTCGAGGGCGAATCGGCTTCGAATTCGGTCGGCGCCCAGACGAGACCCATTTCTCCGCGCGCGATCTGCTGGGCGAGCGGCGTCGCGTTCAGCGGCTTCGCGTTGAGCGGTTCGGCGTTCGTGCGCCAGTGGTGGCGCAGGTCGTCGCGGGTCTTGTCGAGATCGGCGGGATCGAACTTCTGCTTGTTCAGCACGCGCAGCGGATACGCGAGCGAACTGTTCCAGTAGTCGTCGAAGCTCGATGAAATCTTGTGCGTGACCGGGCCTGCCGTGAACACGTCGAGATCGCGGAACTGCAGCGTCGGGCTCGCGCTGAAGTATTCGTCGCCGAGATTGCGGCCGCCGACGATCGCGATCTGGTTATCCGCGATCATCGACTTGTTGTGCATCCGGCGCGTGAATTGGCCGATCTGCGTGAAGAGGTTCTGCGTGCGCTCGGCGAAGCTCTGCTGCGCGCTGCCGAACGGGTTGAACACGCGGATCTCGATGTTCTCGTGCGAATTGAGCGCCGCCATGATCTGGTCGATGTCCTTGAAGTTTAGGTCGTCGACCAGCATGCGCACCCGCACGCCGCGATCCGCCGCATAGAGCGCCGCGCCGAGCAGCAGCTTGCCGGTTTCATCCTCGTTGGCGATGTAGTACTGCATGTCGAGCGTCTTCGTCGCCGCCCGCGCGAGTGCGATGCGCGCCTGCAGCGCGTCGGTGCCGCGCGGCAGAAGGCGTACCGCCGACTGATCCGGATGCGCCGCTTCGAGCGGGGCGAGCGCGGTCTGGAGCGGCGTCGCGACGGTCGGGGAGAGTGCGCGGGTGACGTAGCGGTCGAACGCGGTGGCGGGTGGACGCGTGGCGCAGCCCGCGAGCATGAGCGCGGCCACGGCGGCCGCGGCGATTCTGCGGGACCGGTTTCGGCGCTTATCGGCGCTTTCCTGGATGGCACGCGATGCCGCGTGTGATACGGGTCCTGCGACTGACGTTCCCCTGCATTCCGACACGTGCTTTCCTCTTTTTTTGGTATGCCGCACAGCATGGCGACGATGCGCGGCGCGTTGTCTTCGCGAGGGTAGCAAGGAACGTGCGCGCGGGACCTCTTCGATGAAACATTCTAGGGGAAATGGATCGCGGGCAAGCAATAGGGGAGTTGCCGATGCGCCTGACTGGCGGCGTGCGCGGTACAGCACAGACGAAAAAAAGCCCGCCGTCGCGGCGGGCTCAATACCCCTGTCACTGGAGTCCCTCAAGGAGGAGACGGCTTCATCCTAACCGCCGGTCCCGGCCGCTCCAACCAACGATGCGTGCTTTGCTTATGGCGGTGCGCGTTCGATGCTCATGCGTTGCGGCGCGCGCTCGCCGTCTCGCGCGCGGTGCTTTCCACCACGCCGCGTTCGACGATGCGCCGGCTCATCCGGTGAAAACGCAGCGTCATCAGCGCGGCGACGCTCGCGAGGCCGGCGGCGAGCCCCCACCAGAGCCCCTTGGTGCCCGCCCCGAAGTGAAACGCGAGCACATAGCCGGTCGGAAAGCCGATGCCCCAGTAGCCGAACGCGGCGGCGAGCATCGGCACGCGCGTGTCCTTCAGGCCGCGCAGGCAGCCCGAGCCGACCGTTTGCATCCCGTCGACGATCTGGAAGACGGCCGCGACCCCGAGCAGCGACGTCGCGAGCGCGACGGTGTGCGCGTTGGCGGGATCGTCGAGATGCAGGTACAGGCCGACGATCGCGTGGGGCGCCACGATCAGCACGAGCCCCGAGAGCATCATGAAGCCGACGCCCAGCGCGATCGCGACGAAGCCCGCGTGGCGCGCCGCCACCGGCACGCCCGCGCCGATCCAGTAGCCGACGCGCACGTTGGCCGCCTGGCCGATCGCGAGCGGCACCATGAACGCCACCGATGCCACGTTCAGCGCGATCTGGTGCGCGGCGAGCGGCGCTTCGCCGAGCAGGCCCACCATCATGCCGGTGGCGAGAAAGAGCGTCGATTCGACGCCGTAGGTGATCGCGACCGGCCAGCCGATGCCGAACAGTTCGCCCATCAGCGGCAGGCGCACACGCGCGCGCGCGACGAAGTGCCGGTAGCGCGGGCGCAGGTGCAGGAACGCGACGAGCGCGAAGGCGATCGCCCAGACGGTGATCGAGGTTGCCGCGGCCGAGCCGAGGAAACCGTATTTCGGCAGGCCGTAGGCGCCGTGGATCAGCCCGTAGTTGAGAAAACCGTTGACGAAAATGCCGCCGATCGACACCCACAAGAGCCGCCGCGCCGCGCCGATCGCCGGCAGGAACGCGCGCATCATGCCGACGCCGATCAGGCTGCCGGGCGTGCCCCAGCGCAGCACCGCGCAGTATTCGCCGACGTTCTTCGCGAGCGTCGCGGGCTCGTTGAACGCGAGCAGGAGCGGCTCGGCGTAGCTCAGCAGGACGAACGCGGGAATCGCGAGCAGCAAGGACAGCACGAAGCCGGTCCAGTAGATGTGCGGCACGCGGTCGTCGGCGTTCGCGCCGCGCGCGTGCGCCACCGAGACGCTCACCGATGTCAGCACGCCCTGCAACAGCGTGACCACGACGAAGAAGAGATTGGCGCCGAGGCCGCCGGCCGCGAGCGCGTCGGGGCCGAGCGAGCCGAGCAGGATCGTGTCGGTGACGCCCATCGCCATCTGCGAGAGCTGCGCGATCGCGAGCGGCGCGGCAAGCCGCGCGGTATCGACGGCGTGACGGGAAAAACTGGGCGGCGGGCTCGCCGCGCGTGTGAAGCCGGGTTGCATGTCGGATCGGTTGGAAGAGACCGCCGCGCGCGGGTGCCGACGCGGCCGGAAACGAAAACGGGAACTGGACGGAAAACGCCGGCGGGGGGGGGGGGGGGGGGGGGGGGGGGGGGGGGGGGGTCGCCCCCCCCCCCCCCCCGCTCGTCCGTGCATCGAAAACTGAACGAAAGACGACTAGCTTATTGCCTGAGCCGCGGCGTGTCGATGACGACACCGTACCCGGATGCGCCTAAGCGTCAGACGGCCTTGAGCACCTTGATCGTCGATCCGTCGAGCGACACTTTTTGTCCGGCGCGGATCTTCGCCGTCTTGCGCAGCTCGATTTTGCCGTCGACCTTCACGTCGCCCATCGCGACGCGCGCCTTCGCGGAGCCGCCGCTGTCCGCGAGTCCCATCAGCTTGAGCAGATTGTGCAGTTCGATGAACTCGCCCGTCAGTGTGAATTCGAGTGGCGGCATGGTGACGACGCGCGGCGTGCGCTCTGGAACGTGGAAAGGGCGCCCATGATAAACCACGCAGGCACAGCCCGTGCTGTCCCCACAGCGCGGGCGGGAAACGGTCTGTTATCGGCGAAGTGTGCAAATGTAGCCAAGTGAAACGGTCGGTAACAATGACTGATTCGCGCGAACTCGCTGAACGGACCCGGGGTCTGACCGTGTGATCGATGCGTTTTCGGTCGCTGTTCATCAATCGAAGAATTCGGGCAGGCGGCGCTTCACTGTGTTTCACCGCTTCGTCCGGGACACCAACAAGAGAGGAAAGACTCATGAATAAGATGCAAACGCTGCTGATCGGCTCGGCTATCGCTGCAATCGCTTCGACTTCTGCGCTCGCGCAGACCGCGCAACCCGCGCCGGCGGACGCTTCCGGCCAGATGTCCGCGCAAATGCAGGGCGCGCCCGGCGTGACGCCGCCGCCGCAGAACCTGGTCGCGCCGGCGTCGACCGATCCGCTCGTCCAGAAGCGCAATGCCACGGCGAAGGCGAACGCGGAATATCGCGCGTCGAAGAAGGCCTCCAAAGCCGAACTGAAGGCGACGAACAAGGAAGCGAAGGCGCAATACAAGGAAGAAGTGCGCAACGCCAAGGTCAACCAGAAGGCCGACAAGCAGACCGCGAAGGATGAACTGAACGCGGCCGAGCCGTCGACGCCGAAGGACAGCGGCCTCCAGCACTAAGCCGGACGGCCAGTGGGACAGGCCGCTGCGCGGTGAGCGCGGGCGGCCGCATCGATAACAACACCGGGAGCACCTCATGACCACGCACAAACTCGCAGCAGCGCTCATCGCTGGCGTCCTGGCGACGACGGCCACGGCCTCGTTCGCGCAGACGACCGCCGACGCCCCGCCGACCCACGCCGACAAGAAGGCGGCCAAAAAGCAGGCCGAAGCCGACAAGGACGCCGCCGTCGCGCAGGCGAAGGCCGACAAGAAGAAGACCGAATCGCAGTCGGAAGCGAACGAAGCCGCCGCCGATGCGAACCTGAAGAACGCGAAGAAGGCGCAATAGCCGCTGTTTTTCAGTTCGTAGCGACGAAGCCCCGCGTGCGGGGCTTCTTTGTTTTTGGGGCCAAAAGCGCCGCGCGACAGGCACTTGCGTGCGCGGGTTGTATGGATATACAGTGTGCGTCACTTTGCCCGCTCAAACCATCGCCCGTGCTGATAACCGACGAGATTCCCGCCGCTACCGATACCGACGTCGCCAGTCAGGTCGCCACGTACCTCGCGAAGCTCAACGAGGCGCAGCGCGAGGCCGTCGAATTCGGCACCGATGCGTCCGGCGCGCCGGGCGGCCCGCTCCTCGTGATCGCGGGCGCGGGTTCGGGCAAGACCAATACGCTCGCGCATCGCGTCGCGCATCTGCTCGTCAAGGGCGCCGATCCGCATCGCATCCTGCTCCTGACGTTTTCGCGCCGTGCCGCGCTCGAAATGACGCGCCGCGTGACGCGCATCGCGATTGGCGCGCTGGGCGCGAAAAGCGCGATCGCGCAGGGTCTCACGTGGTCGGGCACGTTTCACGGCGTCGGTGCGCGGCTCCTGCGCGATTACGCGGATCTCGTCGGCCTGTCGCCGTCGTTCACGATCAACGACCGCGAAGATTCCGCCGATCTCATGAACCTCGTGCGGCATGAACTCGGCCTGTCGTCGAAGGAAAAGCGCTTTCCCGCGAAATCGACGTGTTTCGCCATTTACTCGCGCGTCGTGAACACGGGCGCGTCGCTCGCCACGGTGCTCGATCAGGCGTTCCCGTGGTGCCGCGAGTGGGAGCCGGACCTGCGCCGGCTTTTCGCCGCCTACGTGAACGCCAAGCAGTCGCAAAGTGTGCTCGACTACGACGACCTCCTGCTCTACTGGTCGCATCTCGCCGCCGAGCCTTCCATCGCCGCCGATCTGTCGAGCCGCTTCGACCACGTCCTCGTCGACGAATATCAGGACACCAACAAGCTGCAGGCGTCCATTCTCCTTTCGATGAAACCGGACGGGCGCGGCCTCACCGTCGTCGGCGACGATGCGCAGTCGATCTATTCGTTTCGCGGCGCAACCGTGCGCAACATTCTCGACTTCCCGAATCACTTCGATCCGCCCGCGCGCGCAGTGACGCTCGAGCGCAACTACCGCTCGACGCAGCCGATTCTCGAAGCGTCGAATGCGGTGATCGGGCTCGCGTCCGAGCGCTACACGAAAAATCTCTGGACCGACAAGGCGTGCGCGCAAAAGCCGCGCGTCGTGTCGGTGGCGGACGAGGCCGATCAGGCGCGCTATGTCGTCGAGAAGGTGCTGGAGGCGCGCGAGGCCGGCATGGCGCTGAAATCGCAGGCCGTGCTGTTTCGCGCGGCGCATCACAGCGCGGCGCTGGAAATCGAACTCACGCGGCGCAATATCCCGTTCGTGAAATTCGGCGGGTTGAAGTTTCTCGATTCCGTCCACGTCAAGGACGTGCTCGCCGTACTGCGCTGGGCCGAGAATCCGCGCGATCGCGTCGCCGGATTTCGGGTCGTGCAACTGTTGCCGGGCATTGGGCCGGCGATCGCGGGACGCGTGCTCGATCAGGTATCGAGCGGCGCGACGGCGAACGCGCTGGCGTCGTTCGCGGCGCCGGCCCGCGCGAGCGAAGACTGGCCGCAGTTCGTCGCGCTGATGGCGAAGGTCTGCGGGCGAGAGACCGGCTGGCCGGCGGAATTCGAGATGATTCGCCGCTGGTACGAGCCGCATTTGGAGCGCAATCACGAGGACGCCGCGATCCGTCACGGCGACGTGCTCCAGATGGAGAGCATCGCGTCGACTTATCCGACGCGCGAGCGCTTTCTCACCGAACTGACGCTCGATCCGCCCGACGCGACGAGCGACGAATCCGGCGTGCCGATGCTCGACGAGGATTATCTGATCCTCTCGACCATCCACTCGGCGAAGGGCCAGGAGTGGCGCAACGTGTTCGTGCTCAATGGCGTGGACGGCTGCATTCCGTCGGATCTCGGCACCGGCAGCGACGAGGAAATCGACGAAGAGCGGCGGCTGCTCTACGTCGCGATGACGCGGGCGAAGGAAGATCTGCACATCGTCACGCCGCAGCGGTTCTACGTGCACAACCAGACGCACATGGGCGACCGGCATGTGTGGGCGTCGAGAACGCGCTTCATTCCCGCGCAACTGATGGACCGGTTCGAAGCAGCGGCGTGGCCGCCCGTGCCGGTCGCGGCGCCGCCGACGGCGGCCGGGCTTGCCGCCGCCGCGAAGGCGAAAATCGATATCGCGGCGCGGCTAAAAGGGATGTGGGAGTAAGGCGCGTTATCGCTGCGCCCGCGACGCCCTCGGCACCCTTACCGTCGGCGCGAAGACGTTGCGCAGCCAGTTGGCAAAGCGCGTGAATCCGTCGTAAGGCTCTTCGATAAACAGTTCCGGCCGCATCGACCGCAGGTATTCCAGCACCTGCTGCGCTTCCTGCTTCTGGATCGACCCGTAGAAGATCCCGAGCCGCAGCAGGCACCGCAATTCGCCGAGCTTTTCCCGCGCGGTCGATCCCACGTTCTGCTCGACCGCGATCTTCGTGTCGTACACGCGCTGACGCAGCGAATCCGCGAGACGCCAGGCCGGCGTCTGCATCTTTTCCTCGACTTCGCGGATGTCCATCGCCGCCGACTTGATCTGCGACGCGAGCAAATCGACCTGCGACGCGTCGCCCTTGGCTTCCGTGACGATCGCCATCGCCCACGCGCGCGACGCCACGATGAGATCCTCGGCCGTCCAGTCGGAGCGGATCGCGAAGCTGAAGCCGTGCTCGGCCGCCTGCTGGATCAGAATCTCGACGACATCCGGAAACTCCTTGTCGAGCGTGCGCTTCGCCCACGCGTACTGGCCGTTTTGCAGCATGTGCTGGACGGCCTGCTCGGTGAGCGGCGTCGGATTGTCGAGGAGTTTCGCGCGCAGGAAATCCTCGAACGTCGGCGTGAGGAACTGCGGATCGATCTTGAGCGATAGACGAACGAACGACTCGAAGTCGCGATGCAGCGAAGCGATGGTCTCGTCGCGAAACGAAAGGGTGATTTGACGCATGATGGTTCCCGGTTCCGCGCGTCAGAGGTGCTGATGGCGGGAGTGCAGTCGGCCGGCCACTAGGGCGAAGGCCATTCGTCTCTTATTACGGCGCGCTGGCCGGGAACTTGAGGATTTTAGAATCCGCTTTCAGGCGACCACGACGAGTTGCCAGAAGAAAAATACCGCGAGCGACACGGCGATCGTCAGCAACGGCCGCCGCGTCGCGACGCACACGCCGATCGCGACCACTGCCGCGACCAGTTGCGAATTGCGCCAGGTCAGTTCGGCGCCGTTGCCGTGCGGCGAGACGGTCATCGGCACGATGATCGCGGTCAGCACCGTGACGGGCACGAAGGAGAGCGCGGTGCGCACGACGGGCGGAAACGCGAGTTTCTCGCCGAGCACGAAGACGGCCGCGCGGATCAGGTAGGTCACGAGCGCCATGCCGAGAATCAGCACGACATAGCTCGCCGAAGCGGTTTGCGCGATCGAAGTCATTGCGTGCGCTCCTGCGGATGAAGGCGTCCTTCGAGCATTGTCAGCAGCATCCCCACCGCGACGCCCACGACCACCGCCGCGAGCAGGCCGAGCTTGTACGGCCAGCCCTGCCACGCGAACGACAGCACGCCCGCCGCCAGCGCCGCCGCCACGAACCGCAGCGCGACGAGTTGCGGCACGATGATCGCAATGAACGTGGCGACCATCGCGAAATCGAGTCCGAGCGACTGCAGGCCGGGAAACGCGGCGCCGAAGACGAGGCCGACGAGCGTCCACAACTGCCAGTTGAGGTACATGGCGAGGCCGGAGCCGAAGAAGTAATGCGGACCGGTCTTGCCGGGCGGACGCTTCTGATAGTGTGCGTAGGCGACCGCGAACACCTCGTCGGTCATCAGCGCGCCAAGCGTCCAGCGCCAGCGCGCGGGCAGGTGCGCGACGTAGGGCGCGAGCGTCGCGGAGTAGAGGATGTGACGCAGGTTGACGATGAGCGTCGTCGCCCAGATGACGGCGAAGCTCGCATGTCCCGCGATCAGTCCGACCGCGATGAACTGCGCCGAGCCCGCGAAAACCGCGAGCGACATCAGTTGACCGTGCCACAGACTGAGCGGGCTCGCAGTCACGAGCGTGCCGAAAATGACGCCGAAAGGCGCGGCGCCCACCATCATCGGGATGGTGTCGCGGGCGCCGGCGGCGAGTTCGCCGACGGTCGTGCTGTTACCGGGTGGTGCTTTCAAGATGTCCTCCTGTGGCAGCGAGGATAAGGCAGCGGACACAGGCGCGCTTGTACGTTCTTGCGGTTCGTCAATGGAAGCGCGTTGCGCTTGCGTCGCGCGCTTCTATCGCCAGCGCCCCGGCGGCACGCCGAACGCGCGCTTGAAATGCCGCGTGAAATGGCTTTGATCGGTGAAACCGCTCGCCGCCGCGACTTCCGTCACCGGGACGCCCGCGCGCAACGCGCCGAGCGCGCGCGTCAGCCGCATCTGGTTGCGCCAGGCGTGCGGCGCGAGGCCGGTCTCGCGCGTGAAGAGTCGCGCCGCATGAAACGTCGACAATCCGACGCTCTGCGCGAGTTCCGCCAGCGTGACCGGTGCGGTGAGGTCGTCGGTCAGGCGCGCCTTCATCGCTTCGACGCGCACCGCGTCGCTGCCCATTCGCGCAAGCGCCGGGCGCTCGCCCGCGTGCCGCGCGAGGAGCGTCGAGAGTGCATCGAGGAGCGCGGTTTCGGCGTGAAGCGGATCGGCGTTCGATTCGAGCGCGCGGTGCGCGAGCACGAGACGCCGCGCGAGATCGCCGTCGCGGATGATGTCGGCGGGAAACCACGGCAGCGGCTCCGCGCGGCCGGAGATTTCGCCGGCGATCGACTGCACGAATTCCACCGGCAGATAGAACACGCGATACCGCCAGCCCGCATCGACCGCCCGCGCGCCCGTGTGCAGCTCGCCGGGATTGATGACCGGCACCGACCCGGCCTCGGCGACATAGTGCGAGCCGCGATAGTCGTAGCATTCGGCGCCCGCTTCGATCACGGGCACCGTGTACGCGTCGTGCCAGTGCGGCGTGAACGCGTGGTCGTGATACTCGGCGGTCAGCATGTCCGCGCCGGGCGCGAGCGGCGAGCGCCAGTAGCGCGCGGAATCGCTGAATCGGTTGACGGTCATGACGGGGCAGGGCTTTTCAGGGTCGAGCCGACGATCTTACACGCCGCGCGCTTTTCAGCGGCTGCCGGACAGCGCCGGCAGGGCTCATTTGACCGGAATCGCCGTGCCGGAAGGGACCGGAACGGCCGTCACGCTGTTTTTCGCGCTGCCGGTCGCGATGCGGTCGCTGTAGGTCAGATAGACGAGCGTATTGCGCTTCGCATCGACGATCCGCACGACGTGCAGCGTCTTGAAGATGAACGACATGCGGTCCGAGAACACATCCGCCTTCTGCTTGAGCGGCTCGACGATCTTGATCGGCGCGACCTGGCGGCAGGCGATCGAGGCTTCCGTCGGATCTTCGGCGATGCCGAGCGTGCCTTTCACGCCGCCCGTGCGCGCCCTCGACACGTAACACGTCACGCCGGTGACGAGCGGGTCGTCATAGGCTTCGACGCTCACGCGATCCGAGCCCGTGAAGCGGAAGTTGGTATTCACGCTCGCGATTTCCTCGGCCTGCGCGAACGGCAGGCAGCCGAAGGCGAGGGCGGCGAGCACGCCGGCTGAGCGGGCTGGATGACGGACGCGTTTCATCGGATTCCTTCGGAAAAAAGAAAAGGCGTCGTATTGTAACGACGCCTTTCGCGATGACGCGCGTCTTGCCGCGCAATCAATGAAAAATCAAATACAGGATGACGAGCACGATCACCGGTACGCCGAGTAGCCAGCCGAGCAGATAAGGCATTTGGGGTTCCTCCGTTCGTTTTCTGATTGGACGGTTTCAGTATCGGCTGCACGTCGATTGAGAAAAATCCGGGGATGTCCGAAACGTGTGTAGGCGCTGTCCTATGCGTTGCTATGCTCAGACGGAATCGGCGCGCGCCTGCTTCGCCCGCCGGTCGCGATACAGCGTCTGCACGTAATCGAGATGCGCACCGGCCGCTTCCCGGGCGCGTTGCGGATCGCGCGCGACGATCGCATCGAAGATCGCGCGATGCTGCGCGAGGAGCCGGGCTTCGACCTCGTCGTCGTAGTCCACGAGACGGTGCGAAGTCAGCATCGATTCGCGGATCAGCTCGTGCAGCCCGTGCATCACGTGCGCGAGCGCGACGTTGTGTGTGGCATCGGCAATCGCCAGGTGAAACGCCGCGTCTTTTTCCGCGATGCGCGTGCGTTTCGGCTCGGCGGCCGCGGACTGCAATGCGTCGAAGGCCGCGGCGATGCGCCGCAAATCCGCGTCGGTCGCGCGCTCGGCGGCATAGGCGGTCGACAGCGTTTCGAGCCCGTGCCGCAGTTCGAGCACGTCGGCGCTCGCGTTCGGATGCTGTTCGAGCAGCGCCGCGAGCGGATCGGAGACGAGCGGCGCCGTCACGTCCGACACGATGAACCCGCCGCGCGCGATGGCGCGAATGAAACCGTCCGATTCGAGCCGGATCAGCGCCTCGCGCAGTGACGGCCGCGACACGTTCAACTGCTCGGCGAGATCGCGCTCGGCGGGCAGCCGCTGGCCGGGCAGCAATGTGCCGCTCGAAATCAGCGCGCGGATCTGTCCCGAGACGACATCGGACAAACGCACGCGCGAATAAGAATGAACGGGCTGGAAGGTCATCGGTCGTCGCTTTCGATTCTCGAGGCTGGCGGATTTCCCTAGTTTGACACGAAAGATCGCAAACTTTAAAGTCTTGGTCAGACCAAGCTGACCAAAGGCGTCATCGACGCGTCCCCGACCATGAAAGTTGCCCTGTTCGTTCCCTGTTTCATCGACGCCTTCTATCCGGAGGTCGGCATTGCAACGCTCGAGTTGCTCGAGCGCCTGGGCCTCGAGGTGGACTACCCCGAAGCGCAGACCTGCTGCGGCCAACCGATGGCGAACAGCGGCGCGCACAAGGACGCGGCGGGCGCGGAGCGCGTGTTCGCCCGCAATTTCGCCGACTACGACTACGTGGTCGGGCCGTCGGCGAGTTGCATCCATCATGTGCGCCAGCATTTCACCGCGATCGAGCAGACGGCGGCCGTGCGCAAGGTGCGCGCGAGCGCGTTCGAACTGACGGAGTTCCTGCACGACGTGCTCGAAGTGCGCGATTTCCCGTGGGCCGAGTTTCCGCATCGCGTGGGGCTGCACAACAGTTGCAGCGCGATCCGGCATCTGCGGGAAAGCTCGGCGTCGGAGATCGCCGAGCCGGCGTTCTCCAAGCCGCGCGCGCTGCTCGAACGCGTGAAGGGCATCGAATTCGTCGCGCCCGCGCGGCCCGACGAATGCTGCGGCTTCGGCGGCACGTTTTCCGTGACCGAGGAAGCCGTGTCGGTGCGGATGGGTCAGGACAAGGTGCGCGATCACGTCGGCGCGGGCGCGCAGTACATCGTGTCCGGCGACATGTCGTGTCTCATGCATCAGCAAGGATGCGCCGAGCGCATGAAGCTCGATGCGCGTTTCATCCACATCGCGCAGATTCTGAACGGAGCACGCGGATGACGAAGACCGTCCGTATCGACCACGCGAAGGCCGCCGGCGCGTTCTTGCAGAAGACGGATCACGTCGCGTTTCACGACAAGCGCCTGTGGGACCTGCGCACGAAGCGCGACGCGCAGGCGCATGGCATCGCGGAATGGGAGACGCTGCGCGATCTCGCGTCGGGGATCAAGGAGCACACGCTCTCGCATCTCGCCGACTACATCGAGCAGTTCGTCGCGCAGGCGCAGCAGAACGGCGTCGTCGTGCATTTCGCGGCGGACGCCGAAGAGCACAACGCGATCGTGCATCGGCTGATGAGCGAGCGCGGCATGACGACGCTCGTCAAGAGCAAGTCGATGCTCACCGACGAATGCAAGATGCGTGAATTCCTGGAGCCGCGCGGCATCACGGTGATGGAAACCGATCTCGGCGAGCGCATCCAGCAGCTCGATCATCAGGACCCGAGCCACATGGTCGTGCCGGCCGTGCACAAGCTGCGCGCGGATGTCGCCGAACTCTTCGGCCGCACGATCGGCACCGATCCCGCGAACAGCGACATTCACTATCTCGCCGAAAGCCAGCGCATGCACACGCGGCCGTACTTCGTTCGCGAGAAGACGGCCGGCATGACGGGCTGCAACTTCGCGGTGGCGGAAACGGGGACGGTGGTCGTCTGCACGAACGAGGGCAACGCCGACCTTTCCGCGAACGTGCCGCCGCTGCACATCGCGTCGATCGGCATCGAGAAGCTGATCCCGAAGGTCTCCGATCTCGGCGTCTTCGTGCGAATGCTGTCACGCAGCGCGCTCGGCTCGCCGATCACCCAGTACACGTCGCACTTTCGCGCGCCGCGTCCCGGCACGGAGATGCACTACATCCTCGTCGATCACGGCCGCTCCGAGCGCCTTGCGATGGACGACTTCTGGTATTCGCTCAAGTGCATCCGCTGCGGCGCGTGCATGAATACGTGCCCGGTGTACCGGCGAAGCGGCGGGCTGTCGTATGGCGGGACGTACTCGGGGCCGATCGGCGCGATCATCAATCCGACCTTCGACCTGAAGCGCTACAGCAGCCTGCCGTTCGCATCGACGATGAACGGCAGTTGCACGAGCGTGTGTCCCGTGCGCGTGAATATCCACGAGCAGATCTACAAGTGGCGCGAGGTGATCGCCGAGCGCCATGAAGTGCCGTTCGTGAAGAAGGAAGTGCTGAAGATGGCGGGCCGGCTGCTCGCAAGTCCGACGCTGTATCGCGCGACGGTCGCCTCGCTCGGCGGCGCGCTCAAGCGTCTGCCGAACTTCGTGCTCTACAACCCGTTGAACATCTGGGGACGTCAGCGCGACCTGCCCGACGCGCCCGCCGAAACTTTCCACGAGTGGTATCGAAAAAACCGGAAGCACCCGAAATGACGACTCGCGACGCCTTTCTCGACCGAATTCGCGCAGCCCAGCCGGCGCCGCGTCCGCGTCCCGACGTGCCGCTGTTCGACGTACCCGAAGGCGACCGGCGCGCGCGCTTCACGGCCGCGCTCGCGATGATGGGCGGTACATGCATCGAAGCGCAGAACCTCGACGACGTGCGCGCGATGCTCGCCGAGCGGTTCGGATCGAATGCGGTGGTGGCCTCCGCGGTGGACGGGATCGAGGGCAATCGTCCGCTCACAGCCGACACGCCGCCGGCTTCGCTGCAGGATGTCGATGTCGGCGTGGTGCGAGGGCGCTTCGGCGTTGCGGAAACCGGCTCGGTGTGGTTCAGCGAAGCCGAGTACATCGTGAATTCGATTGGCTATCTCGTGCAGCATCTCGTCGTGCTGCTCGATCCGGCGCAACTCGTCGATGGCTTGCAGGAAGTGTATCGGCGGGACGACTTCCAGTCGGCGCGCTATGCGGTGCTCGTGACCGGGCCGTCCGCGACGGCGGATATCGAAGGCGTGCTGATTCGGGGCGCGCAGGGCGTGCGCTCGCTGACTGTGGTTTGGCTCGGCGCGTAGGCTTGAGCGCGCACGCGCAAAAAGCCAGACGCCGAAAAGCAAAAAGCCCAATCGTTCGATTGGGCTTTTTGCTTTGAAACTTTTTGGCTCCCCGACCTGGGCTCGAACCAGGGACCTACGGATTAACAGTCCGGCGCTCTACCGACTGAGCTATCGGGGAACATCAACAGCAGAGAGATGAAATTATATGAAGCGTTTCGTACCCTGTCAACACCCTGCGTTCATCTCGATAAAAATTTTTTATCCGAGTGACGGGAGGCGCCGACCAAGCGCATCAGCGCTCGAGCAGGTCGAGCTTTTCTTTTACGTCCTTGAACTCGTCGGCTTCGGGAAGCGGCGCTTTGGTCTTCGTGATGCTCGGCCAGTTGCGCGCGAGTTCGGCGTTCAGTTCGGTGAAATGCTGCTGGTCGCCCGGCACGTCTTCTTCGGCGTAAATTGCGTTCACCGGACATTCGGCCACGCACACGGCGCAGTCGATGCACTCGTCCGGATCGATCGCGAGAAAGTTGGGACCTTCACGGAAGCAATCCACCGGGCACACGTCGACGCAATCGGTATAGCGGCACTTGATGCAGCTTTCGGTCACAACGTGAGTCATTCAGGCTCCTGCATGCGGAATTCGTGGGGGCGGCGGCCGGCGGCTACTTGGGCCGTGCACTCGAGTCTTCACTGATGTGTGCAGCGGGCCTGCCAAAACCAATATTGTAGCGTACCCGTAAATTTCAGCGCGAGCCCCGCGGGGCGGCCTTTATATCGTTTCGTGATGTGTTTATGGGATGGCGCGAGGGGTCTGCGCTTCCCGTGACGGCGCGCGCATTCGGGTAACATGGGGCGCAGAAGGCCACGCGGCGCGGCTCCTGCCGCGCCCGCGAATGTGCCCGGGATGTGCACGCCTTTCATCGATGTTCGACCGACAATCATGATCATCAATTCGCTGCTCGATACCGACCTCTACAAGTTCACGATGATGCAGGTGGTCCTGCATCACTTTCCGGCGGCGCATGTCGAGTACCGCTTTCGCTGCCGCACGCCGAACGTCGACCTCGTGCCCTACATCGACGAAATCCGCGACGAAGTGCGCCAGCTCTGCAACCTGCGCTTCAGGGAAGAAGAACTCGACTACCTGCGGCGCATGCGCTTCATCAAGAGCGACTTCATCGATTTCCTCGCGCTCTTTCATCTGAACGAAAAGTCGATCGTCATTGCGCCTTCGCCGAAGAAAAACGGCGAGATCGAGATCGTGATCGACGGTCCGTGGCTGCATACCATCCTGTTCGAGATTCCGGTACTGGCGATCGTCAACGAGGTCTACTTCCGCAACACGCAGGGCAAGCCTGACTACGCGATCGGCCGCGAGCGTCTGCGCGACAAGATCAAGCTGCTCGCCGCGCCGCCCGAATTCTCCGACTGCAAGATCGCCGACTACGGCACCCGGCGCCGCTTCTCGAAGCAGTGGCACGAGGAAGTCGCGCTCACGCTGAAAGAAGGGCTCGGCGAACAGTTCGCGGGCACGAGCAATGTCTTCTACGCGATGAAGCACGGCCTGCGCCCGCTCGGCACGATGGCGCACGAATACCTGCAGGCATGCCAGGCGCTCGGGCCGCGCCTGCGCGACTCGCAGACCTTCGGCTTCGAGATGTGGGCGAAGGAATATCGCGGCGACCTCGGCATCGCGCTCTCGGATGTCTACGGCATGAAGGCGTTCCTGCGCGACTTCGACATGTACTTCTGCAAGCTCTTCGACGGCGCCCGCCACGATTCCGGCGACCCGTTCGACTGGGGCGAGCGGCTCATCAAGCACTATGAAGATAACCGCTGCGACCCGCGCACGAAGGTGCTCGTGTTCTCCGACGCGCTCGACATTCCCAAGGTCCTGCAACTCTACGAACGTTTTCGCGGACGCTGCCAGCTCGCCTTCGGCGTCGGCACGAACCTGACGAACGATCTCGGCTACCAGCCGCTTCAGATCGTCATCAAGATGGTTCGCTGCAACGGCCAGCCCGTCGCCAAACTCTCCGATTCGCCGGGCAAGAACATGTGCGACGACAAGGCTTATCTCGCGTATCTGCGTCAGGTGTTCGGCATCGATCAGCCGCAGGAAGAAGCGTAACCGCCCGCGCGCGTTTCGGGAGCGAGCAAACGCCGCGTTAGCCATTCGGCCGAGGGGCGGGCCTCGCGGACCGCTCGCTATAATCGCTTCGACATCGAAAGGCTCACGAGGACATCGACATGGACACATCGGCTGCTCGCCGCAACATTCTTGCGCGGATTCGCAGCGCGCAGGGCAGACCGGTCGCGCCGACGGACGCCGAACGCGCCGCCGCCGAAGAGTATCTCGCTCGCCATCCCGCGGGTCCGCGCCCCGAGTTGCCCTCGACGCGAGCCGATCTGATTGCGCGCTTCACGCTCGAAGCCGAACGCCTTTCCACCACCGTCGCGCAAGTGCAGTCACCCGGCGACGCGCCCGCCGAAGCCCTTCGTTATCTTCAGTCGCTGAACCTCGGCACCGAAGCGGTCGCGTGGCCTTCGCTCGCGGACTTGCCGTGGGCGGCGGCCGGCATGCAGGTGCAGATGCGCAAACCCGTGGACGCGGATCTCGTCGGCATCACGGGATGCTTCTGCGCGACGGCCGAAACGGGCTCGCTCGTGCTGCTCGCCGGTCCTGACACGCCCGCTTCGGGCGCGCTACTGCCGCAGACCCACATCGCGATCGTGCCGGCGTCGCGCATCGTTGCGGCTCACGAGGACGCCTTCGTGCTGATGCGCGCGGAGCGGGGCGAGTTGCCGCGCGCGGTGAACTTCGTGTCGGGGCCGTCGCGTACCGGCGACATCGAGCAGACCATCGTGCTCGGCGCGCACGGTCCGTATCGCGTGCATGTGATCGTCGTGCGGGAGGCCTGAGCACGATGCGGCGTCTCATCATCGGCGGCGCGCTCGCCGCGCTGCCGCTGGGCGCGTCCGCGGCCACACTGGACGGCGCCACGCTGTCCGCGCTCTGGGGCGTTCCGTTCATCGGCATCCTGCTGTCCATCGCCGTCTTTCCGCTGATCGCGCCGACGTTCTGGCATCACCATTTCGGCAAGATTTCGGCCGCCTGGGCGGTCGCCTTTCTCGTGCCGTTCGCGTTTTCCTTCGGCGCGAGCGTCGCGTTCGGCGCCTTCGTGCACGCGATGCTCGAAGAGTACCTGCCGTTCATCATTCTTCTGGCGGCGCTTTATACGGTCGCGGGCGGCATCTGCGTGCGCGGCAATCTGCACGGCTCGCCGCGCCTGAACACGGCGCTGCTCGCGCTCGGCACCGTGCTCGCGAGCATCATGGGCACGACCGGCGCCGCGATGCTGCTGATCCGGCCGCTCCTGCGCGCGAACGACAACCGCAAGCACGTCGTGCACGTGGTCGTGTTCTTCATCTTTCTGGTCGCGAACGCGGGCGGGTCGCTCTCGCCGCTCGGCGATCCGCCTCTGTTCCTCGGCTTCCTGAACGGCGTCAGCTTTTTCTGGACGACGATCCATCTCGCGCTGCCGATGCTGTTCATCTGCGTCGTGCTGCTTGCGCTGTTCTACGCGTTGGACACCTACTATTTCCGCATGAAGGAAGAGGCGCGTAGCGCGTTTCTCGATCCGACGCCCGATTCGCCGCCGCTCGGCATCGAGGGCAAGATCAACTTCCTGCTGCTCGGCGCGGTGATCGCGCTCGTGCTGATGAGCGGAATCTGGAAGCCGGGCATCGAATTCGATGTGTTCGGCACGCATGTGGCGTTGCAGAACGTCGTGCGCGACGTGCTGCTCGTCGTCGTCGCGCTGGCTTCGCTCGTGCTGACGCCGAAAAGCGCGCGTCGCGGCAACGCGTTCAACTGGGCGCCGATCGAGGAAGTCGCGAAGCTCTTCGCCGCGATCTTCATCACGATCGTGCCGGTCATCACGATCCTGCGCGCGGGCGAGTCGGGCGCGTTCGCGAGCATCGTGCATCTCGTCACGGACTCTCGCGGCCAGCCGGTCGACATCGCCTACTTCTGGGCGACGGGCATCCTCTCGTCGTTCCTCGACAACGCGCCGACCTACCTCGTGTTCTTCAACCTCGCGGGCGGCGACGCGCAAGCGCTCATGACCACCGGCGCATCGACGCTCGCCGCGATCTCCGCGGGCGCCGTCTTCATGGGCGCGAACAGCTACATCGGCAATGCGCCGAACTTCATGGTCAAGGCGATCGCCGAGTCGCGCGGTGTGCGCATGCCGAGTTTCTTCGGCTATCTCGGCTGGTCCGCGATCGTGCTGCTGCCCATTTTCATCATCACTGGCTGGCTATTTTTCTAGGAGCAACCGATGAAGAAGGTTTTTGTCTCGCGTCCCATCTTCCCCGACGTGATCGAGCGCCTGAGGCAGTATTTCGAAGTCGATGCCCACGACGGCCCGGCGCTGCCCGCCGATCAGATCGCCGCGCGTCTCGCCGACAAGGACGGCGCGTTCATCGCGGGCGATCCGGTCGGCGCGAAGGCGATCGAAGGCGCGCCGAACCTGAAAGTGGTGTCGAACATGGCGGTCGGCTACAACAATTTCGACATGCAGGCGTTCAACGCGCACGGCGTGCTCGGCACCAATACGCCCGACGTGCTGAACGAAACCACCGCTGACTTCGGCTGGGCGTTGATGATGGCGACGGCGCGCCGCATCACGGAATCCGAGCACTATCTGCGCGCCGGCAAATGGAAGGAATGGTCGTATGACGCGTTCACCGGCTCGGACATCTACGGCTCGACGCTTGGCGTGATCGGCATGGGACGCATCGGCCAGGCGCTCGCGCGGCGCGCGAAAGGCTTCGGCATGCGCGTGATCTATCACAACCGCTCGCGCGTCGCGCCCGAGATCGAAACCGAGCTGAACGCGCAATACGCGTCGAAAGAGGACTTGCTCAAGCGCGCCGATCACGTCGTGCTTGTCGTGCCGTACAGCAGCGCGAGCCATCACACGATCGGCCACGCCGAACTCGCGCTGATGAAGTCGACGGCGACGCTGACCAACATCGCACGCGGCGGCATCGTCGACGACGCGGCGCTGATCGACGCATTGCGGCGCGGCCAGATTGCGGGCGCGGGTATCGACGTGTTCGAAGGCGAGCCGAATTTCAACCGCGATTTCCTGACGCTCTCGAATGTCGTGCTGACGCCGCACATCGCGAGCGCGAGCGAAGCGACGCGCCGCGCGATGGCGAATCTCGCCGCCGACAATCTCATCGCCGGCCTGGGCGAAGGGCCGCGCGCCGGCAATCCGCCCAACCCGATCAACCCCGACGTGCTGAAGAAATGAACATGCTGTTGCCCGGCGCGGTCGCTTTCCTGGCGATCGCGCTCGTCATTGTCTCGATCGCGCTTTTCGTGCTCGCGCGCCGCAACGCGCACGGTGATATCGACGAGGAATTCGCCGCGCTGACCGATCGCGTCAACGACATGGGCGAGGCGCATGCGCGCGCGCAAGAGCGGCTCGAACGCGGCCTGCGCAGCGACATCACCGAGAGTTCGCGCGCGTCGCGCGCCGAGGCGAGCAGCGGTTTCGCGCAGTTCCAGCAGACGCTCGCCACGCAGCTTGCGAGCATGGCGACGGTGCAGAACGCGCAGATCGAAGGTTTCGCGCAGCAACTCGTGAAGCTCACGGAGAGCAACGCGCTGCAACTTCAGCACGCGCGCGACGAGCAGGGCAATGCGTTAAAGCGCTTCGGCGACGCGCTCACGCTACAACTCGCGAATCTCTCGGAGACGAACGACCGGCGCCTCACCGAAGTGCGCGCGACGCTCGAAGCGCGGCTGAAGGACATCGAGGCGAACAACGCGGCGAAGCTCGAAGAAATGCGCCGTACCGTCGACGAAAAGCTGCACGCGACGCTCGAACAGCGGCTCGGCGAATCGTTCAAGCTCGTCTCCGACCGGCTGGAGCAGGTGCATCGCGGACTCGGCGAAATGCAGACGCTCGCCGCGGGCGTCGGCGATCTCAAGAAGGTGTTGACCAACGTCAAGACACGCGGAACGTGGGGCGAAGTGCAGCTCGAGTCGCTGCTCGAACAGGTGCTCACGCCCGAGCAATACGCCAAGAACGTCGCGACGATTCCGAAGAGCAACGAGCGCGTCGAATTCGCGATCAGGCTGCCCGGGCGGCACGACACGCCCGGCACGGCGGGCAGCATCGCGACGCCTGTGTGGCTGCCCATCGACGCGAAGTTTCCGCGCGAGGACTACGAGCGTCTGATCGACGCGCAGGAACGCGCCGATTCCGTCGCAGTGGAAGAAGCGTCGCGGGCGCTCGAGGGGCGCGTGCGCGCGGAGGCGAAGACGATCGCGGAGAAGTACGTCGCGCCGCCGCACACCACCGACTTCGCGCTGCTTTTCCTGCCGACCGAAGGCTTGTACGCGGAGATCCTGCGGCGTCCGGGGCTCACGGACCTGTTGCAGCGCGAGTACCGCGTGAGCGTCGCGGGGCCGACTACGCTGACCGCGCTGCTCAACAGCCTGCAGATGGGCTTCCGGACGCTCGCCATCGAGAAACGCTCGAGCGAGGTGTGGCAGGTGCTCGGTGCAGTGAAGACGGAATTCCGCCGGTTCGGCGATGTGCTCGCAACGACCAAACGTCAGCTGGAAACCGTGACGCGGTCGATCGAAGCGGCGGAGACGCGCACGCGTCAGATGAACAAGAAGCTGCGCGATGTCGAGGCGTTGCCGGGAGAGCAGGCGGCGGGGATGCTCGGGGCCTCTCCAGGCGAAGACCCCGACGACGCCGGATAAGTCAGTCAGCCGTGGGCCAGCTTGTCGAGCGAGTCGCCCGTGATGCGCACGATGCGCCAGTCGGGCAGCACGGTCGCGCCCATCTTTTCGTAGAAGTCGATGGCCTGCTGGTTCCAGTCGAGCACCGACCATTCGAAGCGGCCGCATTGGCGCTCGACGGCGAGCGCCGCGAGCGCGCACAGCATCTTCGTGCCGAGACCGCTGCCGCGCAGATGAGGACGCACGTACAGGTCTTCGAGATAAAGGCCGCGCTTGCCGAGGAACGTCGAGAAGTTGTGGAAGAAGAGCGCATAGCCGACCACCGCGCCGCTCTCTTGCGCGACGAGCGCTTCGGCGGCGGGCCGCGCGCCGAACAGCGCGTCGCGCACGCCGTCTTCGGTGGCGATAAAGAGATGCGTGAGCTTCTCGAATTCGGCGAGTTCGAGCATCAGCGCGAAGATCGCGCTGACGTCGGCGGGCGTGGCCGTGCGGATCAGCGCGCTCATCAGGCTTCTTCCGGTGCGTCGGACAAGGTGATCTCGATGCCGCCGAAGCGCGACGCCACCCAGTTGTACGCGTGACACGCGATCCACAGAAGGACGAAGCCGAGGATCGCGTTGAGCAGGAGCGCGCTCGTCACCGTGCTGAGTTCGACCGAGCCGAAGCGGAAGAACGCGACCAGCACGCCCAGCAGCACGATCGGCACGCTGAACGTCAGGTACACGAGGATCAGCGCCTTTGCCGTTTGTCCCGGTGCGATGAAGGAAATCTGCTTTTTCATTGAAGGAAAATCCCCGTCTGTCGGTATATCAAAAGCCTGTTGCGCGTTTCAGATGAGTCCGGCGAAGGGCAGGATGTCGACCGTTTCGCCTGCGTCGACGTCGCCGCGTTCATGCGCAAGCACGATGAAGCAGTTTGCTTCGCTCATCGAACTGAGCACGCCCGAGCCTTGCGGCCCCGTCGTCACGACGACGAAGCGTCCTTCGTCGTCGCGTCGCGCGATGCCGCGCTGGAACTCCGTGCGGCCCGCGCGTTTCCGGATGGGTTGCGAACTGACCGCCTGGATCAGCGGCAGCGCTTCGCGCGTCGCGCCGGACATCGCGAGCAACGCTTCGCGCACGATGAAATAGAACGTCGCCATCACCGCGACCGGATTGCCCGGCAAGCCGAAAAAGAGCGCGGATTCGCCTTCGCCCGCGCGCGCACCGGACCACAGGCGGCCGAATGCGAGCGGGCGGCCCGGGCGCATCGCGATCTTCCAGAACGCCACGTCGCCGAGCGAATTCATCAACTCGCGCGTGAAGTCCGCGTCGCCTACCGAGACGCCGCCCGAACTGATGACGACGTCGGCGGCTTCGGTCGCGCGTCGCAGCGCCTGGTCGAGCGAGGCGCGGTCGTCGCGGACCACGCCCAGATCGATCGGTTCGACATTGAGCCGGCGCAGCATCGCGTAGAGCGTGTAGCGGTTGCTGTCGTAGATGCTGCCCGCGTTCAGCGTTTCGCCGACCGAACGCAGTTCGTCGCCGGTCGAAAAGAACGCGACCCGCAGACGCCGCCGCACCGCGACTTGCGCGATGCCGAGCGACGCCAGCAAGCCGAGGTCGGATGCGCGCACGATGCGGCCCGCGGCGAGCGCCGGCCGGTCCTTCGCGAGGTCCTCACCCGCGAGGCGCCGGTTCTGGCCCGGCTGCACGGCGCTGGCTGCGAAGCGGATCGCGTCGCCTTCGCGCGCGACGAGTTCCTGCGGCACGACGGTGTCGCAACCGGGCGGAATCAGCGCGCCCGTCATGATGCGCACGCACTGCGCGGCGCCCGGTGTATCGAGAAACGGCTGTCCCGCGAGCGCCGTGCCGATCACGCTCAGATCGACCTCGCGCGGGCCATCGAGACAAGCGCCGGCGAACGCGTAGCCGTCCATCGCGGAGTTGTCGTGCGACGGTACGTCGATCGGCGAGACGACGTCCTCGGCCAGCACGCGATCCAGTGCGTTGAAGAGGCCCACGCGTTCGACCGACGCATCGTGTCCGCACGGCGTGGCCCACTGGCGCACGATCTCCTGCACTGCGCCGACGGGCAGGGCGTTCGGATCGTACTGGGCGATGCAACCGGGAAAGGGCTTGGACGTGGTCATTGAATCGGGGCGGGTCGCGACCGGAGTCGGACGATTGAACGGGATGTCTCGCGACGCCGGATGCGCCTCGCGCTCGCGTCGGGAAAAGGCGGCGTCCGAACGGTTTCGATGTCGCCGGAAACCCTTGGGTTCGCCGGTTCGCTATCGGCGCTCCAGCTCGGCTAGCTGCTGCAAATCGTTGACATTGTAAAACGCGTGTACATCGGGGAATGTCACTTCCACCGTCTTGTGGCGCGCGTACCACGCGCGTACCTTGCGCTCGCCCGCGCGCAGGCTGGCTTCGAGGTCGTCGGCAAGCGACGCGCGCAAGAGCGCGAACACCGGATGCAGGTCGCGCTGGCCGTTTGCGTCCACGACGACCGCGGTCGCGATGTCGGCTTGCTCCGCCGCGAGCGCGTCGGCGAGCGTGCGGGCGAGATGCTCGTCGGCGTAGGGGGCATCGCAGGGCGCGGTAAGCACGTACCGCGTTTGGGCCGCGCGCATCGCGGACGCAATGCCGGCGAGCGGACCGGGATAATCGGGAAGCGTATCCGCGACGATCTTCGCGCCGAACGGCTCGCCGAGTCGCGTGTAGTCGCCGATGCTGCGATTCGCGCTGATCAGCATCGCGCCGACCTGCGGCGCGAGACGCCGCAGCACGTGGAGCGCGAGCGGCTCGCCGAGAAACGGCTGCAAGCCCTTGTCGATGCCGCCCATGCGCGAACCGCGTCCGCCCGCGAGCACGACGCCGGTGATGTCGGGTTGCGCGATGCCGGACTGGGACAAGTCAGCCGCCGATATACGACATCTCGACGCGCGGCGCGTCGGGATCGGGAACCGGCAGCGCGTTGCTGCCGCGCAGTTGCGAGTAGCGGTCGGCGCGTCGCTCCCAGACGCGGGCGATCGCGGTGGCGATGGTGTCGTCGCTCGCGCCGCTGCGCACGAGGCCGCGCAGGTCGTGACCGTGGTTCGCGAACAGGCACAGGTACAGCTTGCCTTCGGTCGAAAGCCGCGCGCGCGTGCACGTGCCGCAAAAGGCGCGCGTCACGCTGGAAATCACGCCGATCTCGCCGCTGCCGTCGACATACCCCCAGCGCTGGGCGGTCTCGGCGGCTGTGTGCGCTTCGAGCGGGCGCAGCGGAAATTGTTCGGCGATGCGCGCGACCACGTCGGCGGAAGGCAGCACTTCGGTCATGTTCCAGCCGTTCGACGCGCCCACGTCCATGTATTCGATGAACCGCAGCACGGTGCCGCTGCCCTTGAAGTGGCGCGCCATCGGGACGATTTCCTGGTCGTTCGTGCCGCGCTTGACGACCATGTTCACCTTGAGCGGCGCGAGTCCGGCGGCGTGGGCGGCATCGATGCCTTCGAGCACATCGGCGACCGCGAAATCCGCGTCGTTCATCTGGCGGAAGAGGGCGTCGTCGAGGGCGTCGAGGCTGACCGTCACGCGCGACAAACCGGCGTCTGCGAGCGAACGCGCTTTCTTCGCGAGGATCGAGCCGTTCGTCGTAAGCGTGATGTCGAGCGGGCGGCCGTCGGGCGTCATGAGACGCGCGAGCCGCTCGATCAGGAATTCGATGTTCTTGCGCAAAAGCGGCTCGCCGCCCGTCAGCCGGATTTTCTCGACGCCGTGCGCGACGAAAATGCGCGCGAGCCGCTCGATTTCCTCGAACGACAGCAACGCGGCGTGCGGCAGGAACTGGTAGTTCTTGTCGAAGACTTCGCGCGGCATGCAGTAAACGCAGCGGAAATTGCAACGATCCGTGACCGAAATGCGCAGATCGCGCAGCGGCCGCGACAGCGTATCGGTCAGGAGCCCCGACGGCGGCGTCGCGACGCCGGAGAAATCTGGAATCGCGCTGACATCGGCTACAGGAATGATGCGTCGGGACATGGCGGCTCTATCGGGGACTGCGCTCGGTTTTTTGAGGCTATCGAAATAGTTTAACGGATGTAAGCACGTGAAACCCGTAGACCCTTTGGGCACATGGCAAAAGCGCCACGCGGCTTTCGCCGGTGGCGCTCGGTGCATCGTCACGTTCTTCGCCGCCTGCGCCGCGGTTGCGGCACAGGCGGTTCATCCGGCTCAGTGAGTGCCCGAATGAGCGTGCCCGTCCGTTTCGACTTGCTCCATCGGCGCGGAATCGACCGGCGGAAGCGGCTTGCGCTCGCGCGCCACCCGTTTCGGGGCTTCCGCTTGCTCGGCCGCGGCGCTTGCTGCACGCAGCTTGTCGGCGTCGGTGTTCACCCAGACGAGGCCAGCCGTTTCCAGCATCGGCTTGAGCGCTTCTTCCTTCAGCGTACCGCTTTTGACCGGCGTGGCTTCGGGCGTGGCTGCCGAGGCAACCGGTTCGGCCGCCGCCGGTTCGAACGCCTTGACCGGTTCCGATTCGACGGGAGCGGGCGCCGCGACCGGCTCCGCCACCGCGTTCGTTTCGACGATGTCCGACGCCGGCGTTGCCGCGACGGGCGCCGGCTTGACCGGCTCGGCCACGACCGCCTGCGGCGCTTCTTCGGCCTTCACCGGTTCCGGCGCTTCGACGGGCTTGGCGGCTTGCGTCGTCTCGACCGCTTCGGCGACTTGCACGGGCTCGGGTGCCGTCGGCGCTTGTGCGGCAGGCGTCGACGCAGGGGCGAACGGGTCGACCGGCTCCGTTTTCGCGAGCATGGGTTCCGCGCCGAACGGGTTCTCGACCGGCTCAGGCGCTGCCGGCTTCGCGAACAGATCGGGCGTCGGAGCGGGCTCCTCCTGCTTGCTCTCCACCGGCGCTTCGACGCGTTCGGCGGTCGCCGGCTGCGGCGTTTCAGCAGCTTGCTCGCGCGCCTCTTCACGCACTTCTTCGCGCACTTCTTCGCGCAGTTCGGTCACGCCGATGGCGGCTGCCGCGACCGGCACCGCGACTGCGGCCACCGGTGCGGCCGGACGCGTTTCGCGACGCTCGCCCGGTTCCTGCGACGAGCTGGTGTCGAACACGCCGGCTTGCGCGGTCATGCTTTCGGCGGCACCTTCGCTTTCCGCGACGTCGGCTGCGTGATTGACCGTCACGCCCTCTTCGTCACGCTCGCGACGTCCACCACGGCGGCCGCGACGACGGCGGCGGCGCTCTTCGCCTTCACGCGCCGCAGCCGACTGATCGCCTTGCGCGGCATCGGCGCCAACGAATTGCGCTTCCGGTTTCTCGACGATCTCCGATGCCACGGTTTCGCCTTGCGTCAGTGCTTCGGCGGCGGCTTCGGGCTGCGGCTTCTTGCGCTCGCCACGTTCGGCGCGCTCCGGACGATCCGGACGATCCGGACGTTCGCGACGCTCCTGGCGCTCACCCGCTTCCGGACGCTCCGCGCGCTCGGCACCGCGTTCCTGGGCGCGATCACCGCGCTCGCGGCCCTCACGCGGTTCGCGGCCTTCGCGAGCCTCGCGCGGTTCGCGTGCTTCACGCGGTTCGCGGGCCTCGCGCGGCTCACGGCCTTCACGCGGCTCGCGCGTTTCACGACCTTCACGACCGGCGCGTGCTTCGCGCGGCTCCCGTTCCTCGCGACGGCCGCCTTGACGACCGCCCGTAGCGCCGTTGGTACCCGTCGCACCTGCGGTTGCGCCGTCGCGTGCTGCTGCGCCGCTGCGTCGGTTGCGATTGCGATCGCCGCCCGGACGCTCACCGCGTTCCGTGCGTTCGCCGCGCTCGCGCGTCGGGCGCGCGGGCGGCGTCGTTTCGACCGGAGCCGGTGCGGGCTGCGCTTGCGGCTGCATGCCGAACAGGTTCTTCAGCCAGCCGATGAAGCCGCCGCCAGCCGGCAGCGGAGCCAGCGCCGCCGGCGCGGCTGCTTCGACGGGCGCCGGCTTGACGGGCGCGCTAGGCGCCGGGGATGCCGGCGTGATGCCCTTCACCGCCGCTTCCTGCTTCGGCTTCACTTCTTCGGTGCGCTTGCTGTAGCCGGTTTCCGATTCCAGCTCGGTCGCCGCTTCCACGGCCATCTTCCACGAGGCGCGCGGTTCGTCCAGACGCGCGTCGTCGTGACGCAGGCGCTCCAGCTTGTAGTGCGGCGTCTCCAGATGCTTGTTCGGAATCAGGACGACATTGACCTTGAAGCGCGACTCGATCTTGTTGATTTCGCTACGCTTTTCGTTCAGCAGGAAGGCGGTCACCTCGACCGGCACCTGGCAATGGATCGCCGCGGTGTTTTCCTTCATCGCTTCTTCCTGAATGATCCGCAGCACTTGCAGCGCGGACGATTCGGTATCGCGGATATGGCCCGTGCCATTACAGCGCGGGCACGTCACGTGGCTGCCTTCGGAGAGCGCCGGACGCAGCCGCTGACGCGACAGTTCCATCAGCCCGAAGCGCGAGATCTTGCCCATCTGGACGCGCGCGCGGTCGTGCTTCAACGCATCCTTCAGACGCTGCTCGACTTCGCGCTGGCTCTTCGCCGACTCCATGTCGATGAAGTCGATCACGATCAGCCCGCCCAGGTCGCGCAGACGCAACTGGCGCGCGACTTCGTCGGCGGCTTCGAGGTTCGTGCGCGTGGCCGTTTCCTCGATGTCCGCGCCCTTGGTCGAGCGCGCCGAGTTCACGTCGATGGCGACGAGCGCTTCCGTGTGGTCGATCACGATCGCGCCGCCCGAGGGCAGCGGCACCGTGCGCGAGTACGCGGTTTCGATCTGATGCTCGATCTGGAAGCGCGAGAAGAGCGGCACGTCGTCGTGATAGCGCTTCACCTTCGAGAGGTTGTCAGGCATCACGATGTCCATGAAGGCGCGCGCCTGGTCATGGATTTCGGTCGTGTCGATGAGAATTTCGCCGATGTCCGGCTGGAAATAGTCGCGAATCGCGCGGATCACGAGGCTCGATTCGAGATAGATCAGCATCGGCGTGCCGGCGACGCCGCTCTGCGACGCCGCTTCGATCGCGCGCCACAGTTGCATCAGGTAGTTCAGGTCCCACTGGAGTTCTTCGGCGGAGCGGCCGATGCCGGCCGTGCGCGCGATGATGCTCATGCCTTCCGGCAGTTCGAGCTGCGCCATGGTTTCGCGCAGTTCCTGCCGCTCGTCGCCTTCGATCCGGCGCGACACGCCGCCGCCGCGCGGGTTGTTCGGCATCAGGACGAGATAGCGTCCGGCGAGCGAGATAAATGTGGTGAGCGCCGCGCCCTTGTTGCCGCGCTCTTCCTTTTCGACCTGAACGATGAGTTCCTGGCCTTCGCGCAGCGCGTCCTGGATGCGCGCGGAGCGCATGTCGGCGCCGTCGCGGAAATACTGGCGGGCCACTTCCTTGAACGGGAGAAAACCGTGGCGGTCTTCGCCGTAGTTGACGAAACAGGCTTCGAGCGACGGCTCGATGCGGGTCACGACTCCCTTGTAGATATTGCCTTTGCGCTGTTCGCGCCCGGCGGTTTCGATGTCGATGTCGATGAGTTTTTGCCCATCGACGATGGCGACGCGCAGTTCTTCCTGCTGCGTCGCATTAAACAGCATGCGTTTCATTGAACGGCTCCAGAGCGGCTATGCCGTCCCTCGTCTGGCGAATTCGCGCGGTTGTCAGGCGCGCAAAGCGAAGAGGGCGGGCACGCCGCGCTTCTTTGTGTGTTGTCACAAAGCACGCGGGAGCGGGAAGTCTGGCGGGGAGAATTGCCTGAGACGAGACATCGGCCGTGTTCGCGTCGAAACGACGAACGGCGTCGCGGCGGCCAAGCTCCGGGGCACATGCGAAAACGGCTTGCACACGCGGCTTCGACACGCCATTGCATCCGACGCGGCTCGCGGCCCGGACGGCACGCCATTCCGGGATCATCCGGCTTCACGTCCGTTGCGACCGGACGCGCGCCCCGATGTACCGGCAGCCGTGCCCGACCGAGCCGTGTTCCTCCTGATGCGGCTTCTGCGAAGGCGGCCCGCGCGTACCGCGCGCGAATCACGGATGACCGACGACGTCGAAGCTGCGGCCAGGCCGCGGCGGCAGATCGTGGGCGTCGAAAGCTCCCGGCGACCTGCCTTTGGGTGTCTCGCCTCATGTGCGACGTTCGGCGCGCTTCGCAGATTTCAGCGCAGCAGCGTTTCACGTCGACGTTATTCGCAATCGGCGAGCTGCGTTTTTTCCGTCCCGCTCGATACTCTTGATACCCGAGCCGGGCGCGGTGGCCTCCGATCATCAAACCGGACGCCTTCGCATCTCGCCGAAAAAATTCTTTTTTACCAAACTTCCGTTACCGATCAGCGATCGACCCGACCGAACGCGCCTGTGGGCGCCGTCCTTGCCGTGCGATATCGCCGTGCGTGCAACTCGTTGCTCGATTTTCCGGGCGAGCAACCGTCCCTGGGCGCAAGTAAAATGATGGTTTGTCGCTTGCACCTGTACAGTCTGACGAAACGTGGCGAGATTTTTCGCCTTTTTTCAGATTGCTCGCAAATTATATTCATAATGAATGAGTTAGGCAAAACATCCCAGAAAAAGGTCGCAAGCGAGCAGGTCTCGATGATCGAGATCGACGAGGGAGCCGCCGGGCAGCGCATCGACAATTTCCTGCTGCGCGTCTGCAAAGGCGTGCCGAAAAGCCATATTTATCGCATTCTTCGCAGCGGCGAAGTGCGCGTGAATAAAGGCCGGATCGACGCGGCCTATCGGCTCGAACTCGGCGATCTCGTGCGCGTGCCGCCCATTCGCGTCGCGCAACCCGACGAAACGCCGGTTTCGTCGAACGCGCCCGCCGCCGAATTCCCGATCCTGTTCGAAGACGACCACCTGATCGTCATCGACAAGCCGTCGGGCGTCGCGGTGCATGGCGGCAGCGGCGTGGCGTTCGGCGTGATCGAACAATTGCGCAACGCGCGGCCGCACGCGAAGTTCCTGGAACTCGTCCACCGGCTCGACCGCGAGACGTCCGGCGTGTTGATGCTCGCGAAAAAGCGCTCGGCGCTCGTCCATCTGCATGAGCAGATTCGCGAAAACCGCGTCGACAAGCGCTATTACGCGGTCGGTCACGGCGACTGGGCGAGCGACTGGGGCCGCCGGCGCATCGTGAAGGCGCCGCTGCACAAGTACGTCGCGGGCGACGGCGAACGGCGCGTGCGGATTCAGGAAGACGGTTTGCCGTCGCACACGGTGTTCAACCTGATCGAGCGCTGGTCGGATTACGTGTGGGTCGAGGCGGAACTGAAGACGGGGCGCACGCATCAGATCCGGGTTCACATGGCGAGCCTCGGCCTGCCGATCGCGGGCGACGCCAAGTACGGCGACTTCGCCCTGAACAAGAATCTGGCGCGGCCGAACGCTAAACCGTCGCTCAAACGGATGTTTTTGCACGCTTACCGCCTGAAAATCACGCATCCGGCAACGGGCGCGCCGCTTCAGCTCGAAGCGCCGCTGCCCGCCGAATGCCGGCGTTTCATCGATCAATTGAAGCATTTAAGCGAGACCCAATAATGGCGCGGCAGCAATTCGATCTGATCGTCTTCGACTGGGACGGCACGCTGATGGATTCCACGGCGCACATCACGCGCAGCATCCAGGCGGCCTGCCGCGATCTGGGCCTGCCGGTTCCGTCGACCGAAGCCGCGAGCTACGTGATCGGCCTCGGTTTGCGCGACGCGCTCCAGATCGCCGCGCCCACGCTCGATCCGGCGGATTATCCGCGGCTCGCCGAGCGCTATCGCTTTCACTATCTGGTGAAGGACCAGCACACCGAACTCTTCGATGGTGTGCGCGACATGCTCCAGGAACTGCGCGACGAGGGTTATCTGCTCGGCGTGGCGACGGGCAAGAGCCGTGTCGGGCTGAATCGCGCGCTCGACCAGTCGCGGCTCACGAGCCTTTTCGACGGCACGCGCTGCGCCGATGAAACCTTCTCGAAGCCGCATCCGGCGATGCTGCACGAACTGACGCGCGAACTCGGGCAGGATTTGTCGCGCACGGTGATGATCGGCGACACGACGCACGACCTGCAAATGGCGATCAACGCGGGGGCGGCGGGCGTCGGCGTGGGTTACGGCGCGCATCCGGCCGATTCGCTCGTGGCGCTGGAACCGAAATTCTGCGCGGACAGCGTCGCATCGCTCGTCGGCTGGCTGCGGGAGCACGCATGAGTGAGCCGGTTCGGATTTGCGCGGCGGAAGAACTCGTCGACGGCGGCATGGGCGTTCGACGCAACGCGGTCGAGAAAGCGGGCGGCGAATCGGTCGTGTTTTTCGTGCGTTTCGACGGCAAGCCGTATGGTTATCTGAACCGCTGTGCGCACGTTGCGATGGAACTCGACTGGAACGAGGGTCAGTTCTTCGAAAGCTCGGGCCTATACTTGATGTGCGCCACGCACGGCGCCATCTACGAGCCGGATAGCGGCAAGTGCGTCGGCGGGCCGTGCCGCGGCGCGCGCTTGCGCCAGCTTCAGGTCGAGGAGCGCGACACGCCCGAAGGCCGCGCCGTCTTCTGGGTTCCGGACGAGACGCTTCGCCCCGCCTGATTTCCCCTTCTATCGATTTCCCAAACAGACGCCGCATGTCCGACCAATTTCCGAACGATCCCGCCAGTCCCGATCACCCCGAGAATTCGAAACGCTCGCCGCCGCCCGGCGGTGAAAACTGGGAACGTGCCGCGCTCGAACGCATCGCAATGGCAGCGATCAACGAGCAGCGCGCCGCCCGGCGCTGGAAAATCTTCTTTCGCTTCGTCGCGCTCGGCGTGCTCGCGCTCATCGTCTGGGGCGCGTTCGATTTCACGGGCGAGAAGGTGTCGAAAACCGCGCGCCACACCGCGCTCGTCGAACTGGAAGGCGAAATTGCCGCGAACGGCAATGCGAGCGCCGACAACATCAACGCGGCGCTGCAAAGCGCCTTCGAGGACGACGGCACCGCCGGCGTGATCCTGCGGATCAACAGCCCGGGCGGCTCGCCGGTGCAGGCGGGAATCATTTACCGCGAAATCAAGCGCTTGCGCGCGAAGTATCCGTCGAAGCCGCTTTATGTCGTCGTCGACGACATGTGCGCGTCGGGCGGTTATTACGTCGCCGCCGCCGCCGACAAGATCTACGTCGATAAAGCCAGCATCGTCGGCTCGATCGGCGTGCTGATGGACGGTTTCGGCTTCACGGGCCTGATGGACAAGCTCGGCGTCCAGCGCCGGATGCATACCTCGGGCGAAAACAAGGGCGCCTTCGACCCGTTTTCGCCGGAAACGCCGCAAATGACGGCGCACGCCCAGGAGATGCTCGACCAGATCCACGCGCAATTCATCGATGCCGTCAAACAGGGCCGCGGCGCGCGTCTGAAGAACGACCCGGAGCTCTTTTCCGGCATGTTCTGGACGGGCGAAAAGGGCGTGGCGCTCGGTCTCGCCGACGGTTTCGGCGATGCCGATTACGTCGCCCGCGAGGTCATCAAGCAGCCGGATATCGTCGATTACACGCAGAAGGAGAGCATCAGCGAGCGTGTCGCGCGCAAGTTCGGCGCGGCGGTCGGCAATGCCGCGATGCATACGCTGATTGTCGGCGGAAAGATGCAGTTGCGCTGAATTCGACTGCGTTCAATGCAAAACGCCACGGATCACCGTGGCGTTTTGCTTTCAGGCGCCGAGGAGCAGAAAGATCGCCGGCCGCTTGTGCAGGTCGGGCGCGGATTTCTTCTTCCAGTCGGCGACCGTGCGCGTGACGATCGTTTCGGCGGGCAGCGTCAGGTCGACGGCAACGCACACGAGCGTCGACGGCGCGCAGGTCGCGATCAGCGTGTCGAGGAGCGCGCGGTTGCGATATGGCGTCTCGATGAAAATTTGCGTCTGGCTCGCCTTGCGCGACAGTTGCTCCAGTTCGCGCAGACGTTTCGCGCGCTCGCTGGCGTCGACGGGCAGATAGCCGTTGAACGCGAAACTCTGGCCGTTCATGCCCGAGGCCATTAGCGCGAGCAGGATCGAACTCGGTCCGACGAACGGCACGACTTTCACGCCGCGTTCGTGCGCGCGCCGCACGAGCAGCGCGCCCGGATCGGCGACGGCGGGGCAGCCTGCTTCCGAGACGAGTCCGGCGTCGGTGCCCGCGAGAATCGGCGCCAGCAGCTTTTCGACTTCGCCCGGCGGCGTGTTCACGTTTAATTCGCGCACGTCGATTTCCTGGATCGGCCGCTCGGTGCCGACCTTTTTCAGGAACGCGCGCGTCGTTTTCGCGTTTTCGCCTATGTAATAGGAGAGCGCGGCGGCCTGCGCGCGAACGGGCGCAGGCAGGACTTGGGCGAGCGCGTCGGCGTCGCCTTCGCCGAGGGTGTTGGGGATCAGGTACAGGACGCCGCTCATCGCGCCTCCAGCAACGGAAAGCCGGCCGCGCGCAGCATCCGCGACAGCTCGATCAGCGGCAGGCCGACGAGCGCGGTGGGATCGTTCGAATCGATTGCGTCGAGCAGCGCAATGCCGAGCCCCTCGGATTTCGCGCTGCCGGCGCAGTCGTAGGGCGTTTCGGCCAGCAGATAGGCTTCGATTTCGGCGTCCGACAGGTCGCGGAACTGCACTCGCGTGACGACGTCCGCCGATTGCGCCTCGCCCGAACGGCTGTCGAAGAGGCACAGCGCGCTGTGGAACGCGACGCTCTTGCCGCGCATCGCCCGCAGTTGCGCGACCGCGTTCTCGTGCGTGCCGGGCTTGCCGATCTGACGGCCGTCGAAGGTCGCCACCTGATCGGAGCCGATCACGAACGCGCCGGGCGCTTTCGCGGCGGCCGCGCGCGCCTTCGCGAGCGAGAGGCGCAGGGCGGTCGCTTCGGGCGTTTCGCCATCGAGCGGCGTTTCGTCGATATCGGGCACGATCACGTCGAAGGGAATGCGCAGGCGGTCGAGCAACGCGCGGCGATAGCGCGAACTCGAAGCGAGAACGAGGCGCGGCGGCGGATGGAGGACGTCGGACATGATTGAAATCGGCGGATAAGCGTTGGAAAGAAGGGCGGTGACACATCGCCCCTTAAGTATTTGACGCGTAAAGACAAAACCGATATGATTTTGGGCTTTTCATCGGTATGTCCTTGCCGTGGGCGCGGCGGATCGGCGTCACGGCTTCTGGTCAACGGGTCCGAATGGCGGTTGCAGAATTCGGGCAAACCACACCAGTCGGAGCAGGCGGCGCGGTGCATACTGGCGAGATGAAAGAAGCACCGGAACAACAACCGTCCTAACGCGGCACATGCAGGAGCGCACATGACTCAGAATCCTGGCAAACCTGCGAGCCCCGCCGATCTGCGCGCGCTCGACATCTACGAATTCGCGCAGAGCGGCCGGCAAGCCGCTGGCGCCGTGCGCGTCTCGCAACTGCCGCGCATGTTAAACGAAGTGCCGGCGGATGCGCCAGATCGCGATACCGTGTTCACCTGGCAAGCCGAAGGCTCGACCCAGCCCGAATTGCAGGACGACGGCGCCGAGGCGCCGCAGCCCTATCTGCGGCTTGCGGTGCACGGGTCGGTGTGGATCGAGTGTCAGCGCTGTCTTTCGCCGTATTCGCAGCATCTCGATGTCGATGCAACCTATCGCATCGTGGACACGGAGGAAGAAGCAGACGAGTTTCCGCTCGACGACGATGAAGTCGATGTGATCGTGGGTTCGCGCCAGTTCGATCTCGTCGACTTGATCGAAGAGGAGTTGTTGTTGGCCTTGCCGCTCGTGCCCAAGCACGAAGTGTGTCCGGAAGTGCACGAAAGCCTGGTTTCGGGCGAGGGCGCGGAAGGGTCCGAAGGCGAGATCGACGGGGGTGAAGGCGCATCGGGTGACGAACCCGCGCGGCCCAACCCGTTCGCCGCGCTCGAAAAGCTCAAGCAGGGCGGCCCCGGCGACGACAAGAAGCATTAACTGGTAGCGCGATAAGCCGAGTTTACGTGAGTTTACGTTTTCCGCACCTTGACTGGCCTTTCGGCCAGCGGTCGCCGGCACGTCGGGCTGTGTTAGAATTCGCAAAATTTTTCTGGAGTTATCATGGCAGTTCAGCAAAACAAGAAGTCGCCGTCGAAGCGCGGCATGCACCGTTCGCACGATTTCCTCAACGCAGCGCCGCTGGCCGTTGAGCCGAGCACGGGTGAAGTGCACCTGCGTCACCACGTGAGCCCGAACGGCTACTACCGTGGCAAGAAAGTCATCAAGACGAAGAACGACTAAGCGTACGACGCTTGCTGCGTCTCGCGTCACCGTTTTGAATTACGGTCGCTCGCGCTTGACATTTCCTCGGTACGACAAGAAGGCGGCATTTCACTGCCGCTTTTTTGTGCCTGAAATTCGTCGCACTCCATGACTGTAAAGATCACCATCGACTGCATGGGAGGCGACCACGGCCCGGCCGTGACGGTTCCCGCTGCCGTCAATTTCGTGCGTTCGCATCCGGACGCACATCTGCTGCTCGTGGGCATCGAGCCCGCGATCCGCGCGCAACTCAAGAAGTGCAAGGCCGCCGACGAGGCGCGCCTGACCGTCGTTTCCGCGACGGAAGTCGTCGCGATGGACGATCCCGTCGAAGTCGCGCTGCGCAAGAAAAAAGATTCGTCGATGCGCGTCGCGCTGAATCTCGTCAAGGAAGGCGAGGCTCAGACCTGCATCTCCGCCGGCAACACCGGCGCGCTGATGGCCGTTTCCCGCTATGTTCTCAAGACGCTCGCCGGCATCGAGCGGCCGGCGATCGCCTTCGCGATGCCGAGCCAGCGCGGCTATACCACCGTGCTCGATCTCGGCGCGAACGTCGACTGCGAGCCGCAGCATCTCTTGCAGTTCGCCGAGATGGGCCACGCGCTCGTCTCCGCGATCGAAGGGCGCGAGCGGCCGACCATCGGCTTGCTCAACATCGGCGAAGAAGTCATCAAGGGCAACGAAACCATCAAGCGCGCGGGCGAGCTGCTGCGCGCGAGCACGCTCAACTTCTACGGCAACGTGGAAGGCAACGACATCTATAAAGGCACGACGGATGTCGTCGTCTGCGATGGTTTTGTCGGCAATGTCGCGCTGAAGACCTCCGAAGGTCTCGCGAAAATGCTCACCGACATGATCAAGGAAGAGTTCGGCCGCTCGCTCGCCACGAAGCTGATGGCGGTCGTCGCGATGCCGGTGCTCAAGCGTTTCAAGCGACGCGTCGACCCCGCCCAGTACAACGGCGCCGCCTTGCTCGGCCTGCGCGGGCTCGTCATCAAGAGCCACGGATCGGCCGAGGCCTACGGGTTTGAGTGGGCCATCAAACGCGGGTATGATGCCGTCAAAAATGGCGTGCTCGAACGCCTCGTGCGCGCGATGGAAGAAAACGCCGCGCCCATGCAGCAGGCGGTCCAGGGCGCCGGTCTCGCAAACGGCACGGCCGCCGAACCCAATGCGGCCGGAGCATTCGAGAACGGCGTCGCGGCCGGTCGGTCTAATCCGCCACCCCCGAGCGCGCCGGACGAACCCGGTGCCGCGCTACCCTCGAAGGCATAATGGCTCAATCCAATCTCTACTCACGCGTGCTCGGCACGGGCAGCTATCTGCCGGCCGACCGCGTCACGAATCAGGATCTGGCAGACCGTCTCGCGAAGCAGGGCGTCGAGACGAGCGACGAATGGATCGTGGCGCGCACCGGCATTCACGCGCGCCATTTCGCCGCGCCCGACGAAACCACGAGCGATCTCGCGTTTCACGCGTCGAATAAGGCGATCGAAGCGGCCGGCGTCGATCCGCAGTCGATCGACCTGATCATCGTCGCGACCTCCACGCCGGACTTCGTGTTCCCGAGCACGGCGTGTCTGCTGCAAAACAAGCTCGGCATCAAGAATAACGGCGCGGCGTTCGACGTCCAGGCCGTCTGCTCGGGTTTCGCTTACGCGGTGGCGGTCGCCGACAGCCTGATCCGCAGCGGCGCGCATCGCACGGCGCTGATCGTCGGCGCGGAAACCTTCTCGCGCATTCTCGACTTCAACGACCGCACGACCTGCGTGCTGTTCGGCGACGGCGCGGGCGCGATCATCCTTCAGGCATCCGACGAACCGGGCGTGCTCGCGAGCGCGCTGCACGCGGACGGCAGCTATTCCGACATCCTCTGCACGCCGGGCAATGTGAACGGCGGCGTGGTCGCGGGCAGCGCGTTCCTGCACATGGACGGCCAGGCCGTGTTCAAGCTCGCCGTCAACGTGCTGGAAAAGGTCGCGGTCGAAGCGCTCGACAAAGCGCAGCTTTCGCCCGAAGACGTCGACTGGCTGATTCCCCATCAGGCCAACATCCGCATCATGCAGAGCACCTGCCGCAAGCTGCGGCTGCCGCAGGAGCGCATGGTCGTGACCGTTGGCGAGCATGGCAACACGTCGGCGGCGTCGATTCCGCTCGCGCTCGACGTCGCCGTGCGCGACGGCCGCATCAAGCGCGGCCAGAACGTGCTGATCGAAGGCGTCGGCGGCGGCTTCACCTGGGGCGCGTCGGTCTTTCGCTACTGACCGTCGAGGGGCGCGCGGCACCGCGCCCCGATCGCCCGCGCCGAGCGCGTCGGCCATCCCAATTCATCGAGGACGATATGAAATTTGCGTTCGTTTTTCCCGGACAGGGTTCGCAATCGGTCGGCATGCTGAACGCATTCGCCGATCACGCCGTGGTGCGCGAGACGTTGCAGCAGGCGTCCGACGCGCTCAACCAGGACATCGCGAAGCTGATCGCCGAAGGTCCGGCGGAAGAACTCAATCTCACGACCAACACGCAGCCCGTCATGCTGACGGCCGCCTACGCGATCTACCGCGTGTGGGAACAGGAAGCCGGCGTAAAGCCCGCGATCGTCGCGGGGCATAGCCTCGGCGAATACACGGCGCTCGTCGCGGCCGGCGCGCTCGCGTTCGCGGACGCCGTGCCGCTCGTGCGTTTTCGCGCTCAGGCGATGCAAAACGCGGTGCCGGTCGGCGTCGGCGGCATGGCCGCGATCCTCGGTCTCGACGACGACACCGTGCGCGCCGTCTGCGCGGAAGCGTCGGAAGCGGGCGTGGTCGAGGCGGTGAATTTCAACGCGCCGTCGCAGGTCGTGATCGCGGGTGCGAAGGCGGGCGTCGAGAAGGCGTGCGAAATCGCGAAGGCGAAGGGCGCAAAGCGCGCGCTGCCGCTGCCGGTGTCGGCGCCGTTCCATTCGTCGCTGCTCAAGCCCGCGTCGGATCAACTGCGCGACTATCTCGCCCAAGTCGACGTGAAGGCGCCGCGGATTCCGCTGATCAATAACATCGACGTCGCGATCACCGACGATCCCGCCGCGATCAAGGACGCGCTCGTGCGCCAGGCGGCCGGCCCCGTGCGCTGGGTCGAATGCGTGCAGGCGATGGCGCGCGACGGCGTGACGCACGTGATCGAATGCGGCCCGGGCAAGGTGCTCGCGGGGCTGACGAAGCGCATCGACGGCACGCTCGTCGGCGCGTCGGTGTTCGATCCGGCGTCGCTGGAGGAAGCGCGCAAGCTGATCGCCGGCTAAAGCACGCCGGATAAAAACGAAGAGCAAGGACAACGACATGAACTTGGACAAGCAGGTAGCCATCGTCACGGGCGCATCGCGCGGCATCGGGCGCGCGATCGCGCTGGAACTCGCGCGCCAGGGCGCGACCGTCATCGGCACGGCGACGAGCGAAAGCGGCGCGGCCGGCATCACGGAAGCGTTCGAACAGGCCGGTCTGAAGGGCCGCGGCGCGGTGCTGAACGTGAACGACGCAGCCGCGGCCGACGCGTTCATCGACGCCACCGTGAAGGAATTCGGCGGCCTCGGCGTGCTGGTGAACAACGCGGGCATCACGAAGGACCAACTCGCGATGCGCATGAAGGACGACGAATTCGACGCCGTCATCGATACCAACCTGCGCGCCGTGTTCCGCCTCTCGCGCGCCGTGCTGCGTCCGATGATGAAGGCGCGCGGCGGCCGGATCATCAACATCACGTCGGTGGTGGGATCGTCGGGCAATCCGGGACAGGCGAACTACGCGGCCGCGAAGGCCGGCGTCGCGGGCATGACGCGCGCGCTCGCGCGCGAGATCGGCAGCCGCGGCATCACGGTGAACTGCATCGCGCCGGGCTTCATCGACACCGACATGACCAAGGTCCTGCCCGAAGAGCAGCGCACCGCGCTCACCGCCCAGATACCACTCGGCCGACTGGGCAGCCCGGACGATATCGCGCATGCTGTGGCTTTCCTGGCCTCGCCGTTCGCGGGCTACATTACCGGAACGACGCTGCACGTGAATGGCGGCATGTACATGTAATAGGCGTTCGTTTAATATCCGCGCCGCGGGCGGAACGCGAAATGCTTGAGCGAGCATCGCGCGCGCCCGCAAAATGCGCTGTAATGAACGAAGTCGATGGATCGCGCGTGACCGGCCCCGAGCAAGGGTCACGCGTCGAAAGCATGAAACCGAAGCGCCGCTTTTTGCAGGTACAAACCTGATAAAATGCGCGCACTCGCATTTTTGAACTTATTTTCCCTCGGAGGGCTGCATGGACAATATCGAACAGCGCGTGAAAAAGATCGTCGCGGAACAACTGGGCGTCGCCGAAGCTGAAATCAAGAACGAAGCGTCGTTCGTCAACGATCTGGGCGCTGACTCGCTCGACACCGTCGAACTGGTGATGGCTCTGGAAGACGAATTCGGCATGGAAATTCCCGATGAAGAAGCCGAGAAGATCACGACCGTCCAGCAGGCGATCGACTACGCTCGCGCGAACGTCAAGGCCTAAGGGCCAGGCGCGCCAGCACCTCATCGCACGCGGGCTTGACGCTCTGTCGCGACCGAGACCGATATAACAGCCACAGGGCTAACAGGGCAAGTTCCTGTGGCCGCTGTGGCTTTTGCTTTATTGTCATCTATGGATAAGGGGTTACCGTGAGCCGTCGTCGTGTTGTTGTTACAGGCCTTGGGCTGATTTCGCCTGTCGGCAATACCGTTGCCGACGGCTGGGCCAATCTGGTGGCGGGCAAGTCCGGCATCGCCGAGATCACGAAGTTCGACGCGTCGAACTTCTCCACGCGCTTCGCGGGCGAGGTGAAAGGCTTCAATGTCGAGGACTACATGCCCGGCAAGGAAGCGCGCCATATGGATACCTTCATCCATTACGGCATCGCCGCCGGTGTACAGGCCATGCAGGACAGCGGCCTCGAAATCAACGAGGAGAACTCAGAGCGCGTGGGCGTGATCGTAGGCTCGGGCATCGGCGGCCTGCCGATGATCGAAATCACGCAGACCGAACTGCTCAACCGCGGCCCGCGCCGCATCTCGCCGTTCTTCGTGCCGGCGTCGATCATCAACATGATCTCCGGCCATCTGTCGATCCGCTTCGGCCTGAAAGGCCCGAATCTCGCGATCGTCACCGCCTGCACGACCGGGTTGCACTGCATCGGCGAGGCGTCGCGCCTGATCGAATACGGCGATGCCGACGTGATGATCGCGGGCGGCGCGGAAGCGACGGTTTCGCCGCTCGGCATCGGCGGCTTTGCGGCGGCGCGCGCGCTGTCGCAGCGCAACGACGATCCGGCGACGGCGAGCCGTCCGTGGGACAAGGATCGCGATGGCTTCGTGCTCGGCGAAGGCGCGGGCGTGATGGTGCTCGAAGAGTACGAGCACGCGAAGGCGCGCGGCGCGAAAATCTACGCGGAAGTGTCGGGTTACGGCATGAGCGGCGACGCGTACCACATGACCGCACCGCCCGAAGACGGCGACGGCGGTCGCCGCGCAATGGTCAACGCGATGAAGAACGCGAAGATCAATCCGGACGAAGTGAACTACGTGAACGCGCACGGCACGTCCACGCCGCTCGGCGATATCGCCGAAACCACCGGCATCAAGCGCGCGCTCGGCGATCACGCGAAGAAGGTCGTGGTGAATTCCACCAAGTCGATGACCGGGCACCTGCTCGGCGGCGCGGGCGGCCTGGAGTCGGTGTTCACCGTGCTCGCGATCCACCATCAGGTGTCGCCGCCGACCATCAACATCTTCAACCAGGACCCGCAATGCGACCTGGACTACTGCGCGAACACCGCGCGGGAGATGAAGATCGACGTGGCGGTGAAGAATTCGTTCGGCTTCGGCGGAACGAACGGTTCACTCGTCTTCAAGCGTCACTGAGCGACTGCGCTCGGCATCGTCGGGGAAAGTCGGTGCCGGGCGCTTTCGAACCTCATCACGGCGGCCACGCGTCGGGCCGTCACGTTCTGCACGCTTCACGCATGCTGCGCGGCGCGACGGCCGGGTTTGTCGGCGTCGCGGTGGCGTCGGTATTTCAATGCGTCGCGGCGCGGTCGGGTAATTTCGATGGCGTCGTGGCCGCGCTCGTTTCTCTCTCCATTCTGAGTCTGGCCGCGCGCGCCTGGGCGTGGCGCCAGCCGGTCGCGTTCCGGTTCGCGTCCGGCGGCCTCACCACTTGGAATCGGGCCGGAACGGCACAATATGCGCAGATCATCGGCTGCGCGCAATGGAGCGACCGCCTGCTCGCGCTGACGCTGCTGTCGGCCGACGGATGCGAGTCGTGCGTCCTGATCGCCGCCGATGCCGTCGCGCGCGACGTCTTCCGCGAGCTTTCCGTGCGCTCGCGCCGCGGTGCCCACGCCGTTCTGTAACGACTGTAACGGCTCATGAGCACCCACCGTGGCGCATCGGCGGGAACGCTACAATAGCCGTCCGCGAAGCACCCCAAAAGTTAACGGATTTCCCAGGTGAGCGAAAAAGAAATCGACCAGGTTCTGGTCGAACGCGTGCAGAAAGGCGACAAGGCAGCGTTCGAGCTACTGGTCGCCAAATACCACCGCAAGATCATTCGACTGATCTCGCGCCTCGTGCGGGATCCCGCCGAGGTCGAGGACGTCGCCCAGGACGCCTTTATCAAGGCTTACCGGGCGTTGCCGCAATTTCGCGGCGAATCGGCGTTTTATACGTGGCTTTACCGGATTGCGGTGAACACCGCAAAGAACTACCTTGCCACCCAGGGCCGTCGCGCTCCAACTTCTACCGAGGCAGACGCAGAAGAAGCGGAAACTTTCTCCGACGCGGACCAACTAAGGGATATCAACACGCCGGAGTCGATGTTGATGAGCAAGCAGATCGCACAGACGGTCAATGCTGCGATGGCGGTTTTACCGGAAGAGTTGCGCACCGCCATCACCCTTCGGGAAATCGAAGGACTGAGCTACGAGGAAATCGCCGAAATGATGGGATGCCCGATCGGCACCGTCAGATCGAGAATTTTCCGTGCTCGCGAAGCCATTGCGGCAAAATTGCGTCCGTTGTTGGACACTCCCGAAGGCAAGCGCTGGTAAGCGGCGAATTTGCTCGGGACAAGGACGCAATATCTGGGTTAGTTGGTGTCACTACGGGGTGTAGTCAAAGGATGGGGAGCATCATGGGGTCGGTCTCGATGCAATCGCAAGCGGGCTCGCGTGGCGAGCGTATGTCGGCGTTCGTTGACGGGGAATCGCTCGACGAGCTTGGGAACATCAGTCAGTTTCTGGCGGATTTGAAGAACGAGGACCGCGCCGCGTGGTCCGCGTACCACCTGATCGGCGACGCGCTGCGTTCCGACGATCTGGCGGTCCGGCCTGCCGCCAGCAGCGCATTCATGGCGTCGTTCTCGCAACGCTTCGAGGCGGAAGTGCATGTGCTCGCGCCCGCCGCGCTGTCTGCGCTGAGTTCCGCGAAGTCGCGCGCACGCATGCTGCGCCGTCGCGTCGTGCCGGCGTTCGCGGTGGCCGCCGCAGCGGCCACGCTGACGTGGATCGTCGTGCCGCAGTTGCAGGGCGTCGACAGCCACGGCGGCGCGCAGGTCGCGAGCGTCGCGCCGGACTCCATGCAGCGCGTGGCGATGGCGTCGATTCCGGCGGCCACGGCGCGTCCGGCGGTCGTCGAGGCGAACATCATCCGCGACGCCAGTCTCGATCAGTATCTCGAAGCGCATCAACAATTCTCGCAGCAGCCCGTCGTGCCCGGCTCGATGCCTCTGATTCGCGCAGCCGCCACCACGCAAGGCCAATAATCGATGCAAAGATTGCGGTTGAACAAGAGGACCTATCGGGGATATTGGGGGCGGTTGCCGGCATTGATGTTCTGTGCAGCCGCGTTGTTGACCGCAGCATCGGGTGCTTTTGCGCAGGGCGACGACCCGGTCGCCACGCGCCGCGCCGCCGCGGAACTGCTCAACCGCATCCACGAAGCGGCGCAGCAGCAGAATTACGAGGGCACGTTCGTCTATCAGCGCGGCGCGACAGTGCAGTCGTCGCGCATCACGCATGTGGCCGCGCGCGGCGACGGCGAATACGAGTCGCTCGAAAGCCTGGATGGCAAGCCGCGCCGCATGCTTCGCCACGACGACGACATGTACACGTTCGTCCCCGAGCGGCATTTGTGCGTCGTCGAGAAGCGGCAGAACAAGGATTCGTTCCCCGCGCTGCTCGCCACGAGCGGCGATCAGGTGCTGTCGGTGTACGAGCCAAAAATGCTCGGCGCGGACCGCGTCGCGGGCATCGACAGCCAGGTCATCGAACTCGATCCGAAAGATTCCTATCGTTTCGCCTACAAGCTCTGGGCCGACGCCAAGACGGGCCTGCTGCTGCGCGCGCAGACGCTCGATCCTGACGGTCAGGTGCTCGAGCAGCTTTCGTTTTCGCAAGTGCGCATCGGCGGACCGGTCGACAAGACCGCGATCGCGAACGGCATCCGCAATACGTCGGGCTGGACGCTCGTGCGTCCGCCGGTTCAGCCGGTCGACATGGAAGCGCAAGGCTGGCAGCTAGCGCCGAACATTGCCGGTTTCAGGAAGATTCGCGAACTGCGCCGTCCGATGGCGTCGCGCGAAGAGGGCCAGCCGCCGATCCCGGTCGATCAGGCTGTGTTCTCCGACGGCCTCGCTGCCATCTCGATCTTCGTCGAGCCCGTGGAAAAGAATTCACGCAAGGAAGGCGCGGGCAATACCGGCGCGACGCACGTTCTGGTCAAGCGCCGCGGCGATTTCTGGATCACTTTGCTCGGGGAAGTGCCGCAAGCCACGTTGCAGCAATTTGCTTCTGCCATAGAATACAAGCCTTCCAAGTAATCCCTCGGCCTCCGATATGAGCAACTCCTCGCTGCGCAGGTTTCTCGCGGCCGCGGCGTTCGCGGTCTGCCTGCCGTTCGTTTCGAACGCGGTCGCCGCGCCGACGCCGACAGTGACCTTGCCCGATTTCGCGACCCTCGTCGACCGCGTGGGACCGTCGGTCGTGAATATCCGCACGACATCGCGCGTCGGCACGAGCAGCGATCTGCGCGGACTTCCGCCCGGCCTCGACGAAGGCGACATGTCCGAGTTCTTCCGGCGCTTCTTCGGGATTCCGATGCCGGGCCAGCCGGGCGCACCGCGTGGCGGCGGTGGCGGTGGCGGCGGAGGAGGAGGGGGCGGCCAGGGTGGCGGAAGCGACGGCGGCAAGGGCGGCGGCGGCCGCGGCGCGCTCCCCGACGACAGCCAGGACAACGCCGAGCAGAGCAGCGGCGTCGGCTCCGGCTTCATTCTCTCGACCGACGGCTACGTGATGACGAACGCCCACGTCGTCGACGACGCCGACACCATCTACGTCACGCTCACCGACAAGCGCGAGTTCAAGGCGCGCCTTGTCGGCGTGGACGAGCGCACGGACGTCGCGGTCGTGAAGATCAGCGCGTCGAACCTGCCGGCGATCACCATCGGCGATTCGAACAAGGTGCGCGTCGGCGAATGGGTGCTCGCGATCGGCTCGCCGTTCGGGCTCGACAACACGGTGACAGCCGGCATCGTCAGCGCGAAAGGGCGCGATACGGGCGACTACCTGCCGTTCATCCAGACCGATGTCGCCGTGAACCCGGGCAATTCGGGCGGCCCGCTCATCAACATGGCGGGCGAAGTCATTGGCATCAACTCGCAGATCTACAGCCGCACGGGCGGCTTCATGGGCATCTCGTTCGCGATTCCGATCGACGAGGCGATGCGCGTCGCCGATCAGCTGAAGACGGTCGGCAAGGTCGTGCGCGGCCGGATCGCGGTCGCGATCGGCGAAGTGACGAAGGATGTCGCCGAATCGCTCGGGCTGCCGAAGGCGCAGGGCGCGCTGGTCTCCAGCGTCGAGCCGAACGGCCCGGCCGACAAGGCGGGCATCCAGCCGGGCGACATCATCCTGAAGTTCAACGGCCACAACGTGGAGACCGCGACCGATCTACCGCGCATGGTCGGCGACAGCAAGCCGGGTTCGAAAGCCACCGTCACCGTGTGGCGCAAGGGCCAGACGCGCGATCTGCCGATCACGATCGCGGAGATGCAGCCGGACAAGGTCGCCAAGACCGAGCAGAAGAAGCCGCCCGCGCCGAAGGAACGCGCGAGCAATTCGCTCGGCATGGCCGTCAGCGACATTTCCGCCGAGCAGAAGAAGGTACTGAAGCTGACGAACGGCGTGCTGGTCGATGCGGTCGAAGGGCCGGCGGCGCGCGCGGGCTTCCAGAAGGGCGACATCATTCTGCGCATTGGCGACACCGACATCACGAGCGCGAAGCAGTTCGAGGCGGTCGCGCAAAACGCCGATCCGGGCAAGATGGTCGCGGTGCTCGTGCGGCGCGGCGACAACACGCAGTTCGTGCCGTTGCGCCCGCGCGCGCAGCCGCAGAAGTAAGGAAGGCAGGTGGCATCGTTCACGCTCTACGGGCGCGCGTGGTGCCATCTGTGCGACGAGATGCGCGCCGAACTCGAACCGGTCGCGGCGCAATTCGGCGCCGCGATCGAATGGATCGACATCGACATGGACGTCGATCCGGTCCTGGCGGCGCGTTACGACGAGCGCGTGCCGGTTTTGGTGCTCGATGGCGTCGAGCTTTGCCACTACCGGCTGGATGCGCCCCGCGTGCGCGCGGCGCTGAAAGCGCGCCTCGCGGCCTCCTGAAATCGGCCGGCGCGGCCGGGCAACCGAGGCGGGCGCCGCAAAAAGCGCCGGCCGACCCCCGTTTCGGCTAAAATGCTGAGGTTTCCCCCCATTCTCAAGGCGTGTCCCGCGTTTAGTCAGGGCGCGCCTTTTTCGCTTGATCGGCACTGAATGAATCATATTCGCAACTTTTCGATCATTGCGCACATCGACCACGGCAAATCGACGCTCGCCGACCGCATCATCCAGTTGTGCGGCGGCCTGTCCGACCGTGAAATGGAAGCGCAGGTTCTCGACTCGATGGATCTCGAACGCGAGCGCGGCATCACGATCAAGGCGCAGACCGCTGCGCTCAGCTACAAGGCGCGCGACGGCCAGGTCTACAACCTGAATCTCATCGATACCCCGGGCCACGTCGACTTCTCCTACGAAGTCAGCCGCTCGCTGTCGGCGTGCGAAGGCGCGCTGCTCGTCGTTGATGCGAGCCAGGGCGTCGAGGCGCAGACCGTCGCCAACTGCTACACGGCGATCGAACTCGGCGTGGAAGTCGTGCCGGTGCTGAACAAGATCGACCTGCCGGCGGCGAACCCCGAGAACGCGATCGAGGAAATCGAGGACGTGATCGGCATCGACGCGACCGACGCCGTGCATTGCAGCGCGAAGACGGGTCTCGGCGTGCAGGACGTGCTCGAAGCGCTGATCGCCAAGGTGCCGCCGCCGAAGGGCGACCCGGAAGCGCCGCTGCAGGCGCTCATCATCGACTCGTGGTTCGACAACTACGTCGGCGTCGTGATGCTCGTGCGCATCGTGAACGGCACGCTGCGTCCGAAGGACAAGATCAAGCTGATGGCGACCGGCGCGCAGTTTCCGGTCGAAAGCCTCGGCGTGTTCGCGCCGAAATCGACCAGTCTGGCGTCGCTGTCGGCGGGGCAGGTCGGTTTCATCATCGCGGGCATCAAGGAACTGACGGCGGCGAAGGTCGGCGACACGGTCACGCTCGCGGCCAGGCCCGCGCCCGAACCGCTGCCGGGCTTCAAGGAAGTGAAGCCGCAGGTGTTCGCGGGCCTTTATCCGGTCGAAGCGAACCAGTACGACGCGCTGCGCGAATCGCTCGAAAAGCTGAAGCTGAACGACGCGTCGCTGCAATACGAGCCGGAAGTGTCGCAAGCGCTCGGCTTTGGCTTTCGCTGCGGCTTTCTCGGCTTGCTGCACATGGAGATCGTGCAGGAGCGGCTGGAACGCGAATTCGACATGGATCTCATCACGACCGCGCCGACGGTCGTCTACGAGGTCGTGCAGCGCGACGGCAGCGTGATCCAGGTGGAAAATCCCGCGAAGATGCCGGACCCGCCGAAGATCGAGGAAGTGCGCGAGCCGATCGTGACCGTCAACCTGTACATGCCGCAGGAGTATGTCGGCTCGGTCATCACGCTGTGCACGACCAAGCGCGGTCAGCAGATCAACATGCAATACCACGGTCGCCAGGTGCAGCTCACGTATGAAATCCCGATGGCGGAAATCGTGCTCGACTTCTTCGACCGCCTGAAGTCGACCTCGCGCGGTTATGCGTCGATGGACTACGAGTTCAAGGAATACCGCGCGGCGGACGTCGTGAAGGTCGACATGCTGATAAACGGCGACAAGGTCGACGCGCTGTCGGTCATCGTGCACCGTTCGCAGAGCCAGCATCGCGGGCGCGAAGTGGCGTCGAAGATGCGCGAACTCATTCCGCGTCAAATGTACGACGTCGCGATTCAGGCGACCATCGGCGCGAACATCATCGCGCGCGAGAACATCAAGGCGCTGCGCAAGAACGTGCTAGCGAAGTGCTACGGCGGCGACATCTCGCGCAAGAAGAAACTGCTCGAGAAACAGAAGGCGGGCAAGAAGCGGATGAAGCAGGTCGGCTCCGTCGAGATTCCGCAGGAGGCGTTCCTCGCCATCCTGCGCGTCGACGACTGAGCGCCGCGCCATTGCGCCGCGCGCAGTCCATAACGAAAAAACGGCGATAACAACCGGATACGATTGATGAATTTTGCGTTGATTCTTTTGATTCTCGTTATCTTGACGGGTATTGCGTGGGTGCTGGACAAGCTCGTTTTCCTGCCGCAGCGGCGCCGCGCCGCCGATGCCGCAGTCTCCGAATTCGACCGGCAGCAGGAACGCATCGGCGAGCGTTTCGCCGATGAAAACGCGGCCGAGACGCGCGTCCGCCTGCGCGACGACAAGCTGCGTCAGCCGTGGTGGCTCGAATACACGGCGAGCTTTTTTCCGGTGATCCTGGTGGTGTTCGTCGTGCGTTCGTTCGTGGTCGAGCCATTCAAGATTCCGTCGGGTTCGATGGTGCCGACGCTGCTCGTCGGTGACTTCATCCTCGTGAACAAGTACGAATACGGTCTGCGCCTGCCGATCAGCAACACGAAGCTGACCGATGGCAAGCCGCTCACGCGCGGCGACGTGGTCGTGTTCCGCTATCCGAAAGACGAATCGGTCGACTACATCAAGCGCGTGATCGGCCTGCCGGGCGACACCGTGGCATACGAAGACAAGAAGCTGACCATCAACGGCAAGCCGGTTCCCGAAACCGCGCAGCAGGACTACTTCGACGACGAACGCATCGGCTATGCGAAGCAGTTCGTCGAAGACCTCGGTGGGCGCAGGAACGCCATTCTGAACAATCCGCAGGTGCCGCCGTTCGTGATCGGCGCCGACGATTTCCCGTTTCGCGACAACTGCGTCTATAACGCGCAGGGCGTGACGTGCAAAGTGCCGTCGGGCCACTACTTCATGATGGGCGACAATCGCGACAACAGCGCGGACAGCCGCTACTGGGGCTTTGTGCCGGACAAGAACATCGTCGGCCGCGCGTTCTTCATCTGGATGAACTTCAGCAACCTGAAGCGCATCGGTTCGTTTCAGTGATATGCATTCGATCGAGTGAACACGCAGCGCGCCCGGCCGCGTGTTCCACTCGACGCGCGTTGCTTCGAAACGGCGTGAAGAAGCGCGGCTAAGGTCGCATCTTCACGCGCTTTCCCCCGTTTTCCGGCCGGAATCCCCGCTCCCGGCGCCGCGTTATACTCTGTCCATGCCCTCATCTCCGTTGGAAAGCCGGCTGCAATACGAATTTCGCAATGCGGAATTGCTGCGCCAGGCGATGACCCACCGCAGTCACAGTGCCACGCACAACGAACGGCTCGAATTTCTTGGCGATTCCGTTCTAAATTGCGTGGTAGCGGCGCTTTTGTTCCAACGATTCGGAAAACTCGACGAAGGCGATCTTTCCCGCGTTCGCGCCAATCTCGTCAAACAGCAGTCGCTGTATGAAATTGCGCAGGCGCTGAACGTCTCCGAGGCGCTGCGCCTGGGCGAAGGCGAACTGCGCAGCGGCGGCTTCCGTCGTCCGTCGATTCTGGCGGATACGCTCGAAGCGATCTTCGGTGCGGTCTTCCTCGACGGCGGATTCGACGCGGCGCATACGGTCATCAAGCGTCTCTACGCGCCGATTCTCGATCACATCGATCCGCGCACCATCGGCAAGGATGCCAAGACGCTTCTCCAAGAATATCTGCAAGGCCACAAGATCGCATTGCCGACTTACACCGTGGTCGCGACGCACGGCGCCGCGCACAACCAGCAATTCGAAGTGGAATGCACCGTGCCGAAGCTCGACGTGAAGGTGTCGGGTTCGGGCGCGAGCCGCCGTGCGGCCGAGCAGGCGGCGGCGAAGATGGCGCTCGACGGAGTGATGGCCGCCGCACCCGCGCTCGCCGTCAAGCCGAAGCGCAAGGGCGCGCGGGCAGCGAAGCTGGCGGAGGAAGTCGTGCCGGGCGTGACCGGCGTGCAGACGGCGCTCGATCTGCGTTCGCCCGACAGGAAGGAACGCGAGCGGTTGCGCGCAGCCGAATCCGCGCCGCTCGCCGTGATTCGCGCGGCGCACGTCGAGCCGTCGGCGAACGCTTACGCCACGGCGGAGCGGCCCGAGCGCGCCGTGATCCATCGATCGGAAAAGGTCAGCGAGAAAGCCGCAGACAAGCCTGCCGAGCCGCAGGCCGCTCCTGCGTCCGCAAATCAGCAGGCGGCCGAATCCGCCGAAGCGCAATCGAATCACGAAACGCAAGACAACCACGAGACGCATCAGGTCGCGCGCGCCGCCGACACCGGCCATTGACGCCGCCCCGAGCCCCGGCGCACGCATGCGCCTCACGAATTTGCCGCACACACATATGAACGCTTCCACTCCCACTGGTTTTCGCTGCGGCATGGTCGCGATCGTCGGCAGGCCGAATGTCGGCAAATCGACGCTGATGAATGCGCTCGTCGGCCAGAAGGTCAGCATCACGTCGCGCAAGGCGCAGACGACGCGTCACCGCATCACCGGCATCAACACGCTCGACGACGCGCAGTACATCTTCGTCGATACGCCCGGTTTCCAGACGCGCCACAGCGGCGCGCTGAACCGCTCGCTGAACCGCGCGGTGACGTCGACGCTCACGTCCGTCGATGCGATCCTCTTCGTGATCGAAGCCGGCCGTTTCGGCCCGGACGACCAGAAGGTGCTCGATCTGATTCCGAAGGGCACGCCTACGCTCCTGATCGCGAACAAGCTCGACCACGTGAGCGACAAGAACACGCTGTTCCCGTTCATGCAGAAGATGGGCGCGCTATTCGACTTCCGCGAGATCGTGCCGATGTCGGCGAAGAATCCGGACGACATCAAGCGCCTCATGGACGTCGTGAAGCCGTACTTGCCCGAAGGCGAGCCGATCTACGGCGAGGACGATCTGACCGATCGCAGCGAACGTTTTCTCGCCGCCGAAATCCTGCGCGAGAAGGTGTTCCGCTGGACCGGCGACGAATTGCCGTACACGAGCACGGTGCTCATCGACAAGTTCGAGACCGAAGGCCGCCTGCGCCGTATCTTCGCGACGATCATGGTCGAACGCGACACCCACAAGGCGATGATCATCGGCCAGAAGGGCGCGAAGCTGAAGCAGATCAGCACCGAGGCGCGGCTCGACATGGAAAAGCTCTTCGACGGCCCGGTGTATCTCGAAACCTTCATCAAGGTGAAGAGCGGCTGGGCGGACAACGAGGCAGGATTGCGCGCCTATGGGTACGAATGAGGCGTGGGTGACCCGCAACCCCGACTCTTCCGACCGGCTCGAAGAAGACACGTTCGACGCCGAGCCCAAGCCTGCGGCGTCTAAAAAACGACGTTCGCCGTCTTCGTCCGCCGCCGCGCCGTCCGCGCCCAAACGGCCGCGCGCCGCGCCGCGTTCCGATTTCCGCATCGCCGAGCAGCCCGGCTTCGTGCTGCACAGCTATCCGTATCGCGAGACGAGCCTCGTCATCGACGTGTTTTCGCGCGATCACGGCCGTGTCGCGCTTGTGGCGAAGGGCGCGAAGCGCCCGCACTCCGCGCTGCGCGGCGTGCTGCAGACGTTCCAGCCGCTCGGGCTTTCGTGGACCGGCCGAGGCGAAGTCCGCACGTTGACGACGGCCGAATGGGTCGGCGGCATGCTGCCGCTCGCGGGCGATGCGCTGCTGTGCGGTTTCTATGTCAACGAACTGCTGGTCAAGTTCTGCGCGCGCGAAGACGCGCATCCCGCGCTCTTCAACCACTATGTGCTGACGCTTTCGCGCCTCGCGCACGACGAACCGCCCGTGCAGGTGCTGCGTTCGTTCGAGCGCGTGTTGTTGCGCGAAACCGGCTATGCGATGGCGCTCGATCGCACGATCACGCGTCAGCCGGTCGCGGCCGACCGCAAATACGTCTTCGATCCCGAGCGCGGCGTGCGCGAGGCGTCGGACGAAGTGCCGCCGCAATGGCCGGTGATCGCCGGCCAGACGCTCCTCGACATGGAAGAGGACGACTACAGCCGCCCGCAAACGGCGGCGCAAAGCAAGACGCTGATGCGCTTTTTGCTCAACGTCTATCTGGGCGGTACGCCGCTCGCCACCCGTCAGATCCTGATCGACCTGCAAAATCTATGAGCTTCTTTCTGTCGTCATCGTCGAACGTGATCGATCTCGGTGTGAACATCGACCACGTCGCCACGCTGCGCAACGCGCGCGGCACGAACTATCCCGATCCGATCCGCGCCGCGCTGCAGGCCGAGGAAGCCGGCGCCGACGCCATCACGCTGCATCTGCGCGAAGACCGCCGCCATATCGTCGACGCGGACGTGAAGACGCTGCGCCCGCTCCTCAAGACGCGCATGAACCTCGAATGCGCGGTGACGAAGGAAATGCTCGACATCGCGTGCGCGATCAAGCCCCACGACGTCTGCCTCGTGCCGGAAAAGCGCCAGGAACTGACGACCGAAGGCGGTCTCGACGTCGCGGGCCAGTTCGAAGCCGTGAAGGCCGCCTGCCGTCAACTCGCGGATGCGGGCGCGCGCGTCTCGCTCTTCATCGACGCCAACGAAACGCAGATCCGCGCCGCGCACGAAGCGGGCGCGCCGGTCATCGAACTGCACACGGGCCGCTACGCCGAAGCGCACGAAGAAGCCGAGCAGCAGCGCGAGTTCGAGCGCGTCGCGCGCGGCGTCGACTTCGGCAATTCGCTCGGGCTCAAGGTGAACGCAGGACACGGCCTGCACTACACGAACGTGCAGCCGATCGCGGCGCTCGAAGGCATCGTCGAGCTGAACATCGGCCATGCGATCGTCGCGCATGCGATTTTCGCCGGCTGGGAAAACGCCGTGCGCGAGATGAAGGCGATCATGGTCGCGTCGCGCCTCGCGGCCGCGCGCTGAACGGAGCCGCGCGATGGCGATCTACGGAATCGGCACCGACGTCGTGCAGGTGAGCCGCGTCGCGGCGGTGATGGAGCGCACGAAAGGGCGCTTCGCCGAAAAAGTGCTCGGCGCCGACGAACTGCGCGTCTATCACGCGCGAAAGGCGCGCTCCGAAGTGCGCGGCCTCGCGTTCCTCGCGACGCGTTTTTCCGCGAAAGAAGCGTTCTCGAAGGCGATCGGCCTCGGCATGCGCTGGCCGATGACCTGGCGCGCGCTGCAGACGCTTAACGAGCCGAGCGGCAAGCCGAAGATCGTCGCCTCGGGCGAACTGGCCGCGTGGCTCGATGCGCGCGGCATCACGGCACAAGTCACCGTGAGCGACGAGCGCGACTACGCGGTGTCGTTCGTGATCGCCGAAACTTCCGATCCCTCCTGAAAAAATAATCCCTTTGGACTCGATGAAACGCACTCCTGGACCCGTCATGCTCGACGTGGTCGGCACCACGCTGACCGACGCGGACATCCGCCGCATCGCCCATCCGATGACAGGCGGCATCATCCTGTTCGCGCGCCACTTCACGGACCGCGCGCAGCTCGTCGCGCTGACTGAAGCGATCCGCCACATTCGCGAGGACATCCTGATCGCCGTCGATCACGAAGGCGGCCGCGTGCAGCGTTTCCGCACCGACGGCTTCACCGTGCTGCCCGCGCCGGGCAAGCTCGGCGAACTGTGGGACCGCGACGTCCTGCTCGCGACCAAGACCGCGACCGCGTTCGGCTACGTGCTCGCGGCGGAGTTGCGCGCATACGGTATCGACATGAGTTTTACGCCGGTGCTGGACCTGAACTACGGCCAGTCGAAGGTGATCGGCGACCGCGCGTTGCACAGCGATCCGCGCGTCGTCGCGATGCTCGCAAAAAGCCTGAATCACGGGCTCGCGCTCGCGGGCATGGCGAACTGCGGAAAGCATTTTCCGGGACACGGCTTTGCATCGGCGGATTCGCACGTCGCGCTGCCGACCGACGACCGCCCGCTCGACGAGATTCTCGCCGCCGACGTGAAGCCTTACGACTGGCTCGGGATGGCGCTCGCCTCGGTGATTCCGGCGCATGTGATCTACACGCAGGTCGACGAGAAGCCCGCCGGGTTTTCGCGCGTGTGGCTGCAGGACATTCTGCGCGGCAAGCTCGGCTTCAACGGCGCGATCTTCAGCGACGATCTCTCGATGGAAGCCGCGCGCGCGGGCGGCACGCTGACCGAAGCGGCGCACGCCGCGCTCACCGCGGGGTGCGACATGGTTCTGGTCTGCAACCAGCCCGAGGAAGCGGAGAAGGTGCTCGACCAGTTGCGCTTCGAGCCGTCGAAGGCGTCGGTGCAGCGATTGAAGAAGATGCGTGCGCGCGGCAAGGCGCCGCACTGGGACAAGCTGCACAAGCAGGTCGACTATCAGCAGGCGAAGGCGCTGTTGCAAAGCGCATTGGGCTGAACCGAGCGCGATAAAAAAGCCACGGCAGCGATGCCGTGGCTTTTTCCTGGCTGACGCGGCACTCAGGGTTCGAGCTTCATCCGCTGCAGCTTGTTGTAGAGCGTCTTCGGGCTGATGCCGAGCAGCGTCGCCGCGCGATGGCGCGTGCCGCCGACCGCGTCGAGCGTCGCGCGGATCAGCATGTCCTCGACATCCGCGAGCGCCGTACCGACCGTCACCTGCACGCTGCTGCCGTTCAGGCCGCGTCCGCCCGCACCGCCGTGCTCGTCGGCGTGAAGCGTTTCGATCACATCGCCCGACGCGTGATACGCGCGCCGCACCCGCTCGCGCAGTTCGCGCACGTTGCCGGGCCATTCCTGCGCCAGACATTCGCGGATGAACGACGGGCTGATGCGCTTCGGCGAGCCGCTCGTCACGCCGACGATATGGTTTTCGCGGTTCAGTTCTTCGACGAAATGCTCCGCGAAGAGGGCGATGTCGTCGTCGCGGTCGCGCAGCGGCGGCAGCGCAATCGACGAAGCGTTCAGCCGCAGGTAAAGGTCTTCGCGCAAGGCGCCGTCGTCGATGGCTTGCCGTACCGGCGTGCGCGTCGCGGCGATCAGGCGGAAGTCGGTCATGATGCGGTTGCTGCCGCCGACGCGCATGAACGTCTGCGAGTCGAGCGCGCGTAAGAGCGCTTCCTGCTGCGCGTGGGGCAGCGCGTCGATCTGTTCGAGAAAGAGCGTCCCGCCGCCCGACTGTTCGAGCAAACCCGGCTCGCGATTCTCCGCGCCGGCGAACGCGCCGCGTTCGTGGCCGAACAGCAGGCTGTCCATCGAGCGCAGGGTGGAATCGCGCGACATGGCGCAATCGAACGCGATGAACGGACCCTTGCGTCGGCGGCTCAACTCGTGCAGCGTGCGCGCGGCTAGCTTCTTGCCGGTGCCCGGCTCGCCGCAGATCAGCACGGCGGCTTCGGTCGGCGCTGTCTGCTCGATCAGGTCGTAGACGTGCTGGATCGTGCTGCTGCGCCCGAGCATCGCGCCGAAATGGCCGAGTTCGCGCAGTCGGGTGCGCAGCACCTGGACTTCCTCCGTCAGCTCGTACGGCCGCGGGATGCGCGCAAGGAGGCTGCGCAGCCGCGGAATGTTGACGGGCTTCAGCAGATAATCCCAGATACCGTGCCGCAGCCCTTCGATCGCGCTTTCCACGGTCGCGTTACCCGTCATCACGATCACGGGCAGCGCGCCGTCCGGCGGCTGCGCGGGCAGGCTCGGCAGCAGATCGAGACCGCTGCCGTCAGGCAGGTTCAGGTCGATCAGCACGACATCGGGGATGAAACGGGTGAGCGCGGCCCGCGCTTCGGCGAGCGTCGTCGCGGTATCGACGGAAAAGCCGTCGGCCGCCAGGATCGCGGACAGGCCGGACAGGCTATTGGGATCGTCTTCGACAATCAGTGCGTGTGGCATGGCGGACACAACGTATCAAAATGGTCTGTAATCGCTCGAAACCGGACTTCAGCGCGACGCTCGGGCTGACAGCCGGGGCGTCCTCGCCCATTGGCGCGACGTCCGATCCGGCTGCGAGCACGCGAGTGCCGCTTCGGTCTCCTGCGTCCTGCGCGTATCTTTACGCGTCGTTCAGTGCGGCCCGCTACTGCGGCTTCACATGAAGGTCGTTCTTCACGGACTGAACGCCCGACACGCTGCGGGTAACGGCGACTGCCTTCTCGATCTGCACCTCCGAGTTCACGAATCCCGACAACTGCACGACGCCGCGATACGTTTCGACACTGACCGCTAGTGATTTCAGGCCGGGGTCGGCAAGCAGCGCCGCCTTGACGCGCGCGGTGATCGCGGCGTCCGAGGAATACTCGCCGGCGGATTCGCTCGTCGATGTCGATGAGCACCCGGCGGTGAGCAGAATCGCAGGCGCGGACAGCGCGGCGGCGATCAAAAGCCGGGCGGCGACGTTGTTTTGTTTTCGCATGGTTCGTCGTCGAGTAGGAGATTCATGGATATAGCAGAAATCGTGCCAATTCCGAAACGTCTGGAAAAACAGCGCTCGGGTCGTGGTTAAGACGGACGACCGCGCCATAATTTCAAGATGATCCCGGTAAAGTTTGCCTGAACACGCCCAAAACTTCACGCAAAAGAAAAAGCGCCCGGGCGGGCGCTTTTCTTTTGCTTCGCGGACTGCGGCGACATCGCGCGGCGCGGACGATGTCAGCGCCGCCGGATCGTGCGTCTTTAGGCGCGGCTGCGGTACTCGTTGGTACGCGTGTCGATTTCGATCTTGTCGCCGATACTGCAGAAGAGCGGCACTTGCAGTTCCATGCCGGTGTTGATCTTCGCGACCTTGAGCACCTTGCCCGACGACGTGTCGCCCTTGACGGCCGGTTCCGTATAGATGATCTCGCGGACGACCGTGGTCGGCAGTTCGACCGAAATCGCCTTCTCGTTGTAGAACACGACCTCGCACGGCATGCCGTCTTCGAGGTAGTTGAGCGCGTCGCCCATCATTTCGGCTTCGACTTCGTACTGGTTGTAGTCGGCGTCCATGAACACGTACATCGGGTCCGCGAAGTACGAGTAGCTCACTTCCTTGCGGTCGAGCATCACGACGTCGAACTTGTCGTCGGCCTTGTACACCGACTCCATGTTGCCCGCCGACAGCAGATTGCGGAACTTCATCTTCACGACAGCCGAGTTGCGGCCCGACTTGTTGTACTCGGCCTTCTGCACGACCATGGCATCGCTGCCGATCATGACGACGTTGCCAACGCGGAGTTCTTGTGCGGTCTTCATAAGTAAAACTGTCCTGTGGTTTCTTTCAATACTTCAGCGCCTGGCGAAGCCTCGCTGCGGACGCTGACAAATTAGCGGGAGCCTGGAAATCTGGACGGCTCATACGATGCCGAACTGCGCTTTCCGTGCATCGCCCGGCGACGCTAACGGAGTTCGCAAGACACGAGCCGTTGGATAACCGCTTATTTTAACTGAGTTTTTGCGGTTTCGGCCAGTTCGGCGGGCAGATTGGCATCGAGATGCGAGGCCACGTGCGCGACAAGGTTGCCGGCCAGATCGCCGACGGCGGCGAGTTCCGCCGCCCATTGCGCCGCGCGCGCTTCGAGCAGCGCACGATGTCCCCAGAAATCCGCCCAGTCCGGCGTTCCGGCCCCGTTCCAAGCATGCCAGAAGCGCGCGACCGATTCGCGGGCTGCGTCGGGCAGGCCGCTCGCGTAGTGGGCGAGGGCGGCGTCGAGCTTTGGCAGATGGGCGTCGTCGGATTGCGGATAGATGTGCCAGACGAACGGCTTTTGCGCCCATTGCGCCCGCACGAACGAATCCTCGCCGCGCACGAAATTGACATCGGCGGCCCACAGGAGCGCATCGAAGTGCGGCTGTTCGACGAAACCGATGGCATGCGCGGTCAGCGAGCCGAGCGCGGCGGCGTCGCCCGCCGCGAACTGCGGCAGGCCGAAAAATCGCGCGACCGCGCCCGAAATGCGCCCTTGCGGCACCAGCAGCACGACCGGGGACGGGCCGTCGCGCCATTGGGCGAGCAGCGGGTCGATCGCGGGATTCTCGTAGGCGAAGAGCGATACGACCGTGCGTTCGGGGCCCGGCGGCGCGATGCCGGCGCGCTCGCGCCACCAGGCATTGCGGTCGAACGTGGCGCGCCCGGCGTCGAGCGCGCGCTCCTTCAGCACGCCGCCGGTGCCGTGACCGAGGCCCGGAAAGAAGAATGTCTTCACGAGCGCGAAGCGCGGATGTGGCGACGGCCGCAGATGGAAATCCGCGACCCAGTCCTCCGCGCTCAGATAGTCGAGGTTGATCCACACCGGCTTGCGTTCGCGCCGCGCCATGGCCGCGACGTACACGGGCGGCAGTTCGCAGCCGAACGCCTCGATCACGACATCGGCGATCTGCAGGACTTCGCCCGCGTGCGACGGCTCGTGCCAGTGCTCGATCACGACGCCGGCCGCCTCCTGCCGCGCGAGGGCCGGATCGACGGCGTGGCAGAGCGCGTGAAAGGCCCGCAGATCGTCGACGAAGAGGCGCACCTGCCAGCCATGCTCGTCGGCGAGCTGGCGCGCGAGGCGCCAGCAGACGCCGATGTCGCCGAAGTTGTCGATGACCGCGCAGAAAATGTCGCAGGCGATTTCCGGGGAGTGAGCGGCTGTGACCATGGACGCGCCTCGCGCGGCGAACGAGCCGCGTAATGATCTAAACTGGCGATTCTAAGACAGCGCCGATCGCTTGACAGCCGATCCACCGCCGTTTCAAGGCAGGCATGGCCCGCTCGCCGCGCACTTTCCGCTTCGTTTAGCTGCATGACAGACACCGACGCATTCGACCCCAAGAAGATTCTCGCCCAGTTGCCGAACCTGCCCGGCGTGTACCGCTACTACGACGCCGACGGCGCCGTGCTGTACGTCGGCAAGGCGCGCAACCTGAAAAAGCGCGTGTCGAGCTATTTCACGAAGACGCTGCATTCGCCGCGCATCGCGATGATGGTCACGCGCATCCGCAAGATCGAAACGACGGTCACGCGTTCCGAAGCCGAGGCGCTGTTGCTTGAGAACAATCTCATCAAAGCGCTGACGCCGCGCTACAACATCCTTTTTCGTGACGACAAGTCTTATCCGTATCTGAAGCTGACCGGCCATCAGTTTCCGCGCATGGCGTACTACCGCGGCGCCGTCGACAAAAAAAACCAGTATTTCGGTCCGTTCCCGAGCGCGTGGGCGGTGCGCGAGAGCATCCAGATTCTCCAGCGCGTATTCCAGTTGCGCACCTGCGAGGATTCCGTGTTCACCAACCGCACGCGGCCGTGCCTCCTGCATCAGATCGCGCGCTGCACCGCGCCATGCGTCGGGGCGATCGGCGAGGAGGACTACGCGCGCGACGTCGCCAATGCATCGCGCTTTCTGCTCGGGCGCCAGGGCGAAGTGATGAAGGAGCTCGAACAGAAGATGCACGGTTTTGCCGCCGAGCTGAAATTCGAGCAGGCCGCGGCCGTGCGCAACCAGATGAGTTCGCTGTCGACCGTGCTGCATCAGCAGGCGATCGAAGTCGGCGGCGACAACGACGTCGATATCCTCGCGGTCGTCGCGCTGGGCGGGAAGGTGTGCGTGAATCTCGCGATGGTGCGCGGCGGCCGCCATCTCGGCGACAAGGCGTATTTCCCGGCGCACGTCGAAGCGGCGCTCGATATCGGCGACGAAGCCGCCGCGGACGCCGCGAACCCGGACGACCTCGAACTGATCGAGGGCGTAGCGCCGATCGTCGTCGAGGAAGTTGGGGTCGAGGAGTCCGCGTTGCTCCCTGGCGTCGCGGCGGACGAGCCCGAGCCGGACGCGATGCCAGAGCCCGAAGCAGCACCGAGCCGCGAAGGAGCGCTCGAATCGGAAGTGCTCGAAGCGTTCATCGCGCAGCATTACATCGGCAACCGCGTGCCGCCCGTGCTGGTCGTGAGCCACGCGCCGGCGAGCCGCGAACTGGTCGATCTGCTGATCGAGCAGGCCGGGCACAAGGTCACACTTCTGCGCCAGCCGCAGGGACAAAAGCGCGTCTGGCTTTCGATGGCCGAACAGAACGCGAAGCTTGCGCTCGCGCGCCTGCTCTCCGAACAAGGCTCGCAACAGGCCCGCACGCGCGCGCTCGCCGACACGCTCAGCCTCGAAATGGACGACCTCGCGCACCTGCGCATCGAGTGCTTCGACATCAGCCATACGATGGGCGAGGCGACGCAGGCGTCGTGCGTCGTGTATCACCATCACAAGATGCAGTCGGGCGAATACCGGCGCTACAACATCACCGGCATCACGCCCGGCGACGATTACGCCGCGATGCGCCAGGTCCTCACGCGCCGCTACGAGAAGATGGTCGCGCAGGCCGCGGCCAACGCCGCCGACGAAGCCACGACGCTGCAACCCCAAGACGCCGCCGATCCCAACGTCACGCCCGATGCGGCCGAACCGGTAGCTGCGGGCGGTCTTCTGCCGAACATCGTGCTGATCGACGGCGGCAAGGGTCAGGTCGAAATCGCGCGGCAGGTGTTCGCGGAACTCGGGCTCGATCGCGGGATGCTGGTGGGCGTCGCGAAGGGCGAAGGGCGCAAGGTCGGGTTGGAAACGCTGGCTTTCGCCGATCACCGCGCGCCGCTCGAACTCGGCAAGGAAAGCGCGGCGCTGATGCTCGTCGCGCAGATTCGCGACGAAGCGCACCGCTTCGCGATCACCGGCATGCGCGCGAAGCGCGCGAAGGCGCGTCAGACGTCGCGGCTGGAGGAATTGGAAGGCGTCGGCGCGAAACGGCGCCAGCGGCTTCTGTCGCGCTTTGGCGGTTTGCGCGGCGTGCAGGCGGCGAGCGTCGAGGACCTGGCGAGCGTCGAAGGCATTTCGCACGCGCTCGCCGAGCAGATCTACAAGCAGTTGCACTGAAGCCGCGCCAGGCCGCCCCAAGGGCGGCCGTGGCGCTTGCCTTGTGACATGAGGTGTCAAGCGGCACAATGGCACCTCCCTTACACGTTGCTGCGCCTGAGCCGATGCCGTTCAACCTACCGATCTTTCTGACGTGGCTGCGAATCGTGCTGATTCCGCTGGTCGTGGGCATCTTCTACCTGCCGGACGTGATGATGAGCCCGGAGCACCGCAACCTGCTTGCGATGGTCATCTTCGTGCTCGCCGCGCTCACCGACTGGTTCGACGGCTTTCTCGCGCGCAAGCTCAACCAGACATCGTCGTTCGGGGCGTTTCTCGATCCCGTCGCCGACAAGCTGATGGTCACCGCCGCGCTCCTCGTGCTCGTGCAGCTGATGCGCCTGAACGCGGTGATCGCGCTCGTGATCGTCGGGCGCGAGATCACCATTTCGGCGCTGCGCGAATGGATGGCGCAGATCGGGGCATCGAAGAGCGTCGCCGTGAACCAGCTCGGCAAGTTCAAGACCGTGTGCCAGATGGTCGCGATTCCGATGCTGCTTTTCTACGGGCCGCTGCGCATCTACGGGACGCAGTTCGTCGTCGATACGCGCGTCTGGGGCTTGTGGCTCATCTATGTCGCGGCGTTCCTCACTGTCTGGTCCATGCTCTACTACATGAAACTCGCGTGGCCGCAGATCCGCGAGCGTGGCGGCACGTTATAAATTGCGTCGAAGCGTAAAAGGGTGCATACAAAACTATTGACACCGCTTCGAGGGTTCTACATAATCTCGTTTCTGTCGAGTGAGCGCTGAAACAAAGCGCAAAACGAAGACAAAGAAGCAGCATGCGGGAGTAGCTCAGTTGGTAGAGCGCAACCTTGCCAAGGTTGAGGTCGCGAGTTCGAGACTCGTCTCCCGCTCCAGGTTTTGAAGTCGTCGCTGTCTGGCGCAGCGGCGATGCAGCAGCAAAGTGCAGGACAATGCGGGAGTAGCTCAGTTGGTAGAGCGCAACCTTGCCAAGGTTGAGGTCGCGAGTTCGAGACTCGTCTCCCGCTCCAATCAAGGGGAAGCCGAGCTTCCCTTTTTGTTTGGTGGCCCGGCCTGATGCTTCAGAACACGTCGAAGCGCAACCGGCACCAACACCGCTTACGGCGCGATAGCAAAGCGGTTATGCAGCGGCCTGCAAAGCCGTTTAGACCGGTTCGACTCCGGTTCGCGCCTCCAAGTAAGAAAAAGCCCTGACCTCGCGGTCGGGGCTTTTTGTTTTGCGTGTCCCGTTTTGCATGGGTGCCCGTGCGACTGCATCGCGCGGCATAATCGCAGGATTTTCCACCCACGGCCACGTGCCGCACGCCCGTCCCTCAGCCGATCATGACCGACTCCCTTTCCCGATTCGACTGGCGCTGGAAGCCATTCAGCGAACTCTCGGCCACCGAGGTCTACGACATGCTCGGCGCGCGCAGTGCCGTGTTCGTCGTCGAGCAGAACTGTGTCTATGGCGATGTCGATGGCCTCGACCTCGACGCGTGGCATCTCTTCGCGTACGGCGAAGGAGAAAAGCGCGCGGCGCTCGCCGGCTATCTGCGCGTGCTTCTGCCGGGGCATCCGGACGCATCGGAGACCGACGTCCGCATCGGCCGCGTGCTGACGACCGCCGGCTTTCGCGGCATGAAACTCGGCAACGCCATGCTCGAACGCGCGCTCGACCATATCCTGACGCAGTGGCCGCAACAGCCGATCCGGCTGCACGCGCAGGCGCATCTGCAGAAGTTTTACGGGGCGTTCGGCTTCGAGCCCATCTCCGATGTCCACGACGAAGACGACATTCCGCATGTCTGGATGCGTCGTCCGTAATTCACGTCGCTCGTTCACGTCGCTCATTCACGTCACTCATTCACGTCACTAAGCTTCGAGCGGTGTCAGAGGCGACGCGCGCGTCTCACGCAGACGCGCCCGCGCCGACAGCCGCAGCCAGTGACGCAGCGCGATCAGCGCGCCGATCACGCTCATCATCGATCCCGGAATCCACAGCAACAGCCCGCCGACCTGCTGATCGCGCATCGGGCTGATCCAGGTGAATGCGCGGCCGCAGATCGAATAGATCGGATACAGCTCGTGCGGCGTGAAGAAGATGTATGCGCCGAGCAGGATCTGCGGCGGAATCGCGGCGATCACGAGCAGGATGCGCCGCCCCGGCGCGAGCCGTGCGGGCGGCGCGGGTCGCGGATCGAGCACGAGCCACCAGAACAAGAGCCCGTCGAGCACCATGCTCCAGTTCATCACGCGATAGAGGCGCCAGTCGAGCATCGCCTTGAAGTGGATCGGCGAAAGCAGCCAGAAATAAATCAGGCCGACGAAGAGCGTCACCGCGATCACCGGATGGAACAGCACATCGGCGGTGACGCGCGCGCTGCGCGTGTTCATCGCGGGAATCAGCCAGCGTTGCCGCCATCGAAACGGGATGCCCGCCCGCAGCGCCGCGCCCGGATACGACAGCGCGATCAGGAACGGCCCGAGGTGATGCAGCACGAGATGCTGCAAGCGATGCATGAAGAATTCGTGCTCGAAGAAGTAATCGAGCCGCGTGTGCAACGCGACGTAGATGCCCGCCAGACCCAGCCAGAACGCGAGGCGCCGCGCGAACGACACCCGCGCATGCCGCGCGCCGCGCGCGAACAGAATCGCCGCGATTAGCACGGCGACGACGACCGTCGGCGAGAATTCCCACGGTTCGAGCCAGTAGAAGAGCGTCGCGATCATGACTTCGCCGTCTCGATGACGCGTCGCAGGTCGTGCGCGATGGCGTCGATGGAATCGTTATCGGTGGCGAGCAGGCGCGCGCGGCCTTGCGCATCGAAGATGTAGACCGCCGAACTGTGCGTGACCTCATACGTGCCGTTCGCGTCGCGCTTTTCCATCTGGTACGCCACGCGGTAGCGTTTCGCGAGCGACTCGATCGCCCGGTCCGAACCCGTCAGGCCGACCGCGTGTTGCGCGTCGAACGCGCGGACGTAGGTGTGCAAGGCGGCAGGCGTGTCGCGCGAGGGATCGACGGTGATGAAGACGATCTTCGCGCGATTCGCGTCGGCGCCGATCTGCTGGAGCACTTGCATGAGCCGCGCCATCGTTTCGGGGCACACGTCGGGGCAGTGCGTGTAGCCGAAGTAGACGAGCGTCGCGCGGCCGGCGAACGACTCGCCATTCACTGCGCGGCCGCTGTCGTCGACGAGCGAGAACGACAGGTCGGGCAGATGACCGCTGACATCGGTGAGGCGCCAGGGTTCGGCGGGCCGCGAACAGCCGGCGAGGAGGGCACAAAGCGCGCAAAGCGCGAGCGTGGCGGCGACGAGCCGTCCGTCACGCCGAAGCTGGAACAAAAAAGGCATTTCGGACTCGATCAGATACGGCCGGGCAGACCGGTTTTCGCGACTCTATCGCAAAATAGACGCCTGCTTCGGCGGCTCGGCGCATCATCTCGAAAATGGGGCGTTTTGCCGCAGCCCCGCTGTATAAGGCTGTAAGGGCGATGAAGCGCGCTTGTAAGCCGATTCGCGACGGCGCCGCGCGATCGACCCGGCTCGCGTGCTTGGCGTCCGGCGAAAAGCCTGCTCTCTCGAAAACGGCGCGGCTCGCGGTAATATGCGCACACTTTTCCGGTCATCTCCGGTTCGAAGGTCCACATCGATGCAAGCACTTCCTCGCACCCTGGCTCTCGCCGACACGGCTTTTTTCTTCGACTTCGACGGCACGCTCGTCGAACTCGCGCCAACGCCCGACGGTATCGTCGTGCCGCGCGTCGTGCCCGAACTCCTCGCGACGCTTACGCGCGAAACCAACGGCGCGGTCGCGGTGGTGTCGGGCCGCGGCATCGACAGCATCGATTCGTTCGTCTCGATGCCCGACCTGCCGGTCGCGGGCCTGCACGGCGCCGAGCGGCGCGATTCGAACGGCGACGTCGCGCGCATCGGGTTCAACGATGAGCGGCTCCTGCGCATGGAGCACGTGCTCGAAGACGTGGTCGGCCGCAATCCCGGCATGCTGCTCGAAATCAAGGGCGCGGCGCTCGCGCTTCACTATCGCAACGCGCCGGACCGCGAAGCGGCGGCGCGCACGGCCACCGAGCGCCTGGTCGCGCAGTACGCCGACGCCTACGTGCTGCAACCCGGCAAGATGGTCTACGAAATCAAGCCGAAGGACGTCGACAAGGGCCGTGCCGTGCGCGCGTTCATGAACGAGCCGCCGTTCACGGGCAGGAAGCCGGTGTTCGTCGGCGACGACCTGACCGATGAGAAAGGTTTCGCCGTCGTCAACGAACTCGGCGGGCTGTCGATCAAGGTCGGTGCCGGCGACACCCTCGCGCATGCGCGCGTCGAGTCGGTGCCGGCGTTCCTCGACTGGCTGCAAGGCGTGGCCGACGCGGCGGGGAAGGGCGCCGGGGCGAACCCATGAGCCGCCTGATCATCGTGTCGAACCGCGTCGCGCCGATCTCCGAAGGCGGCCCGGCGGCGGGCGGACTCGCGGTCGGCGTCTACGATGCGCTCAAGGAAACCGGCGGCATGTGGTTCGGCTGGAGCGGCGATGTGCTCTCGGCGCCGGCCGAGGGCATCAGTCTGGAAGAGCGCGGACCCGTGACCTTCGCAACCATCGGCCTCGTGCAGCGCGACTACGACCAGTACTACCGCGGCTTCTCGAACGCGACGCTCTGGCCCGCTTTCCACTATCGTCCGGACCTGATCCAGTTCGAGCGTCACGAGTTCGATGGCTATTGCCGCGTGAACCGCTGGCTCGCGGAGCAGCTCGCGCCGCTCCTGAAGCCCGACGACGTCATCTGGGTCCACGACTATCACCTGATTCCGTTCGCCGAGGCGCTGCGCGAGATCGGCGTGACGAACCGGATCGGCTTTTTCCTGCACATTCCGTTTCCCGCGTCGCAGATCCTGCTGTCCGTGCCGCGCCACCGCGAACTCGCCGACGCGCTCTGTTCCTTCGACCTGCTCGGCTTCCAGACGGCACCCGACCTGCGCGCGTTCTGCGACTACATCGAAACAGAAGCGAACGGTACGGTCGAGCGTCACGCCGACGCGCCGTGCCGGATCAGCGCGTTCGGCAAGACGCTGAAGGCGGCGGCGTATCCGATCGGTGTCTATCCGGACGAGATCGCCGCGCTCGCGAAGGACGGCGAAAGCGGCCGCGACGTGCAGATCGTCAAGGCGACGCTGCATGAGCGCAAGCTCGTGATGAGCGTGGACCGGCTGGATTACTCGAAGGGCCTCGTCGAGCGTTTTCGCGCGTTCGAGCGGCTGATCGAGCACCAGCCGCAGCAGCGCAACAACGTGTCGTTCCTGCAGATCGCGCCGCCGACACGCGCCGACATGGACGCCTATCGCGATATCCGGCTGCAACTCGAAGCGGAATCCGGACGCATCAACGGACGCTACGCCGAACTCGACTGGACGCCGATCCGCTATATCCACCGTCAATACGAGCGGCCCGTGCTGGCGGCGCTCTTTCGCGAATCGCACGTCGGGTTCGTCACGCCGTTGCGCGACGGAATGAACCTGGTCGCGAAGGAATACGTGTCGGCGCAGGACCCGGACGATCCCGGCGTGCTCGTGCTGTCGCAGTTCGCGGGCGCGGCGCGGGAGCTGACCGGCGCGCTGATCGTGAATCCGCTCGACATCGACGGCATGGCCGACGCGCTCGCGGCCGCGCTTTCGATGCCGCTCGACGAGCGGCGGGCGCGGTATCGGGATATGTTCGTTTCGCTGCGGAAGAACAACGTCTCCGTGTGGCGGGATAACTTCCTGCGGGATTTGCGGCAGTAATCGTGCAACGGGGCGCCGAAAAGCGCCCCGTTTTGCTTCAGGCCGGTTGCTGCGACGGCACCGGCGCGGCCGGCATCTTGCCGTGCTGCTTCGAGAGCAGTTCGCGATACAGCCCCGGCCGGTCGCGCAATACGTCCGGCGAGCCGTCGTCGATCACCTTGCCTGAACTCATCACGATGATCCGGTCGAAGTTCTGCAGCGTCGAGAGACGGTGCGCAATCGCGATCACCGTGCGGCCGACCATCAGCCGGTCGAGCGCCTGCTGGATCGCTTCTTCCGACGAACTGTCGAGCGCGGAGGTCGCCTCGTCGAGCAGCAGGATCGGCGCGTTTTTCAGAATGGCGCGCGCGATCGCGATCCGCTGGCGCTGTCCGCCGGACAGCTTCACGCCACGGTCGCCGACGATCGTGTCGAAGCCTTCCGGCATCGCCTCGATGAAGTCCGTACAGCGCGCCTCGCGGGCCGCCGCCAGCACTTCCTCGCGGCTCGCGTCCGGGCGGCCGTAGGCGATGTTCTCGTACACCGTGCGGTGGAACAGCGAAATGTCCTGCGGGACGAGCGCGATCGACTGTCGCAGGCTGTCTTGCGTGATCGACTGGATGTCCTGGCCGTCGATCCGGATCGTGCCGCCCTGCGGCTCGTAGAAGCGCTGCAGGAGCGCGAGCACGGTCGACTTGCCCGCGCCCGACTTGCCGATCAGCCCGACGCGCTGGCCCGGCTCGATGTGCAGATGGAAATTGTCGAGAATCGGGCGGCGGCGCGGATACGCGAACGTCACGCCCTCGAAATCGACGCGTCCGCCCTGCGGCACGAGTTCGGTCGCGTCCGAGCGGTCCGGCATGCCGTGCGGTTCGAGCAGCGTCTGCACGGCTTCGGCGAGACGCGCGACGTGCTGGGTCACGTCGACAAGTGCGACGGCCAGATCGCGCGTGCCGTGCAGGATCGTGAAGCCGAGCGAGCTGACGAGCACGATGTCGCCGGAAGTGGCGCGGCCCTGCGACCACAGCCACAGCGCCCAGCCGAGCAGGCCCGCCGAGAGGATCGCCGTCACGACCGCGTGAAAGAGCCGCAGCTTTTCCAGATACAGGAGGCTTTGCTGGCGCGCGACCATTTCAGCCTTGACGGTCGAGCCGAAGCGCTTCTGCTCGCGAAAGGTCATGCCGAAGGCGCGCACGAGCGCCATGTTGCCGATCACGTCGACGAGTTCGCCGTCGACCGAAGCCGCCTTCGACGCAAAGTTGTGATGCCGCGCTGAGCCGCGCTTCGCGAGCCGGTAGAGGATCAGCGAAAGAATCGCCGACGCGAGCATCAGGCCGCCCGCCATCAGCGGATTCACCGTGACGATCATCACAATCGCGCCGAGCACCGCGATGCACGGCGGCAGGACGTTCCACGCCATCACGTTCTCGGACGTGTAGATCGCGTTCGACGTCGCCGTGATCCGGCTTGCGAGCATGCCGGGCTGTTTCTCGGAGAAGTAGGTCGGCGAATGGCCGCTCAGGTAGGAGAACAGGTCGCGGCGCAGGTCGCCCGTCACGGTGACGAACGCATGCGCGCCGACCCAGCCGCCGACGCGCCACAGCATGTTGTCGGCGGCGATCAGTCCGACCAGGATCATGAACGCGCCCCAGAGGGGGCCCGGATGTCCGCGGCCCTGGCCGAGCACGTCGATCAGGTGCTTGATCGCGTACTGCGAGGCGAGGGCGCATCCGACCGCGGCAAACACGCTGATGAGAACGGTGGCGTGGGCGATCGGGTGACGGCGGATGTAGCGGAGCAGGAACGCAAGCGGGCGATGCGCGTAGCTCGCTAGCTTGGCGTTGTGCGCGTTACGCTGGGAGACGGTGAGTTGGTCCAATTGGTCGTTTTTTGGTCGTAGATCGGTTGAGCTCGTAGTGCGCCTGAGTACGGTGCCGCGTTCGTCGAGAAAGTGACGCGGCGCCGGCGTGCGATCCCTGGCTGAATTGTAGCCAGTTATGAGATGGGACAAAGAAGCCAAAATCGCTTGCGGGCCGCCGCGCACATGCCCGGATCGCCCTGACGCGCGATTTCTGACGCCAGTCGCCGACGTTTCGGGCGCGGCGCATTGTAAGCAATGCGCGCCGCAATGAGGCAACGGGCAAGCCACACCGATCGAGGCCGAGCCGTCTGCATCGCCGCACCGGTCGACCGGCGTTTGCACGTCGGAGCACAACCCGGGCCCGCTGGCATTTTGTGCGACGGGCGCATCGAGAAAAGGACGGGCGGCAGATCAAACGCCCTGCGCCCGCGCGAACAGACGCTTCCCAATGTAGAACAGCCTTAATAAACAGGGGTTTGCAAAGTGTTTCCCCTTTGTAACAAGGTAAATAAGTTGAAATGACTACGCGAGCGGCGTGTAAAAACCTCCATAATCCGCTACGGGTTTGCCCTTAGGATTTTTGACAGGTTTCTGTAGGTTCGAGTCAACGCCTCAGACACTTGCGCGTTTATTGCTGATGCGCGGCAGATCAGGAGCTGGAATCACAATTGCTCTCGTCAGCCATCCGCGCGAAAACCCCGGTGATCAGCGAACTGTCGCTTTTTTACTCGAGCATCCGATTTCCGCCGCTGGCTTTGTTGCGCCAGCGGACGCGTCCGCCCGAGCCGAGCGATTCGCTTTCGATACTTCGACACGACACGTAGTACTTAGCCTGAATCTTTATTAGGAGTTTCCGACATGCGAATCGCTCAAATCGCGCCCCTCCACGAAGCCGTTCCCCCGAAGCTCTACGGCGGCACGGAACGCGTGGTGTCTTACCTGACCGAGGCCCTGGTGGACGCCGGGCACGACGTCACCCTTTTCGCGAGCGGCGATTCGATCACGTCGGCAAAGCTCGAAGCTTTCTGGCCGCAGGCGCTGCGCCTTGACCCGACGATTCGCGACACGATGGCGCCGCACATGCTGCTGCTCGAAGAAGTCCGCCGTCGCGCCGACGAATTCGACGTGCTGCACTTCCACATCGACTACTACCCGTTCTCGCTGTTCGCGCGCCAGCCGGTGCCGTTCCTGACGACGCTTCACGGCCGTCTCGACCTGCCCGAACTGCAGCCGGTCTTCAATACGTTCAGCGACGTGCCGGTCGTGTCGATCTCGGATAACCAGCGTCAGCCGCTGCCGCAGGCGAACTGGCTGTCGACGGTGTATCACGGCCTGCCGGAAAACCTGCTCAAGCCGATTCCGAACGTCGAACCGGGCTACCTCGCGTTCCTCGGCCGCATTTCGCCGGAAAAGCGCGTCGACCGTGCGATCCGCATCGCGCAGGCCGCGGGCATGAAGATCAAGATCGCCGCGAAGCTCGACAAGGCCGACCGCGCCTACTACGAAGAGCAGATCAAGCCGCTTTTCGCGCTGCCGCACGTCGAGTACATCGGCGAAATCAACGAGCAGCAGAAGACCGAATTCCTCGGCAACGCGCACGCGCTCCTGTTCCCGATCGACTGGCCGGAGCCCTTCGGCCTCGTGATGATCGAAGCGATGGCCTGCGGCACGCCGGTGATCGCGTTCAACCGCGGCTCGGTGCCGGAAGTGATCGAGAACGGCGTGTCGGGCTTCGTCGTCGAGGACGAACTGAGCGCGATCGCAGCAGTCAAGCGTCTCGACACGCTGCCGCGCGCGAAGGTCCGCAAGGCGTTCGAAGAGCGCTTCTCGTCGAAGGTCATGGCCGAGCGCTATGTCCAGTCGTATGAAGAGCTGCTGCGCCAGAAGCGCCGCACCGTGCTGCGCGAAGTCAACGCAGGCTGAGCCTGACCGGCAGGCGGTTCGTCGCCGGGCCGCCTGAGCGCTGTCGATAAAAACGCCCCGTGAACCGCAAGGTTCACGGGGCGTTGTCACAATCGCACACTGTTGCGCGCTTTTCGCGCGTAATGCCGTCGTGCGACATGAAATCGAAAGCCCTCATGGCAATCTCCCTATAATGTCCGGGCTTCGCGCAATGCGGGGCAGACCGTGGCCCGCGACGGGCCGCAATCCGGCCGCAAGCGCGCAGCGACAGCGTCGGCGATCGTCGAATCGGCCGGCATGAACCGTGGACAGGAGCAAACGTTTTGGCGAGAACGAAGCAAACCAGCGCGATCCCGGCACCGGGCGCCGGCACCGTCTTCGCGCTGCGGGCGATCGGGCTCGTGCTCGTCGCGCGATGGGTGTTCTCGATGTCGCAGATGGGCTATGTCTCGTCGCTGCGCGCGATGACGTCCTCGCCGTGGGCCTGCGTCAATCTCGTGCTGCTGTTCCTCCTGATTTTCCTGCCCGGTGCGCGTGCGCGCGCCGAACGGCCGTTGCATCCGCTGCCCCAGTGGCTGCGTCAGGCACTGCGCCTGCTCGCCATGCTGACATTCGGTTTCGCGGTGTTTTCGGTCGGCCTCTTCACGTGGCACGCGGGCTGGCGGCGCGCGATGCACGCGCTCGCGGAATCGAATGGCTGGCTCGTGGCGGCGCCTGCGCTGTATGCCGTCGTCATCTGGATCTGCCGGCCGCGCGCGCTGTGGCGCACGAATATCGCCGCGCGGCGTTTCGCGATCGGCCGCTATGCGATCTCGCTCGATCCGACGACGCGCACGGCCGTCGTCTGGGCCGAGAGCCGCAAGCTCGGACAGTACGACGCGCGGGAGTTGTCGGTGAAATGGCCGCAGGCCGCGGGCGGCAACGGCGTTGCCGAGGACGCCGCGACCGTGCCCGCGCCGTCGCCAGCGCGGCGGGGCGCTTTTTCGAGTCGTCCGAAAATGGAGTTGCTGTGGGATTCACCGGCGGCTGCGGGTCACAACCGGACGACGGTCTTTCGCGCACCGCTTTCGAGCGAAGGCGATCGCAGCGCCGCCCGCGCACTCGACAGCACGCTGCGGCAGGTTTGAGCGGCCGGGCCGTCACGACTTTCTTGTCTGCAAAGGGAGGGGGAAGCATGATGCTACGTTGGTTGCTGGCCGCGATTCATCTGCTTGCATTCGGCTTCGCGTTCGCGTCGGTGCTGGCGCGCGCCCGCGCGCTGCGAAAACTCGACGGGTCCAACACGCTCCACGCTAACGCGACCGGCCTGCGCGACGTCTTTCGCGCCGACGGTATATGGGGCGTTGCGGCGCTGGTCCTGCTCGTCACGGGCGTGATGCGCGCATTCGGCGGATTCGAGAAGGGCGGTTCGTATTATCTGCACGAGCCGCTTTTCCACCTGAAGATGACGGCGCTCGTGCTGATCCTGTTCGTCGAAATCACGCCGATGATGGCGCTGATCCGATGGCGTGTCGCCGCGGCGCACGGCGGCGCGATCGATCTGTCGCGCGCCCGGCGCTTCGCGTGGATGAGCGATCTGGAAGCCGGTCTTGTGATCGTGATGGTGATCGCGGCGAGCGGGATGGCGCGGGGCGTGTGGGCGGGGTAGCGTTCGGTCTGCAGGAAGTAAAAAACCCCGGCGCTTTGCAGTACCGGGGTTTTCCGGCAGACGTCTCGAACTGAAAACGCCTGCCTCTATCGTGGTGGGTAGTACTGGGATCGAACCAGTGACCCCTGCCGTGTGAAGGCGAACCTCGAACGCTTTACAACTGAAAACACGCAATTTATGGCCTATATCTAGCGTTATCTCACAACTTTCCGTTAGGATTTTCGTACTTTTTAGTACGGAGAACCTAATGACGACCGCAACAAACCTGATCCACAGTAAGACCATCCGCGACCGCTTAACGCCTAGGCGTGAGCCCTACTGGGCGCGCATACGGGCGGGACTCTACGTAGGCTTTCGGCGTACCGAGACGGGAGGACATTGGCTAGGGCGGCTGCGCGGGGAGGACGGGCGGCAGCGCTTCGTCGCTCTAGGTCCGGACCTTCCCGACTTCGATACGGCCGCAGTGCGCGTAATCGAATGGGCGGCCCGGCCCGTCTCGGAAGAACAAGCGCAGCAGCCGCCCGAAGCTATGACCGTTCGGAAGGCGTGCGCGCTGTATGTCGAGCACCAGCGGCTCCAGAAGTCGGACAAGGCCGCGAAGGATTCCGCCGCGCGGTTCCGGTACATGATCGACGCGCAACCTATCGGCGCGGTGGCGCTCGTGGACCTTAAAGCGCAGCACCTTCTCGATTGGGTCCGGAAGCAGGTGGACGGGAAGGAAGGCGAAGCGCTCCGGGCGGCGAAGGACAGCGCGAATCGGCAACTGTCGAGCCTTAAGGCCGCGCTCAACTTCGCGTACCGAATGGGCCTAATCGACACGGATGCGGCGTGGCGCGCCGTAACACCCTTTCGCGCTGTCGGGCGGCGTAGGCAGGGATTCGTACCGGCGAGCGACCGCGAGCGCCTTCTAGCCGCCTCCGCGCACGATATTCGGGCCTTCGTAACGGCGCTACTCCTTACCGGAGCGCGACCGGGCGAGCTAGCGGGAGTGCGCGCGTGCGACTTCGACCGGGAGCAGGGCACGCTCGCGCTGGACGGAAAGACCGGGCCGCGAGTAATCGTGTTGTCGAGTGCTGCCCTGTCCTTCGTGCGAGGCCGCGCTGAGTTCAAGATCGGCAACGCGCTCCTGTTCACGACTACGGGCGGCGCGAAGTGGCGGAAAGAGACTTGGGGCAACGCCTTCGATAAAGCGGTGGCCGCAGCGGGTCTGTCCGATTCGCTCGTGCTCTATTCGATTCGACACACGGCCATCAGCGAGATGATCGCGGGTGGCATGGACGCTTTCGTGGTCGCGCGGATGGCCGGGACGAGTACAGCGATGATCGACAAGCACTACGGCCACCTTCGTGCGGATCGGACGCGGGAAGCGCTCGACCGTATCAACTTACTATCAGCCGCGCAGAGTTGATAGCAACAATTTCGTCAGGTGAATGTAAGTTTCTGTAACGCATCCATGTGATTTTTCAGGAGAATAGATTCCGTAGTGAGCAGCGACCCGAACCCAACCCAGAACCGAATTAGTGAGGAATACGAATCATGTCCCGCAAAACCCTTACCGCAAAAGTCGCAGCACCCGCAGTCATGGCCGCCGCATGGGAACGCTTCCCGACGCGTAGCGATTTTGGACTTGAACCGATCAAGTTTCCGGCGTTCCAAATGCCGAAGCTCGGCAACGCAGCAGGCGTCAGCCGCAGCTGGGCCAACGAGAAGGTACGCGCCGCACGTATCGTTAAACATGCGGTCGTGGTCACCCACAACGGCGAAACGCAAACATTCAAGAGCGTAGCGGACGCATTCCGTTCGCTCAGGCTCGAATTCTCGAAGCACATCCGTTTCCGCCTCGCACTTAAGAGCAGCGGAAAAGAGACGTTCGAACAGGGCGGGAAGATGTACTCTTTCTCGCTCGTTACCGGGGTAAGCGCGTGACGGAGGTTCTTTGCATAGTGGCCGCAGCGACTTGGACGGCTTTAGTGATCGTGCTGTACGTCATATACGGTCGATAGCACGCCGCGACCTAAACGCCCGCCAGCTAGAGTGATCTAGGGCGGGCGTTTTCACGTCTAGGCCGCATCCTCCGAGTTAGTTGCTGGTCCACTTATCCCAGAAGTCGCGCCGATGGCTGACCGGGACGGTGTATGCGTCTTGCGGCCAGCCATGAAGCATCTTGTCGGCGGAAATCCATTGCTGGTTGTATTCCGGCGTGTTGATGGCGTCCATCGTGATCGCGATCCACAAGCTGACCTCTTCGGCCTTCTTTCCGTACCCGATCTTGTCCCAGTGATAAATCACACCCTCGCTCGGAAGGTGATCGTGCATCAACGCTATATACGCCGCGCGATAGTATTGCCGGGTGGTGGTCGAATCCGAATTAGGGTCCACGAATGACGGGCGGAAGTTCTCCAGAATCACACTCTGCTGCTCTGGAGGAAGGTTCCGGAAGCGGAACCGCTCCAATCCCTTGACCTTGATGTAGGCGGCGCGGAACTTCGGGTCAGACTCGATCTGGAATGCGTCGCCTTCCAAGATTCCACCTGACGCGAATAGTGCCCATTGTCCGAAAGAGAACGGCACCAAATGCTCAGGAACGCCAAGTTGCTCCGGAAGCCTGTGACTGTAACGATAGGCGTATGCGAGAGTCTGCCGCACGCACGCGTCTGTGTTCACTTCGCAGTTCGCTGGTGCCGAATGCGAGAGCGCGCCCATTGCCTGATTTATGTTGCCGATCACCTCGCGCTGATGCGGTGTCTGAGCGTGCGCTGCTGCGATGGTCGAAAGAAGTATTGCTGCGGCGATGATGTTACGTGCTTTCATTATAGAACTCCTAAGTAAAAGTGATATGCGTTTTGACGGAACCGAAAAATAATTCAGAGTGAGATGGAAATAAATGGACCTCGTGCAGAAAGTGGGTCAGGCAAGGTCTGAAACGTAGGCAAACGAAATCACTTCCTCAGGTATGAATCGAGGGTAGGGCGGCTCACTCCATAGGCCGCTGCGATGTCCTTCTTCAGTTCGCCGCCCTCCAGACGGGCGCGGATGGCCTCTAGCTGCGCGTGGGTCAACTTCTGCTTGTACACGCCGCGCTCCTTGGCGGCTGCTATGCCTTCGCGTTGGCGCTCGCGGATCATGGAGTGCTCGAAGTCTGCGAACGCGCCTAGCATGGTCAGCATTAGCTTTGCGGTATGGTCGCTACGGTCTGCCGCGAAGGTCAGCGAGTTCTTAGGGAACACGACCGTCACGCCCTTGTTCACCAGTCGCTCTACTATGTCCAGCAGTTGTCGCGTGTCGCGTGCGAGTCGGTCGATAGAGTGGACATAGAATGTGTCGCCTTGCCGGACGTACATTAATGCTTCTTCCAGCACTGGCCGCGTGCCCTTCGCGCTCGCCTTCTCTTCAAAGACCCGATCCAGCGCGATGCCTTCGAGTTGCCGCGCAGTGTTTTGATCGGTAGTGCTAACTCTTACATAGCCGATGTTTTGACCTTTGCCGTTCATTGTCCGTCCTTTGGTGGTTTGATTTTAAGCGTTCGCTGAGAACGTAAAGCGATTCTAGAAGGAAAGGAAACGTAAAGTAAAGCGCTCGACACCACCCGTTTTACGCAGGTAAATAGGCGTCTCGGACGTAAAGCGAAATGGGAGTAAAGCGGCGTACCCTCGTTACGCTGATCGGCGTAGAAAAGGCCCGCAACGCGAGCCTGTAGGGTAGGAGCGGTTAGGGCGTTGCAGCCGCGCCTACCCTGTGCAGAACACTCCGGAACGTTAATTCCGGGCGTCGTATCCCTCTTCGTTCGCCTTCGCGATCAGGGCCGCGCCGTGCTCCTTGTACAGATCGTCCAGAGTCGGCACCTTCCGCGTGCGGTTCGCGTCATCGATCACCGTGATGCCTGCGAGGACACAGGCTTCCTTCAATGCTTGAACCCGGACAGACTCTTTGAGGTTCGGATTGTTGGCGATGTCGAGATAGCCATGCAGCGCCTTCTTATCGCTCAGCATCTGATCGACAGGCGTGCTCTTCAAAAGCCGATCATAGGCTTCGTTATATGCGTCACTGGCCTCAATCAGCACGACCTTATTCATCACTTCCGGATAGGCGGAATTGATAGCGCCGAACCCATTGTCGCTGTTGATCGAAATGACCTTCGTACTTGTAGTGCATCGGATCGGAGGTGCGGCTGACGAAATCTTTAATGTCGTTCAGGTCGCCACGATTGAAGCCGGTCATTTCTCCGATGTTAGCGATGATCGAATTACCAGTGATCTCGCGAAGGAAGTCGAGTTTCTGCGCCTTCTTGCCGCCCAAGTCCAGCTGGATTGAGGACTTTTCCCTGTCTTCGAGAACCGTCCGCACAATCTCATTACTGAAACGAGACTTGCCCGCGTTCTGCGCGCCGAACAGCGAAATAACGATAGGTGCGAGGCATCCGGGCGAAGTGATGCGGTTGTAGAGCGATAGCCAGAAGTATTTCCCCACAGCACGATTCGTCTCGGTGTTGAACGGCTTCAACAACTCGATCAATGCCGTTTCCAGTCGCGGCGTCCCGTCCCAATCCGGCACGCGCTTTTCGAAACGAATGGTGAGGTCATTCTGCTTAATCTTCATCGCCCATTCTTTAAACGCCTCCTTCGCTCGAATGTCCTCGATAGCCTCTTCAGTCGTTTGCGTCTTTTGGGCCTCGACAATCGTAAACTTCTTGCGGGCTTCGTTTGCCGCTTGAGCATTCGCGGCCCGCTCGATTTTGTCGTTCGCAGCGTTGTAATACATCCTCAATTCGCCCTGCGCCCCCTCCGGCACCCTCCACGACAAAAAGGGCCGTCCGACGCAAGTGCTTAACCCGGACGTCACGTACATGGCGCACGAGATTGACCAGATTTTGAAGTACGAAGGCGGCACGCCGGGTCACTTCTGGATTTTCGAGCGCGTGCGCGAAGTTAAGTCCGCAGCGGAAACCTACTTCACGCCGCGCGGCGAGTGGAGCAACGCGCACCTTAAGTGGCCGCTGAATAAGAAGCGCACCGAAGCGGAGTTGCGTGAGCGCGGCGAAGAGTGGATGAAGGAGCACCGCGCGGCGCTTACCGGCTATTGCATGCTGCGCGCGCAAGGAGTTCACCCGCAAGTCGCGTACATCGTGACGTTCGCGGATAAGTCGGAACTGGATGCGCGGCTCGTGGACCGTTCGTTTCACGGCGCTAACTTCCTCGAAAGCCTCCCGGCAGTGCGCGGCGAGTACAAGCAGATTCGGCAGGGGCTGTCGATCCTACCGGCAGCGAAGGAAATGCTGGTGGAAGTGGATCGGCTGCTCACGGTCGCGAAAGACCCAGCGGAACGGGCGGCGCTCTGGAATTGGCGCGGGCGTCTCACATTCATCATCGACCAGCACGAAGCAGCAGCAAAGAAGTAATCACCAATCACATTAGGAGCAAACGAATCATGAACCGTGACGGCAATACCAACCTCTTCAGCGCGCCGGTCGATAGCTTCGCGCCGAAGTTCAAGCACCGCCTCAACAGCAAAGACGGTGAAGATACGGTGATCGACGCGATGACGAATGCGCTGAAGAATCCCGCCTTCGAACAGAAGTGGGGAGACGTTCTCCGCGCGAAGCATCCGCAACTCGCCACGAAGCACGCGAACCAGCAAGCCTCGAACAAGCTGAACGGACACACGGCACGCGCGGCAGACTCGACCAGCTACGCAGCGGACTCCGCAGTAAGTGCGACCGTTACGGGCGAACTGGCGGGCACGTTCGCGGTGAACGTTCCGAAGGCGCACATGACCGCCAGTCGCAAGACGCGGCAAGTGTCGATGGACGGCTGGACGCCTCGCGGCTTCGAGCAGACGCCCTACGATCAGGCCGGAACCGCAGTCGCACTCGGTGAGCAACAACGTCAGGGCGATCCGCTCGTGGCGGCAGGAATGGCCGCTAACGTGACCGCAGAAGCACTCAGGAACCAACTTCAAACCGTAGAGGACAACATGAACGAAAGCACAGGCGGCAAAGGCGTGAATTCCCGCGCATTCGCGGAAGGCAAAACCGAGAAGCCGCGCGACATCGCGCCGCTGGTTGTGGACTTGGCGAAAGCGACCGCGCGCATGATCGCCGGGATCGCACGTAACGGCGGAATCCGGCGCGTACCGCCCACGGTAGTCGGGCTGCAGGGTGTTAAAGGGCTTCGCGGCATGGACGAATCGACCCGCCGCAAGCACGTAGCGGACGCGAAAGTATCGGACGCAGCCTACACGGAAGCGCACGCCGCCATGCTCGCCGGTACGGGCGCGGAATACGTCTCGCTGCCGGTCGCGTGGGACAGCAATCTTCAGATGTACCGCCCGGTGCGCGGCGAGTAAGCCAACCGAATTTCATTTAACCATCTGGAGTAACAGTCATGCGGAAGAGCAAACAAGCTGGAATCGGCGCGGCCCGGTACATCGCGGACGCGCTGGAACAAATCGCGCAACTCGACACCATCAATGCGGAAGTTCGTAAGCGATGGTTGACTATGGATAGCAGCGCGAATCAGACCGATCCGCATGAACTGAACAAGCAGCAGGTCGCGGCAGAAATGAAAGCCTTTCGCGAGCAAAACTCGCAGAAGCGCCAGAGCGTTATGGATTCGATTCAGCGCCATAAGCAATAAGCATTTCATTTAACCATCAAACTTTGGAGTACGAATCATGAACGCACTTGTGCAAGGAAAGGCAGACGTAACGCTGATTTTGAATACCATCGCGGAAGCTTGCAAGAACAGCATCGCGACAATCGAGTCTGCCGCTGATGTGGACGCATTCGTAACTGCGACGACCAGCGCGCGAGAAGTCATCGGCGCTTGCTGCAACATCACCCATTCGGCCATCAGACGGACCGTTGCCGCAGCCTGAAGTAATTGCACCCACTCCGCGCAATCCTCTACGCGATAGTGGCGGTGAAGATTTGGCTTGACTGGACGCACCCTAGCAGTAGCTCTAGTCTCTTTGAACGTCATCGCCGCACTGATACATCGGTGCTGATTGCGCGGCCTGTTGCACTTAAACATAGAAGTACGAACGGACTGGAGTGAATTGTGAGCGATACCAGCAAAAGAATGCGCACTAGCGATTCCGCGCTTTCAGTAGTGAGATCGAAGTCTGTTCCGGGTAGCAGTGCCATGTATCGGGCGATTGCAGACGCGGCAGTGGAAGAGGGCAGAAGGCGAAGCGCCGCCATCCGCAAACGGTGCATGGACGACCTATCGACCAGTATCGCAGAGGACGAAGCGAGACTGGCCGCACAGAAGAATCGCATCATGGACGGCGCAGGTATGGATGCGGCTTCGGAAAACGAACTGCGCACGCGAATCAACGCCCGTCTCGCGGAGAACCGCGCCACGATGGACTCCCTGCGCGGCAACTAACTACAGACCAAAATCATGATCACAATCGAAATGCTTAAGAACGCGCCGCTGTCCTTCCGTATGGCGAACAGCATGGCCGCGCCGCAGGACTTTAGCGACCCGGAGCGCTTGCGGTTCAAGTTCGGTGACCTCGCGATTGCGCTGTATATCGCGATGCGTAAGGAGACGAGCCGAAACGTTACGCGGTGGGAAGCGTACTGCGACACGTTCCATCGCGTCACCACTGAATTCATCGCCGCGCGGCGTGAGCCTAACTTCGTGTTCGCGTCGGACGCTTGCGAGGCGTTCGAAGCCACGGACCTCTTCGAGCGCACGACCGTGGAGGAAGCGCGAACGATGGTCGCGGAAGTGGCTAAGGTGGACGTGGGCTATCAGAAGTTTCGCGACTTGCTGATTGGCGCTGCGGCTTAAAGTTTCGACCTTCAAACATAGGATAACTATCAATAATGCTCGACAAGATTTTCCGCAGCGGCCTGCCCGAAGTGCCGGAACCGGAAGCACAAAAGCTGTTCGACCGCGAGCAGACCGCCCGCATCACGATCACGACCTCACGCGGCACGGTGGACGTAACCATTGGGGCGTTCAGCGCAATGACCGGGTGGTCCATCGAGCAGCACGCGAAGGACTATTACAGCGCGGACGACTCCACGCGGCAAGCCTTCACGAACGCAGTCCTGTCGCACGCTTCGATTGGCGATAAGCCGCTGGATAGCGATGCGGCGCGGAACGAACTGTTGGAACGGTGGCAGAACGTTCGCGCGGTTTTCGAAGGCGTTCTGGAGCACAACGGAATCGACCTCAACCTCCATTACGTCATGCGCGATGACCTCGCGGCGATGTGCGCAAACATCGGCAAGTCGATTGTCATGTATCAGGACGCAGTTATGACGCCTCTTATCGAATCGCTCAAGAAGGGAGAAACGCCGCAATGAGCAACCTTGACCAATTCACGATCAATTACAAGATCCAAGTGAACGCAGCTATCTCCGAATTGGGGAAGCTGAACAACGCTACCGCAAAGACGAACAAAGGCCTGAACGATTCGGCTAAGGGCGCGTCCGCGTTCGCAGACTCGATCACGAAGGGTATGGGCGGCGCGCTCCCGATTCTCGGGCAGTTTCTTTCGGGTCTGAAATCCATCACGGCTGAATTCGGCGTTATGGCCGCTGGCGCTACGCTCGTGACCGGTGCGCTGACGAATGCGATGCGTGTTCGCGCGCAGTTTAACGAGCAGCGCACGCAATCGCGCGACGCGGGCATGGCGGCTGTTCGGCTGGAAGACCTTCAGCGCCGTGCGGCCAGCGGCAACGTAAGCCGCGATCAGGTCGCACGCGCGGTAACGGGTTCGCAGTCGTTCCTTCGCGGCGCGTATGCTGATCCGACGCGGATAGGACCGGCTAACCGGCTTCTGGGAGCGATGGGGATTAACCCGGCAGCGGGCGGCGCTCCGATCACGAATACGGACTTCCTCACGCGTCTCGGCGGGCGCTGGCACGGCATGAACGATTCGCAAGTTCAGGCCGAAGCGCAAATGATCGGAATGGACAAAGACGTGGCTCTGAAGTTTAAGGAGTTGGGCGCGTCCATCGGTCAGATCGGCATGTCGCTGAAAGAGATGCAGCAATATCTCGACGTGGCGAAGAACGTTAAGACGCTGAATGACGAACTCGCGCGCTTCAACGAGCAGATCACGGAGCTAGGGCAGAAGTTCGCGGGACCGGTTCTGTCGAGCGTTACCACGCTCCTGAAGATGATTAATGACGCGCACCTTCCGACCACGGACGCTGGCGCGGCAGCAGCTATGAATCACCAACTCGGGGCAGGAGAGGACGCGGGCAGCAGCATCGCGGAAGCGCTCATTAACGACAAAGCGCAACGCGAAGCTGCGGCAAGAAAAGAGACGCAGACCGCGAACGAGACGGCCAGGTGGCAACGTGCCGCGCAGAAGGAACAGGAACGCCTAGCGGCAGAAGAGCAGTCGAAGAAGCAAGATTTGGCGAAGGTCGAAGAGCAGGGCAACGCGGACTTCCAAAGCGGCGTGAGCCAGATGGAACTCGCCATTAACGCGTTCGGTGCGGCGGTGGGTCAGTTCGGCCATACGATCGACGCGAACCAGATGCGCGCCGCGTGGGCGGGCGTGACGGGCCTTGCGGGCGGAATCTCGACCAGCGGCCATAAGGCACTCGGCTATAGCGAAACGCCCGGTAGCGTGGACTTCGACCCTGCGCAAGCGAACGCCCAATACAAAGGTGTCGCAAACAGCAGCGCTTACGACGCGATCATCCGGGACAAGGCCGCGAAGTACGGCGTTTCAGAAAGCACTCTGCGCGGCATCGTGGCTACGGAAAGCACCTTCAATCCGAACGCTCACAGCGACAGTTCATACGGCCTCGCAGGCATCAACAAGGTCAACTGGAAAGCCTACGGCCTGAACGACAAGAACTGGAACGACCCGGAGAAGAACATTGACGCGGGCGCGGCGATCCTCGCGGCCATGACGAAGAAGGCGGGCGGCGATCAGCGCTTGGCCCTGCGGTATTACCACGGCGGATTCGACCGGACCAAATGGGGCGCAGTGAACGCCGCGTATCCCGACAAGGTGCTGGGCGGCGGAACGGTCCTGTCGGGGCCGCAAGCGGTCGCGATGGACCCGAACTACAAAGGGCCGTGGCGCTTCACTGGCCCGACTAACGTGGCGGCGGGACTCGGGGAATCGCTCGAAAGCACGCAGCTTATCGACTTCCAAAAGCAAATCGCCGCGCGTGCGAACGTCTCGCTGTCTCAGCTTCAGCATGGCGAAGGAAAGCACGGTGACGTTAATTTCGGGCTTCAGAACTACATGTCCGAATTGAAGAACCGGCACGACGCGCTTAAGCAGGGTCTGGGCGTCTCGGCGCTTACCGATATGCAGCGCGCCAATCTTATGGGCAACCTGAAATCGGTAGACCTCGAAGCGCTTAACGCCTCCCGGTACGCGCCGCAAGTGCTTGCGCAAACGACTCCGGGCGGACGCGAAAACACGATTGGTCAAACGCCTATCGTCGTGAATATTACCGGCAACGTGAAGGACTTCCTGCAAGACGTTCGCGTGGAACTTCAAAGCCAATACGGCAAGGCATCCAACAGCGTAGCGACCGGCCGCAAACAATAAGGAAAACTGAAAAATGACTTCACTCAGAAAACGGAAACTCAAGGTCACGTTCCACATGCCGGGCGGCGATGTGATTGTGGACGAATCGTTCAACCTTCGCATTCACGCGCGGAAGGATTGTCTGTCTTCGCAGAACGATGCGACCATCGACCTCACGAACCTAACGCAGCAGTTCCGGCAAGAACTCTTGTCGCAATTTACCGCGTTCAATCGCCGCAAGACAGCCTCCAACCAAATCACCCCCGTCTATCTCGATATGGAGATTGCCGCAGGTTATTTGAGCGATGACGGAACGGACACGACTTCGACCATTTATCACGGTCAGGTCGTGGAGTGCGGCCTTGTGCAAGGTCCGCCTAACATCACGATCCGGATCAAGTGCTACACGCATCAGGTCAACAAGGTGGCGTTCATCGACCAACCGCCGCCCTACAACACGACCTTTAAAGAGTTGGTCCTGTGGGCGGGCGGCGTGATGGGCTTCGATGAAGCGCACATTAAGTGCGACACGAAGTATGACGGCAATATCGTATCCAATGCCGCGCGCTCCACGGCTATGGCGGGCGATCTGCCGCTGTACCTCGAACAGTTCTATCGACCGGACGTTGCGGCGTTTATTGACGACAACTTCCTCATCGTGAAGGACCGGTACAAGGTGCTGAACCCGTCCGATACAGTGACGCTGAACGAGTTTATCGGCATCCCGTGCTGGAACGAGTGGGGCGCGGAAGGGACGGTGTTCATGGACCCTGCCATTAAACTCGCGCAGGCCGCGAATTTCGTTCCCACGCAGAACCCTTCGTTGAACGGTGTGTATGTGGTGATGAGTATCGACTATGAGTTGACGAGTCGAGACGCGCCGTTCTATTGCCACGTGAACGCCAGCCCTGCGGCATAAGGACAAACGATCATGAGAACGACAGCGGAATTCAATATGTTCGGCGTGAACTATCGGGCGCGGCAGTTCGCCGCAGCGGGCGCGGTCGGCATGTTCTCGCGGCTGGACTCGATCCATCCGACCGAACTACTGGCCCTCACCGAAGTTCAGGCGGGCGACAAGGAATGGCACCCTTTGAAGGTCGCGGCGAATATCGACCGGTACGTGCGGGACGTTTGCGGCGCGATGCAGCCGCGCGAAGTGCTCGATTTGGTCATGTTCGAAATTCGCAAGCTGAACTTCGGGTTCACGGTGAGCAAGGTCGCCGTTCCCAGCCGGTTCCGGTCGCGCACGGATATGCCGGACGATCCGGACGGGCAGCACCCGGTGCTGGCTTGGCTCTTCGTGGAAGGGAAGGCGACATGGCGCGAGCTACAGGAGGACTACTCTTTGGAGGACGCCTTCACTATGCATCGCGAATTGCTTAAGTCGAAAGTGAAGGCCGCGCTGGAAGCTGAGGAAGCCGCGAAGGAGGCTAAAGCGAAGGCGAAGGGCGGGTGATGTCGCCAGTTGGGCGTGTCAGAAGGCCCGTAGCGCGGTTCGATCTGCGTTGCGGGCCTTCTGCATTCCGGCTCAGTGAAGCTTTGCTAGAAGCCGCTCCCCATCACTCGTCAGTTCCCATCGAAGTGTGTCCTGGTCGTGAACCAATTTGATTGCGCCCAGCGACTCCAACCGGATTTTCATCGAGTCGAAGTCGTTCGGCATGACGTGCACAATCGCGTAGTCTTTCAGTTCTGCGGAAAGCGTTTTGTTGAACCGCGTTTTAACCACCCGTTCAGCAGGCTTCGCTTTTAGGTGCGGCCCCACCAGACGGAAAGCTTGCAGATACGTTCCGTCCCAAAAGCTCTTGCCGTTGGAAGGGTACATGTCGCGGCCACCCAGATACTCAAAGTGAAGCTTCAGCGGAGCGTCCAGCGCGACTTCCGAGAACGCGCGGGCTGCATCGCGCTCCGGGTCCGGCACGAACCGAAAAACGGGCCGCATCCCGAATATCAGTGAACAACCGATCCAAGCCGCTGCGGCTATTTGCATCACGGCCCACACAGCCACTTCCCATGTCGGGAACGTAACAGGCGCGCTCCACTTAACGTCCGACAGGTGACCCCAGAGAGCCGCGCCCACCGTCGCAACGAGCGCGAAAATTGCTGTGGCGATTACGTTGCTCCAAACCGGGTCTTTCCATATCCTCTGGAAGAATTTCATGGCCGCGCGAGTTCGTCTGATTGTTGTTGGTTGCCGCCGATTGTACAAGGCGAAACGCCGGAAACAGGGCGGCTGCGCACGGGATAGACAGCCGCGCGACGGGACGTAGGCCACGAGTAAGGCGCGAACGTCCGTGCAGTTTTCCGTACCGGGCGCTGCGTACGAAAACTGCAAAAGAAAAAGGGCCTACGTTTGATCAACGTAAGCCCTTAATACTTCTACTACCGATTCTGGTGGGTAGTACTGGGATCGAACCAGTGACCCCTGCCGTGTGAAGGCAGTGCTCTACCGCTGAGCTAACCACCCGAAGAAGCAAAATTATGTCAGGGTTTATCGCGTTCGTAAAGTGATTCTTTAAAGCAATGCGCGAATTTATGCCGCTGCCTCGACATTTTCCACCACCGCCGGCTGCGCCCGCCAGACGCTCGTGCCCTTGACGGCCTTGTCGAGACCGTCGAGCACGGACTCGTGCGCGCTCGCTTCCTCGCTGCTCGCGGCGATCACGACCAGATCGAGATCGTCGAGCGCGATGCGCGGGTTAAGCGCCGTGCCCGCCGCCGGCACGTCGCCCAGCATGTCGATGACGAGGCTTTCCTGGCCGCGCGTCATCGCGAGATAGACCTCGGCGAGCAGTTCAGAATCGAGCAGCGCGCCATGCAGCGTGCGGTGCGCGTTGCTGATGCCGAACCGGTCGCACAACGCGTCGAGCGAATTGCGCTTGCCGGGGAACATCTGCTTCGCCTGCACGAGCGTGTCGATCACGCCGCCGCAGCATTCGGTCAGGCGCGGCAGTCCGAGCAGCCCGAATTCGACGTCCAGAAAGCCGATGTCGAACGGCGCGTTGTGAATGATCAGCTCGGCGTCCGCGATGAAGTCGCGCAATTGCGCGGCGACTTCGGCGAATTTCGGCTTGTCGCTGAGGAATTCGGTCGTGAGGCCGTGCACGGCGAGTGCGCCCGGATCGCTGTCGCGCCCCGGGTTGACGTAAAAGTGCAGGTTGTTGCCGGTGAGTCGCCGGTTGATCAGCTCGACGCAGCCGATTTCGATGATGCGGTCGCCCGTGCGGGCATTGAGGCCGGTGGTTTCGGTATCGAGTACGAGTTGGCGCATGGGTTTTCGAGGGTTAGTCTGCGAGCGAGGTCACGCCGCGGTTCGCGAGCGCATCGGCGCGTTCGTTTTCAGGGTGGCCGGAATGGCCCTTCACCCAGCGCCATTCGATCTGATGCTGCACGACGAGCGCGTCGAGCCGCTTCCAGAGGTCGGCGTTCTTGACGGGCGTCTTCGCGGCCGTCATCCAGTTCTTCTTTTTCCAGCCGTGGATCCACTCGCTGATGCCTTTCTGGACATATTGCGAATCAGTGTGGATCACGGCGTGGCACGGCCGCTTGAGCGCTTCGAGCGCCGCGATCACGGCCATCAGTTCCATGCGGTTGTTGGTGGTCGCGGCTTCGCCGCCGAACAATTCCTTTTCCTGCGAACCGAACCGCAAGAGGGCGCCCCAGCCGCCCGGGCCGGGATTGCCCTTGCAGGCGCCGTCGGTATAGATGTCGATTACTTTTTGTGCGGAGTCTGAAGTCATCAATGCTCGTTGCGGGTGTGCGGGGTCGCGACCGGGGCGAGTCCCGGCGCGAGGGCAGGCTTTTTGAGCTTGCGCGGGCCGATCAGCCGCATGCCGCGCATGCGCTTGATCGCCGTGATCATGTAGGCGGCGCCGAAGATCGGCCACCAGCGGTCGCCGGCCGCTTCCATGAACTGATAGCGCTGCAGCCATTTTTCGGCGACGAGCGGCGGACGATAGCAGCCGAAGCGTCCGCGTTCAAGGTCGAATCCGAGCAGCTTGATCCAGTCCTTGATGCGCGTGAACGCGATCATGTCGTGCGCGTCCGGCACGAACGGCCGCCCGGCGACCTTGCCGAGCGACTGCCGCGCGCCCCAGAGACTCAGCGAATTGAAGCCGAGGATGATCAACTGGCCTTCGGGCATCAGCACGCGCTCGGCCTCGCGCAGGAGCCGGTGCGGATCGCTCGTGAATTCGAGCGTGTGCGGCAGCACGAGCAGATCGACGCTCTGCGCCTCGAACGGCAAATCGAGCAGATCGCACCAGACGGTGCTGCGTCCCTCGGGCGCGTGCAGGCCGCGATTCGCCGACGGCAGCGACGCGACGCTCGGCCGCGGATCCGCCGTCGGACAACTGAAAGGGGCGCTCGCGCCGCTCGCGGCATCCAGCACGAGCGCGCGGCCGGTCATGCGGTTCTCGCGCAGGGCGTCGAGCTGAGGCATGCCGAGCTGCAGCGCGTGGTAGCCGAAGATGTCGGACACCACGCGATCGAGCTGTTCCTGCTCCCAGTCGAGGACATAGCGTCCGGGCGCGGAGCCCGTCCAGGCGGGCCAGTCTATAATCGATCGGTCAGACATTCGGGGTTGCCGCCTTCTTGAGCTCGCTTATGAAAACGCTTGAATACGTGCCGGTGCCGGCGTTCGAAGACAACTACATCTGGCTCGTGTCCGACGGCACCGACGCCGTCGTGGTCGATCCCGGCGATGCCGCGCCCGTCGAAGCCTATCTCGCGAAGCGCGGCTGGAAGCTGACCGCTATTTTACTCACGCACCATCATCACGACCATGTCGGCGGCGTCGGCGACCTGCTCGCCAGCCGTTCGGACGAGAACGCCATCCCCGTGTACGGCCCGGCGGGCGAGCGCATCGAGCAGCTCACGGCGCGCCTGAAGGAGGGCGACACAGTGAGCATCGCGAATCCGGCGCTGGAAGTTTCGGTGATCGACGTTCCGGGGCACACCGCCGGCCACATCGCGTATTTTCAGAAGGCGGACCCGCACGGCACCCCCCATCTCTTTTGCGGCGACACGCTGTTCGCGAGCGGTTGCGGGCGTCTCTTCGAAGGCACGCCGCAGCAGATGCTCGCGTCGCTCGATTCGCTCGCGGCGCTGCCCGAGCACACGCAGGTGCATTGCGCGCACGAGTACACGCTGTCGAACATTCGCTTCGCGCTCGCGTGCGATCCCGCGAACGACGCGCTCGCGCGCTGGCAGGACGACGCGAAGGCGCTGCGCGCGTCCGGCAAACCGACGCTGCCCACCACGATCGGCCACGAGCGATCGGTTAATCCGTTTTTGCGCGTCGACGATGCGAACGTCCAGGCGACCCTCGCCGCGCATTATCGGCATGCGGTTTCGGACCGGCTCGAAGCATTTCGGCTGATGCGCGGCTGGAAGGATAAGTTCCGTTAACCCGCAGGAAGTTGGGGCGAACTTCATCTGAAACGTGGAAAACGTCGGCAGATCACGGATTTTGTTCGCATTTCTGTCTTTTATATTGACGTCCGCAGTGCGCTTCCGTACCATCGGCTCCAAATTTCCAAGCATATTTTTTGGAATCCGAGACGTTCATGCGACAGATTCTTAGCGCGCTATTCGTCCTCACGCTGGCCGCCTGTGCCAGCCAAGGACCGACAGCGCCCAATTCCCTTGCTTCACTTCCCTCCGCTTCCAAACAGCAAGCCGTAGCCGACACGATCCGCCGAACCGCAGCCGCCAAGGAAACGATCAACGTCGACAAGACGCCGGTCGATTCGCTCGCCAGCGGCGACGCCGACCTGTGGGGCCGGATTCGTCGCGGCTTCCAGATTCCCGATTTGCAGAGCGACCTCGTCGACATGCAGGTGAGCTGGTATGCGCAACGTCCGGACTACGTCGAACGGATGACGGGACGCTCCCAGAAATATCTGTATCACATCGTCGAGGAACTCGAGCAGCGGCACATGCCGACCGAACTGGCGCTCTTGCCGTTCATCGAATCGGCGTATAACCCGCAGGCGCTTTCGGTGGCGAAGGCGGCCGGGATGTGGCAGTTCGTGCCGGGCACCGGCCGCGACTACAACCTGAAACAGAACATGTGGCAGGACGAGCGGCGCGACGTATTGGCGTCGACGAGCGCGGCGCTCGATTACCTCTCGCGTCTGCACGACATGTTCGGCGACTGGCATCTGGCGCTCGCTGCCTACAACTGGGGCGAGGGCAACGTGCAGCGCGCGATCGCGCGCAACGAGGCGGCGGGCCTGCCGACCGACTACGAAAGCCTGCGCATGCCGAACGAGACGCGCAACTACGTGCCGAAGCTGCAGGCGGTCAAGAATATCGTCGCGAATCCGCAAATGTACGGTCTCGCGCTGCCTGACATTCCGAATCACCCGTATTTCGTGACCGTCACGACGTCGCGCGACATCGACGTGACGATGGCGTCCAAACTCGCCGGCATGCCGGTCGAGGAATTCCGCTCGCTGAATCCGTCGTTTGCGAAGCCGGTGATTCTCGGCGCGACGAATCCGCAGATCCTGCTTCCGTTCGACAACGCCACCGCCTTCCAGCGCAACCTGAAATCGTACACGGGCGCGCTGTCATCGTGGACCACGTACACGGTCACTGAGCGCGCACGGCCGGCGGCGATCGCGGAAAAAATCGGCGTCGACGCGGACACGCTGATGTCGGTCAACCGCATTCCGGCCGGCATGCGCCTGAAGCCGGGCTCGACGATCGTCGTTCCGCGCAACGACGACGACGACGAGGACATCAGCGCCGATGTCGCCGAAAGCGCGGTGCTCGCCGTTGAGCCGGACGTGCCCGACACGCGCAAGATGGTGATCCGCGTGCGCCGCCAGCAGTCGCTCGCGACCTTCGCCGACCGTTACAACGTATCGGTTTCGCAGGTGCGGGCGTGGAACCGGACGCGTCGCGAAACGATCATGGCGGGCCAGGTCATGGTGCTGCACGTGCCGGTCGGCCGCGCGGTGCCGGCGGAGCCGGGGCCGGTGCGTGTCGAGACCGTGTCGGCGTCGAGCCGTTCGGGCGGCGGCGTGACAAAGATCGGCACCCACGTGCCGGCGTCGAAATCCTCGCGGTCGGCGAAATCCGCGGGCAAGGTCACGAAGGTGTCGGCGAAGAGCGAAACGAAGAGCGAATCCAAAGCGGTCAAGCCGGCGTCCTCCAAGAGCAAAAAGAAGTAACGCGCACGATGCCTGATCCCACGCCGTCACCAAGGTGACGGCGTTTTCATTTCCGCGACGCAGTTAAACTCCTGCTTTAAATACGAAAAGCGCCTGCATCGAATGACGTCCTCCGTTCGTCTGCGTGTGTTCTTGCTGTTTGCCGCCGGTTATTTCGTTTCCTACGTGTTTCGCGGCGTCAATCTGGGCTTCGCACCGCTCATCACTCACGAACTCGGCCTCTCCGCCGCCGATCTCGGTCTCCTCACGTCGCTTTATTTCATCGGCTTCGCGCTCGCGCAGATTCCCGTCGGCGTGCTGCTCGACCATGTCGGGCCGCGCCGCGTCACGGCCGGCATGCTGATGTTCGCGGCGCTCGGCATCTGGGTCTTCGGCATGGCGCACGGGCTCGCCGCGATGATGGCGGGGCGGCTTTTGATCGGCGTGGGCGTGTCGGTGTGCCTGAGCGCGGCGTTCAAGGCGTCCGCGCAATTCTTCCCGGTCGCGCGCCTGCCGCTCGTCAACGGGATGACAATGGCCGTCGGCGGGCTCGGCGGCGTCGTGGTTGGCTCGCCGCTCGCTTCGCTCCTCGCGATCGCGGACTGGCGCAGCGTGTGCGTCGGCCTCGGCGTTTTCACCGTGCTGGTCGCCGGGGCGATCCTGTTCTTCGCCCCCGACAAGCGCGATCCGCACCATCAGGCCGACATCGTCACGCAATTCAAGGGCACCTGGCACATCCTGAAGAGCGCGGTGTTCTGGAAGATCGCGTCGTTTTCCGTCGTGACGCAGGGCGTGTTCTACGCGATGCAGTCGCTGTGGATTCGCCCCTATCTGCTCGACGTGATGGGCCTCACGCCCGCACACACGGCCGCGCTCGTCTCCGTGCTCGGCTTCGCGATGATGGCCGGCTGCATCGGCTTCGGCGCGGCGGCGCGCACACTGGAGCGGCGCGGGGTCTCGGTGTACGCGTTTTGCGGCATCGGCATGGCGCTCTACGTGCTCGTGCAGGTGCTGATGCTGTTTCGCGCGCCGCTGCCGCCGGCGCTCTTGCTCGCCGCGTATGGCGTCTTCGGCGGCACGGGCATCCTGAGCTATGCGGTGCTGGCGGAATACTTCCCGTCGCACATGATCGGGCGCGGCAACACGACCCTCACGCTCGTCATCTTCGTGCTGATTTTCGCGTTTCAGGTAGGTATCGGCAGCGGGTTGTCGCGATGGCCGATCGAGGACGGACACTATCCGGCGATCGCCCATCAGACCGCCTGGGGCGTTCTGATCGTGCTGCAGATCGCGAGCGCGATCTGGTATGTCCTGCCGAGTCGCGTGCTGCAAAAGACGCGCGCCGTCCCCTGATCTCTCAATCGGCCGATCCGCGGAAAAGGGTATCAAAAAGGCGCTTCTGGAACGCGTCTTGCGTGGACGCAGTCTCAAAATTTGGCGGAAGGGGTGGTTCCGCGCTATAATTCGAAGGTTTGAGCACATCAACCCGCACCCTAGCGCCTACCTCCCACACACCGTTCATCCGCCGCGCCTTGTAGCACGCGCCGCATGCCGCCGAGTCCCTGCGCCGACCGTTTCGCCCCGTGCGAATCCGGACCGCACGAGCTACCGCCGCGAACCATGCGCCCGCCTGCAAGTCACGCGATGCGGGTCTGCGCGCGCCTTTAGGCTGCGCGCGACCCCGACACAGCGGATAGGCAGGTCGGCAACAGGGTGTTCCCCAAGGAGCCTCCCGTGTTGCCGTCATTTTCCCCAGCAATTCTCGCACTCGCCGACGGCACGGTCTTTCGTGGTCATTCGATCGGCGCCTCCGGGTCGACGATCGGCGAAGTGGTGTTCAACACCGCGATCACCGGCTATCAGGAGATCCTCACCGATCCGTCCTACGCCCGCCAGATCGTCACGCTGACCTACCCGCATATCGGCAACGTCGGCGTGAATGCCGAGGATGTCGAAGCCACCAAAGTCCATGCCGCCGGCCTGATCATTCGCGACCTGCCGGTGCTCGCGTCCAACTTCCGCTCCGAACAGTCGCTCTCCGATTACCTGAAGGCGCAAGGCGTCGTCGCGATCGCGGGCATCGACACGCGCAAGCTGACGCGCATCCTGCGCGACAAGGGCGCGCAAAACGGCTGCATCCTCGCGGGCACCGACGAAGCGAAGGCGCTCGAACTCGCGCGCTCGTTTCCGGGCCTCGCGGGCATGGACCTCGCGAAAGTCGTGTCGACGAAGGAAACCTACGACTGGTCGCAGACCGAATGGCGTCTCGGCGAGGGCTACGGCAAGCTGGAAGCGCCGAAGCATCGCGTGGTCGCGTTCGACTACGGCGTCAAGTACAACATCCTGCGCATGCTCGCCGAGCGCGGCTGCCAGGTCACGGTGCTGCCCGCGCAAGCCACCGCCGCCGATGCGCTCGCGCTCAACCCGGACGGCATCTTCCTGTCGAACGGCCCGGGCGATCCGGAACCGTGCGACTACGCGATTGCCGCGACGCGCGAACTCATCGCGCGCGGCATTCCGACCTTCGGCATCTGCCTCGGCCATCAGATCATGGGCCTCGCGCTCGGCGCGAAGACCATGAAGATGAAGACCGGCCACCACGGCGCGAACCATCCGGTGAAGGATCTCGAAGATGGTCGCGTCGTCATCACGTCGCAGAACCACGGTTTTGCCGTCGACGCCGCCACGCTCCCCGCGAACGCGAAGGTCACGCACGTTTCGCTCTTCGACGGCACGCTGCAAGGCTTCGCCCTTACCGACAAACCCGCGTTCTGTTTCCAGGGCCATCCGGAAGCGTCGCCGGGGCCGAACGACATCGCGTATCTGTTCGACCGCTTCGTCAAGCTGATGGAAGCGTCGAAAGTCGCAGCGTAAGAAAGCACCGAACACAGCACCCCATTATCGAGAGCAGTTATGCCGAAGCGGACAGACATCAAGAGCATCCTCATCATCGGCGCGGGACCGATCATCATCGGCCAGGCGTGCGAGTTCGACTATTCGGGCGCACAGGCGTGCAAGGCGCTGCGCGAGGAGGGCTACAAGGTCATTCTCGTCAACAGCAATCCCGCGACGATCATGACCGACCCGAACACGGCGGACGTGACCTACATCGAGCCGATTTCGTGGGAAGTGGTCGAGCGCATCATCGCCAAGGAGCGCCCCGACGCGATCCTGCCGACGATGGGCGGCCAGACCGCGCTCAATTGCGCGCTCGATCTTTTCCATCACGGCGTGCTGGAAAAGTACCAGGTCGAGCTGATCGGCGCATCGCCGGAAGCGATCGACAAGGCGGAAGACCGCCAGAAGTTCAAGAACGCGATGACGAAGATCGGCCTCGGATCGGCCAAGTCGGGCATCGCGCATTCGATGGAAGAAGCGCTGCAAGTGCAGGCCGAGATCGCGGCCGCGACCGGCAGCGGCGGCTATCCGACCGTGATCCGCCCGTCGTTCACGCTCGGCGGATCGGGCGGCGGCATCGCGTACAACAAGGAAGAGTTCGAGGAAATCTGCCGTCGCGGGCTGGATTTGTCGCCCACGCGCGAACTGCTGATCGAAGAGTCGCTGCTCGGCTGGAAAGAGTACGAGATGGAAGTCGTGCGCGACACGAAGGACAACTGCATCATCGTCTGCTCGATCGAAAACCTCGACCCGATGGGCGTGCATACCGGCGACTCGATCACCGTCGCCCCGGCGCAGACGCTCACCGACAAGGAATACCAGATCCTGCGCAACGCGTCGCTCGCGGTGCTGCGCGAGATCGGCGTCGATACGGGCGGCTCGAACGTGCAGTTCGCGATCAACCCGAAAGACGGCCGCATGGTCGTGATCGAAATGAATCCGCGTGTGTCGCGTTCATCGGCGCTGGCGTCGAAGGCCACGGGTTTCCCGATCGCGAAGGTCGCGGCGAAGCTGGCCGTGGGCTACACGCTCGATGAGCTGAAGAACGAAATCACCGGCGGCCAGACGCCGGCATCGTTCGAGCCGACCATCGACTACGTCGTCACGAAGATTCCGCGTTTCGCGTTCGAGAAGTTCCGCGAAGCCGATTCGCGTCTCACCACGCAGATGAAGTCGGTCGGCGAAGTGATGGCGATCGGCCGCACGTTCCAGGAGTCATTCCAGAAGGCGCTGCGCGGGCTGGAAGTCGGCGTCGACGGTCTTGATGAAAAGACCACGAGCCGCGATGAAGCGATCCGCGAAATCGGCGAGCCGGGCCCGGACCGCATCTGGTTCCTCGGCGACGCGTTCCGCCTCGGTCTGAGCCCCCAGGAAATCTTCGAAGAAACCGCGATTGATCCCTGGTTCCTCGCGCAGATCGAACAGATCATTCTCAAGGAAAAGGCACTGCAAGGCCGCACGATCGAGAGCCTCACGCGCGAAGAACTGCTGTATCTGAAGCAGAGCGGATTCTCGGACCGGCGTCTTGCGAAGCTCACGGGTTCGGATCAGACCGCGGTGCGCCGCCGTCGTCACGAATTGAAAGTGCGTCCGGTCTACAAGCGCGTCGACACGTGCGCGGCCGAATTCGCGACCAAAACTGCTTACATGTACTCGACCTACGAGGACGAGTGCGAAGCGAACCCGACCGACAAGAAGAAGATCATGGTGCTGGGCGGCGGCCCGAACCGGATCGGGCAGGGCATCGAGTTCGACTATTGCTGCGTGCACGCCGCGCTCGCGATGCGCGAGGACGGCTATGAAACCATCATGGTCAACTGCAACCCGGAAACGGTGTCCACCGACTACGACACGTCCGACCGTCTCTACTTCGAATCGCTGACGCTCGAAGATGTGCTCGAAATCGTCGATCTGGAGAAGCCCGTCGGCGTGATCGTGCAGTACGGCGGCCAGACGCCGCTCAAGCTCGCGCTCGATCTCGAAGCGAACGGTGTGCCGATCGTCGGCACGTCGCCCGACATGATCGACGCCGCCGAAGACCGCGAGCGTTTCCAGAAGCTCCTGCAGGACCTGAACCTGCGCCAGCCGCCGAACCGCACCGCGCGCGCGGAAGACGAAGCGCTCAAACTCGCCGAGGAAATCGGCTATCCGCTCGTCGTTCGTCCGTCTTACGTGCTGGGCGGCCGCGCGATGGAAATCGTCCACGAGCCGCGCGACCTCGAACGCTACATGCGCGAGGCCGTGAAGGTGTCGAACGATTCGCCGGTGCTGCTCGACCGCTTCCTGAACGACGCGATCGAATGCGATGTCGACTGCATCTCCGATGGCGAAGCCGTGTTCATCGGCGGCGTGATGGAGCACATCGAACAGGCGGGCGTGCACTCGGGCGATTCGGCGTGCTCGCTGCCGCCGTACTCGCTCGCGCAGGAAACCGTCGACGAACTGAAGCGCCAGACCGGCGCGATGGCGAAGGCGCTCAACGTGATCGGCCTGATGAACGTGCAGTTCGCGATCCAGCAGGTGCCGCAGGACGACGGCTCGAAAAAGGACGTGATCTACGTGCTGGAAGTGAATCCGCGCGCGTCGCGCACGGTGCCGTATGTCTCGAAGGCGACCGGCCTGCCGCTCGCGAAGATCGCGGCGCGCGCAATGGTCGGCCAGAAACTCGCGGAGCAGGGCGTCACGAAGGAAGTGATTCCGCCGTACTTCAGCGTCAAGGAAGCGGTGTTCCCGTTCGTGAAGTTCCCGGCGGTCGATCCGGTGCTCGGACCCGAAATGCGCTCGACCGGCGAAGTGATGGGCGTGGGCCGCACCTTCGGCGAGGCGCTCTTCAAGTCGCAACTAGCGGCGGGTTCGCGTCTGCCGGAATCCGGCACGGTGCTCCTGACCGTGATGGACGCCGACAAGCCGAAGGCGGTCGAAGTCGCGACCATGCTGCACGAACTGGGCTACAAAATCGTCGCGACCAAGGGCACGGCTGCGTCGATCGAGGCGGCCGGCGTGCCGGTGAAGGTCGTGAACAAGGTGAAGGACGGTCGTCCGCACATCGTCGACATGATCAAGAACGGCGAGATCGCGCTCGTCTTCACGACGGTCGACGAAACGCGCGCCGCGATTGCCGATTCGCGCTCGATTCGCATGAGCGCGCAGGCGAACAAGGTCACGTACTACACGACGATGTCGGGTGCGCGGGCGGCGGTCGAAGGTCTGCGCTATCTGAAGGACCTGGAAGTCTATGATTTACAAGGTCTGCATGCTCGCCTAAACTAAGGCCTCGATGACTGGTTTTGGCTTCAAGGGCCGCGGTTAAGCGGCGTCTTCCGATTACCGGGAGATGCACTTAACCGCGGTAATTTTTTTACGGCTGTTTTTTGTTCTCCGAGTTGTTTATGAGCACAGTTCCATTGACGAAGCGTGGCGCAGAACTCCTGCGCGCGGAATTGCAACGCCTGAAATCGGTCGAGCGGCCGGCGGTCGTGAATTCGATCGCGGAAGCGCGCGCTCAGGGCGATCTGTCGGAAAACGCCGAGTACGACGCGGCAAAGGAAAAGCAGGGCTTCATCGAGGGCCGCATCGCTGAGCTCGAATCGAAGCTGGCGGCAGCGCAAGTGATCGACCCGACGACGGTCGAAGCCGACGGACGCGTGGTGTTCGGCGCGACGGTCGAACTCGAAGACCTGGATTCGGGTAAGGCGGTGACCTACCAGATCGTCGGCGACGACGAAGCCGACATCGACCACGGCCTCGTGTCGATCAGCTCGCCGATCGCGCGTGCGCTGATCGGCAAGAACGAAGGCGATGTGGCGTCGGTCCAGGCGCCGAGCGGCGCGCGCGAGTACGAAATCATCGCCGTTCGATACGTCTGATGGCACATCGACTCTTCCGGCTCGTGGCGATGGTGTGGGTCGGCAGCCTGCTGTCGCTCGGCTTCATCGCCGCGCCGGTGCTCTTCCGGATGCTCGAGCGCACGTCGGCGGGATCGGTGGCGGCGCAGCTCTTTCGTATCGAAGGAATACTGGGCGTGGTGTGCGGGCTGGTCCTGCTGCTGATCGGCAACCGTCAGGTGAAAAGCGGTTTCGCCGACTACAAGCGCGTGCGGTGGATCGTCATGGCGATGCTGCTGTGCGTGCTGATCGGCTATTTCGCCCTGCAGCCGTTCATGGAATCGCTGCGGATGGCCGCGCAGGAAGCGGGGACCGATCTCGCGCATTCGGCCTATGCGCAGCGCTTTGGCGTGCTGCATGGCGTGTCGAGCGCGTTTTACGTCGTCGAAAGCCTGCTCGGCATTCTGCTCGTCTGGCGTTTGCCGGGGCAGTCGTCGACGGGGCCAATCGTCGCGCGCGGCAAGTCTGCCGCTTTGGCGGCGCGGCGCGTGCGGCGCTGATCGGCCGGGCGGCGCCTCGCGATTCGGGCGTCGCGTCTTCTGTCCGGGCCGCGCCCGGAACAACAGCGTTTTTTATTTCGACGCCTGATGGGCGCGCTTGCTGCTGGTCTGACGCTTTTTCGCGCGTTTGACGTTGCCGCCCGCCGTCACGCGTTCGTTGCCGCGCACGAGCAGCTTCTGTTTCTTGGGCTTCTTCACGGCGGGCGCGTCGCGCGTGATCTTCACGGCCTTGACGATGCGCGGTGCCGCGCCCTTCGACGGACGTTCCGCGGCTTCGGCGGCGCTCGGCATCGTGGAGCGGCGGCCCGACGGCTTTTGCGGCGCGGCGCCTTCCGGCCTCCAGATCACGAGCAGTTTGCCGATATGCTGTACAGGCGCGGCGCCGAGGCGGTCGCAGATTTCCTCGTACATCGCGATTCGCGCATCGCGATCGTCGCCGAAAACGCGGATCTTGATGAGTTGATGCGCGCCGAGGTGGACTTCGATTTCGGTCAGCACGGCTTCGGTCAGCCCTTCGGCGCCGACGAGAACGACGGGCTTGAGCGCATGAGCCTGCGCGCGAAGATCGGCACGTTGGGCGGGAGAGAGTTTGAGGGCGGACATGAGAATTAACGGACTCGACTAAAATGAGGGGTGCTGAAGCGCAAAAGGAGCAAAAGCGGCATGACCGGTTGCGACCGGGGCGATGCGAAAAAAGCGCTGAGACCCATTTACCATCAGGCGCACAGTCAGACGGACAGGGTCCGCGAGCACCTGAAAAACGAAACGGGGCCGATTATCCGCCAAATGGAACCGCGCGGCACGACGAACAGCGCTCGGCACAGGTTGTCGGCCGGGCAGCACGGAAATCACCGGTTTCGCCCACGCCGGCCACACCGCGCGAAGCGGGGCCGGCCAAATAGACGCGTATTATCCGCTAAAAGCATAGCTGAATGCATGATTACGCAGCACGAGTTCATTATTGATGGCAAAAAACCGCTTTAACCATTCGTGGTTGCACGACCACATCAACGATCCCTACGTGAAACTCGCGCAGCGCGAGGGTTATCGCGCGCGCGCCGCATACAAGCTCAAGGAGATCGACGAGCAGGACAAGCTGATCCGCCCGGGGCACGTGATCGTCGATCTGGGTTCGACGCCGGGCAGCTGGAGCCAGTACGCGCGCAACAAGCTCGCGCAGGGCGCGAAGCGTGACGCCGAGCGCGAGGGCGGCATCGACGGCACGATCATTGCGCTCGACCTCCTGCCGATGGAGCCGATTGCCGACGTCACGTTCATCCAGGGCGACTTCCGTGAGGATGCGGTACTGGAACAGCTCAACGAAATCGTCGGCGCGCGTCAGGTGGACCTTGTAATTTCCGACATGGCCCCCAACCTCTCAGGTGTGGCGAGCGCGGATGCCGCGCGAATCGAGCATCTGTGCGATCTCGCGCTGGAATTCTCGCAAAATCACCTGAAACCGGAAGGCGCTTTGCTGGTCAAGTGCTTTCATGGCAGCGGTTACAGCCAGATCGTCGAGAAATTCAAGCAACAGTTCAAAGTCGTCGCGCCGCGCAAGCCGAAAGCCTCGCGTGACAAATCGTCTGAAACGTTTATCTTGGGCCGGCAGTTGAAGCGTCCCGCGTGAGCGTTCCGTTCGGCGGAAGTGGCAAAAAAGCGCCAAATTCCAGCGAATGTGCCGAAAAAAGGGCCTCCATCGCTATTTGCGTGGTAGAGAATGCTTATGGCAGGGGCTAGCGGACTGGATTAGAATGCTTTCGTGGTGCCGCAAGGTGTATGTAGGCGCCCGTCTATGAGTGAGGAGTGGTGCTTTGAACAACAATATGTTCTCTAAGGCAGCAGTGTGGCTCGTGATCGCACTGGTGCTGTTCACGGTGTTCAAGCAGTTCGATAAGCCCCGCGTCCAGGAAGGTGTGTCGTATTCGCAGTTCATGGACGACGCGAAGAACGGTAAGGTCAAGACCGTAACCGTTCAGGGCCGTAACTTGACGGTCACTCCGGCAGATGGTCAGAAATATCAGATCGTGTCCCCCGGCGATATCTGGATGGTCGGCGATCTGATGAAGTATGGCGTTCAGGTCAGCGGCAAGGCCGATGACGAACCCAATGCGCTCGTATCGGCGCTGTATTACCTCGGACCGACGATCCTGATCATCGGCTTCTGGTTCTACATGATGCGGCAGATGCAGGGGGGCGGCAAAGGCGGTGCCTTCTCGTTCGGCAAGTCGCGAGCGCGGCTGATCGACGAGAACAACAACGCAATCAATTTCACCGATGTCGCGGGCTGTGACGAAGCGAAGGAAGAAGTGTCCGAGCTCGTCGATTTCCTGCGCGATCCGCAAAAGTTCCAGAAGCTGGGCGGGCGAATCCCGCGCGGCGTGCTGCTGGTCGGCCCTCCGGGTACCGGTAAGACGCTGCTTGCGCGCGCCATCGCCGGCGAGGCGAAGGTGCCGTTCTTCAGCATTTCGGGATCGGACTTTGTCGAAATGTTTGTCGGCGTCGGCGCGGCCCGCGTGCGCGACATGTTCGAGCAGGCGAAGAAGCATGCGCCCTGCATCGTGTTCATCGACGAAATCGACGCGGTCGGTCGTCATCGCGGCGCCGGCATGGGCGGCGGCAACGACGAGCGCGAGCAGACGCTGAACCAGATGCTCGTCGAGATGGACGGCTTCGAGGCGAATTCCGGCGTGATCGTGATCGCCGCAACGAACCGCTCCGACGTGCTCGACAAGGCGCTCTTGCGCCCGGGTCGTTTCGACCGTCAGGTGTATGTCGGTCTGCCGGACATCCGCGGTCGTGAACACATCATGAAGGTGCACCTGCGCAAGGTGCCGATTGCAAACGACGTCGACGCATCGGTGATCGCGCGCGGCACGCCTGGTTTCTCGGGCGCCGATCTCGCGAATCTCGTGAATGAAGCGGCGTTGTTTGCGGCGCGTCGCGGCAAGCGAATCGTCGAAATGCAGGACTTCGAAGACGCGAAGGACAAGATTTTCATGGGTCCGGAGCGCAAGTCGGCGGTGATGCGCGAGGAAGAGCGCCGCAATACGGCTTACCACGAGTCCGGTCACGCGGTGGTCGCGAAGCTGCTGCCGCACGCCGATCCGGTGCACAAGGTCACGATCATGCCGCGCGGCTGGGCACTCGGCGTCACGTGGCAGTTGCCGGAACATGACCGCGTGAACCTGTATCGCGACAAGATGCTCGAGGAAATCGCGATCCTGTTCGGCGGCCGTGCAGCGGAAGAAGTATTCCTCAACTCGATGTCGACGGGTGCGTCGAACGACTTCGAGCGCGCGACGAAGATGGCGCGCGACATGGTGACGCGCTACGGCATGTCGGACGTGCTCGGCACGATGGTCTATGTCGATACCGAGCAGGATGGCATGTTCGGCAAGCTGGCATCGAAGACGGTGTCGGAAGCGACGCAGCAGAAGGTCGACGCCGAAATCCGTCGGATTCTCGATGAGCAATACGGCCTCGCGCGCAAGCTGCTCGAAGACCACCGCGACAACGTCGAAGCCATGACGAAGGCGCTGCTCGAATGGGAAACCATCGACGCAGACCAGATCAGCGACATCATGGCGGGCCGTCCGCCGCGTCCGCCGAAGAATCTGCCGCCGCCGTCGGGCGATACGCCCAGCAGCGGCAATAGCGGCACAGAGGTCAAGCCGGGCAGCGCTACCGCGCCGGCCTGAGTTTCACCCGATCCGTATGAGGGCTGGTGTGTTCGCACACCGGCCCTTTTTCATTGCCGCACCCGTGGCGACGGAAATTGATCAATCCAATCATCAGTCAGATCCCTTGACGACTTCCACATCGCAATTTTCAGCACCGCCGCTGCAATGCGGTCGCTTTGTCTTGAGTTTCGAGCGGCCGCTCGTGATGGGCATCCTCAATGTGACGCCGGATTCGTTTTCCGACGGCGGTCGCTTCCTCGCGCGCGATGATGCACTCCGGCGCGCGGAGGACATGCTCGCCGATGGCGCGGAAATCATCGACATCGGCGGCGAATCGACGCGTCCCGGTGCGGTGCCGGTGCCGCTTGACGAGGAACTCGCTCGGGTCATCCCGATCGTCGAGGCATTGCGACAATTGAACGTGCCGCTGTCGGTCGACACGTACAAGCCGGCTGTGATGCGCGCCGCGCTCGCCGCGGGCGCCGACATGATCAACGACATCTGGGGTTTCAGGCAGCCCGGCGCGCTCGATGCAGTGCGCGACGGCAACCCCGGACTGTGCGCCATGCACATGCTCGGCGAGCCGCAGACGATGCAGGCGGTCGAGCCGGTGTATGAGGACGTCGTCGCGGATGTACGCGCCTTTTTCGAGGAACGCGTGGCAGCGCTGACGAATGCAGGAATCGGGCGTGAGCGAATCTGCCTTGATCCCGGATATGGTTTCGGCAAAACGGAGGCGCACAATTTCGCATTGCTCGCCCACCTCGCGGATACAATGCCGGCCGGCACGAATTTCCCGTTGCTCGTCGGCATGTCGCGCAAGTCGATGCTCGGTGCCGCGACCGGTCGCAAGAAGGCCGAGCGCGTCGCGGCGGGCGTTGCGGCGGCGGTTTGCGCGGCGGAACGGGGAGCGGCGATCGTCCGGGTTCACGACGTCGCGCCAACCGTCGATGCCATGAAGGTCTGGAAGGCAACGAAAGACGCGGCCCGGATCCGTCATCATTGAGAAGATATTGCGTGGAGCAGGCGCAGCGCGAGCGCCACTCCACGGTTTCATATAAACGGGGACGCGAGGCGCGTCTCAGCATCCCATGAGGGAGGGTCGACTCACAATGGCACGTCGCTATTTTGGAACGGATGGAATTCGAGGCAAGGTAGGCGAGGCCCCGATCACGCCGGAATTCGTGCTGCGGCTTGGCTACGCCGCCGGCAAGGTGTTGGCCGGCGCTGACCGCTGGCAAAAAAAGGGCAGCCGTCCGACCGTGCTGATCGGCAAGGACACGCGGGTCTCGGGCTATATGCTCGAGGCCGCGCTGGAGGCGGGTTTTTCGGCGGCGGGCGTCGACGTCATGCTGGCAGGCCCGATGCCGACGCCCGGCATCGCGTATCTGACGCGCGCGCTGCGGCTCGCGGCGGGCGTCGTGATCAGCGCTTCGCATAATCCGTACTACGACAACGGCATCAAGTTCTTCTCCGCCGACGGCAACAAGCTGCCGGACAACGTCGAATTGCAGATCGAAGCGCAACTGGAGCAGCCGCTCGACTGCGTGAGTTCGGAGCGCCTCGGCAAAGCCCGGCGGCTCGACGACGCCGGCGGCCGCTACGTCGAATTCTGCAAAAGCACGTTTCCGGCGAGCTTCGATCTGCGCGGGATGAAAATCGCGCTCGATTGTGCGCATGGCGCCGCGTATGACGTCGCGCCGAACGTTTTCCACGAACTCGGCGCCGAGGTCATATCGCTCGGCATCTCGCCGAACGGCTTCAATATCAATGACGGCGTCGGTGCCACCGCGCCCGAGGCGCTCGTGCGCGCGGTGCGTGAACACGGCGCGGACATCGGCATCGCGCTGGACGGCGACGCCGACCGCCTTCAGGTCGTCGACGCCAATGGCCGCCTCTACAACGGCGACGAATTGCTCTACGTGCTGGTGAAGGATCGCATCGCGACCGCCGGCCAAGTGGAAGGCGCGGTCGGCACGCTGATGACGAACATGGCCGTCGAAGTGGCGCTCAGAAACGCCGGCGTTCAGTTCGAACGGGCGGCCGTCGGCGACCGCTACGTGCTCGAAAAGCTGCGCGAGAATGGCTGGCAGCTCGGTGCGGAAGGCTCGGGCCACATCCTGTCGCTCGACCGGCATTCGACGGGCGACGGCATCGTCTCCGCGCTGCTCGTGCTGGCCGCCATCCAGCGCAGCGGCAAGACGCTCGCCGAACAACTCGAAGGCGTCACCTTGTTCCCGCAGAAACTGATCAACGTGCGCATGAGCCCGGGCGCCGACTGGAAAAGCAGCGACGCGATCCACGCCGCGATCGCGAGCGCGGAACGCGCGCTTCAGGCGCATGGACGCGTGCTGATCCGCGCCTCGGGCACCGAGCCCGTACTGCGCGTGATGGTCGAGGCCGCTTCGGAGACGGACGCCATTCGGCACGCGGAAACGATTGCGCAAGTGGTAAAAGACGCGACTTCCTGACTCTCCGTCAAAACCGCAAAAAAGCCGCTGCGATTTCGAATCGCGGCGGCTTTTTCGCATTTTGAGCGCGCTCGAACGAGAAAAAACACCGCCTTTCATCGACGTAAGGCCGTTGTCACGCTGGCTTCACGGAGAGTCACATTACTGTCACGGAGACTGCCTATGCTTCGCGTTGTCGTGTCATTCGCTCACAACCTGGAGGTCTCATGAAATTGATGCAAACCGCGCTGGCTGGCGTAATCGGCGCACTCGTCGCCATCTCCGCGCAAGCAGCCGACATTACCGGCGCGGGCAGCACCTTTGCAGCACCGATCTACACGAAGTGGGCGGACGCCTACCAGAAGACCGGCGGCGGCAAGGTCAACTATCAGGGCATTGGCTCGTCGGGCGGCGTCAAGCAGATCGTCGCGAAGACGGTCGATTTCGCCGGCTCGGACGCGCCGCTGAAAGACGACGAACTCACGAAGCAAGGCCTCTTCCAGTTTCCGACGGTGGTCGGCGGCGTCGTGCCGGTGATCAACGTGCCGGGCGTGAAGCCGGGTGAAGTGACGCTGTCGGGCGAAGTGCTCGGCGACATCTACCTCGGCAAGATCAAGAAGTGGAACGACCCGGCGATCGCCGCGCTCAATCCGAAAGTGAAGCTGCCGGACACGGACATCGCCGTGGTTCGCCGCGCCGACGGCTCGGGCACGAGCTTCATCTGGACGAACTATCTGTCGAAAGTGAACGGCGAGTGGAAGTCGAAGGTCGGCGAAGGCTCGACCGTCAACTGGCCGACGGGCACGGGCGGCAAGGGCAACGACGGCGTCGCGGCGTTCGTGCAGCGTCTGCCGGGCGCGATCGGCTATGTCGAGTGGGCGTACGCGAAGCAGAACAAGATGACGTATGTGGGCCTGAAGAACGCCGCCGGCACGATCGTCGAGCCGAAGACGGAAACCTTCAAGGCCGCCGCAGCCGGCGCGGACTGGTCGAAGTCGTTTTATCAGATCCTCACGAACGAGCCGGGCAAGGATGCATGGCCGGTCGTCGGCGCGACCTTCGTCTTGCTGCACGCGACGCAGGACAAGCCGGAACAGGGCACGGAAACGCTGAAGTTCTTCGACTGGGCGTTCAAGAACGGCAACCAGGCCGCGAACGATCTCGACTACATCTCGCTGCCGGATTCGGTGGTCGCTGAAATCCGCACGCAATGGAAGGCGAAGGTGAAGGACGCGTCGGGCAAGGCCGTCGCGCAGTAACGCAGGTCTGAAACTGTCCTAAGCTGATGAAGCAGGACAATCGCGGTACGTTTCGCCGCGCGGCAGGTGCCGCGCGGCCCGACCCAAGGTTCCCATGTCGGACATCAATCTAGCGTCGGCGCCTCCCGGCAGCGGCACGCAGCGCGCCCCGGGGCGTCTCGGTGACATCCTTTTCGGCGGCCTGACGCGCCTTGCAGCCGTCGTCACGCTGCTTTTGCTTGGCGGCATCATCGTGTCGCTGATCGTGGCGTCCATGCCGACGATCGAAAAATTCGGTCTTGGCTTCCTGTGGCACGCGGACTGGGATCCGCCGACCGAAACGTTCGGCGCGCTCGTGCCGATCTACGGCACGATCGCCACGTCGCTGATCGCGCTCATCATCGCGGTGCCGGTGAGCTTCGGCATTGCGCTCTTTCTGACCGAACTGTCGCCGGCGTGGCTGCGACGGCCGCTGGGCATCGCGATCGAACTGCTGGCGGCGATTCCGTCGATCGTCTACGGCATGTGGGGCCTGCTCGTCTTCGCGCCGATTTTCGCGACGTACTTCGAAAAACCGCTCGGACGCCTGCTCGGCGACGTCTGGGTGATCGGCCGCTTCTTTCAGGGCCCGCCGATCGGCATCGGCATCCTGTGCGCGGGCGTCATCCTCGCGATCATGATCATTCCGTATATCGCGGCGGTGATGCGCGATGTGTTCGAGGTCACGCCCGTGCTGCTGAAGGAATCGGCGTACGGGATCGGCTGCACGACGTGGGAAGTGATGTGGAAGATCGTGCTGCCGTACACGCGCACCGGCGTGATCGGCGGCGTGATGCTCGGCCTCGGTCGCGCGCTCGGCGAGACGATGGCGGTGACCTTCGTGATCGGCAATACGAACCTGCTCGACAACGTGTCGCTCTTTTCGCCGGGCAACAGCATCACGTCCGCGCTTGCGAACGAATTCGCCGAAGCGAGCCCGGGCCTGCACACGTCGGCGCTGATGGAGCTCGGACTGATTCTTTTCGTGATCACGTTCTTCGTGCTGGCGATATCGAAGGTGATGCTGCTTCGCCTCGAAAAAGGAGAGGGTTCCAAGTGAGCCAGCCTACTTACATCAATACGGACGCGTCCGACGCCACGCGCGAGCGCCTGCAACGCCGCCGCCGCGGCAAGAACGCGATCGCGCTCACGCTGTCGCTCGCCGCGATGGCCTTCGGCCTCTTGTGGCTCGTGTGGATTCTGTTCACGACGCTCAAGCTCGGCATCGGCGGATTGTCGGTCGAACTCTTCACGCAGTCGACGCCGCCGCCCAACACCGACGGCGGTGGTCTCGCGAACGCGATCGTCGGCAGCCTGATGCTGGTCGTGCTCGCAACGTTCATCGGCACGCCGCTCGGCATCCTGGCGGGCGTGTATCTCGCGGAATACGGGCAGAAGCGCTGGCTCGCGAGCATCACGCGCTTCATCAACGACATCCTGCTCTCGGCGCCGTCGATCGTGATCGGTCTTTTCGTCTACGCGCTCGTCGTCGCGAAAGTGGGGCGATTCTCGGGCTGGGCGGGCGTGATCGCGCTCGCGCTCTTGCAGATTCCGATCGTGATCCGCACGACCGAGAACATGCTGAAGCTCGTGCCGAACGCGCTGCGCGAAGCCGCGTTCGCGCTCGGCACGCCGAAGTGGAAGATGATTCTGTCGATCACGCTGAAGGCGTCGGTCGGCGGGATCGTGACGGGCGTGTTGCTCGCGGTCGCGCGCATCGCGGGCGAAACCGCGCCGCTCCTTTTCACGGCGTTGTCGAACCAGTTCTTCTCGTGGAACATGAACCAGCCGGTCGCCAACCTGCCGGTCACGATCTACAAGTTCGCGATGAGTCCGTTCCCGCAGTGGCAGTCGCTCGCGTGGGCCGGCGTTTTCCTGATTACGCTCGGCGTGCTGGGTCTCAACGTGCTCGCACGCACGATCCTTTCGAAAAAATAGGCGGAGTGATTCCATGAACACGGTTGCGAGTGGTGTCAGCCACCTGAATGTCAACGCGGTCGAAGACAAGACCGACGCGCCGGTCGAACGCGGCCCCGTGCCCGGCAGCTTCAAGCCGACGCACAGCGCGAAGCCCGCCGATTCGATGAAGCCGAAGATCGAGGTCAACGATCTCAACTTCTTCTACGGCAAGTATCACGCGCTGAAGAACATCAACCTGCGCATTCCCGAGAAGAAGGTGACGGCGTTCATCGGGCCGTCGGGTTGCGGCAAGTCCACGCTCTTGCGCACGTTCAACAAGATGTACGCGCTTTATCCGGAGCAGCGCGCCGAGGGCGAAATCCTGATGGACGGCGAGAACCTGCTCGACACGCGCCGCGATATTTCGCTGTTGCGGGCGCGCGTCGGCATGGTGTTTCAGAAGCCGACGCCGTTTCCGATGTCGATCTACGACAACATCGCGTTCGGCGTGAAGATGTTCGAACAGCTTTCGCGCTCGGAAATGGACGATCGCGTCGAGTGGGCGCTCACCAAGGCCGCGCTCTGGAACGAAGTGAAGGACAAGCTGCAGCAAAGCGGCTATGGCTTGTCGGGCGGCCAGCAGCAGCGTCTGTGCATCGCGCGCGGCATTGCGATCCGTCCGGAAGTGCTGCTGCTCGACGAACCGTGCTCGGCGCTCGACCCGATATCGACGGGCCGCATCGAAGAGCTGATCGCGGAGCTGAAGAACGACTACACGGTCGTGATCGTCACGCACAACATGCAGCAGGCGGCGCGTTGTTCCGACTACACTGCCTATATGTACCTCGGCGAGCTGATCGAATTCGGCGACACCGAAAAGATCTTCATCAAGCCCGCCCGCAAGGAAACGGAAGACTACATCACCGGACGGTTCGGCTAACCGCCGAAGAGAAGGGACTACAGGAGCAATACATGTCCGATAAGCATCTGTCGAGCCAGTTCGACGCCGACCTCAATGCGGTATCGTCGAAAGTGCTGGAAATGGGCGGTCTCGTCGAGTCGCAGATCATCCACGCGATGCAGGCGCTCAATACGTTCGACATCGGCGTCGCCGACCAGGTGATCGCGGCCGAAGTGCGCCTGAACACGATGGAAGTCGAGATCGACGAGGAGTGCAGCAACATCATCGCGCGCCGTCAGCCGGCCGCGCGCGACCTGCGCCTTCTGATGGCGATCTCGAAGACGATCACCAATCTGGAACGCGCCGGCGACGAAGCCGAGAAGATCGCGAAGCGCGTGAAGCGCATCAACGAGGACGGCGCGGGCCGCACGGTCAACATCGCCGAGATCAAGCTCTCGGGGGAGATGGCGGTGACGATTTTGCGCCGCGCGCTCGACGCGTTCGCGCGCCTCGATACGGTCGCGGCCGCGCAGATCGTGCGCGACGACAAAGCCATCGACGAGGAATTCCGCGCGTTCGTGAGAAAGCTCATCACGTACATGATGGAAGATCCGCGCACGATCTCCGCGGGTCTCGACTATCTGTTCATCGCGAAGGCGGTGGAGCGGATCGGCGATCACGCGAAGAACATCGCCGAATTCATCATCTATATCGTGAAGGGAACCGACGTGCGGCACGTTCCGCGCGACCAGCTCGAACGTGAAGCGCTCAGCTAATCTCATTTCAAGCAAAAGGTCACAGAGGTGCCGATGCCCAGCAGTATCCTCGTTATCGAAGACGAACCCGCGATCTCCGAACTGATCTCGGTGAATCTGCAACATGCGGGACACTGCCCGATCCGCGCGTACAACGCGGAGCAGGCGCAGAACCTGATCAGCGACGTGCTGCCCGACCTCGTGCTGCTCGACTGGATGTTGCCGGGCAAGTCCGGCATCACGTTCGCGCGCGAGCTGCGCAACAACGAGCGCACGAAGCACATCCCGATCATCATGCTCACCGCGCGCGGCGACGAACAAGACAAGGTGCTCGGACTCGAGATCGGCGCCGACGACTACGTCACCAAGCCGTTCTCGCCGAAGGAACTGATGGCGCGCATCAAGGCGGTGCTGCGCCGGCGCGCGCCGCAGCTGACGGAAGACGTCGTCGCGATCAACGGCTTGCGGCTCGATCCGGCGACCCATCGCGTGGCCGCGAGTCACTCGGGCAACGACATCAAGCTCGATCTCGGTCCGACCGAATTCCGGCTGCTGCATTTCTTCATGACACATCCGGAGCGCGTGCACAGCCGCACGCAACTGCTCGATCAGGTGTGGGGCGATCACGTCTTCGTGGAAGAACGCACGGTCGATGTGCACATCAAGCGCCTGCGCGCGGCCCTCAAGCCGGCGGGCTGCGATGCTATGATCGAAACGGTGCGGGGCAGCGGCTACCGGCTCGCCAAGAGCGCCTGAGCCTTCACCGCTCTGCATCTTTCATTCTTTCGACCCCACCGACCATGAATATCATCTGGACGCGTTCCATCGTGTCCCTCGCGTTGCTCGCAGCGCTGAGCGCGTTGGTCGGCGCGTTCTTCGGCGTGCGCATCGCGCTCGCATTCGCGGTGGTGATGCTCGTCGTGCAGAGCTTCTTCGGCACCTATCACACGCAACGTCTGTGGCGTCTGCTCGATGCGCCCGTCTACGGCGAAGTGCCGAGCGCGCTCGGCATCTGGGGCGAGATCTACTACCGGCTGCACAAGCTTGCCAAGCGCTGGCATGCGCAGGTGCGTCAGGTCGAGCAGCAGCACTCGCGCTTCATCCAGGCGATCCAGGCGTCGCCGAACGGCGTCGCGATGCTCGACGACCACGATCAGATCGAGTGGTGCAACGCGATCGCCGAGACGCATTTCGGGCTCGACGCCAAGCGCGACCTGCGCCAGCACATCACGCATCTGGTGCGCCGCCCCGAGTTCGTGCGTTATCTGAATTCGCATCATTACGAAGAGATGCTGATCATGCGCGCGATGGGCGTGAATCGTCGGCATACGCTTTCCGTGCAGGTCTTTCCCTATGGCGACAATCGCAAGCTGATCCTCACGCAGGACATCACGGAGCTCGAGCGCACGGATTCGATGCGGCGCGATTTCGTCGCGAACGTCTCGCATGAATTGAAGACACCGCTCACGGTGCTATCGGGTTTTCTCGAGACGATGCGCGAACTGCCGCTAACCGAGGCGGACCGCGCGCGCTATCTGGAGATGATGGATCAGCAGGCATCGCGGATGAGGAACATCGTGCGCGACTTGCTGGTGCTCGCGAACCTCGAAGGCGACATGCGGCCGCCGGGCGACGAACTGCTCGACATGCGCGCAGTGATGCGCCATCTCGAAGACGACGCGAACAATCTGTCGGCGGGGCGGCATCGCATTACTTTTCACAGCGACGAAGCGCTGACGGTCGCGGGTGCGGAGACGGAGATCGTGAGCGCGCTTGCCAATCTCGTGACGAACGCGATTCGCTATACGCCTGATGGCGGCACGATCGACGTGACGTGGCAGCGCGAGCAGGATCGCGCGGTGTTCTCGGTGCGCGACAGCGGGCTCGGCATTCCTGCGGAGCACATTCCGCGGCTGACGGAGCGGTTCTATCGGGTGGATCGCAGCCGCTCGCGGGATACGGGTGGCACGGGGCTTGGGCTCGCCATCGTCAAGCATGTGCTGCAACGGCATCACGCGGAGCTCGATGTGAAGAGCGAGGAAGGGCGGGGGAGCACGTTCAGTGTACGGTTTCCGGTCGCGCGGACGGCGTTGAGGAAGTCTGTCGCGGTTTGATGCACAAACCAAACCCGCGGCTGTCCACTCAAGAACAAAACTTCGCGAGCAACCCCAACTGCGCATTACGCATCGCTTTCCCCGGCCGCCGCCGCCGATAATGTCCATCGCTCTGCATGAGCCAGGCCGTCTGGTTATCGCCGAGAAATACCGATAAGCCTTCCGCGATCACGCGCCGCTTGAGCCGTCGATCGCGGATCGGAAACGCCACCTCCACACGCCGGAAGAAGTTGCGATCCATCCAGTCGGCGCTTGACAGATAGACGTCTTCGTTGCCGTGCGCATAGAAGTAGAAGATGCGGTGATGCTCCAGAAATCGTCCGACGATCGAGCGCACCGTGATGTTCTCCGACAGATCCTCCACGCCCGGCTTGAGCGAACACACGCCGCGCACGATCAGATCGATCTTCACGCCCGCCTGCGATGCCTCGTAGAGCGCCGCGATCACCGAAGGCTCGAGCAACGCATTCATCTTCGCGACGATGCGCGCCTTCCTGCCCGCGCGCGCATGCTCGGCTTCCGCGTGGATCGCATCCATCAGCTTCGCATGCAGCGTGAACGGCGACTGCCAGATCTGATGCAGCGGAATCTCGCCGCCGATTCCCGTCAGCTGCTGGAATACGTGATGCACGTCTTCGCAGAGTTGCTGGTCGGCGGTCAACATGCCGAAGTCGGTATAAAGACGGGCCGTGCGCGGATGATAGTTGCCCGTTCCCAGATGCACGTAGCGCTTGAGCATGAGCTTGCCGCCCTGCGACACGCGCCGCACGATCAGCATCATCTTCGCGTGGCACTTGTGGCCGACCACGCCATACACCACATGCGCGCCGACCGCTTCCAGCTGCGACGCCCAGTTGATGTTCGTCTCTTCGTCGAAGCGCGCAAGCAGTTCGACCACCACCGTTACTTCCTTGCCATTGCGCGCGGCCTGCATCAGCGCGTCCATCAGCGGCGAATCGGTGCCGGTGCGATAGATGGTCTGCTTGATCGCGACGACCTGCGGATCCTTCGCGGCCTGCAACAAGAGTTCGAGTACCGGCTGAAAACTCTCGTAGGGATGATGCAGCAGGACATCGCCCTGATCGATCGCATCGAAGAGATTCGATGCGTTCGCGATGCTCTTGGGTATCGACGGAATGTGCGGCACGAACTTGAGGTCGGGCCGGTCCACCATCTCGGGCAACTGCATCAGCCGCACGAGATTCACCGGACCGTTCACGCGATAGCAGTCGCGTTCGTTCAACTGGCTCTCGTCGAGCAGGCGCCGCACCATGTGCGGCGGCGTCTCCGCCGACACTTCCAGCCGCACCGCGTTGCCCAGATGCCGCGCCGGCAGTTCGCCCTGCAGCGCAACGCGCAGGTTGGTGATTTCGTCTTCGTCGACGAACAGCTCGCTGTTGCGCGTGATGCGAAACTGATTGCAGCTGCGCACGTTCAGATGCGGAAACAGCTCTTCGACAAAGCGCTGCATCAGTGAACTCAGGAGCACGAAGCCGTGCGGATAACCCGAGAGCGCCTCGGGCATGCGCACGAGGCGGGGCAGCGCGCGCGGCGCCTGGACGATGCCCATCATTGCCTGACGGCCGAAGGCGTCCTTGCCCTCCAGTTCGACGACGAAGTTCAGGCTCTTGTTGAGCACGCGCGGAAACGGATGCGCCGGATCGAGACCGATCGGCGTGAGCACCGGCAACAGCTCGTTGTGAAAGTATTCGCGCGCCCACTCGGTCTGCTGCGGGGTCCACGCCTCGGCGTTATGAAAGTAAATGCCTTCGCTTTCGAGCGCCGGAATCACGGTGTCGTGCAGCATCACGTACTGCTGGCGCACGAGCCGGTGCGCGCGCTCGACCACGAGGTCGTACACATGTTGCAGCGACATGCCGTCCGGCGACAGCGAGCCGGGGTTGTCGCGCATCTGCTCCTGCAGGCCCGCCATGCGGACTTCGAAGAATTCGTCGAGATTGCTGCTCGTGATGCAGATGAAGCGAAGACGTTCGAGGAGAGGAACGGCGGTATCGGCGGCCTGCGCCAGCACGCGCTCGTTGAATCCCAGGATGCCCAGCTCGCGGTTGAATAGCGGATAGCGTATGGACATCGACGAGGTCAGTGGAGGGTCTATCGAAAGGGCAAACGGACGTTCGGATAGTCTCACAGTAAGATTAAGTTTTCGTGACACTGTCAGTGTCACAAATTCTACGCAGATTGGGAATAGCGTCGCCTGTGCGCGGCGGGGCCCGCCGGGTGCCCGACGCCTGAGCGCTCGGCTGGATTAGAATTGGTGCGGCGCCGCGAGGCGTTCCTTTCCCATGAATCCTGGATATCCGATGGTCATTCAACCGCATCTTCTCGCCGCCGTAGACCTGGGTTCGAACAGCTTCCGGCTGATCGTCGGACGCGTCGAGGAGACGGAGGCCGGCAGCCAGATCTATCAGGTCGATGCGCTGCGCGAGCCGGTGCGCCTCGGCGCGGGCCTCTCGCGCGACAAATATCTCGACCGCGCGTCGCAACTGCGCGGCTGGGATGCGTTGAAGCGCTTCGGCGAACGGCTGCGCGACTTCCATCCGGATCATGTGCGCGCGGTCGCGACCAACACGCTCAGGGTGGCGAAGAACGCGGGCGATTTCATTGTCGAGGCAGAAGCCGCGCTCGGCTTCCCGATCGAAGTGATCGCGGGCCGCGAGGAAGCCCGCCTCATCTACGCGGGCGCGGCGCATTCGGTGCCGGCGAGCGCGGGCAAGCGCCTCGTGGTGGACATCGGCGGCGGCTCGACGGAATTCATCATCGGCTCGCACTACACGCCGATCCACATGGAAAGCCTCTATATCGGCTGCGTGAGCCATAGCCGGCAGTTCTTCCCGGCGGGCAACGTCGACGAATACACGATGCGTCAGGCCGAACTTGCCGCGAAGCGCGAGATCCAGATCATCTCGGCCGAGTACAAGCATACCGGCTGGGATCAGGCGATCGGCTCGTCGGGCACGGCGCGCGCGCTCGCGGAACTCGTCGAGGCGAACGGCTTCAACGATCCCGACATCACGCACGGCATTTCGCGCGGCGGCCTGGAAAGGCTGAAGCGCGCGCTCATCAAGGCGGAGAACGTGAACCGGCTGAAGCTGGTGGCGCTCAAGCCCGACCGCATTCCGGTGCTGGCGGGCGGCCTGTCGATCATGCTCGGCGTGTTCGAGGAGCTGGGCATCGATTACGTCGACACCACCGACGGCGCGCTCAGGCTCGGTGTGCTGTACGACCTGCTCGGGCGCTCGCAGCACGAGGACATGCGCACGGTCACGGTGGAAGGCTTCAAGCGCCGCTATGCCGTCGATGCCGCGCAGTCCGACCGCATCGCGGAGCTGGCGATCCGCTTCTACGACCAGTTCGACGAACCCGATGCCGAGCGGCGCGGGGAAAACCGCATGTTTCTCGCGTGGTCGGCGGCGCTGCACGAGATCGGCTTGTCGATCGCGCACAGCGCATATCACAAGCACTCGGCGTACATCGCGACCCACGCCGACATGCCCGGCTTCTCGCGCACCGATCAGGCGCGGCTCGCGGCGCTCGTGCTCGGACACGCGGGCAAGCTCGGCAAGCTTTCGCATTCGCGCGACGTCGACTGGACGCTGCTTTTTTGCCTGCGGCTCGCGTCGCTGCTATGCCGTAGGCGCACCGATGCGGGCCTGCCGAGCATCGAGGTCAAGCAGGCGGCAAGCGGCTTCGACGTGCGTCTGCCGAACGACTGGGTCGCGAACAATCCGCTCACCGACTACAGCCTCGTGCAGGAAACGGCCGAGTGGGAGAAGATCGGGCGGCCCTATCGCGTGGTTTATACGGACGACTGATAGCCGCGTCGCCGATGCGAAGGCCGCGCCGGTCAGCGCGCGTTCGCGTCGCTCATGAAGTGGCGCGCGTAGCGCGCATTGATGTCCGAGAGACGAAAGAGCGTGAGGAAGTCCGCCGTGTTGAAGTCCGGATCCCAGGCGGGTGCACCGCAGATCTTCGCGCCCAGACGCAGGTAGCCCTTGACGAGCGGCGGCGGGCTCACGTCGACGCCCGTGCGCAATTCCTCGACCGGCAGCGGCGTATGCGGAAACGCGCGGTATTCGGGCGCGGTCAGCGCGTCGGCGGCGAGCGAGCAATACAGGTTCGCGGCGTAGTGCCCGCCATCGACCATGCCGACGCTCGCGCAGCCGAGCATCGTCTCGTAGCCGTTCTGCATCATGTAGGTCGCGAGCCCGCCCCACAGCGACATGATGACCGCGCCGTTGCGATAGTCGGGATGCACGCACGAACGGCCCACTTCGACGAGCTTCGGCCGCAAATGCGTGAGGCGCGACACGTCGAATTCGCTTTCGGCGTAGAGCCGGCCGACACGCGCCGCCTGGTGCGGCGGCAGCACGCGGTAGGTGCCGACCACTTTCAGCGAATCGAGATCGCGCACGAGCAGGTGATCGCAGAAGGCGTCGAACGCATCGACGTCGAGGCCGGCGGGACCCGTCAGGCGGGCGCCCATTTCGTCGGAAAACACGCGGTAGCGCAGGCGTTGGGCTTCGCGCAGCGCGTCGTCGGTGCGGGCCCAGGCGACCTGCAGGCGCTCTTGACCGGCGACGGTTTCCGCTGCGCGCGGCAGACGGCGGCGCGCGTCGTGGAGAAGCGTTGAATGCGCCTTCTTCGGCAGCGCGGGCGTGGCTGAATCTTGCATTGGCGTTCCCCGATAGGAGGCTTGAGTCCGCCAATGTAGTAATCGCGCGTGACGCTCGCATGGCGTCGCAATGACGATTCGATGAAAGCGATCGTCAGGTGCGGCGCGGCGTGCTGCAAGCTCAGAGCAGGTCGGGACTCGCCACCGCGCGCAGGACGACGTGCCCGTCGCCGCCGCGCGAACGCTGCTGGAACCACCAGACACCCGCTTTCTTGACCGACCACTCGGCTTCCTCTCCGGAGAGCAGCAGCGAAGCGACATAACCCATCGTCGGCTGATGGCCGACCACGACCACCGTTTCCGCGATGCCGTCCGGCCAGCCGGCTGCGTCGAGCACGGCTTGCGCGCTGCCGCCTGGCGCGAGCGACGGCACGACGCGATAGCGGTCGCCGAATGCTTCGGCCGTCTGGATCGTGCGGGTCGCGGGGCTGGCGAGGAAGAGGGCGTCGTCGTCGAGGCGCGCGCGCAGCCACTTGGCGACTGCCTGCGCCTGCTTGCGTCCGCGCGGGGTGAGCTGCCGGGCGAGGTCGCTCGCCGCCTGGTCCTCGGCTTCCGCGTGACGCCAGAGAATGAGGTTCATCGAGTGTCTCCGTGGGTGTGATCCGTTGGTGTGATCCGTTCGACCGCCGAGCGGGCGATGTGTGCCCGTCGGCGCGCTCGATTTGCGTGTCGCGAAGCGTGGGGGTCGCTTTTCATTGCGCGGGGTGCGGGAAAACGCTATCATCTGCGGCTTGTCGGAGCGTAGCGCAGCCTGGTAGCGCATCTGATTTGGGATCAGAGGGTCGTAGGTTCGAATCCTATCGCTCCGACCACCGTACAAGAAGGGGTTACAAGTTTCGGCTTGTAACCCCTTTGTTTTTCTTCGCCGTTCAATGCGGCGACTTCCGGAAACGCCATGCTCCGTATCGTTCTGTTCGCTGCCGTGTCGCTCGTGCTCTGCGCATGCGCCGATTCGTCGACTCAGCCGAAACATCGTCCGCCGCAGGACCCGCCGGATTACAAGGGCGTGCCCACCGACACGCGTCCGCCCGTCATGTTGATCGCGCCGGACAAGTCGGAATAGCGGCTCCTTCGCATAAAATCGTAGGCTGGAAATGGCGAAGCCCCGACGCGGGCACGCCGGGGCCTCTGACCCGCGCGGACTGTTCGCGCAGAGAATGCACGGGCTGGAACGAATTCTAGGGCGCCGTTGTTCGCGACGTTGTGTGCGCTTGTATCGGAGCGTAACGCGATGCGACACGACGTCTCTGAAAGATCGCGTAAATATTCCCGTGCGTTTGGCCTAGGCGTTCTGCCCTAAGCGAAATATTTGCCTTGCGGTTATGATCGGACCATTCGTCGTCGGCTGTATCGATCATGCACCTGCTCTGGATCTTCATCGCGCTTTGCCCGTTCGCGCTCGCGGCGCTCGTCGCATTCGCGGCGCATATCGACCCGCTCTCGGGTCACTGGCAGGCGCCCAAACCCCGCCGCGTCAGCCCCGGCTTGAGCGGCCATCTACGGCTGCGCGCCATGCTCGTGGGCCACGCAGGCGTCATTGCTTGCAGCGAATGACCATCGAGCGATTCTTGATGTTCGCCCCGAAGATGCCGCCCACCGAGCCGCCCGCCGTCGCGCCGTTGTCGGTGTCCTTCGATACGACGTCATAGCCATAGGCGCCGCACGTCTCGCCGGCTTTTTTGTAACACTCCGCCCAGCTTGTGCTTGCATCGCTGCCGCTGCAGTTGATGGCGAAGCCGGTATCGCCCGAAGGCAGATAGGTCATGGTCGACGTGTTCGCGCAGCCGGCGAGCGTCGCGATCGCACCCAGCGCCGCCAGAAGCGCGGCTCGGTTCATCCTCTTCATCGAAACTTTCCTTGTCATGTGTCGCGTAACTTCCGTATGAGCGCCGCCGGCGCTCAGCGCGCGGGCAGATAGCGCGACGGATCGGTCGAGCGGCCCAGATAGCGCAACTCGAAGTGCAGCATCACGCGGTTCGAGTCCGTATCGCCCATTTCCGCGATCTGCTGGCCTTGCGCGACGGTCTGGCCTTCCTTCACGAGCAGCGCGCGATTGTGCGCATACGCAGTCAGGTACTCCGAATCGTGCTTCACGATCAGCATGTTGCCGTAGCCGCGCAAGCCGTTGCCCGCGTAGACGACCGTCCCGCCCGCCGCCGCGACGACCTTCGTGCCCGGCGCATTGACGATGTCGATGCCCTTCGACGTCTTGCCGTCAAACGTGCGGATCACTTCGCCCTGCGCGGGCCAGACGAGCGACATCGCGGGCGCCTTCGCGGGCGCGGGATCGGGTGCGGTGTCGCCACGGCTCGCCGAAGACGCGGGAGCCGGGCGCGGCGCGGCGGCCATGCCTGCCGGCGGCACGACGCGCAGCACCTGATCGACTTCGATCGCGTCGGGATTGGCAAGCCCGTTCCAGCGCACGATGTTCTGCACGGAGGTGCGGTTTTCCCGCGCGATCTTCGAGACCGTGTCGCCCCGTTCCACGCGATAAAAGCCCGGCCCGACCGGCGCCGAGCCACATGCGGCGAACACTGCGACCAGCGAGGCGCAGAGGAGCCGTCGAATTCTTGTTGCCAACGTTAGACCTCGCGAAGCGCCGCCGCGTGCAAAAGGTGCGCGGCGGTCCAAACGTCGGATTTTACCGTCTTCGCTCGTCCGGCCGCGAAAAGGCGCCGCGCGCGGTCCCGTCGACGCCCGCGCCCGACGCTCAATCCAGCGGCGATACGACGAGCCGCAGCGACGCCGACTCCGTCTTCCCGGGCGCGAGCCAGCGCAGGCCGCGGCCGTTGTGGATCGCGTCGGGCAGGCCGATCCACGGCTCGACGCAGTAGAAATCGGAAGTATCGGCCTCGGTCCAGGTCGTGACCGCGTACCACGGCACCGAGTCCGGCTGGTCGAGCTCGAAGCTGACCATGCGCTTAAGGCTTGGCATGAAGAGCCGCACCGGCTGGTCCGACGGCCCGGTGAAACAGTGAAAACGGTCGACGATGGAAGGATCGTCGAGCGTATAGCGCGGCGCGCCCGGCACCGCTTCGCTGATCGAGCCGTCCGGCAGCTGATGGCGCTGCTCGGTGCGCGGCAGCTCGACACTGCTCGACGCGCGCTGGTCGTGCGGCAGGTGAAAGTAGAAGTGATGGCCGGCGTAGTAGGGCAGCGCGACTTCGCCCGGATTGGACGTCGTCAGCTCCACGTCGAGCGTGTTCGCATCGACGAGCCGGTACGCCGCCTCGAAGCGGAACGCGAACGGATAGCCGGCGCGGGTCGCGTCGCTGTCGACGAGCGTCATGCGCAGTCCGTGGCCGTCCGCGTCCTTCGTGGTCGAAAAGGGCAGGCTGCGGGCGAAGCCGTGCGTCGGCAGATCGTGGATCACGCCGTCGGGGTCGCGCCATTTACCGATCTCGCCCGTGACGAAATGGCGTCCGAGGAACGGAAACAGCAGCGGATTGCCGCCGCGGATCTTCGCCGGCTGCGACCAGTCGGGTGTGGCCGGCCAGTGGATCACCGGTTCGCCGCCGACGCGCCACGTCATGAGCCGGCCGCCCGCCTGCGGGGCGAGCGAGATGGAGGCGCCGTCGCGCGTGATATCGATGATGTCTTGCTCGGATGACATGGTTTGAGCGCTCCGGAGGGCGTGGTGACGGCGTGAGAGGTCGTTGCAGACTCGCAGATTCTGCCGTGGATTTTTCTACGGGGAAACCCTTCTCGGGAAAACAGCGACTGACGTCCGCCTCCTCGATGTGTTGTTATTCTGTGCTGTGTTGCCTATCAGACAGAACGAGGAGCGAAGCATGGATCTGGCAATGACGATGGCTCTGGCGATGTTCGGGCTTTTCGGCGCGAGTACCGTGCTGTTCCTATACAAGCTCATGCCCTGAAACCTGGCCCTTTGCGTGCGACGCACACGAAAATGCGTGCGCGGCGAAGCGCATTTCCTTTCGGTTTCATTCGTCTCCAATTACTGCAAAATCCGTTTTGCCGACGTTTGACTGTCGGCGGATGTTGATTGACCTAAACGCTTGGCGCTCGATTTCGCCACCGGCATAATCGGTGCGATTTTTCGCGCGCCGTGCCGTTCCACATCCCCATTTTGCGCATTCGATCGTTCCGTTGCCCGTCGGGCAGCGCGACGGACGACGGGATTCGCACGACGCGTCCTCCATTCGTAACGTCAAAAGGATCGACGCGTGACTCTGTGGTTTCTGATTTTTCTAAGCGTGCTGCAAGGCGTGACCGAACTCTTTCCGGTCAGCAGCCTCGGCCATACGCTCCTCGTGCCCGGCCTCTTCGGGATGCACATCGACAAGCACGCGCCTCAGTTGCTGCCGTTCCTGGTCGCGCTGCATCTCGGCACCGCATTCGCGCTGCTCTGGTATTTCCGCACGCGCTGGGTCGAGCTGATCGGCGGCTGGTTCGCTTCGCTCGGCGGACGGCGCAACGAACACGGCCACATGATGTGGGCGCTGATCATCGGCACGATTCCGACGGGCATCGTCGGACTGCTGCTGGAAAAGCGCATCGAAGCGATCTTTCATGATCTGCGCATCGTGGCGGCGGCGCTGATGGTGAACGGCGTGCTGCTGTGGCTCGGCGACCGGTTGCAGCGCGCCCGCGCGAGGCGCGCGCCCGAGCAGCTCACGTTCGGCCAGGCGTTTCTCGTGGGTCTCGCGCAGATCGGCGCGCTCGTGCCGGGATTCTCGCGCAGCGGCCTCACGATGATCGCGGGCGTCGGCGCCGGCATGACGGCGGAAAAGGCGGCGGAGTTTTCGTTCCTGCTCGGCACGCCAATCATCTTCGCGGCCGGCGTGCTCGAACTGCCGAAGCTCTTTCACGCGCCCGGCCAACTGGGCGATGCGCTGCTCGGCGGCGTGCTGACCGGCATCGCCGCGTATCTGAGCGTGCGGTTTCTCATGCATTACTTCGAAGGACGCGGGCGGCTTGCGTCGTTCGGCGTGTATTGCGTGATCGCGGGAGCGTTCTGTCTGGGGTGGTTCATGCTGCATCCGCAGCCGGTCTGACGCGCACGCGCTTGCCCGGGTTCGCCTTGCCGCGCCCGGGCCGTCGCTGATGAGGTAAAATCCTCGCTCGCTTGCGACGCGGCAGTAGCTCAGCTGGATAGAGCATCGGCCTTCTAAGCCGAGGGGCGGGGGTTCGAGTCCCTCCTGCCGTGCCAGCGTTTTCCTAGAAATCAAATACTTAAGTCGAGCGCACTGCGCAGGTTGAAAACAAGTGAGCACAGTTCAGTGTGCTCAAAATGTGCTCGAATTCTACTATGGGACTGACCGAGGAGCGCACGCTCTGATAAGGCAGCTTTGACGGTGCGAACTAACGGGTTCGTCGTGAACGTGGTGTGCACGGCAGTGGAAGTCTTCGACGTGCGCAGACCGATCTAGCGAAGATGCACTACGACACTACGACTTCAAGCGCGACTACTGTTCTAAATACGGTCGTCAGCGGTAGGACGAAATTATCTTTTAGTCGCGCCGTGGCAGACGCGATGCCATCGCGTGAGGCCTGGCAGCGCCGCTTCAAGGCGTGGCACGATTCCGGCATCCTACTGAGAGCCGCGTTAGGTGGTGCCTCGGGAGGTGCGGGCACAGCTTTCTGACGGGGTTTTCGGGGCCAATTGTCCCAGCGTTGTCCCGGCAGAGCAAGTACGCTCCCGGGGGTCAGGCTCGCGTGGCTCGCCTTATCGGTCCTAAAAGCCGCTCATGTCTCCATCCAAGGTGGCTGCTTCGGCCGCTTCGGCACGTCCCACAGTTCCGCCCGCTTCGGATACAGCGTGTTCGGTGCCGAGTACCTGAAGGACAGGAAGCGCATAGGGCCTCGCTGTCGGAACCGCATCGTAATCGTCCCGAGGACGGACACTTCACCCTGTCGCACATGGATGACTCGAACCCGCATAAACGGCCCGCAGCGCCAGCCCGAGATGCTTGCGTATGGCGAGTGCTCGACGGCCTCCCACGCCTGCACTGTGCCGCCGACGTGCCGCCCGGTGACTTCGGTAGTGAGGCTGACCGAATGCGTGCACGGTGGGCCGGACACATCACCCTCATTCGTCCATTCGCCAGTCATGGCCTCGGCCTGTATCGCGGCCAGCTTCGATAACCAGAGCCAGCCGCCACCGAGGGCGGCAAATCCAGTGGCGATCTTCGACAGCGGATCAGCGTAAGTAGCAGCGGTGTTCAGGAAGTCGAGCAGCAAGGCGGCTCCAGCGCAGGTGGTCGGAGTCTTAGATTCTACTGGGCGCGGGCTAAAGGTCTGAGCAAGCGCACCAAAATCGATGCGGTTATTCGCTGCCCGGTTGGTGTGTTGCGCGTGGGCCGATGAAGCGACTCGCTAGCGACACCACGCGTCTTGGATTGGCTGATTACGCTTTTTGAAGCGCCCAGCCGTGCGCCACCATGCAGTGCTTGAAGAAGTCACGCATGTTGATCGCACCGGATATCCCGCCTCCGAAGTATCCGCTCTGTCGCGCATCCTTCTCGCACGCGTAAGAGTCCACTTGATAATCGGCTGTAGTCGCGCCGTATTTGTTCCACACCATAGGTGATGCGCAGCCCGCGAGCGCCGCACAAGCTGCTGCGGCGATCATTAACTTTCCCCGTTTCATTCAATTGGCCTTTCAGTCTTGATTTAGTAGTTGCCCTGCGGAGGCGAGCTAGCCGGTCGGACAGAGCGTCGGCCCGCTCGCTTTGAAAATCGTTATTGCTTCGTCCCTAGGAACAGCACGCCAGCTTTTGAGGGCGTTTGGAGTTCAGCACGCATCGCCGTCCCATCAGTCACCGCAACGCCGGTCGCTGATGTGTTCGGATAAGCGCAGGCGCCTGTGCCGAAGTTGATCGTTACGTCATAAACGTTACCCGACGCGTGGGGCTTGATGGAGCCGGTGAACGAGCAGCCGGTGCCCGTTCCGGTGATCGCGCCGTTCGCGTCTGCCGTCATGGTGACGCTTGGATCGGTGCCATACGTCGTTACGCTCTCACCCTTGAACGTGCCGGTGACAGTCGCTTGCGTCGGCGTTGTGTCGTAGCTCGCATCGTACTTGCCCGTGAACGTCACTTTAGAACCGTTCGAGTACTGGATCGACGTGGTAGCCGAAGCCTTCGCCGCATAAGTGCCGGAGAGCGTCACAGAGTTGACGCCTTGACCTTCGAGGTTGTAGTCGTAGCCGCTGCCATTGGACAGCGTGCCATTGCTGGACGTGACAGTACCAATGACGCCGCCCGCGATGATGCTCGAATTACCGGCAACCGAATACAACGAATACACCCGCCCATCGTCGAGCACGAGGACCGATGCCTGCCGGTTTGTGTCCGTAGTTCCAGTGTAGAGCCCGGCCGCTGACGGGCCGGGCGTAGCTGATGAGGGGTTGCCGCCGCCTCCACCGCCGCACGCCGTCAAGATGACCGCCGCTGCTGCGGCTGTAAGTAGATGCCCTCTCATTACTGATCTCCGTTATATGACCTGATGTTTGGCCGCTGGAAGTGTAATTTCTTGTAACGGACATTGGAAGTGGGTCCTTACAACAAGCTCCTGCGTTTCACTGTACGGGGACACCCAAGCACGGGCCAAAAATTGGCCCGGATTTCTGTGGGGACATACGCCGCACGCCCGCGCCCATGCGCCCCCGTACGCTCGCCTGCGTGTCAAGAATCGCGGGCGCACGCGCCTGACTGCTCCGCCGGCGTGCCACGCGACGGCAGATGACAGTCCATGCCGGGTCTCGGCCTTCGTACAGCCGGAGACAGCGATCCTCTGAACAGCGGCGATGGGTGTCTTCACTTCTCTAATGGTCGAAGGACGCGCAGCAGATGCGCCGTCCGCTCAGCGGCGATCCCACAGCGCGGATAGAAAACGTTCGTTAAGCATCCACGTTGGAAGGCCACGCGACTTTGGTAAGAAACCTCTTGCAAAGGGTTTCTATCCATGCGACGATTTTATCCACGTTTTATAACCGGGAACATTAATGCGCACATTCCTTTACAGCCGAGTATCCACGCAGGACCAAGACACCACGAACCAGCAGATCGCAGCGCGGCACGCGGGGTACGACGTAGAGCCGCGCCGAGTGCATGCCGAGACGATCAGCGGCACGGTGCCCGCGATGGAGCGACCGGTATTCCGTAAGCTGGTCGAGAAGCTGGAGCAGGGCGATACGCTGGTCGTGACGAAGCTGGACCGGCTCGGACGCAATGCCGCTGACGTTGACTCGACCGTGACGAGCCTCCGCGCTGCTGGCATCCGCGTAGTCGTGCTGGACCTGCCGGTGCAGGAAGTGACGAGCGCAGCCGGTGATCTAGTGCGCCGCATGTTCGCTGCCTTCGCTCAGTTCGAGCGCGATCTGATCGTGGAGCGGACGCACGCAGGACTGGAGCGAGCACGCGCCTCGGGCCGTGTCGGTGGCAGGCCCGAACGCTTCACGCTGGAGGAGAAGCGAACTATCAAGGCGCGGCTGGACGCGGGCGCTACGGCGCGAGGACTGGCGAAGGAGTACCGCACCACGCATGTAACCATCATGAAGGCGGCTAAGGAGGCATCGGCTGACTAGGGCGCTGGCACCGCACGCCGTAGCAACCCGGTTGACTCTTGGCAGGGAAAGACCGGGCAACCATCCAACACGCGGGCCAGCGCGCCTGCACGATACCGTAAAAGCAGATCATGAACCAGAAGACCAACGCACTGAACACCGAAACCACGAACGCTACCGTCGTCGCCGTCACCGCAGACCTTACGGGCCACGCCACGCCTGACGAGGCGTATGACGAAGGCGCTTTCTTCGCTGACACCGACTGGCAGTGGGCGTTGAAGGAGGACGAGGACGCCCGCCCGTCGAGCATGGCAGAGCACCGTGCTACAGCGTGGGCGTTTATCTCGGGAACCGTGTGCCCGGATTGGAGCGACGAGGAGGCGCGCAGCGCGTTCTACGTGGGATACGAGGACCGGGCAACCGAACTGGCTGACGCGGGCGAGGCGGGATACGAGGCTCTGGCTGGATACCGTCAAGCAGCATGTCCGGTTTACCGTCAATCATCTTGGCCGGTCGGTCGGGATGATTGACGCTGCGTCAGGTTGTCATGGTTGTCGCT
>NZ_JARUXL010000001.1:2067380-2202505 GCF_031451455.1 Caballeronia sp. LZ024 | reverse complement strand
GCCGGCAGCTCGTCGTCTCCGGGGCTACGCCGCCTTCGACTTCTCACTACCGGCCAAGATGAATGTCGCTACACCGGACTTAACCATTGTCGCCGCCCACTCTGGCAGAAGCCGGAACCGTCGCAGATACCGCAGGCTGGCGTCTTCAAACAGCGCCTTGGCCTCCGCAGGCCAGCGACGGCGAGAGGGAGCTGCGCGCAGTGCGGGCGGCGTGGGCTGGCGCTGCGGCGTGGCAGTCCGTTGCGGAGGCCGGAGTCGAGGCGGGCGCTGCACTCCGGGCAATTGAGGCGCTTATCCGGGCGGAGGCGGTAGGAGAATGCCAGTCGGACAGCCAGTTCGTAGAGGTTCAGGCGACTTGCGTTCACTGAACGCTCGGGACGTTCCCGGAATACCGTTCGTATCCATATTCCGCGACCACCGCCGCTTACCGGCTACCGAGCATGACACCGAGAGGCCCGCCCAGTGCGGGCTTCGTCGTTTCTGGTTACATGAAGGTTCAATTTCGATGGACTCAGCAGACACAAAGCGCGAGGACTGTATTAGGCAGACGAGGTAAGGCGTGCTGGGGAGGGGTGGTGCATAAATTAGGAACATGTTGCGGGAACGCGCCCGCAAACCCTTATCGCACCGTTCGATGAATCAGGGGGGCGGGGTGCCAGAAAGATGGAACCTATGGAACCTGCCTGCCAACGATAGGAGATTGAGATTGATCGAGCAAAAGGAGTTAGCCGGTTATGCAGCAGCGAACATGCAGCAGCACGCTGAGCGGCAGACAAAGGAATACCGGGAGCAATTCGGAGCCGAGCTTGCCATTACGACGAAGGTGCATGTGGTGGACGGTTACAGGGCATGGCCGACCGTGCTGGCGTCGGCGCTGGTGCAGCGTCCCGAGCTTGCCGGAGGGAACCGCGAGCAGATGGCTGTATTGATCCAGACCGAGCTAGGCCTGTCGAACCCGTTCACTCCGGCACGGCTGAGCCGTGAATTGAGCGAGAAGGCCCGCAAGGTGGTGAAGCCGATTCTCGCCGAGGCAGGCTACGACTCGGTGAACCTGACGAATGGGTTGAGCATTCGTGATGCAGTGCGGGCAGGGGCGGCGGGACCGAAGCCGACGCAGACCGTCATCGAAACGCAGTTTCATTCGGATGGGCTGACGCTGGACGGCAGGAGGTACGTGTACGAGTGCATCCCGGCAACACACGACCAGAGGCCGTGGTATGCGCTGGGCATCCGATTCGGCGGTGATCTGATTTCGCTGAAGGCGGTGCTGGCACTGCGGAAGACTGGCGTTCAGCAGTTCATCGAATTCGACACGCGGGCATGTGAGCAGGCCAGCGACGGTGAGCGGCGCACGCGTCATCGACTTATGCAGGACCGTACAACCGCGCCATTGTGGACATTACCGGCATGAACGCTTACGACACTACACAGAGGCCCGCCCAGCGCGGGCTTCGTCACATCTAGAGGACTGAAATGCAACACCCCCTTGAAAACCGAGACGACATCCGAGAATTGGCAGCGCGCTACGCGGCTCGAGCAAACACGAGCGTGCTGAGCGCCTTCCGAGCAGGCATTGAGGCGGCAACAGGCTCACTCCCGAGCTATCTAGCCCGCACATACAAGCCCCGCGACAAGCAGGCCGACGCAACCCGATACAGGGCCTCTAAAGGCCTCTGAGCAGCACGCAGTACCTACCCACACACAGGAGCATTTATGGAACAGAACGAACGTCAAGCATTCCGAGGCACGCTGAACCCCTTCGTCGGTGGCACTAGCGGCAACACCCTGCGACCGCTGAACCCCGCCGTTCGACTCGACGAGCACACCCGTGCTGCGTCACTGCCGGACTTTGCCCATACCGGCATGCACCTCGTCTCGGCGCATCAGGACGGAGGGGGTTATGCGAGGGCGCACGCATCGGCATCGTTGATGGCGACGGCAATGTGACCGGGCACGAGGCGAAGCTGGCAGTCAATGGCCTCCTCGATCACATGGGAGCATCCATGCACAGTGGAGCGGCGCATATTGCAGGCGTCGTTACCAGCGTCCGCGATCCGAACAAGCGCGGTATGGGCGGGACGACCGTCAGCTACTGCTTCTGAAGCAGCAAGGAACGAACAGGCAGACGCCCGCCGCCGCAAGTGCGGGAACATCCCATTAGATAAGGAATACGTATCATGAGCAAGATTAAAACCGCCTTCACCCTGCCTACGAACGAACAAGACGCCCGCGCACGCATGGCGCTGCTGACGGCGGCGATGGACCGAGCGCGGCCGCTGGCGGAGCAACTGGAGAAGCTGATGGCGGCGAAGGACGAATACCGCACCGCGCTGGCTGAGGCTGAGCACATCAATGCGAATCTGGACGCTATCAAGCTGGCGGACTGGGAGCGCCGCGTGGACGAATTCAAGATTGACAGCGTGAAGCCGACCGAGCACGGCGACTCGCATCTGCTGCGGGGCTTCCAAGTCATCGGCACGCACAAGGGCACGCCGTTCGCGCAGTCCCTGTACAACGGCGACCGGGCGATGTACGCGGCACTGGCGAAGGTCGAGCACATGATCCCAGCGCACATTCGCGCATGGCATGCGGACGCGAACGAATCGCTGCTGAAGGCGTACCGCTTCAAGCAACTGGGCTACGTGGCGGCATGAGCGCGGCGCGGGCGTGCGATCAGGTGGCCCTTATGCTGGGGCAATCAACAGGGAGCGCATGGTGAGCCGGGGTCCGAAGGCAGGCTACACCCGCACCTTCGAGCCGGTCCAGCAGCCGCATGTGGCGATCACAGGGAAGCTGAATACGGGCCGCACGCCTGAGGCTATGCGCCGCCGCGAGCACATCCGGGGCTGCACCCAGTGTCAGCAGAGCCTGCTTCGGCAGGTTCATAACCCGTACAGGGTGGCCGCGTACGTGGACGGCAGGAAGACCTACACCGGCGACCGGTGCGGGCGCTGTGGGCGCTGTACCCGCCGCGTGCGCGACGGCTCCTGCTGGACCTGTCACCTTGCCCGGCGACCGTGGGAGCAGCGCCATGCGTGGCCCATGCCTGGCCGCACTCGGGACGGGCTGGCCGCGCTGCGCGCAGAGGCCCGGCGAGCGCATCAGGAGTTGGCACGGGCGGACATCGAGCGGGACGGCTGGCGAGTGCTGGGCGTGGCGTATGTCGGCGGGCGGCAACACGTTCGCATCTGGCGCACCTCCGGTGACGACCGCTGCTGCGTGGATAACCCGCAGTTCCAGAAGCTGGACAGGGCCGCGCTGGCGGCAACCATCAAACAGTACGGCGGGCCTCAGGGCGCGCTGAGTGAAACCCTTTGGAGACTCGCCTAGCGGGCAAGGAGAAAGCAATGAGTGAGACAGTGAATGAGGAAGCCGCGCTGAGCAGCGGCGAGCTATTGGCGCTGCGGAAGGACAAGAGCCTGCCGGTACGGCTGCGCGTGCGCTATGGCATGGCACTGGTGGACCGTCACGCGAAGGCGTTCCGAGCGCGACAGGGGAACGGCGGAGACGCTGCCTACATGGCGCGAGGCCGCGAGGCGGGGCCGGACGGCAAGCTGCTGTAACTGACACGAAAGAGAGGAGAAACGAATGACACGACGTACTGGGACGACGAGCCGACGCGGGAATCAAGAGAGCCGCGACATCGCGCTACTGCGACAACGCATCCGGGACCAAGCGCCTTTCCGGCGCGACCCGTTGGAGGAGCAGACGAAGCGCATACAGGAATGGCGAGCGGCGGGGGCGGATGTGCTTGCCCGGTTCTCGTAAGGTGGACCCGCCCCGGCGGACTTTCATCCAACAATAGGCGAAGGCGCGCCACCTCACAACTTTCGGAAGCGGCAGCTATCCGGGCACTTAACTAAGGAGTACAGATGGGAATCAACTTCAACCTGAGCACAGACGGTGGCGCAGTCCAGCAGCAGAGCACGCAGAGCGCGGCTGGCTCCTCCACCACGTTTCAAGGCGGCGCTGGGGCCACCGGGCAGTCCAGCGGCGGTGTCGCTAGTGGTGGCACCGACTACGCGGCGATGGCTGCGGCTGAGGCGCGGCAAGGCGTGCTCGGCCTCGGCATCAACGTCGAAGCGTTCAACAAGCTGACGCAGGGCATGATCCAGCCGTACATCGACCGGCAGAAGAAGGAGCAGTACGCGAACGGCATGGCGATGGCATCGCAGGGCATGTCCCTAGACGAGATCGCCAAGGATCAGCCGTGGTACTCGAAGCTGTACGGCCCGACGCCACGGTGCAGGGCGCGCAGATGTACAACGTAAACGCGGCGATGAACGACGCGCAGACGAGCTTCATGCAGGCGATGCCGCAGCTTCGGGAGAAGTCGCCCGACGCGGTGCGCCAGTACCTCGTCAACAAGATGTCTCAGGTGCAGGGCACGGGCGACCAGTTCGCGGACGCGATGATTCAGCAGAAGCTGGCAGAGCAGTTGCCGCAGATGCTGAACACGCACATGAACCAGTACATGCAGTTCACGCAGGAGCAGAGTTACAACGGCTTCACGAACGTCGCCACCTCGGCAGGCCGCTCGTTGCAGGCGACACTCAGCGCGGACAATAACCCGTCCGACGAGAGCGTGGCAGCGGCGCATGCGGACTTCCGCTCGCAGCTTATCCGGCCCGAGAACATGACGCTGGAGTCGTACCAGCGCGCTCTGCGGGACACGACCATCGCCAACGCGAAGGCGGGGAACTGGCAGGCGGTACGGGCCATGCACGACGTGCCGGAGTATCAGTCGATGGACGCGCAGATGAAGGCGGACCTCGACGACAAGATTCCGCTACTGGAGGCACAGGCCGCTGCGAAGAACCCGGAGACGGCGAAGCAGTTGGACTCGGCTGAGTCGCTGGTGTTCAGCATGACGCGGGCGTTCAGCCCTTATCCGACCACGCCTGAAGGGCATGCCGCCGCCATCCAGCGGATGGAAGGCATCAACGCGGACTGGCGGCTGCAATACGGCGACGCCACGGTGCCCTTCACGCCTAAGCGCATCGCGGATACGCTGCGTGAGATGGACGTGAACAATCGGCGGCAGTACCTTGCTGCGCAGAAGGCCCGATTGCAGCAGTTGAATTTCGCGCAGGCGCAGACGCTGGTGACGAACGCGTGGACCGGGCGAACCCCTGAGGCACTGATGGGCTGGCCCATTCCCGAGGGCGCACAGGTGCAGCAGTTGAACAGCCTCTACGATGACGCGGTGCTGCAAGGCCCGGACTCGAATAGCTGGTCGAACTTCTGGATCAACGCGAGCGGCAACGCACGGGACGCTGACATGCGCCCGCCCAAGCTGACTGGCTTCATCAACAGCACGCTCGGCAGCTTCTTCGACGGCACGGGTCCGGCGACCCCGCAGCAGATGCAGGTGTCGCAGTACGCCCAGTTGCTCAGGCAAGGGCCAGGTGGTGCAGCGGCGGTCAAGTCGTACTTTGGCGACAAGGGCGAGGCGATGCTGGCGCTGCTCGACTCGGGCGCGAACCTCACGGACCCGCAGCAGTTCGACATGATCCGCAAGCAGTATCAGCGCGGCGGGCTGGTGCAGGCGACGGCGCAGGACCGGAAGGAAGCGGCCGCGTACGTGACGAACCAGAGCGGCCCGTGGTGGAACCCGTTCCGCAAGGGCGACCTGACGAACTGGGACTTGACGGAGGATGCGAAGCGCAACCTCGCGGCACAGATCGCTCCGCTCATGGCGCAGAAGAAGGTGGCGTTCAACCTCACGGATGACGACGCGGCGAAGATGGCGTACCAGCAGGTGATCGGTGACGCCGACCTCGTGCCCGGTGCGATCATCCCGTCCGAGTCGGGCAAGTGGGGCAAGGGGCAGCGCTGGAGTGACTTCGTCATGAAGGTGCCCGGCGCCACGGCGAACCAGAACTCGTCGCTCTAACAGGACACGATGCGCGAGTACATCAACGAGACGGCCACGGACCAGATGAAGGGCCGCCCCGGCGTAGACATGTCGAACTTCAACCCGAACGACTACCACGTCCAGTGGGGGCAGTACCTCGGTGGCGGACTCATGAACCTCAACCTCCAGAAGGACGACGGCTCACCGCTCAACATCACCCTGAAGGCTGACGCCTTCGGCACCCGCATTCGGGACAAAGCAACCAGCAAGGCATACCACGCGAACGGACAGCAGGTGCCGCAAGGCATGCCGCAGAAGAACGCGTACGGCTGGTCTTACTAAGCGCAGTGCAGTAGCGGCTTCTCACGAGGCCGCTGCTTCACCCGCGTTCGGTCCTCTGATGTGGGCGGCTTCTAACCCAACTTCTTGACTAAGTCCTTTGCCCGCAGATGTGTGTATCGCTGGAGCATGGAGAGCGTCTTATGACCTGTGATCGTCGCGACCTCAATCGGACTGAGGCCCAGTTCTGTGAAGCGCGACGTGGCTTCATGGCGAGTATCGTGGAAGCGGAAGTCCGATAGTCCCGCTCGCTTGCGTGCCCGGCTGAAGGCGTGTTTAACGGCCTCCCGAGTAACGTCCGGGAATACTGGTCCGCGCAGCGGATTGCCACGAGCGCCCCGTATTGCTTCGAGTACTGCCATACAGCGGGTGTTTAGCGGCACGGTGCGCATGGTGAGTGTTTTGGTCGCGGCCGCTGGCAACGTTGCAAGGTGCTCGGCCATGTCGATGTTTTCCCATAGCAGCGTTCGTACCTCGGACTGGCGCATTCCGGTGTGGATGGCTAGCTCGACGATTGGGGCAAGCCACCACGAGCGTGCTTGTCGGCACGCGTGCAGTAGCAGGGCCTGCTCGGGCAGCGACAGACGGCGTTCTCGGCTCGGATTAGACCGGGGCCTACGAACATCGCTTACAGGGTTGGCGGACATCGCCACGCCCCACTTCTTACGCGCCACCTCAACGACCGAATGCAGCAGATTGATGTCACGATTGACCGTGGAGCCTGAGACAGTCAGCAGTCGTCTGTCACACCACGCCGCAATGATCGGAGTCTTTAACGTGGCAAGTGAGTACGACGCCATCGAGTCGCGCTGCATAGCGGCGAGACGGGTGATCTCCACCGCGCCTCCGCGCTTCTTGGGAGATTCCTCGGCAGCGTACCGTTTGAGCGCGTCCCTAAGAAGCATCTGACGGGCAGCAGCAGTATCAACGAAGCAGGCCCGAGACATGTCTGCCTCTGTTTCGGTGATCCAGCGCCGAGCGTCTTTCCTCGTTAGAAAGCTTCGTGATTGAGAGGGAAAGCCGTGGCGACGAATCTTGGCGGTGTACGCGCCGCCCGGCCGTTTCTGAATATGCCCATACCTGTATCTCCATGAATGACTGGGTGCAGGTGCGGGCGGTCATGCCACCGTTTCTCGGCGGGATCAGTATGCCATACGGCCCTGCCGTCGCGCATCTGTTGCGCGCTCCCGTCAGGCGGGCCACCGAAGGTAGGCACGGAGCGCAACCGTCCGGCGTAGAATGGCTGCGCGGTCCCTCATTCAAACGGTGAGACATGGACATTCGACAGTCACAGGCCAACATCGACGCACTCCAAGCAGAGACAACGCGGCTGATCGCTGACATCCAGAAGACCGAACGCGAGCAGCGATGGTGGCCGCCGGTCCTGACCGCGAGCGGCGCGCTGGCTATTGGCATGGGGATGGCTGCGGCCGGCACGGAGTTCGTCAGGTTGTGTCTTCGCTAACGGCAGCGAGCAGAGCGGTCATGCTAGATGCCCGCCTGCCGCCCGCAGCGTCAGCCTAGCTTTCTTGCAAGGTCTTCTGCCCGGAGATGGGTGTATCGGCCAAGCATCGACAGTGTCTTGTGTCCCGACACCGCAGCAAGTTCGATAACGTTCAGACCTTTCTCGGCTGCACGGCTAATTGCTTCATGGCGCAGATCGTGGAATCTGAGGTCAACCATGAAGTGAGGGTCGGGAGCCGTACCTCGTCTCTTGCATCCCTCTATGTGGCGCTTGCGCTCGCGACGCACGGCCCTTACGAACGCCTTCGTTGCCGAGTCGGCCCTCATGGTCAGGAGCGGCCCCGTATCGCTGATCGTAAGCGGCCACGCTTGCTCAATGACGGAAAGCGCCCGCGTGGACAGCGGAACTCGGCGCGGTTTGTCATTCTTCGTTGTCGGTAGGAACGCGACTCGGCGCTCTAGGCTGATGTGTTCCTTCTTCAGAGACACGATTTCTGACCGGCGCATAGCAGTCTCCACGGCCAGCCCGACGATCAGCGCGAGTTCAGGTGACTCGGTGCCCGCGATCAGAGCCTCGATCTCCACCTCCGTCACGCGCCTGTCACGTCCTTCGGGGCGTTTCGGTTTGATGACACGGGGAACGCCAGCAGGCAGGACAATGCCCCACTCAGAGGTGGCGATGCGCAGGGCGCGGTTGATCAGATTCAGGTCATGCACGACAGTCTGAGGCGCAAGCGTCTTAAGCCGGTCATTGCGGTACGTCGCAAGCACTGCGGGCGTAATCTTCACCAAGCGGTACGAGCCGAGGTGCTGGCCTATTCGGCGGGCACGGCCTTCGTCGCTCTTGACGCTACGCTTTGTCACTGACACTTCGGTGAGATAGCGGGCGAGTACGGCCGACAGACTGGTCTGCTCGGCTTCGTTGGCGGGCAGGAACGTGCCCCGGTCCATTTCTGCTTCGATGCTGCGCCCCCAGCGTTCGGCTTCTGCCTTCGTCGGAAACGAGCGGGTCTGTGCGGGCAGCCCTTTCTTGCGTACCTGACACTTCCACGCATCACGGTACTTACTGATTGTTGCCATGCGACCACCTTCTCGGTAGGACGCAGTGTGCTCAAACTGTGCTCAATTTCTTCGAAGCTGGATACAAGTCAATACCCGCAAGGGTTTGACGCTAATGAGCATCGGCCTTCTAAGCCGAGGGGCGGGGGTTCGAGTCCCTCCTGCCGTGCCAGCGTTTCCTCGTTCTTCCCTCACGTTTCTTCCACGACACGGCGCGTTTGCCGCGCCTTCGTCCGCTTCACCTCCCCCGCATGACCCCGCATCGCGCGCGCATAACTGTGCGGCGCGAAGACCAGCGTGAGCGCGATCATCGCGACGAGGCTCGCGATCAGCATCATCCACGAGACCGTGAAGCCGCCGGTCGCATCGCGCACGATGCCCGCGACGATCGGCGCCGCCGCCGCGATCACGAACCCGACGCCCTGCACGAACGCGACGAGCCGCGCGGCGAGCCTCGGGTCGTCGGTGTGATCGAGCGTGAGAACGAGCGTCAGCGCAAACACGCCGCCGAGTCCGCCGCCCAGCAGCGCGACGATCAGGACGGGCGCGGCCATTGGCGCTGCGAGCAACGCGACGAAACCCGCCAGTTGCGCGACGAGCCCGGCCGCAAGCCACGGACGACGGTCGCGCGAGCGCGCGGCGGCCATCGGCAGGAGCAACGCCGACGACGCCTGGAATACAGTCGCGATCGCGAGCAGCGCGCCGCTTTGCGTCACGCTGCGGCCGAGTTGCTGGTAATACGCTGGCAGCCACGCCACGAGACACGTGTAGCCGCCGTTCACCAGCCCGAAGTAGAGTCCGAGCAGCCACGCGCGACGATTGAGGAAAAGCGAAGGCGACGCATCGGCCGCGCGCGCCGGTTTCGCCGCGCCGATGCCATCTCCACTTACGAGCCAGCCCCACAGCGCGAGCGCGACGAGCGCGGGCACGGCCCACACCGCGAGCCCGGCGTGCCACGAGACGTGCGCGGCGACGCCTGGCGTCACGCTCGCGCCGAGTCCGCCGCCCGCCATGATCGACGCCGAATAGACGCCCATCGCGAACGGCAGGCGCGCCGCGAAACGCGTCTTCATGACGCCGGGCAGGAGCGCCTGGATCACCGCGACGCCGACGCCCGCGACCGCCGCGCTGGCGATCAGCACGCTGCCGCTGTCGATGAACAGCCGTGCGGCGCAGGCGCACATGATCGCAACGAGACCCGCCGCCACGCCGCGCGCCTCGCCGACGAGCCGCGCCAGCGCGCTCGCGCCGAACGCGCAGACGCCCATCGCGACCACCGGCAGGCCCGTGAGCAGCGACGCGCCGTGGAACGTGAGCCCGGTCGAGGCGAGGATCACGCCGGTGAGTGGGCTGATCGACGTGAGCAGGGGCCGCAGGTTCAGCCCGATCGCGACGATCACGGCGAGCCACGCAAGGTCGGAACGCGCTGTTTTCATCGCGAGAAATCCGCCGCGATCAGCGTGCCGTTCGCCATCACGAGGCGGCGCGGCGGGCGCGACGTGATCGCATGCGCAACGGTCTCGGCGTCGACGAGCACGAGGTCCGCGCGCGCACCCGCCGCGAGGCCGTAGCGCTCGAAGCCGCAGGCGCGGGCGCCTTCGGTCGTGACGAGGTCGAAGGCGGTGGCGAGATCGTCGTCGCGGCGCAGGTCGTAGCGCATCGCGATCAGCATCGCGCGCTCCAGCATGTCGGGCGAACCGTAGGGCGTCCAGGCATCGCGGATGCCGTCGTTGCCGCCGAAGAGCGTCACGCCCGCCGCGCGCGCTGCCTTGAGCGGCGGGACGGGCGTCGAAGCGGGCGCGGTCGTCAAAAGCGCGACGCCCGCGCGTGCGATGCGTTCGAGCAGCGCGTCGCGCTTCGCCACCGGCAGCTCGCCGAGACAAAACGCATGACTCACGACGACACGCCCATGCAGCCCGTGCGCCTCGACGCGATCGAGCAGAAGTCCGAACGTGAACGCGCCGAGTTCGCCGGGCTCGTGCAGATGGATGTCGATCGGCTTCTGATGGCGCGTCGCGAGCGCGAACGTCAGGTCGAGCGACGCGGCGGGATCTTTGTCGATGGCAGCCGGGTCGAGCGCGCCGAGCACGTCGGCGCCGTCTGCGAGCGCGGCATCGAGCAGTTCGCGCGTGCCGGGCCGTTCGAGCACGCCCGATTGCGGAAACGCGACGATCTGCAGGTCGAGCACGTCGGCGAGTGCGGCGCGCGTGTCGAGCACGCCATCGAGATGAGCGAGGCGCGCATCGGTATCGATGTCGACGTGCGTGCGCAGGCGCGTCGTGCCGGCGCGCAGGAACGCGAGCGCGAGCGAGCGCGACGCGCGCGCGGCGTCATGTCCGCTCGTCGCGCGCCAGTGCCGCTCGTTTTCGATGCGATCGACGAGACGCGGCCCCACGGCGTTGCGATACCACGGCATGCCCCACGTGGTCTTGTCGAGGTGCGTATGACCTTCGACGAAGCCCGGCAGCAGCAGCGCGCCCTGACCGTCGATGACGGTGTCGCCGGCGACCGGCGGCGCGGCGCGCTCGTGCGGCGCGATCGACGCGATCGCGCCGTCGACGACCCGTACATCGACTGGCGCCGCACCGGACGGACGCACGTCGATGATCGAATAAGACGGTTTCATATGACCAAATCCCTCCTCTCTGGTTGACCATTTTAACTGTTTTTGGTCAACCATTTTGGAGAGGGTACATCAGTCGCTACAATGCCGGTCATCGAAATACAGCTTATAACAGGCGCTGATACGGGTCATGGCTACCAGAAAGCAACCCTCGACAAGCGATCTTCCCCTCGACGAGCGCATTCACGCCGCGCTCACGAAAGCGTTGCTGGAGGGCAAGCTCGCGCCCGGCGCGCAGCTCGTCGAACGCGATCTCGCAGCCGCTTTCGACTGCACGCGCGGCACGATCCGCAAGGTGCTGATGCGGCTTGGCTATGAAGGGAAAGTGGTGCTGGAGGCGAATCGCGGCGCGTTCGTGCCGTCGCCGTCGGAAGACGACATCCGCGCCGTCTATCGCGCGCGGCAAGTGATCGAAGCGGGCATCGTCGTGACGCTCTGCGGCGCGCTCACGACGCAGCAAAAGCGCAGTCTGCGTGCGCACGTGAAGAGCGAGGCGCGCGCGCTGAAGGCGGGCAGTGTCGAGGATTGCGTGCGGCTCGCGGGCGAGTTCCATCTGCTGCTCGTGGAGATGGCGGCCGCTCCGGAACTGCACGCATTCTTCGCGCAGCTCGTCGCGAAGACGGAGCTTTACAAGGCGCTGTTCGATCCGTCGAAGGCATCGAACTGCGCATCCGACGACCACGCGCGGCTCATCGACGCGCTCGAAGCCGGCCGGCTCGACGCCGCGCTCGCTTCGATGCGCGAGCATCTCGCGGAACTGGAAGCGCGCGTCGTCGCGCGGGCGAACGAGCGCGCGGGCGCCAATCTCGTGACCTTGTTCAGCGGTGCGTGAAGCGGGCGCGAGGCCACTTCACGCATGGCGTCGGCCGCGTTACTGCGAGAAGTCGAGCGAGTTGGTCAGATCGCCCATCGCCTTGCCGCCGTTCGCCACGAGCGCCGAGTCGCGCGAAGCGAGGCCCGGCAGCGTCGGCAGCGAGAAGCGGTGCGTGATGAGGCGCAGGATCGAGGTCGTGTCGTATTGCGTGTGATCGACGAAACCCTTCTTCGCATACGGCGAGATCACGAGCGCCGGAATGCGCGAGCCCGGACCCCAGCGATCGCCCTTCGGCGGGCCGACGTGGTCCCAGAAGCCGCCGTTTTCATCGTAGGTCACGACGACGACCATGTTCTTCCACTGCGGGCTCTTTTGCAGATGCGCGATCAGATCGGCGATGTGCGCATCGCCCGAGGCGACGTCGGTGTAGCCCGCGTGCTCGTTCAGGTTGCCCTGCGGCTTGTAGAACGAAACGGCCGGCAGCGTGCCCGCGTCGATCGCCTTGATGAACTCGGCGCCGTTCGTGCCGCCGTCGAGCAGATGCTGCGCGCGATTGGCCGTGCCGGGCGCCAGATCGGCGAAGTAGTTGAACGGCTGATGGTGCGTCTGGAAGTTCGGCACCGAATTCGTCGAGCCGTAGATCACGGTCGGATCGGCGAGCGCCGCGCCCCATGATCCGCCGTACCACGCCCACGAAACGCCCGCATTGTTCAGCAGATCGCCGATGTGCTGCTGCGTCTGCGGCGGCAGCGTCGTCGCGACGCCCGGGTCGGCGAGGGCGGGGTCGCCGCCCGTCGCTGCCTTGTTGCCGCTCGGCTGATACGGCGGCTGCATCGTGTTGATCGCGAAAAAGTCGGGCGTGAGGTTGCCCGAGTTCACGAACTTCGGAATGCCCGCGAGCGCGGAGGCCGGCGAATTCGACGCGACCTTGAGCGAGACGCCGTCGTCGTTGACGGACGAAACTGAACTGGCCGCGGGGCTCTTGTCCGCGTTCGGATAGACCGGCGTGCACGCGCAGACGAGCCACTGGTGATTCAGGAACGAGCCGCCGAACGCGCCCATGAAGAAGTTGTCGGCGAGCGTGTACTGCTGTGCGATCTTGTAGAGCGGCAGCTTGTCGGCGTTCGTGTTGTAGTGACCCATCACGAGGCCGCCCGAATCGGCCCAGGCAGCGAACTTGTCGTTCTTGCCGCCGTCGATCTGCATCTGGTTCTCGTAGAAGCGGTGATACAGGTCGCGCGTCGTCGTCGAAAGGGACGTATTGAAGCCGGCCGGATCGTCGATGGCGAACGGCGCGTTCGGCAGGTTCACCGTCATCGCCTCGGTGACGGTGGGCGTCACGCCCTTCGCCGTCAGGCCGCCCCAGATTGCGGGCAACGTCGCGAGCGTGCTGCCGTCGCGATCGAGCTGGACCGCGCTCGTCGCCGTGACGTTCTGCAGGCCATTCGCGCCGGGGAAGTTGCCGTAGAGATTGTCGAAGCTGCGGTTCTCCGCATAGATCACGACGATGTTCTTCACCGACGACAAATCCGCATGATTGCTGTCGCTGCCGCCGCACGCGGACAGGCCGAATGCGACGAGCGCCGTGAGCGGCACGGCGCAGGCGAGTTTCTTGTTCATTGAAATGGTCTCTCGTGTTGGGGAACCGGCGCACGTCGCGCGCTTTGAAAAAGCGCTGTCGGATGTGGCCGGCGCCGCAAGTGTCGCAAGCGCGTTTGACATGAGCGTGTAATACGGCTTTCGGCTGCGTAAGGTAGCGCGTTCGTAAGCGCTCGCTCACGCCCTGTCACGCGATCGACATCTTCGCGTCATACGCTGCGGCTTCTCTTCATTTGCCCCTCTGCTCATGTCTTCGTTGCGTCTTTCCGTCGCCGTGTCCTCACTCCTCCTTGCAGCGCTTGCGATCACGCTCGGCGGCTGCGATTCGCATGCGGCGAACCCGTCCGCGGATGCGTCGCCCAACGCGGCGCCCGCGCAGGCCGCGAGCGCATCGCCGCAAGCCCAGTCGCGCTCGCAGGTGTTCGCGGCCGTGAAAGAGATGACGGCGGTCGGCGAGAAGCTCTTCTTCGATCCGTCGCTCTCAGGCTCTGGCAAGCTCGCTTGCGCGTCGTGCCACAGTCCGGATCACGCGTTCGGGCCGTCGAACGGGCTGTCGGTGCAACTGGGCGGCAGCGACATGCATCGGCCGGGATTTCGCGCGGTGCCTTCGCTCAGGTATTTGCAGGCGGTGCCCGCGTTCAGCGAGCATTTCCACGATTCCGACGACGAAGGCGACGAGAGCGTCGATGCCGGTCCGACGGGCGGGCTGACGTGGGATGGACGCGTCGATCATGGCGCGGACCAGGCGCGCATTCCGCTGTTGTCGTCGTTCGAGATGGGCAGCACGCCGGCGAAGGTGGCGGCAGCGGTGAAGGCGGCGCCTTACGCCGACGACTTCCGCCGCGCGTTCGGCGCGAACGTCTTCGACAGCGACGACAAGACTTTCGCCGCGACGTTACGCGCGCTGGAAGCGTTCGAGCAGGTGCCGCAGAAGTTCTATCCGTACACGAGCAAGTTCGACGCGTATCTCGCGGGCAGGACGAAGCTCACCGACGCGGAACTGCACGGCCTCGCGCTTTTCAACGACGAGAAGAAGGGCAATTGCGCGGCGTGCCACATCAGCCAGCGCGCGAAGGACGGCACGCCGCCGCAGTTCAGCGACTTCGGGCTGATCGCGATCGGCGTGCCGCGCAACCGCGCGCTGCCGGTTAACCGGGACCCGCGCTATCACGATCTCGGCGCATGCGGTCCGGAGCGGACCGATCTGAAGGGACGCGACGAATTCTGCGGACTGTTCCGCACGCCGTCGCTGCGCAACGTCGCGCTGCGCAAGACCTTCTTTCACAACGGAATCTATCACTCGCTCGAAGACGTGGTGCGGTTCTACGTCGAGCGGGATACGAATCCGGAGAAGTTCTATCCGGTATCGAAGGGCGTGGTCCGCAAATTCGACGACCTGCCGAAGCGCTACTGGACCAACGTGAATACGGAGCCGCCTTTCGATCGCAAGCGCGGCGAGCAGCCGGCGCTGGATGAGGCGGAGATCAAGGATGTGGTCGCGTTTCTCGGCACGCTGACCGACGGGTTTCAGGTCCCGGCGCGAACGCCGGCCAAGACCGCGGCGAATTAGGCCGACGCGAGCGACCGGCAGAGCAGCACGAGCGCGACGAACGCGGCAAGGAGCAGCGCCATGCCGGCCCAGGCGATGACGCGCGGCCAGTCGCAGACCTCGCCGCTGCGTTGCCACACCGGGCCGCGCGCCAGCACCTGGTCGACGAGCATGACGGCGCCCGGAATGCCGGCCGCGCAGGCGACGGTGACGATCGAGAGCAGCCAGTAGACGGCCGGTGAATGGCTGGAGAACAGAAGCTCGGACATGGTCGACGGGTTGCAAATGACTGGAAGTCGCCGCAAGGGCAGACAGAACCGTCGATGCTAGAGCGCGGGCTCTAAGGCGAACATTGGATCAATCTTAAAATTATCCTGCGGCGCGTCCGGTTCGCCTTTGCGTGGCCGGGCCGAGCCTCTCGCGGGCAGGGTTGGGCGCGTTCGCCTCATGCTATTCTCGATGGGTCCGGCCGCCATGCTGTGTGGGCGAAGCCATCGAAATCGACCCTCAGGAGAATCGTTTTATGCCGATGACATCCCGCGCGTTCGTCCGTGCCTGTGTCCAGTCGACCGCGGCGGCTCTGCTCGTCGCCGGGGCCGCCGCTGCGTCGGCTGCGAATCTCGGCTTTCTCAACGACACGCCGATCAGCTACATGAAGCAGCGCGACCTTCAGGCGCTCAACAGCGCCGCGAGCAAGGCGCTCGACACGCAGAAGGACGGCGAATCGGTCGACTGGAACAACCAGGGCGCCGGCAACCCGGTGCCGATCCGAGGCACCATCACGCCGCAGGACACCGTCAAGCAGGGCGATCGCACCTGCCGCAAGGTGACGCTCGTCGCTATCGCCAAGGGGCAGACGCAGACCTGGACGCCGACCGCCTGCAAGGCGAGCGGCGGCAAGTGGAAATTGCTGAAGCAATGACGCGCGCCGTGGCTGCCGGAGCCGCCGTCGCCGGGGCGGAGGGTCGCGCATGAGCGGGCGCACCGTGTCGTGCGGCGTCGTCATTCTGAACGAGCAGGGCGACGTCCTGCTCTGTCACGCAACCGAAACGTCGCACTGGGACGTGCCGAAGGGCCACGCCGACCCCGGCGAGCGGCCGATCGACGCAGCGTTGCGCGAACTCGTCGAGGAGACGGGCATCGTGTTGCCGCCCGAGCGGCTGAAGGATCTGGGGCGCTTTCTCTATCGCCGGGACAAGGACCTGCATCTGTTCGCGGTGCGCGTCACCGAAGACGAAGTGCGGCTCGACCAGTGCGTGTGCGAGTCTTTTTTCCCGCGCCGCGGCGACGGCACGATGATCCCGGAAATGGATGCTTACCGCTGGGTGAGCGTCCCCGACATCGACGCGTTCGCGAGCCGCAGCCTCGCGCGGCTCTTCCAGACGACGCTGTCGCTCGCCGAACTGCACGAGACGCTCGTTTGAGCAAGGCGGGCGCCGGCCAGTCGATCAGTCGATCGTGCGGTCGTTGGGATTGGCGAACAGCGTCTTCATCTCCGGCGACATCGGGAATTGCAGGTTGATCCCGTCGGGCGGGATCGGCCGGGTGAACCACTTCTCGTAGAGCTTCGCCGCTTCGCCGGAGCGCTGCATGTTGGCGATCACGTCGTCGACCAGCCGCTTGAACACCGGGTCGCCCTTGCGAATCATGCAGCCGTAGGTTTCGAACGCGAGCGGCTTGCCGGTCACGACGTATTCGTTGCGGGCCGCGCCTTCCTGCGCGATCTTGCCGTACAGCAGCGGATCGTCCATCACGAAGGCCACCGCGCGGTCGGACTTCAGCGCCTGGAACGCCTCAGCGTGATCGCGCGCGCTGATGATGCGCAGGTTCAGCTTCTTCTCGATCGACATCTGGCGAAGCATGCGCTCGTCGGAGGTGCCGGCGGTCGTCGAGACCGTCTTGCCGGCGAGATCCTCGTAATCCTTGATGCCCGACTTGCGCTTCACGGCCATGCGGATGCCGTACTGGAAAAAGCTGTTCGAAAAAGCAACGAGCGGATCGCGCTCGGCGATATGCGCGGTCGAGCCGCATTCCAGGTCGACCTGGTTGTTCACGACAAACGAGATGCGGTTCGCGGACGTGACGAGCGCCGTCTTGACCGCGAGATTCGGCAGATTCAGACGCTTTTTGATGTCGTCGACGATCTTGAGCGCGATGTCGTGCGAATAGCCGATCGGCTGCTGCTGGCGGTCGAGATACGAAAACGGCACCGACGACTCGCGCACGCCGAGCACGATCGCGCCGTTTTCCGCGATCTTGCGCAGCGTCGCGGAGGGCGGCAACTGGTCGATGGCCGCCTCGGCGCCAGTGGGCCCGGCGGCATGCGCGACGCCGCTGCACGCGAGGGCGACGGCTGCCATCCAGCGCGCGCCGCGGCTCGACCACGCGCGGCGCGAGGCAGGAACGGGCGGCAATGTCATGCGATCCTCACGCGTATCTCAGGCCGGCTTGCCCCAGCTGTCGCGCAGGCTGACGATCCGGTTGAACACCGGCTTGCCCGGCTGCGAATCGATGCGGTCGGCCACGAAGTAGCCGTGACGCTCGAACTGGAAACGGTCTTCGGCCGCCGCTTCGCGCGCGCTCGGTTCGAGATACGCGTTCACGATGCGCTTCGAATCCGGATTGAGCGCGTCGAGGAACTCGGCGCCGCCCGCGCCCGGCTGCGGTTCCTTGAAGAGCCGGTCGTAGAGGCGCACTTCGGCCGGACAGGCGTGCTCCGCGCTGACCCAGTGGATCGTGCCCTTCACCTTGTAGCTGTTGGCGCCGTCCGTGCCGGACTTGCTGTCGGGGAAGTAGTTGCAGTGCACGGCGATCACGTTGCCGTCCGCGTCCTTCTCCGCGCCCGTGCATTCCACGACGAAGCCGTACTTCAGACGCACCTTGTTGCCCGGGAAGAGCCGGAAATAGCCCTTCGGCGGCGTTTCCTGAAAATCCTCGCGCTCGATCCACAGTTCGCGCGAGAACGGGAACGTGCGCGTGCCGCGCTCCGGATGATGCGGATGCACCGGCGCGCTGCAGTCTTCGTTCTGGCCTTCGGGATAGTTGTCGATGACGAGCTTGAGCGGGTCGAGCACCGCGATCGCGCGCGGCGCCTTGTCGTCGAGATCGTCGCGCAGCGCGCCTTCCAGCACGCTCATGTCGATCCACGAATCGACCTTCGTCACGCCGATGCGCTCCACCATCAATTTGATGCTCTCCGGCGTGAAGCCGCGCCGCCGCACGCCGACGATGGTCGGCATGCGCGGGTCGTCCCAGCCGTCGACGTGGTTTTCCTGCACGAGTTGCAGCAGTTTGCGCTTGCTCGTGATCGCGTAGGTCAGGTTCAGGCGGGAGAACTCGATTTGCTGCGGCAGCGGACGGGCGAACACGCCGTCGTCGGCGAGTTGCGCGAGGAACCAGTCGTAGAGCGGGCGGTGATCCTCGAATTCCAGCGTGCACAGTGAATGCGTGATGTTCTCGAGCGCGTCCGACACGCAATGCGTGTAGTCGTACATCGGGTAGATGCACCACGTGTCGCCCGTGCGGTAGTGATGCGCGAAGCGGATGCGGTAGATCACCGGGTCGCGCATGTTGAAGTTGGGCGACCCCATGTCGATCTTCGCGCGCAGCACGTGTTCGCCTTCCTTGAACTCGCCCGCCTTCATGCGGCGGAAGAGGTCGAGGTTTTCCTCGGGCGAGCGGTCGCGATACGGCGAATTGATGCCGGCCTCGGTGGCCGAGCCGCGCGTGGCGCGAATTTCGTCGGCCGTCTGGCTGTCGACGTAGGCCTGGCCGCGCTGGATCAGCGTTTCTGCGAACTCGTAGAGCTTGTCGTAGTAGTCGCTCGCGAAGTAGAGATGCTCTTCGCCGTCCTTGTTCCACGCGTAGCCGAGCCACTTCACGGCGTCGATGATCGACTCCACGTACTCGACGCTTTCCTTTTCCGGGTTCGTATCGTCGAAACGCAGGTGGCAGACGCCGCCGTAGTCGCGCGCGATGCCGAAGTTCACGCAGATGCTCTTCGCGTGGCCGATGTGCAGATAGCCGTTCGGCTCGGGCGGAAAGCGCGTCTCGACCCGCTGCGACCATTTGCCGGTGCGATTGTCTTCGTCGATGATATTGCGGATGAAATTGGATACCGCCGGGGCGTCGTTGCGATCGGTGTTCATGCGAAAAAAGAGAGCGGACGAGGGCGCTTGCAGGTTCGGGACGTTCAGAAACGTCCGAAAGCGTTCGAAAATACCTGATTTATCTGTCGATTCTACCTTAGGCGACCGGCGAGCATGACCGCGGCCGGCCATTTGTTGCCGAGGGGTCGCAAATGTCCCTCGCAGATGGGGCCGACAGGCGCCGGATGCAAGACCGGCGGGGCTCGCCGGCTGTCCCACGGTGATTCGCGACAAGTTTGTTTCGAGCGTAACGGGACGTAAATCGAGTTGTTCGCGGCACGACGCATTTCGTATGATGGCTTCGCCTCGCCAGGGCTCCGACGCCCGGCGCCTTTTAAGGCCGCACGCCAATACACCAATAACAACGCCGCACACGGATAGAACAAGGACAACTCGACCATGAACAAGATCGCGTACACGACCATCAAGCTCGCCGCCGCCAGCGCCCTCGTCGCAAGCCTCGCGGCCTGCTCCGGGATGAGCCGCCAGCAGGCGCACGCCGCCATCGGCGCGGGCGCGGGCGGCGCGCTCGGCTACGTGCTCACCGGCGGCCCGATCGGCACGATCGCGGGCGCCGCAGCCGGTGGCCTGATCGGCGCGGGCACGCGCTGAGGCGCGCCGGGCTAGACCCCCGCCGCCGGCGCTCAGATCGCCTTGGATTCCCGCAATCGCGCGATTCGCGCGTCGTCGTAACCGAGCAGCTCGCGCAGCACGCTGTCCGTGTGCTCACCGAGCATCGGCGGATGCAGGCGCGCCTCGGGCGGCGTCGCGCTCATCTTGATCGGGCTGCGCACGAGCTTGACCTGCGCGCCGCTCGGATGCGGCAGTTCGACCTGCATTCCGCGCGCGACGACCTGCGGGTCGTCGAACACCTCGCCGAGATCGTTGATGGGCCCGCACGGCACGCCCGCCGCTTCGAGCGCCGCGAGCCAGTCGTGCTTGCCGCGCTCGCGCACCATCGCCGCGAGGATCGGCACGAGCGTTTCGCGGTTGCGCACGCGCGACGGATTGGTCGAGAAGCGCGGATCGTCGGCGAGTTCCGGCCGCCCGCCCGCTTCGACGAACTTGCGGAACTGCCCGTCGTTGCCCACCGCGACGATGATCCAGCCGTCGCTCGTCTGAAACGTCTGGTACGGCACGATGTTCGGATGCGCGTTGCCCCAGCGCACCGGCGGCTGGCCGCTCGCGAGGAAGTTCGTGTTCATGTTGGCGAGCATCGCGACCTGCACGTCGAGCAGCGCCATGTCGACATATTGGCCTTCGCCCGTGCGGTCGCGGTGCGCGAGCGCCGCCATCACGCCGACCGTCGCGTACATGCCGGTCATCAGGTCGGCGATCGCGACGCCTGCCTTCTGCGGCCCGCCGCCCGGCTGGCCGTCGCGCTCGCCGGTGATGCTCATGAAGCCGCCGATCCCCTGGATGATGAAGTCGTAGCCCGCGCGCGACGCATACGGGCCGGTCTGCCCGAAGCCCGTCACCGAGCAGTAGACGAGATCGGGCTTCACCGCTTTCAGCGATTCGTAGTCGAGCCCGTACTTCTTCAACTGGCCGACCTTGTAGTTCTCCAGCACGACGTCACTTTGCGCCGCCAGTTCGCGGATGATCCGTTGACCGTCGGAGGACGCGATATCGACCGTCACCGAGCGCTTGTTGCGGTTCGCGGCCAGATAATAGGCGGCTTCGCGGGTATCGGCGCCATCGGGCGTCTTCAGATACGGCGGGCCCCAGTGGCGCGTGTCGTCGCCGGTTTCCGGGCGTTCGATCTTGATGACGTCGGCGCCGAAATCGGCGAAGGTCTGCGCGCACCACGGCCCCGCGAGCACGCGGGTCAGGTCCAGCACGCGGATATGACTCAAGGCTCCCATCTTCCTCCCTTCCTGTTTCGATCTGCTTCGTTCTGGTGGTTCAGTGCGCGACAAAAGCGCAGGACGCGCACGATATCGGCGAGTGCGCCGACGCGAATCCGGCGCTCCGCCAACGCGACTCTCGCACAGATGCGTCCCGGGCGCGATCTTCATGCACCGGCAACCCGCATGCGATCCCGTATAATCGACAATCACCTTTTGAATCAAGGCCGCGCCGCCAACGGCGCGGCAGAAAACGCCCGGCGGGCCGCGGCGAACGCAAAGCAAGCCGCACCGCCAGTCCGACGCATCACAAAACAGCAGACCGCCCCAGTTACGCCATGAAAGCTGCCGAAATACGCGAGAAATTCCTGAAGTTCTTCGAATCGAAGGGCCATACGATCGTCCGTTCGTCGAGCCTCGTGCCCGGCAACGATCCGACGCTGCTCTTCACCAACTCGGGCATGGTCCAGTTCAAGGACGTGTTCCTCGGCACGGAGTCGCGCCCGTATTCGCGCGCGACCACCGCGCAGCGCAGCGTGCGCGCGGGCGGCAAGCACAACGATCTGGAGAACGTCGGCTACACCGCGCGCCATCACACGTTCTTCGAGATGCTCGGCAACTTCTCGTTCGGCGATTACTTCAAGCGCGACGCCATCCACTATTGCTGGGAATTGCTGACGAAGGTCTACCAGTTGCCGGCGGAGAAGCTTACCGTCACCGTCTATCAGGAAGACGACGAAGCCTACGGCATCTGGGAAAAGGAAATCGGCGTGCCGCCCGAGCGGATCATCCGCATCGGCGACAACAAGGGCGCGCGCTACGCGTCGGACAACTTCTGGCAGATGGCCGATACCGGCCCGTGCGGCCCGTGCTCGGAAGTGTTCTACGACCACGGCCCGGACATCTGGGGCGGCCCGCCGGGGTCGCCTGAAGAAGACGGCGACCGTTTCATCGAGATCTGGAACCTCGTGTTCATGCAGTTCAACCGCGACGCGCAGGGCAACATGACGCCGCTGCCCAAGCAGTGCGTCGATACCGGCATGGGTCTCGAACGTCTCGCGGCCGTGCTACAGCACGTCCACAGCAACTACGAAATCGACCTGTTCCAGAAGCTGATCCACGCGGCGGCGCGCGAAACGGACACGGCGGACCTCACGAACAACTCGCTGAAGGTGATCGCCGACCACATCCGCGCGTGCTCGTTTTTGATCGTCGATGGGGTGATTCCCGGCAACGAAGGCCGCGGCTACGTGCTGCGCCGGATCGTGCGCCGCGCGATCCGCCACGGCTACAAGCTTGGCCGCAAGGGCGCGTTCTTTCATAAGATCGTCGCCGATCTGGTCGACGAAATGGGCGCCGCGTATCCGGAACTGAAAGACGCGCAAGCGCGCGTCACCGACGTTTTGCGCCAGGAAGAAGAACGTTTCTTCGAAACGATCGAGCACGGTATGTCGATTCTCGAAGGCGAACTCGCGGCGCTGGAGCAGAAGGGCGTGAAGCAGCTGGACGGCGAACTCGCGTTCAAGCTGCACGACACCTACGGCTTCCCGCTCGACCTCACGGCGGACGTGTGCCGTGAGCGCGGCATGACGGTCGACGAACCCGCGTTCGATGACGCGATGGCTCGTCAGCGCGAGCAGGCGCGCGCGGCCGGCAAGTTCAAGATCGCGGCGGGCCTCGACTACTCGGGCGCGAAGACCACGTTCCACGGCTACGAGAAGGAAATCTTCGACGACGCGAAGATCGTCGCGCTGTATGTCGACGGCGCGTCGGTGAACGAGGTGAAGGCGGGGCAGGACGCGGTCGTCGTGCTCGATCACACGCCGTTCTACGCCGAATCCGGCGGTCAGGCGGGCGACCAGGGCGTGCTCGCGAACGCGAGCGTGCGCTTCACCGTGCTCGACACGCTGAAGGTGCAGGCGGACGTCGTCGGCCATCACGGCACGCTGGAACAGGGCGCGCTCAAGCTCGGCGACGTCGTGAAGGCCGAAATCGACGCGATCCGCCGCGCCCGCACCGCGCGCAACCACTCGGCGACGCACCTGATGCACAAGGCGCTTCGCGAAGTGCTCGGCGGCCATGTGCAGCAAAAGGGCTCGCTCGTCGACGCGGACAAGACCCGCTTCGACTTCGCGCACAACGCGCCGATGACCGACGAGCAGATCCGCCGTGTCGAGCAGATCGTGAACGAGGAAGTGCTCGCGAACGCGCCGGGCATCGTGCGCGTGCTGCCCTACGACGAAGCCGTCAAGGGCGGCGCGATGGCGCTCTTCGGCGAGAAGTACGGCGACACCGTGCGCGTGCTCGACCTCGGTTTCTCGCGCGAACTCTGCGGCGGCACGCACGTTCAGCGCACGGGTGACATCGGCTTCTTCAAGATCGTGATGGAAGGCGGCGTGGCGGCGGGCATTCGCCGCGTCGAGGCGATCACGGGCGACAACGCCGTGCGTTTCGTGCAGGAACTCGATTCGCGCATCAACGCGGCGGCTGCCGTGCTGAAGGCGCAACCGTCGGAACTGACACAGCGCATCGTGCAGGTTCAGGAGCACGTGAAGTCGCTGGAGAAGGAACTCGGCGCGCTGAAGTCGAAGCTAGCATCGAGCCAGGGCGACGAACTCGTCTCGCAGGCGGTCGACGTCGCGGGCGTGCACGTGCTCGCCGCGCAGCTCGAAGGCGCGGACGTGAAGACGCTGCGCGAAACCGTCGACAAGCTGAAGGCCAAGCTGAAGAGCGCGGCGATCGTGCTCGCGTCCGTCGAGGGCGGCAAGGTCAGCCTGATCGCGGGCGTGACGGCGGATGCATCGAAGAAGGTGAAGGCGGGAGAGCTTGTCAACTTCGTCGCGCAGCAGGTGGGCGGCAAGGGCGGCGGTCGGCCCGACATGGCGCAGGCCGGCGGCACCGAGCCGGCGAACCTCCCGGCGGCGCTCGCGGGCGTGACGGGCTGGGTCCAGCAGCAGCTCTGAAACGCATCGCCACGATGAAAAATGCCCCGTCTCGACGGGGCATTTTTTTCGCCTTCTTTTTTCGCCTTCATCTTGCTGCGCCGGTGATTACGCGATGTCAGGTATGCCGCGTGCAACGGTCATGTGACTTTCAACCGAAACAGGACGACATCGAATGAAGATCAAACTTGCAACTTGCGCTCTCGCTGCATCGACGATGCTTTTCGCCGCAGGTGCGGTGCAGGCGAAGGGGTGCATCGAAGGGGCGGCGGTCGGCGGCGTGGCAGGGCATGTGGCCGGCAAGCACGGAGCGGTCGGCGCGGCGGGCGGCTGCGCGATCGGCCATCACGAAGCGAGCAAGAAGGACAAGGCGCAGAAGGACGCCGCGGCCAGTCAGCCGGCCGCGAAGTAACGTAAAGGCGCGGCGCGCTATGGCAGGCGATGCCGCGCCGCGACGCCCATCAGCCCGAGACTCCCCGCGACGAGCGCGCCCGCCGCAATCCACAGCGCGATGGAAAAGGAACCGGTATGCGCGGCGATCGGCGCGGCGACGAGCGGGCCGGCGATCTGTCCGAGACCGTAGGCGGCCGTCGCATAGCCCATCAGCCCGGCGGCGCGCTCGCCGCGCAGCCGGCGCGCCTCGCGCATCGCGAACAAGGTAATCGCCGTGAACGGCAATCCGATCAGCACGCTGCCGATCGCGAAGCCGGCCGTCGTCGGAAAAACGATGCCGAGCGCAATGCCGGCCGCCTGCAACACGTAGGAACCCGCGAGCAGCGTGCGATTGTCCCAGTGCAACGGCAGACGCGCGGCGAGCAGCGCGCCGACGATCAGCGCCGCGCCGAACACCGGCCAGAACAGATCCGGCCAGATCGACCCCGGCAGCGCGTGACGGGCGATCACCGGCAGGAACGTCGCCGTGATGATGTAGCCGAAGCCCGGCAAGCCGTACAGCCCGATAAGCCAGCCGGCCTCGGCGCCCGCTGTCGGCGCGGACGCCGTGCGACTCGCGACGGGCGCGGCTTGCGGGGTGCCACGAAAGGTTCGCCAGACGAACGCGCCCGCCACGGCTGAGAGCACCGCGAAGCCGATCCACGTGGCATTCGCGCCGAGCGGCCCCGCCGCCGCGCCGATCAACCCGGTGACGACGATGCCGAAACCCGGTCCGGTATAGATCACGCCGCCCCACGCGGGCGCGCCGAGTTCGGCGAGCCGCCGGAGTCCCCATTGCGAGGCGAACACGAACGTCCACGCGCTGACGACGCCCGCGACGAAGCGCACGACGGCCCACACCCAGAACGCATCGATCACGCCCATCGCGAACGTCAGCACGACCGTCGCGACGAGCCCGACGCGGACCATCTTCGCGTGATCGACGGCGATCGCGGCGCAGGTCAGCGCGCCAACGAAATAGCCCGCGTAGTTGCAGGAGGCGAGCCAGCCGCCGTGGCGGATGTCGATGGCGCCGCTCGCTAGCATCATCGGCAAAAGCGGCGTGAAGGCGAACCGCCCGACACCGAGCGCGACGGCCAGCACGACCGCGCAGCCGAGCGCGGCGTCGCGTGCGGGGCGGCCGGCGGAAAGAGGAAGGGACATGGAAGCGGACATGGTCGGCCAGGAACGAAAGGATACGAAATATCCTAGCTTGACCGATCCATTCTGAAAAATGAATAATCGAGAACCAATGCATCTCACGGAGAGATTCAAATGGATCTCGCAGCGCTTCACATATTTCGCACGGTCGTGCGTGAAAACGGCGTGACGCGCGCGGCGGCGAAACTCAACCGCGTGCAGTCGAATGTCACGACGCGCATCCGGCAACTCGAAGACCAGCTCGGCGCCGAGCTTTTTACACGCGACGGCCGTCGGCTCGTCCTGACACCTGCCGGCGAAACGCTGCTGCCTTACGCCGAGCGCCTGCTCGCGCTCGCCGACGAGGCGCGTCATGCCGTCGCGGAAAACCGTCCGCGCGGACGGCTGCGGCTCGGCACGATGGAGAGCACCGCAGCGAGCCGCCTGCCGCGCGCGCTCGCGGACTATCACCGGCGCTGGCCGGAAGTAACGCTCGAACTCGTGACCGGCGTGACGCGCGATCTGATCGACAGCGTGCGCAATTTCGAAGTCGATGCCGCGCTCGTCGCGAAGGCGCCCGATGCCGCGACGACGCCCGCCGACACCTTCGACTCCGTGCCGGTCTTTCGCGAGGAACTCGTGCTTCTCACGCCGAGCGGACATCCGCCCGTGCGAAGCCCGCGCGACATTGCGCTCTCGACGCTCGTCGCGTTCGAGCGCGGCTGCGAGTATCGCGCGTATGCCGAGCGCTGGTTCGACCGCGACGGCGTGCGGCTCGCGCGCGTGCTCGAACTCGGTTCGTACCACGCGATCGTCGCGTGCGTGGCGGCGGGCGCGGGCGTCGCCGTGGCGCCGCGCGCGGTGCTCACGAGCACGCCGAGCGAAGGCGTCGCGGTCCATGCGCTGCCCGACATTGGCATGATCGATACGCTGCTCGTCTGGCGGCACGGTCACTTCTCGGCGGCGTTGAACGCGCTGCGTGAACTGCTGCTTTCGGACGTGCGCGCGGACGAGCCGGCGGCGCGCGTCGCGGCCTCAAGCGCGCACAAATGTGGTAGCGGATAAAATGGCCGCACCGATCCCGGCGCGCCTGCGCGTCCCACCGCACGACAAGAAAAAAACGCATGCAACATTTCGCCTCCGACAACTACGCCGGCATTTGTCCGGAAGCGCTCGCCGCGCTGGTCGACGCCAACAACAGCGGCCACGAGCCGTCCTACGGCGACGACTCCTGGACGAGTCAGGTCTGCGACCGCATCCGCGAGCTGTTCCAGACCGATTGCGAAGTCTTCTTCGTGTTCAACGGCACGGCGGCCAATTCGCTCGCGCTCGCGTCGCTGTGCCAGTCGTATCACTCGGTGATCTGTCACGAACTCGCGCACGTCGAAACCGACGAATGCGGCGGCCCCGAATTCTTCTCCGGCGGCTCGAAGCTCCTCACCGCGACGGGCGCGAACGGCAAGCTCACGCCGGACGCGATCGAAGCGGTCGTCACGCGCCGCGCCGACATCCACTATCCCAAGCCGAAGGTCGTCACGCTCACGCAGTCGACGGAAGTCGGCACGGTCTACAGCGTCGAGGAAGTGCGCGCGATCGCGGCAATTGCCAAGCGCCGGCATCTGACGGTACACATGGACGGCGCGCGGTTCGCGAATGCGGTCGCGTCGCTCGACGTGCATCCGTCGGAGATCACGTGGCGCGCGGGCGTCGATGTGCTGTGTTTCGGCGGCACGAAGAACGGCCTGCCGGTGGGCGAGGCGGTCGTCTTCTTCGACAAGGCGCTCGCGGCCGACTTCGCCTACCGGCTGAAGCAGGCGGGGCAGCTCGCCTCGAAGATGCGCTTCATTTCGGCGCCGTGGCTCGGTCTTCTCGACAACGACGTGTGGCTGCGCAACGCGCGCCATGCGAACGCGATGGCGAAGCTGATGGCCGAGCGTCTTCGCGGCATCCCCGAAGTGAAGGTGATGTTCGAGCCGCAATCGAACGCGGTGTTCGCCGAACTGCCTTCGCGCGTCGCGCTCGCGCTGCGCAATAAGGGCTGGAAGTTCTATCAGTTCATCGGCTCGGGCGGCTGCCGGCTAATGTGCGCGTGGGACACGAAGCGCGAGACGGTCGAGCAGTTCACCGACGAAATCCGCGCGCTGTGCGCGGCGTAACCGGCCGAGGCGGCACGAAGCTACGCGCTAGCGCCGATTGACACGCGTCGAGCGCGGCTCCTACCATCGCCGCACGCCCACTCATCGAGCAGGACACGTCATGGCCTTCATCTTCTATCTGACCCACATCCACCTCGGCTACGACGCGCTCGCCATGCTCGAAAGCGAATGCGCGCGCGTCGGCATGAAACGGCCGCTCGTCATCACCGACAAGGGCGTCGCCGCAGCCGGTCTCGCCGCGCGCGCGGTCGACAGTGCGAAGCTCGGCGAACTGCCGGTGTTCGACGAAACGCCGTCGAACCCGACCGAAGCGATGGTGCTGAAGGCCGCCGCCATGTATCGCCGCGAAGATTGCGACGGCCTCGTCGCGGTTGGCGGCGGTTCGTCGATCGACCTCGCGAAGGGCGTCGCGATTGCGGCGACGCATCCGGGCACGCTCACCGAATACGCGACCATCGAAGGCGGCAGCGGCAAGATCACGGAGGCGGCCGCGCCGCTGATCGCCATTCCGACGACCTCGGGCACCGGCAGCGAAGTGGCGCGCGGCGCGATCATCATCCTGAACGACGGCCGCAAGCTCGGCTTTCACTCGTGGCATCTGCTGCCGAAATCGGCGATCTGCGATCCGTCGCTCACGCTCGGGCTGCCTTCGGGACTGACGGCCGCGACCGGCATGGACGCGATCGCGCACTGCATCGAAACCTTCCTCGCGCCCGCGTTCAATCCGCCCGCCGACGGCATCGCGCTCGACGGGCTCGAGCGCGCCTGGGCGCACATCGAGCGCGCGACGAAGGACGGCCAGGACCGCGACGCGCGCCTCGCGATGATGAGCGCGTCGATGCAGGGCGCGATGGCGTTCCAGAAGGGCCTCGGCTGCGTGCATTCGCTGTCGCATCCGCTGGGCGGGCTGGCTGTGGACGGACGCACGTCGCTGCATCACGGCACGCTGAACGCGGTCGTGCTGCCCGCCGTGCTGCGCTTCAACGAATCGGCGCCGACGGTCATCGCCGAGAACCGCTACGCGCGCATGCGCCGCGTGATGAACCTGCCGGCGGACGCGGACCTCGCGCAGGCGCTGCACGACATGACCGCGCGTCTCGCCTTGCCGACGCATCTCTCGCAGATGGGCGTTGATGCGAGCATGTTCGACAAGGTCGTTGCCGGCGCGCTTGCGGATCACTGCCACAAGACGAATCCGCGCGAGGCGAGCGCGGACGACTACCGGCGCATGCTCGCGGAGTCGCTCTGAACGATGAGCAAGCCGTCTCCTGCGACTCGCGCGGACTACCCGCACTTCCTGACGATCCCGACGCGCTGGTCCGATAACGACGTCTATGGTCATGTGAACAACGTCGTCTACTACAGCTACTTCGACACGGTGGTGAACGAGTATTTGATGCGCGCGGGCGTGCTCGACTTCGAACATGGCGCGACCATCGGCCTCGTCGTCGAGACGCGGTGCAACTACTTCGCGTCGATCGTGTTTCCGGAGCGCATCGACGCCGGCTTGCGGGTAGCGAAACTCGGCACGACGAGCGTGCGCTACGAAGTGGCGATCTTCAGCGAAGGCGGAAACCAGGCGGCGGCGCAAGGGCATTTCGTGCACGTCTACGTGGACCGCGAGACGCGTCGGCCCGTGAAGCTGCCGACAGCGTTCGTCGCGGCGCTCGAACCGCTCCTCATCGGATAGGCGTGCAGTCGTTCGTTCCTTGGTTCGCAGCGAGCCTCGTCAATGGCGTGAGCGTGGGACTGCTCCTCTTCATGCTGTCGGCGGGACTCACGCTCATCTTCAGCATGCTCGGCGTGCTCAACTTCGCGCACGCGAGTTTCTACATGCTCGGCGCCTACGTCGGCTACGCGCTCGCTGCGCATGGCGGTTTCTGGTTCGCGCTCTTCGCGGCGCCCGTGATCGTCGGCGCGCTGGGTGCGCTCTTCGAGCGCTTCCTGCTGCGCCGCGTGCATGCGCGGGGCGCACTCGCGGAACTGCTGCTGACCTTCGGCGCGGCGTATCTAATCGCCGAAGCGGTAAAGCTCGTCTGGGGGCTCGCGCCGCTTGCAGCACCGGTTCCTTCTTCGCTCGACGGCCCGCTCTTCACGCTCTACGGCGCCGCCTTCCCGCGTTATCGCGCGTTCATGATGCTGCTCTCGGTCGCGATGCTCGTCGTGCTGTACGCGGTGTTGCGCGTCTCGAAGACGGGGCTCGTCGTGCGCGCGGCGCTCACGCATCCGGCGATGGTCGAGACGCTCGGCCACGACGTGCCGCGCGTCTTCACGACGGTCTTCGCCGTGGGCACCGCGCTCGCCGCGCTCGCCGGCGTGATCGGTGCGCCGCTTGCCGTGATCGAACCCGCGATGGCCGATGCGATGGGGCCGATCGTGTTCGTCGTCGTCGTGATCGGCGGGTTGGGGTCGCTCGGCGGCGCGCTCGTGGCATCCATCCTGATCGGCTGCGTGCAGACGTTCGCCGTCGCGAGCGCCGCGTCGCTTGGCAGCATCGCGGCGATGCTCGGGGCGTCGGTGCCGCCGGCGTGGGCGTCGCTCACGATCGCGCAGATCGCGCCGGTGCTGCCGTATCTGCTGCTCGTCGTGATGCTGAGCGTGCGGCCGCGCGGACTCTTCGGCGAGCGTGGCGACGATGCTTAAGTGGCTCGCGCTGATCGCCGCGCTCTTTCTGCCGTTGGCCTTCGCACCGCAAAGCTGGCTGCTTGCCTACCTCGCGCAGACCGCGACGATGATCGTCTTCGCGCTCTCGTACAACCTCCTGCTCGGCGAGACGGGTCTGCTTTCGTTCGGCCACGCCGCGTATGCGGGCCTCGGCGCGTTCGCCGCCGCGCATGTCTTCAACCGATACGGCGTGGCGCTGCCGCTCGTGCCGTTGATCGGCGGCGCGGCCGGCGCGGGTGCGGGCGTGCTGTTCGGCTTCATCTCGACGCGCCGCGCCGGCACGCCCTACGCGATGATCACGCTCGGCATCGGCGAACTCGTCGCGGCCTGCGTGTGGCTCGTGCCGGGCTGGTTCGGCGGCGAGGGCGGCGTGCCTGTCGACCGCGCGAGCGGCCCGCCATTCTTCACGTGGACCTTCGGCCCCGCGCGCGAGGCGTATGCGCTGATTGCGGCGTGGTGCGTGCTGGCGTGCATCGCGATGTACGCGTTCTCGCGCACGCCGACCACGCGCCTCGCCAACGCCGTGCGCGACAACGCCGCGCGCGTGGCGTCGATCGGCTTCGATCCGCGGCGGGTGCGCTTCACGATGTCGGTCGTGTCGGCGTTCTTCGCGGGTGTGGCGGGCGCGATGGCGCTGATCAATGTCGAACTGGCTTCGGCTGAAGGCGTCGGGCTCGCACGCTCGGGCAGCGTGCTGATCGCGACCGTCATCGGCGGGACGTCGTCGTTCTTCGGACCGATCGCGGGCGCCGCGCTGCTGACGTTTTTCAGCGTGGCGGTGGCGAGCGTGTCGCCCGCATGGCTGCTGTATCTCGGGCTCTTTTTTTTCTGGGTCGTGGTGGCTTTGCCCAATGGACTGTGCGCACTGGCGGCGCGCCGTGTGAGCTTGCGTATCGTGCCGGCCGCGTCGGCGTGGATGCTGGCGATCGTCGTTGCGAGCGAAACCGCCTACGCAATGCAGTTCGATACCAGTGGCGACGGCCTCGCGCAGCTCGCCGGCTTCACGCTCGACGGACGAACGCCGATGCCCTGGCTCATCGCGCTCGCCTGCGCCGTGCTGGCCGCGCTCCTCACGCGCTGGGCGAAACGATGACCGCCGCGCTCGAACTGCATCGCGTGACGAAACGCTTCGGCGCCACCGAGATCCTGCGCGGCGTCGATCTCGCGATCGTGCGCGGCGAGCGTCGCGCGTTGATCGGCCCGAACGGCGCGGGCAAGTCGACGCTCTTCGATCTCGTATCGGGCCGCGCGCGCGCGAGTGGCGGACGTATCGTCGTGGGCGGGATCGACGTATCGGGCATGCCGGCGCATCGCGTGGCGCGGCACGGGCTTGCGCGCAGCTTCCAGACGACGAGCGTGTTCGGCGGCCTCTGCGTCTTCGATAACGTGCGTTGCGCGTTGCTCGGCGCGCCGTCGTCGCGCGCGGTCGACCGCTGGTTCCGTTCGCGTGCGATCGACCGCAAGGCCGAAGCGATTCTCGAATCGATCGGCCTCACGAAGCGGCGCGACGAGCGAGCGGCGTCGCTGAGCTATGCCGAGCAACGCGCGCTCGACCTCGGCATCGCGCTTGCGACCGACGCGCCGCTCCTCCTGCTCGACGAGCCGACCGCCGGGATGAATCGTGCGGAAAGCGCGCGTGCGCTCGATCTGATCCGCTCGACGACTCAAGGCCGCACCTTGTTGATCGTCGAGCACGATATGCAGGCCGTGTTCGCGCTCGCGGATCGCATCTCGGTGCTCGTGCGCGGCGAAGTGATCGCGACGGGCACGCCCGCAGAGATTCGCGTGAACGAGACAGTGCGCGCAGCGTATCTCGGCGACGACGAGGCATGGCGATGAGCGCGCTGCTCGAACTAGCCGGATTGCATGCGTGGTACGGCGCGAGCCATGTGCTCGACGGCGTCGATCTTTCGATCGGCGAGGGCGAAGTGCTCGCGCTCGCCGGACGCAACGGTTCGGGCCGCTCGACGCTCGCGAAGGCGATCATGGGGCTCGTGCAGACAAAGGGCGATGTGCGTTTTCGGGGCACATCGATTGCGGGACTGCGGCCGTTTCGCATCGCGCGTCGCGGTATCGGCTATGTGCCCGAGCAGCGCGACATCTTTGCCTCGCTGACCGTGCGCGAGAATCTCGTTCTTGGGATGAACGAACACGCACGGCGCTTCACCATCGACGATGCGTATCGCATCTTTCCTGTCCTGCGGGAGCGGATGTCGGTGAAGGCAGGCGTGTTGTCCGGCGGCGAGCAACAGATGCTGGCGCTAGCGAGAACGCTTGTCGGCGACCCGGAACTCGTGATCGTCGACGAGCCCGCCGAAGGTCTCGCGCCCGCCGTGGTGAGGCAGGTCGGGGACTGTCTCGCGACGCTCAAGCAACGCGGCGTCGCGATGCTGCTGATCGAACAGCGAATGACCATCGCACGCGCGCTCGGCGATCGCGTCGCGGTGATGGGGCATGGACGGATTGTGTTCGATGGCAGCCTCGGGGCGCTCAGTTGCGATGAGCGCGTGACCAGAGAATGGCTCTCGGTCGGGGGGTGATTTTGCTGGCGCTTTGAGGGTCTGCGCTTCTATGGAACTTGGTTTCTTAGTGGTCTATTAGCTTTGCCCCTCTCCGGGGCGGGACTTACTTTCTTTGCCGCTGCATCGCAAGTTGCCGCGCGCAAACGCTTATGCACAGGGGTTTTCGCCCCAAGATGCCTGTTCTGTTCCTGCGTATCAATCATCGTGGTCATTTTGTTTGCGAAAGTCAGGCGGTGGACGACTCGATCGCTAGAGAGTCGAACTCGATAATAAGTTCCGCGCCACATGTTGCGAAGATCTGTGCAACTTTGTCGGGCTTGTTATCGGTCCATCGTTCCGCATTGGCGAGTATACGCTGCGCTTTCTCGTAGCGCGTCGTCCCCGGTTCTAACACCTCGATCCCGTAGACGATGTTCTGAAGCCCGAGATTCTCAAATACGCATCGATTCATTCCGACGAATGAAACGGATGCGCGCTGATCTTGCAGGTACAAGCCCAGCGTGAGCGTTTCGCGTTCCTTCGATACATGGATCGTGTCCATATACCAATCGTGAAAATGATTAAAAGCTTTTAACTTGTCCATGTTTTGATGTCGCTAAGGAAGGATTGATACTGGGTTGCCGAGGTCGCGATCTTGTCCATCCCAGTTGTGGGAATGCGGCGCACCGAAACCATGATCGTGATCGAAGTCAATGTCGGTTGCGGCGTTTCCGTTGGCGTCGTACAGGCGCAATTGTCCGCTGCCCGATGGATTCAAAACCCATGTATTCGGTGGGCCACCCTTGATTGGCATACCCGCAAGGCTTTCATCATCGCCCTCAGGTAGATCCTCGCCATATTCGAACGGCTGCGCATCGCCAAGCACGCCCTCGCCATCGCTGTCTGCGGTATTCCCGAACGACGTATCGGCTTCTGCAAGATCACTCGCGGCGTTGGTCAGTGAAGAAGCGGCCGCATTCGCATAGCGGGCGGCAACCGCATTTACTTGGTCCACCATGTCGTTATAGCGTTCAACGTAAGCCGTCGCCGCACCGTATGACATCCCAAAGTCGATCATTAACGATTCGCGGAAACTGGGGAGCCCTTGGGGCTTGGGTACCGGATTGCCCCCCGCGCCACCTGTCCTCGCTTGCTCGGCAACGAGCACAACACTCTCGCCGCGAATCATCGACTGCAAGGTTTCTATGATCTCAAGGTCAGCGCCATTCTTTGTCAACCGCTGATGCCAATGGAAATTCGTCACGAGAAACGAGCGGACCCGCTGAACGAGCGCGGCATCCTTCGCCCATACATCGGCGTAAGCGCGTTGCGAAAACTCCTTGCCTTCTTCAACCGCCTGTTTCTGCTCGGTGGTGAGGAAGATTCGCCCACTTCCGTAGGCGTCTTTTGCTGTACATCATCCAGCGTTGAAACGAATCCGTTCTCAGTTCAGTTCCACCCATTGCCAGCCCCGTTAGGATTACGGCGTAAACGTAGCAGATTGCCCGGCACCCATATTTTTGAGATTCGCTTCGATGAATTCCGACATCTCAGTAATCCGAAGCGGGACGGCGCGTACTGAGAAGGCGCTATATTGTTCTTGGCGAATCGTTAGTTAAACGTTGGATTTAGGACGATAACCCACTCGATGTGAGGGTCTTTTTCGCCTCGCGTTATGGTTATCGAGGATCACGCGCCGCTCCGTCTTGCTTTTCGTCGCTGGCATCACCGCCTTCCAACTCGCGCAGTTCGATCACACCTTCCTCGTCCGACTGAAATACCTCGGTCGCGCCCGCGCCAGTACGGCGTCGTCTACGTTGTCACGGTCGGTGATAACGCGGATGTTCGCGTTGCCTTGATTCTCGATCTTGACCTTCATTGCTTCTCTCCTTGTGTCGGTGCTGCTGTGGATGCCGCGGGCGAGCCGAAATGCGTTCCCGCAAACTCGGCGTGTCATGGGTCGCTCGGGCAAGCTGCCAGCCGTTACGCCCGCCGACCTGTTCGAGCGAGACATCGCCCGCCGCGCGCACATACACGAGAGTGCAGTCGTGCAGCACGACGACAAGCGCGGCGACCGGTTGGTGCGCAACCGCAGCCAGAACCGCGAACATTAACCGCGCGACCAATGGACCTGACGTCTGAGCGAAGCGAGGATGGATGTATGACTGCTGTACCGTTGTATTCGCTGCGCGATGACACAATGGTTAATCGCATCAAGCCGCTCAAGTCCTTTGAGGGCGACACTTAGGCGGTATGTCCACTCAGTATTGAGAGTACATTGACCTACTAAGACTACTGCTCGAAAAAGCTGCTTTCTTTGCTGCTGCAAAGAAAGGAAGTCCCGCCCCGGACAGGGGCAATGCTAATAGACCGACGCGAACACAAGTTCCTCGGAAGCGCAGATCCATCAATCGGTGTTGAACAACCACCGACCCGAGCGCCAGCAAACCCTCGTCCTAAACCTTACTATCCCGCTCGACGATCCATTCATGCTTAGGATCGTTCTTGAAGTGCCACGTGCGCTTGTCGCCGGCCATCACGTTGAGATAATAGTTATCGTAGCCATACGGCACGACGACCGGATGATAGCCACGCGGCACCATCACGACATCGTGATCTTCGACGGCCATCGTCTCGTCGAGATCGCGCTCGTCCGTATAGACGCGCTGGAACGCAAACCCCTGCGGCGGATTCAGCCGATGATAGTAGGTTTCTTCCAGCGAACTCTCGACGGGCACGTTGTCCTTGTCGTGCTTGTGCGGCGGATAGCTCGACGCATGACCGCCCGGCGTCTTCACCTCGACCACGAGCAGCCCTTCAGCGGGCTCGGTCTGCGGAAGAATATCGCAGACGTACCGCGTATTCGCGCCCTTGCCGCGCGTCGAGCGCTTCATCTGCGAGGGCTCGATGAGACGCGCCGGAAACTTGCCCGTCGCGGGCGCACTCGCCACGCCGATCTCCGCCTCGCGCTCCGCATGCACGATGGCCGCGAGCTTGGGCGGCAGGTAAACCGCGTACGGGGCGGTGTCCTCGAAGACGCTGTCGCGCTTGCCGATCGATTCATAGCGCAAGTCGCCCGCTTCGATCGTGACCGTGCCCGAGAGCACGACGATGCACACCTCGCGCGCGGCTTCGTAGACATGCACGAGGTCGCCGCCATCCATGCGATACGCGGCGAATCCGACATGCTTCCAGCCGGCCGATTCCGGCGTGACGCGCGCGATGGTCTGGCCTTCGCGCGAGGCTTTCACTAGCAGACTCATGCTGCCTCCTTCAAGGGTGCGTCAACGAGCGCGCGCAGCGTGCGATAGCCCTTGTCGGCATACGCATAGCTCGGCGCGATGACGGGGTCCTGTTCGGCTTCCACGACGAGCCAGCCACGATAGCCGTGGCGCTTGAGGCGCGCGATGATCGAAGGGAAATCGACCGTGCCGTCGCCGGGCACGGTGAACGCACCGTTGATCACCGCATCGAGGAAGCTCCAGTTGCGATTGCGCGCAAGCCGGATGATCTCCGGCCGCACGTCCTTGCAATGCACGTGACACACGCGGGCGATGTGCCTGTCGAGCATGCCGAGCGGATCGCCGCCCGCGAAAGTGATGTGGCCCGCATCGAAGAGCAGTCCGACGTCGTCGCTCGTCAGGCTCATAAGCCGATCGACATCGGCTTGCGTCTCGACATACGCGCCCATGTGATGATGGTACGCCACGCGCACGCCGCGCGAGCGCGTGTACTCGGCGAACGTGTTCAGGCGCTCGGCATATTCGCTCCAGCGTGCATCCGAGAAGAACCGCGGACGCTGATAAAGCGGCTGCGGCGAACCCTGGATCGAATCCGCCACTTCGCCGTACACCATGACCGTCGCGCCGTTCTTCGCCAGCAGATCGAGATGCGGACCCACCGCGGCGATCTCGTCTTCCGCGCTGCGCGCAGCGAGCCGTCCCGAGTACCAGCCCGAAACGAGCGCGAGATCGTATTGCGCGAGCAGCGTTTTCAGCGCCTGCGGTTCGCGCGGAAACTTGTTGCCGAGCTCGAAGCCTTCATAGCCGATGCGCTTGCCCTCGGTCAGCGCGAGATCGAGCGGCGTCTCGCCGCCGAGCGAGGGCAGGTCGTCGTTCATCCACGAAAGCGGGTTGATGCCGATGCGGACATCGAAAGTTGTCATGTAGGGATCCTTATTCGATTGTGCTCTTCGAGCGTGCGGCGAGTGCGCTTTCATAGCCCGCGCGAGCGCGCTGCACCGCTTCGCGTTCCGATACTTCGGGCACCGCGACTTCCCACCACCAGCCGCCTTCCTCGGTCGGCCGCGCCGGGTCGGTGTCGATGCTGATCAGGTAGCTGCGATCCGAGGCGCGTGCGCGCTGCATCGCGGCTTCGAGTTCGCCGATGTTCGCGACGTGCTCGGCCGTGGCGCCGAGCGAGCGCGCGTGCATCGCGAAGTCGATCGCGGGCGCGCCTTGCGGGCCCTGTTTGCAATCGTCGATGAGGTTGTTGAACGGCGCACCGCCGCACGACTGCTGCAAGCGATTGATGCAGCCGAAGCCGCGGTTGTCGAGCAGCACGACGATCAGCTTCGCGCCAAGCATCACCGACGTGGCAAGCTCGCTGTTCATCATCAGGTAGCTGCCGTCGCCGACGACCACGATCACTTCGCGTTCCGGCTTCGCGAGCTTCGCGCCGAGTCCGCCCGCGATCTCGTAGCCCATGCACGAGTAGCCGTATTCGACGTGATAGCCGCCGGGCGTTCCCGTGCGCCAGAGCTTCTGCAAGTCGGCGGGCAGCGTGCCGGCCGCGCACACCACGATGTCGTTCGCAGCCGACTGCGCATCCGAGCGCTGCACCGCGCCGATCACATCGGCTTCGCGCGGCAGCAGGCCGTCGTGCGGCGGCGTGTTCGTCACGTGGGCGACGGCGGTGCGCCAGTCGTCGGCGAGATGATGGGCGCGCGTCGTCCATTGTGGGGCCGCGCGCCAGTCGCCGAGCGCGTCGCTCAGCGCGTCGAGCGCGAGCCGCGCATCCGATTCGACCGCGATGCTGTTCTGCTTGAGCGCATCGAACGCGTTTGCATTCACGCCGATGAGACGCGCCTGCGTGAAGAGCGTGTTCGAGCCCGTGGTGAAGTCCTGCAGCCGCGTGCCGACGGCGAGCACGCAGTCGGCTGCGTTCGCGAGTTCGTTCGCCGACGACGACCCGGTCACGCCGATGCCGCCGACGTTCAGCGGATGGTCCCACGGCAACGCGCTCTTGCCGGCCTGCGTCTCCGCGACCGGAATGCCGTGGCGCTCGGCGAAGGTCCGCAGCGCTTCGCTCGCTTCGCCATAGAGCACACCGCCGCCCGAGACGATCAGCGGCTCGCGCGCTTCGCGCAGCGCGGCGGCCGCGCGTTCGATCTCGTGCGCGACCGGCGCGGGCGCGTGAAACGAGACGACGCGCGGCTCGAAGAACGAAGCGGGGTAATCGTAGGCCATCGCCTGCACGTCCTGCGGTAGCGCGAGCGTGACGGGGCCACACAAGGCGGCATCGGTCAATACGCGAATCGCGCGCGGCAATGCGCTCAGCAGTTGCGCGGGATGCACGATGCGATCGAAGTAGCGAGACACGGGCTTTAACGCATCGTTGGCGGAGAGGCCGCCATCGTGCAGGTCCTCGACCTGCTGCAACACCGGATCGGGCGCGCGCGAGATGAAGATGTCGCCTGGCAGGAGCAGCACCGGCAGCCGGTTGACATGCGCGAGCGCGGCGGCCGTGACGAGATTCGTCGCGCCCGGGCCGATCGACGTCGTGACCGCCATCATGCGTCGCCTGAAGTTCGCCTTTGCATACGCGATCGCGCTGTGCGCCATCGCCTGCTCATTGTGCGCGCGATAAGTCGGCAGTTCCTCGCGATGTTGATAGAGCGCCTCGCCGATTCCCGCCACGTTGCCGTGACCGAAGATCGCGAACACGCCGCCGAAGAGCGGCTCGCCCGAGGGCGTGCGTTGCGCGGCGAGATAGCGGACGAGGGCTTGCGCGGTGGTGAGGCGCACCGTCGTCGACGAGGCTTGCGATTGCGTATGGGTAGTCATATCGCGCTGGTTCATGCTGCCTGCTCCTGTCTCGCGTGAGCGGCGGTCCTGGTGCGCGCCTTGCGCCACGCATCGATGAGCGTTTCGAACGTGCGGCGCACGCGCGCGACCAGTTCGGTGTCGTCGATCTGGCCTGCGAGCCATGCGTGGCTCGGCTCGTGGAAGATCGTGCGGCCGACCGTGAAGCCGCGACACGTCGCCGATGCCGCCGCCGCCTTGAAGCCGTCGCACAGTTGATCGACCGCCGCCGACAATCCCAATAGCACGACGCCGCGGCACGCCGGATCACGCTCGGCGATCAGCGCATCGATGGCGTGCCACTGCTTCGCCGACATCGGTTCGAGCTTCCACCATTCCGGGTAGATGCCGAGGTTATAGAGGCGCTTCAAAGCACGATACACCGTGTCGTCGGCGACTGCCGGGCCGTTCTTCGGCACGATCACTTCGAGCAGCAGTTCGTGTCCGCTTGCCTGCGTCGCGTCATAGAGCGCGCGAATCTGCGCCTCCTGTTCGAGCCGAAGTTCATGCGGATGATCGGGGTGATACTGCACGAGGCACTTCGCCACGTGTTCGCGCGGCCATTCGATCAGCGTCGTGCCTATCGAGCGGCCGTGATCGAAGACGAGCGGGAGCGAACCGGGCAACTCGACGGGCCGGCCGATCCACCAGCCGCGTCCGGTCGCTGCATTGAGCGCGTCCTGGCCGTAGCGGTCGTCGATCAGCACGCCGATGCGGCCTTCGAGTCCAAGCTGCTGCTCCGTCTGCGCGACCGCATCGACGAACAGACCCTTCAGCCTCGCTATGCGCGCTTCGTCGGCGCCGGTCTGCTGCGCGAGATCGAAGAACTGGTTGCGATGATCGAAGGCGAAACCGAGCACCTCGTCCCATTGCTTACGATTGGGCGTCACGCGATGCAGCCGCGCGAGCGTTGCATCGCGATCGGGACGGCGCATGCGGGCGGGGTCCTGCTTCGCGGCATCGAGGAAGTAGTCGAGTTCGGCGGGCGTCGGCATGGCCGGAGCGCAGCCGTGCCGCGACACGACGAGCGCTCCGCTTGCGTTCGCCGTGCGCGCGCAGGCTTCGAGCGGTTCGTCGCGCAGCCAGCCGGAAAGAAAGCCGGACGCGAATGCATCGCCCGCGCCGAGCACGTTCAGCACTTCCACTTCGACGCCGCCGTGGATCGGCGCATCGTCGATCGAAGCGGGCACCGCGCCTTCGATGATCGAGCAACCGAGCGGCCCGCGCTTCACGACGAGCGTCGCACCGGTCACCGCGCGCACCATCGTGAGCGCATCGATCAGTCGATCCTTGCCGCCCGCGATGCGAAATTCTTCCTCCGTGCCGATCACGAGGTCGATCAGCGGCAGGATGCGTTGCAGATGCGCGGTCACGCTTTCATTCGCGATGAAGCGCGTTTCGCCATCGGCCTTGCCGGTGAGGCCCCAGAGCACCGGGCGGTAATCGATGTCGAGCACGGTGCGAACCTCGTTGCGCCGCGCGTAGTCCAGCGCGCGGCGGCTCGTGCGGTTGACCTGCTCGGTCGAGAAGTGCGTGCCGGTAATGAGGAGCGCCTTCGAGGAAGCGATATACGCCTCGTCGAAATCGCTTTCGTCGACGGCCATGTCCGCGCAGTCGTCCCGGTAGAAGACGAGCGGGAACGTATCGCGGTCTTCGATGCCGAGCAGCACGAGCGCGGTCAGCCGGTCGGGGTCGATGCGCACATGGCTCACGTCGCAGCCCTCGCGTTCGAGCGTCTCGGTGAGAAAGCGGCCCATGTGATCGTTGCCGACGCGCGAGAGCATCGACGACCTGAGTCCGAGCCGCGCGCATCCGAAGGCGATGTTCGCCGACGACCCGCCGAGATACTTCGCGAAGCTCGACACGTCTTCGAGCCGCGCGCCGACCTGTTGCGCATAGAGATCGACTGCGAGGCGGCCGAGGCACACGATGTCGCGCGCGCGGCCGGGAGCAAAACGAGTATTGGCTGGCATGGTCTCTTCCTTAGATCGTCGCGCCTTCGAGCTCGCCGATCATCTTCTGCATTTCGGCACCGCCCGCCATCATGTCGAGCACTTCGTTCTTGCTGATCGTGTCCTTCGTGTACGTGCCCATCGACTTGCCGCGATTGAGCAGCGTGAACGAGTCGCCGATCGGGTACGCGTGGTGCACGTTGTGCGTGATGAAGATCACCGAGATGCCTTTGGCGCGCGCCGTGTGGATGAGCCGCAGGACGTTGAAGCTCTGCTTCACGCCGAGTGCCGCGGTCGGTTCGTCGAGAATCAGGACGCGTGCGCCGAAGTGGATTGCCCGCGCAATCGCGAGACATTGCTTCTCGCCGCCGGACATCGTGCCGATCGGCTGGTGCGGGTCGCGCACGTTGATGCCCATCTCGGCGAGTTTGGCCCGAGACGTGTCGGCGGCAAGGTCGAGGTCCATCACGTTGAAGATGCCGAAGCGCTTCTTCTGCGGCTCGCGTCCCATGAAGAAATTGCGCGCCACGGACAAAAGCGGCACGAGCGCGAGATCCTGGTAGACGGTCGCGATGCCGAGATCGAGCGCGTCTTTCGGCGACTCGAAACGGACCGGCTTGCCGTCGACGAGATAGTCGCCCGAGGAGGGCGTATGCACGCCTGCAAGTGTCTTGATGAGTGTGGACTTGCCTGCGCCGTTGTCGCCCAGCAGGCAGTGCACTTCGCCGCGCTTCAGGCGCAGCGTGACGCCGTTCAGTGCGATGACCTTGCCGAAAAACTTGCTGACGTTTTCGAGCGCGAGAATGATGTCTTCGTTCATGATGTTCGTCCTCTGCTCACTGAGCCTGTGATACGCGACGGCGCACGTAGTGATTGAAGAGCACGGCGATCAGGAGCATCACGCCCAGGAACACGCGGAACCAGTCCGAACTCACGTTGGTATAGGTGATGCCGATCTGCACGACGCCGAAGATCAACGCGCCGAAGCATGCGCCGATCACCGAGCCGTAACCGCCCGTCAGCAAGGTCCCGCCGATGACCGCCGCGATGATCGCTTCGAATTCCTTCTGCAAGCCGCGATCCGCCGCCGCCGAACCGATGTCGCATACCTGCAGCACCGCGAACAGGCACGAGCAGAACGCGGTAAGAACAAAGAGCGAAATTTTCACACGCTTGACGGGCACGCCGACGTTCTTAGCAGCATTCGCGTCGCCGCCGACCGCGAGAATCCAGTTGCCGTAGCGCGTCTTGGCAAGGACGAATGCGCTGACCGCCGCGAGTGCGAACCACCAGAGGATGACTTTCGGAATGCCCGGCACGAGCGGCTCGCCGCTGTCGAGCAGCTTGCCGACGCCGATGTGTCCCAGCCACGTGAAGAAGCCATGAAACGCGACGCCATGAAAGAGCGTATTGGTGATCCAGTCGTTCTGCGCGATGTCGCCGACACCGGAGATGATCGTGCGGTCCGCGAACATGATCGAGAGTGCGAGCGTCAGGCCGCGCAGGATGAAGAGGAACGCGAGTGTCACGATGAACGACGGCAGCCGTGTCTTCATCACGAGATAGCCGTTGAGCGCACCGAGCAGCATCGAGGTCGCGAAGGCGAAGATGATCGCGAGCCAGATCGGCCAGTGGAAGTACACGGAAGGCAGGGCGACCATCATGCCCGCAAAGCCGATCATCGAACCGATCGAGAGGTCGAACTCGCCGGCGATCATCAGCAGGCACGCGCCCACCGCCAGCAGGCCGAGGTAGGCCGCGACCTGCGACCAGTTCATCACGCCGTCGAGGTTGAACATGCCCGACGAGCCCGCACCGAAGCCGAACACGGCAAAGACGAGCACCGTGCCCGAGATCGCGGCGAACTCGGGGCGGTTCAGCAGATGGCCGAACCACGATTCGCGTCTCATGCGTTCATCGGAGGGCCGGGCGTTGTCGGCCGCATCGGCGGGTTCCTGTGGATCTGCGTGTTGCGGATAGTGCTTGCCGGCTACGCCCATGATTGCTCCTTGATGCGGTGTGAGGCACGAATTGACGCGCTTCGAATGCGCGAGCGCATGCCGCGTCGATGGACAACGCAACAGCGCAGTGGTGAACCGAGAGATGAACGCGGGCGGCGCAACGCAACGCCGCCGCCCGAAGAGGGTCAGCGCAGAGGCGTTAGCGATACTGGCCCGCGTACTTCACGACCTTGTCGAGGTTTTCCTTGGTGATGAATCCCGGGCCCGAGCGGATGTTCTTCGGCCCATACGACGGCTGCAATCCGTAGGTTTCGAGGCGCGCCTTGAACTTCGGATTCGCTTCCAGGATTTGGCGGATCTTCGCCGGATCGGTGGTGTGCTCCTTCTTCACGATCGCGAGCACCGCGACCGGGATATAGCCTTGCAGGTACGGCTGCTGATCGATCGCGAACTTGATCGTGCCGTCCTTGATCGCCTTCGCGATGTCATCGGAAAAGTCGAAGGTCACGAAATAGATCTTGTTTTGCAGGCCCATCTGCGTGACGGTTTTGAGCGTCGCGGAAGCGGGCGTCGGTCCGAGCGTCAGGATCGCGTCGGTCTTCGGATGATTGCGCAGATACGCGCCGACCTTCGACTGAATCTCGGTCGGGTCCTGGCCGGAGTCGAGCGTCGCGGCCTTGTAGTCGACGCCGAGTGCGTCCGCGAAGCCGCGGCAGCGGTCGAACGAAACCGTATTGGTCGCGATGTGGTTCACGCACAAAAACGACTTCACGCCCGCGGCCTTCGCCTTCTCGCCGGCCGCCTTGCCCGCGACGTATTCCGGCTGGCCGATGTGCATGATCGCGCCCAACTGCGCGCTCTGTTCCTCGGTGCCCGAGTTGATCGTGACGAGCGGAATCTTCTTCGCCGTCACCTTGTTCAGCGAACTCTTCAACACGTCGAAGTCCGCGATGGTGGTGATGACGCCATCGTAGTTGCGCGCCGCCGCCTGCTCGATCAGGCGCGCCATGTCCGCGATGTCGCCGTTGGGCGGATTGCGGTAGTCCGTTTCGACGTTGAAATCCTCGTCCGCCTGCTTGATCGCGTTCTTGATCGTGTTCCACCACGAGTCCGAATCCGGCGCGTGGCTGATCAGGACGAACTTGGCATCGGCGGCGATCGCTGCGGTCGAGGTCATCGCTGCTGCGCCGCACAAGGCGAACGCAGCCGCCAGCACCGTGAGCGCGCTCCGGCCCTTACGCAAGGTACGTAGTTTCATTTGTCTCCACCTATCTCGGTTGTTGTTTTCCGCGAGCGCTGCACTCGATTGCGGATGAGGATGCCGCTGCTCACGACCAAGATTAGGACAAGTTCCATCGCTCTGCAATAGAAATTTCAACCGACGATCAAATGGAAAATACATTCCATTTTGTAAATCCGCTCCCTATAATCGTCACCATCGAAGCGTGCAAAGAAGAGCGAGCCATGCAGGAAGAAACCAGCGCCGACGTGCAGAACGTCGATGAACTGATGCAGCGGATCACGGAAGCGTATGAAACGCTGCCGCGTCAGCTCAAGAGCGTCGCGACCTATATCGAGCAGCATCGCTCGAACGTGATGATGGATCGCACGAGCGACATCGCGAGTGCGTGCGGCGTGCATCCGTCGGCGGTCGTGCGGTTTGCGCAGCGCTTCGGCTTTTCCGGCTTCTCGGACTTGCAGGCGGTGTTCAGGCAGGCCTACGCCGGGCAAAGCTCGCCTCAAAGCTACCAGCAGCGCATCAGGAAGCTGATCGACGAAAAAGCGGGGAAGGTGTCGGGCGTGTCGGTGGCGCGCGAATTCATCGCGGCGAGCCGCACGGGTCTCGACGAACTCGAAGCCGGTCTCGACGACGAGCACTTCGAAGCCGCCGTGAAGATGCTCCAGCAGGCGGAGAACATCTACGTGATCGGCGTGCGGCGCTCGTTCGCGGTCGCGAGCTACATCGTGTATGCGTTGCAGCACACGCCTAAGCGCGTGCATCTCGTGTCGGGCTTCGGCGGGATGTATCGCGAGCAGATTCGCAGCGTGAGGAAGGGCGATGTCGTTGTTGCGATCAGCTTCGCGCCATACGGCAAGGAGACGCAATATTGCGTGCGCGCCGCGCAGCATCACGGCGCGAAGACGCTCGTCATCACCGACAGCCAGCTTTCGCCGCTCGCGCGTCACGCGAGCGCGCATTTGTTCGTGAAGGAGGGCAGCGCGTTCGCGTTCCGTTCGCTCACGAGCACCATTTGCCTGTGCCAGGCGCTCTTTATCGCGCTCGCGTACCGGCTGGAATTGAACGTCGAGGAATCCAAGGAGGCAAGTGGCTATGACGATTGATGTGGCTATTTTCGGCGCCGGCCGGATCGGCAAGATTCATGCGGCCAATCTCGCGCGGCAGCCGGGCGTGCGGCTCAAATACGTCGTCGATGTGAACCGTGAGGCGGCCGCGGCGCTCGCCGCGCAACATGGCGCGCAGGTCGCTGACATCGACGGCGCGATGGGCGATGCGTCGGTTGGCGCGACCGTCGTGTGTTCCAGCACGGACACGCACGCCGATCTGATCCTGCAATCGGCCGCGCAAAAGAAGCATGTGTTCTGCGAGAAGCCGGTCGATCTCACGCTCGAACGCGCGCGCGCCTGCGCCGATGCCGTTGCGAAGGCGGGTGTCGTCTGCATGATCGGTTTTCAGCGGCGCTTCGACCCGACCTTCTCGGCCGTGAAGGCGCGCGTCGATGCGGGCGAGATCGGCGAGCCGGAGATGCTGATCGTGACGAGCCGCGATCCGGGCGCGCCGCCCGTCGAATACATCAGGCATTCGGGCGGCATCTTCAAGGACATGCTGATCCACGACTTCGACATCTTCCGCTGGATGCTCGACGACGAAGCCGACACGCTGCATGCAACCGGAAGCTGTCTCTCCGATCCGGCGATCGCGGAAGCCGGCGACATCGATTCGACGGCCGTGACGATCCGCACCAAGCGCGGGCGCCTGTGCCAGATCAACACGGCGCGGCGCGCGGCGTATGGCTACGACCAGCGCTTCGAGCTGCTCGGAAGCAGGGGCATGCTGCAGGCCGGCAACGTGCGGCCGACCGAAGTCACCGCGTATTCGAAAACGTCGGTATCGAGCGACGTGCCGGAAGCGTTCTTCCTCGAACGGTATCGCGCGGCGTATGCACAGGAAATCGCACATTTCTTCGATGCCGTGACGACCGGCAAGCCCGTGCGCACGACGGTCGCCGATGGTCTCAAGGCGCTCGAACTCGCCGAAGCCGCGACGCGTTCGTGGCGCGAAGGACGCGCCGTCAAGCTCGGGGAGAACGTCGCATGAGCGCGCCGGTTCGCGTTGGCATCGTCGGGCTGGGGCGGCTCGGGCGCAGGCATGCGGAGAATCTCGCGTGGCGCGTGCCGGGCGCCGTGCTCGCGGCCGCGTGCAGTCCGGTCGCGGAAGAGCGCAACTGGGCGCGCGCGAGCCTGCCCGAACTCACGCTTTACGACGACTACGGCGCGCTCCTCGCCGACGAGTCGATCGACGCCGTCTGGCTCGTCACGCCCACGTCGCTGCATCCGGCGCAGATCATCGCCGCGTTGCGCGCCGGCAGGCACGTGTTCTGCGAGAAACCGCTGTCGCTCGATCTGGCCGAATGTGACCGGGTGATCGAAGAGAGCGCGCTCAGACCGGAGCAGCAGGTGATGATCGGCTTCGTGCGGCGCTTCGATCCGAGCTATCGCGACGCCTTCGACAAAGTCGCAAAGGGCGCGATCGGCCGGCCGTTCATGGTGCGCTCGCAAACCTGCGACAAGAACGATCCCGATGGTTTCTTCGTGCGTTTCGCGCCGACTTCGGGCGGCCTCTTTCTCGATTGCAGCGTCCACGACATCGACCTCGCGCGATGGCTGCTCGGCAATCCGCAGGCGAAGCGCGTGTTCGCGAGCGGGACGATCGCGATCCACGAAGGCCTGCGCGAATGCGGCGACATCGACAATGGCGTCGGCATCTGCGAATTCGAGGACGGACGGCTCGCGGTGTTCTACGCGTCGCGCACGATGGCGCACGGCCACGACACGCAGACCGACGTGATCGGCACGGGCGGGACGCTTTCAATTGGGCACAATCCGCGGGCGAATCGCGTGGAGATCGCGGATGCGTCCGGCGTGCGCAACGAATGCACGCCGACCTTCTTCGAGCGCTTCGAAGAGGCGTTCCTGCACGAAGCGCGTGCGTTCGTCGAGGCGTTGCAGGGCGGGGCGCCGACCGGCCTCACGCTCGCCGACGCGCGCGAGGCGACGCGCATCGGCATCGCGTTGCGCGAGGCGTTCCAGAGCGGCCAGCCGGTGGATTTGCACACGCTGCGGTAGAATCGAAACCTTCTGAAAGAGGCATAGCGAAGGCGCGACCCGATGCAAATTCACAAGGAAGTCGATGCGCGCGGGCTCAACTGCCCGCTGCCCATTTTGCGGGCCAAGAAGGCGCTGGCGGACATGGAGAGCGGCCAGATCCTGAAGGTGCTCGCCACCGATCCCGGCTCGCAACGCGATTTCGCGGCGTTCGCGAAGCAGACCGGCAATGAAATCGTCGAATCGAAGGCAGAGGACAAGACCTTCGTGTTCCTGATGCGCCGCCGCTGAAGGCGTTATCGACGCGCCAAAAAAAAATGCCCGCGGGATGAACCGCGGGCATTTTTACGTCCGGCTTGTCAAAAGCGCTCAGCCTTCGAGAACCGGCGAACGCGTCCTCAGATACTCTTCGAAGTCCGCCGCGACTTCCGGATGGCGCAACGCGAATTCCACGGTCGCCTTCAGGTAGCCGAGCTTGCTGCCGCAGTCGAAACGCGTGCCGTGATACTTGTAGGCGAGCACTTGCTCGTCGGCGAGGAGCGACTGGATTGCATCCGTCAGTTGCAGTTCGCCGCCCGCGCCGGGTTTGAGTGCCCGGATGTGGTCGAAGATGCGCGGCTTCAGCACATAACGGCCGACCACGCCCAGATTCGACGGCGCCACGGCCGGCTCCGGCTTCTCGACGATGCCCGCGAGCTTGAAGATGTTGCTTTCCCATTCCTTGCCGTCGATCACGCCGTAGGACTTCGAATCCTGCGCCGGAATCTCTTCGACGCCGATCACCGAGCTGTGATAGTGATCGAACACTTCGATCATCTGCGTCATCACGGGCGGCTTGCCGTACAGCAAGTCGTCCGCGAGGATCACGGCGAACGGGTTGTCGCCGACGAGCTTCTCCGCGCACAGCACCGCGTGGCCGAGACCGAGCGCTTCGGCCTGACGCACGTAAAAACAGTCGACATGGCTCGGCTTGATGCTGCGCACGAGTTCGAGCAGCTTGTCCTTGCCGCGCGCTTCGAGCTCGGCCTCGATCTCATAGGACTTGTCGAAATGGTCTTCGATCGCGCGCTTGCTGCGGCCCGTGACGAAGATCATTTCGGTGATGCCGGCCGCCATCGCTTCTTCCACCGCGTACTGAATCAGCGGCTTGTCGACGACGGGCAGCATTTCCTTCGGGCTTGCCTTGGTCGCCGGGAGGAATCGGGTGCCGAGACCTGCAACGGGAAAAACCGCCTTAGTAACTTTTAGCATGTGATGACCCTGATCCTCGTAATCGTATTGAAACATCGAGCGATGTCAGTACTTCTGGCGCTCGATCAAGCGGGAAGACGCAATAATTGCGCCTGAAGCTTTGCGATAGTGGTTTCGTATTCTGCCAGCCTTTTTCGCTCCTGTTCAACGACGGCGGCCGGCGCCTTTGCGACAAAACTCTCGTTTCCAAGCTTGGCACCGCACTTGGACACTTCCTGGGTGAGACGGTCGACTTCCTTCGACAGGCGCTCGCGTTCCGCCGCGACGTCGATCTCGACCTTGAGCACCAGCTTGTTCGCCCCGACGATCGCAACCGGTGCGCCGTGCGCCTGGCTGTCGAGCGTCGCCTCGTCGGCGATGATCTGCACGTCCGACAAGCGCGCGAGGGCCTGGACGTAAGGCGCGAACGTGGCGAGACGCGCGGCGTCGCCGGTGGCGAGCATCGGCACCTTCACCGCCGGCGACAAATTCATCTCCCCGCGCAGATTACGGCATGCATCGATGATCGCTTTCAGTTCGGCGGACCACTGTTCGGCGGATTCATCGATTTTTTCCGGCTGCGCCTGCGGGAAACGCTGCACCATGATCGATGCTTCGCCCTCCTTGGCGCCTTTCGGGTAAGCATCGGTGAGCGGCGCCACCTTTTGCCACAGCGCCTCGGTGATGAACGGAATCACCGGATGCGCGAGCCGCAGCACCGTTTCCAGCACGCGCAAGAGCGTCCGGCGCGTGGCGCGCTGCTGTTCCGGCGTGCCGGTCTGGATCTGCACCTTCGCGAGTTCGAGATACCAGTCGCAGTACTCGTCCCACACGAACTTGTAAATGGCGCTTGCGACGTTGTCGAAGCGATACTCGGCGAAACCCTTTTCGACTTCCATCTCCACGCGCTGAAGCAGCGACACGATCCAGAAGTCGGCCTGCGAGAAATGCGTGTATCCGCCCGGACCGCAGTCGCCCGGCTCACATGCGCCGGGCTTTCCGAAGCCGCAATCGTGCCCTTCTGTGTTCATCAGCACGAAGCGCGTCGCGTTCCAGAGCTTGTTGCAGAAATTGCGGTAGCCCTCACAGCGTGCCAAATCAAAATTCACATTGCGACCGAGCGTTGCCATCGACGCCATCGTGAAGCGCAGTGCGTCGGTGCCGAACGCGGGAATGCCATCGGGGAATTCCTTGCGCGTCTTCTTTTCGATCTGCGCGGCCTGCTTCGGGTTCATGAGGCCGGTCGTGCGCTTGGCGACGAGCGCATCGAGCCCGATGCCGTCGACGATATCGATCGGGTCGAGCGTATTGCCCTTGCTCTTCGACATCTTCTGGCCTTCCGCGTCGCGCACGAGTCCGTGCACGTAGACGGTGTCGAACGGCACCTTGCCGGTGAAATGCGTGGTCATCATCACCATCCGGGCGACCCAGAAGAAGATGATGTCGAAGCCCGTCACGAGCACCGATGAAGGCAAGAACGCCTGCAACTCCTTCGTCTCGTTCGGCCAGCCGAGCGAGGAGAAGGGCACGAGCGCGGACGAGAACCAGGTGTCGAGGACATCGTCGTCGCGTTTGAGCGCGCCCGTGTAGCCTTGCGACTGCGCTTCGGCGCGGGCTTCGTCTTCCGTCTTCGCGACGAAGATCTCGCCGTTCTCGCCGTACCACGCGGGAATCTGATGGCCCCACCATAGTTGACGCGAGATGCACCAGTCCTGGATGTTTTCGAGCCACTGGTAATAGGTGGTCGTCCAGTTTTCCGGCACGAACTTGATCTCGCCGCCGCGCACGACATCGAGCGCCGTTTCCGCGATCGACTTGCCCGGATTGAAGGTGCCTTCGGGCGCGGGCTTGCTCATCGCGACGAACCACTGGTCGGTCAGCATCGGCTCGATCGCGACGCCCGTGCGGTCGCCGCGCGGCACCATCAGCTTGTGCGGCTTGACCGAATCGAGCAGGCCGAGCGCTTCGAGGTCGGCGACCACTTGCTTGCGCGCCTCGAAGCGATCCATGCCGCGATATTTCGCGGGCGCGTTGTCGTTGATCTTCGCGTCGAGCGTGAGGATTTCGATTTGCGGCAGCTTGTGGCGCTGGCCGACCTGATAGTCGTTGAAATCGTGCGCGGGCGTGACTTTCACGACGCCGGTGCCGAATTCGCGGTCGACGTAATCGTCGGCGATGACCGGAATTTCGCGGTCGCAGAGCGGCAGCACGACCGTCTTGCCGATCAGGTGCGCATAGCGCTCGTCTTCCGGATGCACCATCACGGCGACGTCGCCAAGCATGGTTTCGGGGCGCGTGGTCGCGACTGTCAGATGGCCCGAGCCGTCCGGCAGCGGATAGTTGATGTGCCAGAGGCTGCCGTTTTCCTCTTCGCTGACCACTTCGAGGTCGGACACCGCAGTGCCGAGCACCGGGTCCCAGTTCACGAGGCGCTTGCCGCGATAGATCAGGCCCTGTTTGTAAAGCGTGACGAACACGTCGCGCACGGCAGCCGACATTTTGTCGTCCATCGTGAAGTATTCGCGCGACCAGTCGATCGACGCGCCGAGGCGCCGCACCTGGTTCGTGATGGTCGAGCCGGATTCCTGCTTCCACGCCCAGACGCGCTTCAAAAATTCCTCGCGGCCGAGGTCGTGGCGCGAGACGCCTTTCGCATCGAGCTGGCGCTCGACGACGATCTGCGTCGCGATGCCCGCGTGGTCCGTGCCCGGCACCCACAGCGTGTTGTCGCCGAGCATGCGGTGATAGCGCGTGAGGCCGTCCATGATGGTCTGGTTGAACGCGTGGCCCATGTGCAGCGTGCCGGTGACGTTGGGCGGCGGCAGCTGGATCGAGAAATTCTTCGCGCCCGGCTTGAAATCAGGAGCGGCATAACCGCGTTTTTCCCATTCCGGGCCCCATTGGGACTCGATGTCGTGGGGCTCGAAGCTCTTCGCAAGCGTGCTGTCGCTCATGTGTGGAATCTGCCGAAAAATGCGTGAAAAAATGCGGGTGGACAGCGAATTATAAGGTTTCGCGCCGACGGTCGGACGAAAGCGCCCGGCGCGGCGGCCCGGCATGCGCGTACGCACTGGTAGGAGCGGTCTTATAATGTTCGACCCACCGGAAGACATCCCTCATGCCCGATCTGCTTGCCAACCTGAATCCCGAACAACTCGCCGCCGTGACGCTGCCGAACGAGCCGGCGATGATCCTCGCGGGCGCCGGCAGCGGCAAGACGCGCGTGCTGATCACGCGCATCGCGTGGCTGATCCAGCAGGGCTATGCGTCGCCGCCGACCATTCTCGCCGTCACGTTCACGAACAAGGCCGCACGCGAGATGATGTCGCGTCTCTCCGCGCTTTTGCCGATCGACACGCGCGGCATGTGGATCGGCACGTTCCACGGCCTGTGCAACCGCATGCTGCGCGCGCATTACCGCGACGCCGGCCTGCCGCAGACGTTCCAGATCCTCGACACCGCCGACCAGCTTTCCGCGATCAAGCGTCTGATGAAGGGCCTGAACATCGACGACGAGAAGTACCCGGCGAAAAACCTTCAGTATTTCATCAACAACGCGAAGGAGCAGGGCCTGCGTCCGAAGGACGTAGATGCGACCGATGCGTTCAATCGCAAGTTCGTCGAACTGTACGAAGCCTACGATCAACAATGCCAGCGCGAGGGCGTCGTCGATTTTCCGGAGCTGCTGCTGCGCTGCTATGAACTGCTCGCGCACAATCCGCCGCTTCGCGCGCACTATCAGGCGCGCTTCCGGCAGATTCTCGTCGACGAATTCCAGGACACCAACAAGCTCCAGTACGCGTGGCTGAAGATGCTCGCGGGCGAACACAACGCGATCTTCGCCGTCGGCGACGACGACCAGTCGATCTATGCGTTTCGCGGCGCGAACGTCGGCAACATGCATGACTTCGAGCGCGAATTCCGCGTGCGCAATCTGATCAAGCTGGAGCAGAACTACCGCTCGCACGGCCATATCCTCGACACGGCCAACTTCCTGATCGCGAACAACTCGCGGCGGCTCGGCAAGAACCTGCGCACGGACGCCGGACACGGCGAGCCGGTGCGCGTCTACGAGGCGGCGACGGATTCGCAGGAAGCGGGCTGGATCGTCGAGGAAATCAAGGCGCTGATCAACACGGGCCTCTCGCGCGGCGAGATCGCGGTGCTGTACCGGAGCAACGCGCAGTCGCGCACGATCGAGCACACGCTCGTGAACGCGGGCATTCCCTATCGCGTGTACGGCGGGCTGCGCTTTTTCGAGCGGCAGGAAGTGAAGCATGCGCTCGCGTATCTGCGCCTGATCGACAACCCGAACGACGATACCGCGTTCGCGCGCGTCGTGAACTTCCCGACGCGCGGCATCGGCGCGCGCTCGATCGAGCAACTCGCCGACGCGGCGCGTCTCTACAACTGTTCGATGGCGGCCGCCGTGCCCTATGTGGCGGGCAAGGCGGGTTCGAGCCTTGGCGCGTTCGCGACGCTCGTCGCGAAAATGCGCGCCGAGACGCAGCAGATGAGCCTGCCGGAGACGGTCGAGTACGTGGTTCGCGCGAGCGGTCTCGCCGCGCACTACGAAACCGAGCGCGAAGGGCAGGACCGGCTGGAGAATTTGCAGGAACTGGTCAACGCGGCGGCGGCGTTCGTGAGCGAAGAGGGCTACGGGCTCGACACGCCCGCGCGGTCGATTCCGCTGCGCCCGGGCGCGACGGCCGCGCCGGAAATCGCGCTTGCGACGGACGATCCGTCGGTCGACGTGCTCGATGCCGCGAGTCCCGCCGATCCCGCGCAAAACCCCGACACGATGACGCCGCTCGCGGGCTTTCTCTCGCACGCGTCGCTCGAAGCCGGCGACAACCAGGCGCAGGCCGGCCAGGACGCCGTGCAACTAATGACGGTCCACGCGGCGAAGGGGCTGGAATTCACGGCGGTGTTCATCACCGGGCTGGAAGAGGGCCTCTTTCCGCACGAGAACAGCGCGCAGGAAACCGACGGACTCGAGGAAGAGCGCCGGCTCGCCTACGTGGCGATCACGCGGGCGAAGGAGCGGCTCTATCTCTCTTTCGCGCAAAGTCGGATGCTGCACGGCCAGACGCGCTACAACATCCGCTCGCGCTTCTTCGACGAGTTGCCCGAAGGCTCGCTCAAGTGGCTCACGCCGAAGGTGGAAGCGGGCGCGCGCTGGGGCGGGCGCGCGGACAACGCCGGCTGGGGCCGCGACTGGTTCGCGCGGCCGGGACGCGAACGGTCGTCGTCGTCGGATTATGTGAATCCCGATGCCGGCGCGCCCGTGCCCGCGTTCGCCAACCAGCAGCGCGCCGCGGAAACCGGCTTCAAGGTCGGCCAGGCGGTGTTTCACAACAAGTTCGGCGAAGGCACGGTCACGGCGCTCGAAGGCTCGGGCGCCGACGCCCGCGCGCAGGTTCGCTTCAAGCGGCACGGCGAAAAATGGCTGGCGCTCGCGGTCGCGAAGCTACAAGCCGTGGAATGACGGATCGAGTCGAGATGCTCGGCATCATGGCGGCGCTGCCGCAGGAACTCGGCGACCTGATCGCGGCTATGCGCGCCGCCGGCGACGTCAAAACGACCACGCTCGGCCAGCGTGAATATCACGTCGGCGAGGCGCATGGCGTGCGTTGTGTCGCGACGCTCGCGCGCATCGGCAAGGTGGCCGCCGCGACGACGGCCACCGCGCTCATCCACGAATTCGGCGCGGATGCGATCGTGTTCACCGGCGTCGCGGGCGGCGTGCACGCGGATGTGCAGGTCGGCGATATCGTCGTAGCGGATGCGCTCATGCAGCACGACCTCGACGCGTCGCCGCTCTTTCCGCGCTTCGAGGTGCCGCTCCTCGACAAAGCGCGCTTCGAAACCTCCGCCGAATTGAGCGCGCTGCTCGTCGCGGCGTCGGAGGCGTTTCTCGAACAGGCCGGCGATGCGCTGCGGGAGCGCTTCACGGTGTCCCGCCCGCGCGTGCATCGCGGTCTGATCGTGAGCGGCGATCGCTTCATCGCGAGCCACGACGCCGTGCTCGCGTTGCGCGAAGTCTTGCCGGACGCGCTCGCCGTCGAGATGGAAGGCGCCGCGCTCGCGCAGGTGTGCTACGAGTACGGCGTGCCGTGCGCGGTCGTGCGTACGATCTCCGATACCGCCGACGCCGCCGCGCCCGCTTCCTTCGCCGAATTCCTCATGGCGATCGCCGGCGCGTATTCGTCCGGCATCCTGTCGCGCTTTCTGCGCTCCCGCTCCTGAATCGCGTCGCGCTTCCCTCGGCAAAGCCCGCGTGTAGTTGAGAATGATTCTCAAGACAATGGGGTTCGCACGAGACCAGAGGCCCGACATGCCACGCGCGTCAACCGAACCGAATTTATCCGCAACACCTCTCGACACGGCCGCCACCGCGATCTCCGTGAACGCGGCGAAGGTGCTCGACACCACGCGTCGCGCGTGGGAGACGAGCGCGGCCTGCGCGCCAGCGCAAAGCGAGCGCGCCGCGCCGAAGGCGTCGTCGAAAAAACGGGTGAAGCCGCGCCAGTCGCAGTGGGGCAACCTCGTCGCCGCCTTGAACTACTGGAGCCCGAAACCGCTGTGATCGCTTCCGACCTCACTCCGACCTCCGCGACGGCCGCGGCCATCCAGCCTCCCGATCAGCCGATGCACGACGCCAGCCGTTTCCCGCTCGTGCGGCTGCGCCGCCGAGCGGTAAAACCGGGTTATGCGTTCGCGTGGCGCGTCGAAATGCAGCGCCTGCTCGCGCTGAGGACGCCGTTCGTCATCGTGTCGGAGCACAGCGCGGACGAAACCCTCGACGACACGCGACTGCGCACCGCGTGGCTGCGCGCGCAGTCGGCGACGCTCGCGGCTTACTGCCGCGGCTTCATCGTGATCGAGCCGCGCATCGAAGCACGCGCGACGACGCGCGAAGCGTGGCGCATCGTCACAGGGGACAGCGGCGTGCGCACAGTCGTGGTGTCGAGCATGCGGGTGGCCGTCGATCTCGCGCCCGTGCTGCTCAAGCACTCGGCGGCCGAACCGCGCGCGGATGCGGCGCCCGTTCGCCGCCGCGCGCATAGGGCGGTCCCTCTCTAGCACGCCCTGTCGGGCTGCTCTATGCTCTGAAGCAGACTGCATACTGCTATCAGAGGGAGCGAATGACGACTTATCGTGAGGAGTTTCGCCGTTCGATCGAAGCGCCCGAGGCATTCTGGGGCGAACAGGCACGCCGCATCCATTGGGAAACCCCGTTCGAGAAGGTGCTCGACGACAGCCGCCCGCCGTTCGCGCGCTGGTTCGTCGGCGGGCGCACGAATCTCTGCTACAACGCGGTCGACCGTCATCTCGCGTCGCGCGCACAGCAGGATGCGCTGATCTACGTCTCCACCGAGACGGGCATCGAGCGCCGCTACACGTATGCGCAACTGCATGCCGAAGTGAACCGCATGGCGGCCGTGATGCGCTCGCTGCACGTGAAGAAGGGCGATCGCGTGCTGATCTATCTGCCGATGATTGCCGAAGCGCTCTTCGCGATGCTCGCCTGCGCGCGGCTCGGCGCGATTCATTCGGTCGTGTTCGGCGGCTTCGCGGCGCCGAATCTCGCGGCCCGCATCGACGATGCGAAGCCCGCGCTCATCGTCACCGCCGATGCCGGCGCGCGCGCGGGCAAGGTGATCGACTACACGCCGCTCGTCGACGAAGCGCTCTCGCGCGCCGACTACAAGGTGCCGCAGGTGCTCCTGATCGACCGCCAGCTCGCCCCGGAGCGCCTGCAGGCGCCGTATCTCATCGCCTACGAGCCGCTGCGCGAACAGTTCTTCGATGCCTGCGTGCCGTGCGAATGGCTCGAATCGAACGAGCCGTCGTATGTGCTCTACACGTCCGGCACGACCGGGCGGCCGAAGGGCGTGCAGCGCGATGTCGGCGGCTATGCGGTCGCGCTCGCGGCGTCGATGGAGCACATCTTCCAGGGCGCGGCGGGCGACGTGATGTTCACCGCGTCGGATATCGGCTGGGTGGTCGGCCACAGCTACATCATCTATGCGCCGCTCATCGCGGGGCTCACGACCGTCATGTACGAAGGCACGCCGGTGCGCCCGGACGGCGGCGTCTGGTGGCGGCTCGTCGAGCAGTACAAGATCAACCTGATGTTCACCGCGCCGACGGCGATCCGCGTGCTGAAAAAGCAGGACCCGCAACTGATGCAGCAGGCGGATCTGTCGAGCCTGCGCACGCTCTTCCTCGCGGGCGAGCCGCTCGACGAACCGACCGCGCAATGGATCCAGGGCGCGCTCAGAAAACCCGTCGTCGACAATTACTGGCAGACCGAAACCGGCTGGCCGATGATCGCGATCCCGCACGGCATCGAAGACCTGCCGCCGAAGCTCGGCTCGCCCGGCGTGCCGTCGATGGGTTTCAACCTCACGCTGCGCGACGAGCAGACGGGCGCCCTGTGCGCGCCGGGCGAGAAGGGCGTGATCGCGCTCGGCTATCCGCTGCCGCCCGGCTGCATGCAGACCGTGTGGGGCGACGACCGGCGTTTCGTCGATACGTACTGGAAAAGCGTGCCGAACCAGCAGATCTATTCCACCTTCGACTGGGGCGTGCAGGACGGCGACGGTTATGTCTCGATCCTCGGACGCACCGACGACGTCATCAACGTGGCGGGGCATCGGCTGGGTACGCGTGAGATCGAGGAAGCGCTCTCCAGCCATCCGGCGGTGGCGGAAGTCGCGGTCGTCGGCGTCGCGGATCCGGTGAAGGGGCAGGCGGCACTCGCCTTCGTCGTGCTGCGCGACGCGGATCGCCTGAACGCGCCGGGCGTGCGCGAAGGGCTGGAAGCGGAGCTTGCGCATACCGTCGATACGCAACTGGGCGCGATCGCCCGTCCGGCGCGCGTGCATTTCGTCTCGATGCTGCCGAAGACGCGCTCGGGCAAGCTCCTGCGTCGCGCGATCGCCGCGCTCGCGGAAGGGCGCGAACCGGGCGACCTGCCGACCATCGAGGATATCGGCGCGTTGCAGCAGGTGAAGGCGGCGCTCGGCGCGCGAGGTTGAAACACGCGTCACGCGCATCGAAAAAACGCCCGCTTCGACAGCGTCGAAGCGGGCGTTTTCGCAAGCAAGCGTGAGGAACGTCGTCAGGCCGTTTTCGGCTTCGGCTCCGACGTGCGCGGCAGCAGCACGGCCAGCATGCCGATCAGCGGCAGGAACGAACAGAGCTTGTACACGTAGTCGATGCTGGTCGAATCGGCGAGATGGCCGAGCACCGCGGCGCCCACGCCGCCCATGCCGAACGCGAAACCGAAGAAGAGCCCCGCCACCATCCCGACCTTGCCCGGAATCAGTTCCTGCGCGTAGACGAGGATCGCCGAGAATGCCGACGCCAGCACGAGCCCGATGATCACCGAGAGCACGCCGGTCCAGAACAGGTTCGCGTAGGGAAGCAGCAGCGTGAACGGCGCGACGCCGAGAATCGACACCCAGATCACGACCTTGCGCCCGATCCGGTCGCCGACCGGGCCGCCGATGATCGTGCCCGCCGCGACCGCCGCGAGGAACACGAACAGATGCACCTGCGCGCTTTGCACCGACAGCCCGAACTTGCTGATCAGATAGAACGTGAAGTAGCTCATGATGCTCGCCATGTAGAAGTACTTGGAGAACACGAGCAGCACGAGCACGCTCATCGCGAGCATCACCTTGTTGCGCGGCAGGGTGGCATGCGCGACCTGCGCACGGCCTTTCTTGGTCGCGGGATGGCGCTTGTACCAGCGCCCGATGTTCGCCAGCACGACGATCGCGACGAGCGCCGCCGCCGAGAACCACGCGATGCTCTTCTGTCCGTGCGGGATCACGATCAGTGCGGCAAGGAGCGGCCCGAGCGACGAACCGGCGTTGCCGCCCACCTGGAAGAGCGACTGCGCGAGGCCGTGCTTGCCGCCCGAGGCCATGCGCGCCACCCGCGACGATTCCGGGTGAAACACCGACGACCCGCAGCCGACGAGCGCCGCCGCGACGAGCAGTGTCGGGAAGTTGCCCGCGACCGACATCAGGAGCAGCCCGCACAGCGTGAAGCCCATGCCGACGGGCAGCGACCACGGTTTCGGATGCTTGTCGGTGTAGAGGCCGACGAGCGGCTGCAGCAGCGACGCCGTGATCTGGTAGGTCAGCGTGATCAGGCCGATCTGCGCGAACGAGAGCGCGAATTGGCTCTTGAACATCGGATAGATCGCGAGGATCAGCGACTGGATCATGTCGTTCAGCAGATGCGAGAAGCTGATCGCACCCAGAACCGAATAGACCGTGCGTTGGGCGGCGGCCGGCGGCGCGGAAACGGAAGGCGCCGCGCTGAGCGCGGCTTTGTCGATGCTCGTTTGCATGGTGAAAAGTCTGCCGGAAGGTGGTCTCTTGGAACTTTTTTCAGCCGCTCGCTGTATTAGGCGATTCATGAGCAGGTCGAATAGGACGTAGTTTAGTGTGTCCGGTACGCGTTGTCCTGCCAACCTTTGTCGCGAAATGGACATGCCACGCGCGGCGTCGGCGAGATTTGCGCACGCACGTTTTTTTTGGCCGGTTATAACGCGTCGACGGCGGCAAGAACGCAGGCGGCGCGCGGCTTCATCGAATCCGGGCGCGGGAAACACCCTACTCAAGACTTGCGACGCGACTGCCGTAGACCAGTGACAAAGGCATGCGTTTTCCGACACGCGGCCTGCAACCAGAATCATTCGGGGAATGAATCGATGAAACCGTTTTCGCTGCGCGGCCATGCCGGCGCGGGCTCAGTCTCGCAAGCTTCAAAGGGTGCATCCAGAACGCGCCGCACGGCGGCCGGCCGTGGCGGATTGTCGGTGAAGGCGTCGCTCAGGCTCGCCTTCGCGCTCGTGCTGGCGGGAACGCTCGCGATCGGCGCGATCGCGCTCACGCAGATCAGCCGTCTGAACGGCTCGACCGGGTCGATTTACGAGCAAGGCTACGTCGCGAGCCGGGCCGCCGAGGAAACGCGCGGCTATCTCTTGCGCGCGAGCCGCTCGCAAAAGATGTTGCTCACCGCGACCACGGCCAAGGAACGCGACGAACTCGGCGCGCAGATCGAAGAGGCGCTGACGGAGATCGGCAAGGAACAGGCGCAGTTGCAGCAGCACATCGACGCTTCCGATCAGGATGCGCTCGCGCAGCAGAAGCGTTTCGCGGCAGGCGTCACGAAATGGAGCGAGAACCTGCGCACGTTCGTCAAGCTCGTGAAGGAGCAGCCGCTCGATTTGTCGCAGATGAACTGGCAGGTGGGCATCCAGGACGTGTCGCTGCTGGTCGAAACGGGCAAGCTCGAAAAGATGGTCGACGAACTCGTCGCGCGCCGGGGCGCCGCCGCCAAGGCGACCATCGATGCCGCCGCGTTCATCTATCAGTCGTCGTTCGTGATGGTGTCGGCGCTGACGGTGGCGCTCTTCGTCCTTGCGATCGTCGTGAGCGAATGGGTCGTGCGGCGCCTCGCGGGACAGCTCGGCGGCGAGCCGGGCTATGCGAAGGAGATTGCGAGCCGCATCGCGGCGGGCGACCTCTCGAACCGCATCGACCTCTCGACGCGCGACAACGCGAGCATGCTGCGCGCGCTCTCGGACATGCAGTCGGGGCTGTCGTCGACGGTCGGCGAGATTGCGGCGAGCGCCGAGGCGATCGCTTCGGCGTCGAGCGAGATTTCGACGGGCAACGTCGACCTCTCGCATCGCACGGAGGAGCAGGCGGTCGCGCTAGAAAAGACGGCGACGAGCATGGAGCAGCTGACGTCGACGGTGCGTCAGAACGCCGACAACGCGCAGCAGGCGAGCATGCTGGCGCATAACGCGTCGGAGATCGCCGAGAAGGGCGGCGAGGTGGTCGGACGCGTGGTCGCGACGATGGAGCAGATCAACGCGAGCGCGAAGAGTATCGGCGACATCATCGGCGTGATCGAGGGTATCGCGTTCCAGACGAACATTCTCGCGCTGAACGCGGCGGTCGAAGCGGCGCGCGCGGGCGAGGAGGGACGCGGTTTCGCGGTGGTGGCGGGCGAAGTGCGATCGCTCGCGCAGCGTTCGTCGGCGGCGGCCAAGGAAATCAAGGGCTTGATTCACGCGTCGGTGTCGCGCGTGACGGACGGCTCGACCTATGCGCACGAGGCCGGCGCCACGATGGACGAAGTGGTGAAGGCGGTCAGGCGCGTGACCGACATCATGGGCGAGATTTCGGCGGCGTCGGCGGAGCAGAAGAGCGGCATCGAGGAGATCGGCCGCGCTGTCACGCAGATGGACGCCGGGACGCAGCAGAATGCCGCACTCGTGGAGCAGGCGGCGGCCGCCGCGCAGTCACTCGATGATCAGGCGCGGGCGCTCAAGGGATTGGTCGGGAAGTTTCAGTTGCACTGAGGGGGCGGTGGTTGTTCAACACCGCTTGATGGATCTGCGCTTCCGGGGAACGTGTTTTCTTCGTGGTCTATTAGCTCTGCGTCCGTTGCCGAAGAACCGCGTGGATCCGCAGGTCGGGGCAGCGATGGTCGAACTGGCTCTGATCGGGCGTCGTACAGGCGCAAGTCGGATGCTACCGCGCGTTTGACGAGGGTCGCGCCGGGGTTCCTGTAGGACTCGAGTTCACGTTGCGAAAACGGGGCTTCAGTCATGTCGTGCAGGTCCGTTATCAAGGTTGCCGCCGCGCCCGGTTCGCTCCCCGATCTCTCCCCGCTTTTGCGAAATGCAGCTACGATCTGCAAAAAAACGTTATGGACGGATACGAACTCAAGCCGGTCTGAAACCCTTGGTGGACCATAGAAGCGCAGAAACATCAGATAGTGTCAAACAACAACACCCCTCGGAGACGCCAACCCATGTCGAAAGTCATCCTGATCACCGGCGGCAGCCGCGGCATCGGCCGCGCAGCGGCCATCCAGGCGGGAATGCGCGGCTGGTCCGTCGCGGTGAACTACGCGACCAACGCCTCCGCCGCCCACGATACGGTCGCCAGGATCGAATCCGCGGGCGGCAAAGCCATCGCGATCCAGGCCGATGTCACCGACGAATCCGCCGTCATCGCGATGTTCGACGCGACGCAGGCCGCCTTCGGCCCGATCGACGGTTTCGTGAACAACGCGGGCATCGTCGCCCCGGGTGCGGCCCTCGCGGACATGGATCTCGCGCGCCTGAAGCGCGTCTTCGACACCAACGTGCTCGGCGCCTACCTCGGTGCACGCGAAGCGGCGCGGCGCATGTCGGTGACGCGCGGCGGCAAGGGCGGCTCGATCGTGAACCTGTCGTCGGCGGCGGCGCGGCTCGGCGCACCGAACGAATACGTCGACTACGCCGGCTCGAAAGGCGCAATCGACACGCTCACCATCGGCCTCTCGAAGGAACTCGGACCGCAAGGCGTGCGCGTGAACGCCATCCGCCCGGGACTCATCGACACCGAAATCCACGCGAGCGGCGGCAAGCCGGATCGCGCGGCGGTACTCGGCGTGCAGACGCCGCTCGGACGCCCGGGCAGCGCCGACGAAGTCGGAGAAGCGATCGTATGGCTGCTTTCGGACGCGTCGTCGTATGTGACGGGCGCGATCATCGACGTGACGGGCGGCCGTTAGAACCGCGCGCTAGAACCCGCCGTGCTTCGCGAGCCACGCTTCTTCGTCCGCGCGCATCGTGCGCCCGAGAATGCGATTGCGATGCGGAAAGCGCCCGAAACGCTCGATGACTTCGGCGTGTTCCCGCGCGTATTCCAGAAAACCCACGTCGCCGGTTTCGTCGCGTAACGCGGTAAAAAGACGCACCGCCTCGCGCTGGCTTTCGGGCGTTTCGTCATGCTCGAACGGCATGTAGGCGAAGTTGCGATGCTGCGCGCTCGGCAGGCGGACATCGTCGCCCGCGGCAACCAGCGCCTTCGCCAGAGCGAGCGCCATCGCGTCCCCGGCGAACGCGCGCGGCGTGCCTCGATAACAGTTGCGGGAAAACTGGTCGAGCACCACGATCAGCGCCAGCGCGCCGAGCGGCGTGTCGGCCCAGCGCGCGAGCCGGCCTGCGTGCGCCTCTTCGAGCAGCGCGCCAAAACGCGCGGAAAGCTCGGCATCGAAGGCGCGGTTCTTGGTGAACCACGCCTTCTTCTCCTGTCCGAAGTCGGGCGAACCCGGCGCGCCGAACCAGGCGTCGAGCACCTCTTGCGCGCGCGGATCGAGCGGCTCGCCGTTCATGTCGCGCCGCGCGCTCACACGAATTCGAGCACGAGCCGCCGCGTGCGCGCGCTTTTCTTTTCGAGCTTCGCGACCCGCAGCCGCCCGATCTCGCCCGTGTTGCGCACGTGGGTGCCGCCACATGGCTGAAGATCGACGTTGTCGATGCGCAGCAGGCGCACGCGCCCGAGGCCGATCGGCGGCTTCACACTCATCGTGCGCACGAGTTCGGGGCGCTCGGCCATCTCGTCGTCGGTGATCCATTCGGTTTGCACCGCATGGGATCCGCCGACGAGTTCCGCGAGCCGCGCCTCGACGAACTCGCGCTCGATCGGCTCGACCGTCGCGAAGTCGAGCCGCGCGTAATCGGTGGTGATGCTGCAACCGTCGACGGGATACGGCAACACCGCGCACATCAGATGGCTCGCCGTATGGAGCCGCATGTGCCGGTAACGTCTTTCCCAGTCGATCTCGGCCGTCACGCGCTCGCCCGCCGCGAGCCGCGCGAGCGCGTCTTCCTGTCCCGGCGACGGGACGTGCACGGCGTCGTCGGGGGTCGCGCCCTCGAACTTCGCCTTGCGCGTATCCGCGATGTCGACGCGCGTGCCATCCGCGAGCGTCAGCGTGCCGGCGTCACCCGCCTGGCCGCCACCGAGCGGATAGAACACGGTCTGGTCGAGATGGATGCCCTGCTCGTCGATGGCGGTGATTGTCGCTTCGCAGCGCGTCAGGTAGGCGTCTTCGCGAAAGAGTGCGCGTGTGCTCATGGGGTGTGATGTCCGGCGGATGGGGAACGGCCATTATGCCGAGCGTTCGCCCGTCCTATTGTCAACGATTCTTGACGAAGTTCAGCCCGGACGATTGCGCATCCAGTCGGCGGTATCGAAGAACGAGGTAAGCAGGCGTTCGCGCAGTTTGTCGTCGAGGCCGACGTCTTCCATTGCCCACGCCATGCAACGCAACCACTGGTCGCGCTCGTCGGACGCAATCGCGAACGGCAGATGCCGCGCGCGCAGCCGCGGATGCCCGAAGCGGCTGATGTAGTGGTCCGGGCCGCCCATCCAGCCGCACAGGAACCAGAAGAACTTGTCGCGCGAGCCGTCGAGTGTCGGCGGATGCAGCGCGCGGATACCCGCGAATTCGGCTTCGAGGTCCATCAGGTCGTAGAAACGGTCGACGAGCGCGCGCACGCGCGCCTCGCCGCCGACCAGTTCGAACGCCGTCGGCTGCGGCGCTTCAGTGTGTGCTTGGGTGTTCGCTTCGCTCATACGTTTGTTTGTCGATGAAAGTCTATGCGTCGCGCAGCGATTGCAGCGCCGGGCGCGACAGCACGCGACGCAAGCTCAGCCAGCCGCCGATCCCGGCGCACGCCACACCCGCGACGATGCCCACGGGCACGAGCCACGGATTGAAATCGATATGGAATTCGAACACGCGCGACGCCAGCACATAGCCGATCGCCTGCGCGCCGAGCGCCGCCATCAGGCCCGACAGCGCGCCGACCGCGACGAATTCCGCCACCTGAACCGAGCGCACCTGCCGATGCGACGCGCCGAGCGCGCGCAACAACGCCGACTCGCGCATGCGCTCGTCGCGCGTGCCGGCGAGCGCCGCGTACAGCACGAGCACGCCCGCTGCCAGCGTGAAAAGGAACAGGAACTGCACCGCACCGATCACCTGCTGCAAGGTGCGCTGGATCTGCGCGAGGATCGGCGCGATGTCGATGGCGGTGACGTTCGGATACTGGCCGACGAGCCCGTCGATCAGCGTCTGCTGCGTCGGCGGCAGATGAAAGCTCGTGATGAAGGTGGCCGGGAAATCGGCGAGCGCCGCGGGCGGCATCAGCACGAAGAAATTGACCTTGAACGAATTCCAGTCGAGCTTGCGCATGCTCGTGACGGGCCCTTCCACCTGCAAGCCCGCGACGTCGAAGCGCAGCGTGTCGCCGAGCTTCACGCCGATCAGCTTCGCGAGCCCCTGTTCGATCGACACCTGCGGCTTGTCGCTCGGCCCGAACCAGTTACCCGCTTCGACGCGGTTGTCGCCCGGCAACTCGGTCGTGTACGACAGGTTGAATTCGCGGTCGACGAGCCGCTTCGCGTCCGCCTTCTCGTAGTTGTCCGGATTCACCGGCTTGCCGTTCACCGCGACGAGCCGTCCGCGCACCATCGGCGAGAGCGCGGCGTCGGGCTGACCGTGCTGCGTCAGATACGTCGCGACGCCCGCGCGCTGGTCGGGCTGGATGTCGATGAGGAACTGGTTCGGCGCGTCGGGCGGCGTCGCGTTGCGCCAGCCGGCGATCAGGTCGTTGCGCGTCATCGCGATCAGCAGGAGACACATGAGTCCGATGCCGAGCGCCGTGATTTGCAGCGCGCTCGCGCCGCTGCGCCGCTCCAGCGACGCCAGCGCATACCGCCAGCCGACGCCCGCGCCGCCGCGCTCGCGTCTGACGAAACGCGCCGCCGCCCAGAGCGCCGCGCGCGCGATGCCGCCGAACACCAAAAGCCCGAGCGCGAAGCCGCCCGCGACGATCCCGCCGAGCTTCCACTCGCCCGCCGCGACCACGAGCAGGAGCGCGAACAGCAACACGCCCGCGCCATACGCGGCATACGCGACGCGCGCTTCGTCGCCGAGTTCGCGGCGGATCACGTGCACCGGCGGCACGCGCGTGAGCGGCAGAAGCGGCGGCACGGCGAAGCCGAGCAGCAGCACGAGCCCCATCGCGATGCCTTGCAGCGCGGGCCAGGGGCTCGCGTTCGGCAGTTCGACATCGACCAGCGAGCCGAGCCAGTTCAAGAGCACGAGATGGCCGCCGAAGCCCAGCACGACGCCCGCGATGCTGCCGAGCACGCCGACCGTCAGGAACTCGCCGATGAAAAGCGTGCGCAGCGTCCACTGGCTCACGCCGAGGCAGCGCATCGCCGCGCAGCCGTCGAGATGCCGGCGCGCGAAACGGTGCGCCGCCATCGCGATCGCGACCGCCGCGAGAAGCGCCGTCAAAAGCGAGACGAGCGTGAGAAAGTGGCTCGCACGGTCGATCGTCTGGCGCACTTGCGGCTGGCCGTCCTGCAGCGATTCGAGATTCACGCCGCGCAGCTTGCCGCCTTCGACGCGCGAACGCGCCCACTTGGCGAACCGATCGACCTGGGCATCCGGACCGGCGACCAGCAGCCGGTACGTCACGCGGCTGCCATAGCCGATGAGGCCGGTGCTGGCGAGTTCGTCCGCGCGCATCATCAGGCGCGGCGAGAAGTTGACGAAGCCGAAACCGCGGTCCAGTTCGCGCGTGATGACCGCCGCGACCGTGAACACGCGCGTGCCGACCTTCACCGTGCCGCCGACGCGCGTCTTCAGCGCATCGAGCAACGGCGGATCGAGCCAGACGGTGCCGGGCGCGGGAATCGCGGTGGCGGGCGCATCGGCGGCACCGGGCGCGGGTGCTACGCGCACCGCGCCGCGCAGCGGATAGTCCGGCGACACGCCCTTGATCGCCGCGAGTCGCGACGCGGGACTGCTGCTGGCGGCGGTCGCGCTGATCATGCTGGGGAAGATGGTGGTGGTCGCGGTCGCGAGTTTGAGCGACGCCGCTTCCTGCGCGAACGCGGGATCGACCGGATGATCGGCGCGCACGACGAAGTCGGCGGCGATCATCTGGCGGCCGTCGCGCTCCAGACCCTGGCGCATGCGGTCGGCGAGAAAGCCGACGCTCGCGAGCGCCGCCACGGCCAGCACGAGCGCGAAGAGCAGCATCGTGAGTTCGCCCGCGCGCCAGTCGCGCGCGGTCATTCTCAAGGACTGACGCGCAAGTTGAGACAATCCGGGAGGACGCGCTGTCGTCGCTGTCGGAGAACCGGCGCTCAATCGTGCTTGCTCCGCAGGCGATCGAGGTGCCTGAACCGGTCGACGCTCGGCACCATGTGCTTCGCCATGCGGCTCACGCCGCCGTGCACGCCGCGCACGAGCCGCGGCAGCGCCCAGCCGGCGAACACGAGAAACGCGATCACGAGCACGAGGAACAGGAGCGGCACGAAGAACGCAAGCGTGAGGCCGCCGAGCGCGCCGACGTCTTCGGTCGCGGAAGCCGCCCAGTTCGACACCGGCTCCGGCGAGAGATTGATGAGCGCGCGCGTGCCGGCCTTCGCGAAATGCGACGCGCCCGCGAGCGTGCCGCCGGCGAGCGCGGCGATGGTGACGAGCGTCGGGTCGGCGTGGCCGAGCGAAGCGGCGGCGAGCACCGCGCCCGCCGGAATGCGGATCAGCGTGTGGACGGCGTCCCAGAGCGAATCGAAGGCGGGGATCTTGTCGGCGAGAAATTCGACGACCGCGAGAAACGCGGCCACGCCGATCACCCACGGCGACGACAGCACCGCGAGCGTGTCCGGCAGATGCACGAGGCCCATGCGCTCGAAGACGCCTGCCACGAAGATCGTCAGGTACAGGCGCAGTCCGCTGGCCCACGAAAGGCCCGCTGCGAGCGAAAGTGCTTCCAGCATTGCCGCCTCCTTGCGTGCAGCACGCGCCGCGCCCGGTTTCTAATCCAGGCGAGCGCCGGCGTCGATTGCTTCCGCCGGAGGTGCCGGGAGAAGCCACCCGCCTCAACGACGATGCGGGCAAAAAAGAAACGAACGCGGCTCGATACGACGAATTCGAGATGACTTCAGACCATTATAGCCATGCTGCGTCAGGCCTTGCACGCCAAGGTTGAGCAGTTGACGTTCCAGCTGACCGCTCACCGGTCAATGCCCGGAAGACAGCTTCAGTCCGACGAGTCCGATCACGATCAGCGCCGCGCTCGCGACCCGCGCCACCGTGAGCGCCTCGCCCATCATCACGATGCCGAAGATAAACGCGCCGACCGCGCCGATGCCGGTCCAGACGGCGTAGGCGGTGCCGAGCGGCAATTGCCGCATCGCGATGGCGAGCAGCACGAAGCTGCCCGTCGCGGTCACGAGCGTGAACACGGACGGCCAGAGCCGCGTAAAGCCATCGGACGATTTGAGCCCGGCCGCCCAGGCGACTTCCAGCAGACCGGCGATAAAAAGCAGAATCCAGGACATGGGGACTCCATTGGAAACTTGGGGCCGTCCCCTGACATTCGAAAGCGCGCGCGGTCGTCCACGCGGCTGTAGGTGAACTGTAATTGTACCAAAACGGTGCAAAATCCGGCTCGGGCGTCTGGCGAAGCGTTTATCCGCGGCGACGATTCGTTCACCTGTCGCATACGCGTGCGCGCAACTGCGCTAGAACTATTCGACAACGCGCCGCCATTTCGGCGGACAAAAGCGGATCAGCGCGGAAATATCGAATAAAGAGCGCGTCGTGCGAGAAACGTGTATTAAGCTGAATGGCACGTTTGCGATTATTCGCGGTCGCCGTGGCGACGTTTTCTTTATCGCCCAAGACGCCGCCAGAGGCCGTTCGATCCGACATTCTCGACGCGGAGTGCTCATGGAGTTCGATGCCGTCCTGCTATCCCGCTTCCAGTTCGCCTGGGTCGTCGCTTTTCATATTCTGTTGCCGGCCTTCACGGTCGGTCTGTCGTGCTTCATTGCCACGCTCGAATTCAACTGGTGGATCACCAAACGCGATGTGTACCGGCGGCTGTCCGCGTTCTGGCTGAAGATTTTCGCGGTGTCGTTCGGCATGGGCGTCGTCTCGGGCATCGTGATGCCATTCCAGTTCGGCACCAACTGGAGCCGTTTCTCCGACATCGCCGCCAACGTCATCGGCCCGCTGATGGGCTACGAGGTCATCACCGCGTTCTTCCTCGAAGCCGCCTTCCTCGGCGTGCTGCTCTTCGGGCGCAAGCTCGTGCCGCAATGGGCGCACGTGATGTCGGCGATCTTCGTGGCGGCGGGAACCGTGATCTCGTCGTTCTGGATTCTCGCCGTCAACAGCTGGATGCAGACGCCGCAAGGCCACCGGATCCTGCCGGACGGCCGCTTCGAAGTCGTCAGCTTCTTCGACGTGATCTTCACGCCGTCGTTTCCGTACCGGCTTGGGCACACGGTGAGCGCGTTCCTCGTGACGGCTGCGTTCGTGATCCTCGGCGTCGGCGCGATGTACGTGCTCCAGCGGCGCGCGCTGGAGGAAAGCCGCGTGATGCTCAAGATGTCGCTGATCTTTCTCGTCATCATGGTGCCGGTGCAGATGGTGATCGGCGACATGCACGGTCTCAATACGCTCAAGCATCAGCCCGCCAAGATCGCCGCGATGGAAGGCCTGTGGGAAACCGGTTCGCGCGTGCCCGCCAATCTCTTCGCGATCCCCGATCAGGACGCCGAGATGAACCACTTCGAAATCGCGATCCCGGTGCTCGGCAGCATCTATCTGACGCACGATCCGAACGGCACGGTGCAGGGCCTCAAGGCGTTTCCCCGCGAGGACCGGCCGCCGGTGGCGGTCGTGTTCTTCGCGTTCCGGATCATGGTCGGCATCGCGCTTTTGATGTTCGCGCTCGTGCTGTCCGGCATCGTGCTGTTCGCGCGCGGGCGGCTCGAACAAAGCCGCGCGTGGCTGCGCTGCGCGACGCTCGGCATGCCGCTCGGGTTCATCGCGGTGATCGCCGGCTGGACGACGACCGAAGCCGGCCGCCAGCCCTGGACCATCTACGGCCTGCTGCGCACGAAGGACTCGGTGACGCCGTCGCTCACCGCGGCGAATGTCGGGCTCTCGTGGCTGCTCTACGTGCTCGCCTATCTCGTGATTTTCGGCGCGGGGTTCACGCTGCTGCGCCGGCTCGTGCGCGTCGGGCCGTCGGAGACGACGCAGGCCCACGAAGGCGATCAGCTCGAACCGGAGAAGCGTGCCGCGCGGCCGCTTTCGGCACTGTCGAACAAGGCCGTGGCGGCGTCGGCCGCGAAGGGCACCGAACCGCCGCCGCGCGCGTAACGGCAACTTGCTTGGGACCGGAGACTCCGCGATGCTCGACCTCGTACCACTCTGGGCCGCCATTCTCGCGCTGGCGGTGTTCATGTACGTGCTGCTCGACGGCTTCGACCTCGGCGTCGGCATGGTGTTTCTGCTGCGGCGCGACCCGCACGATCGCGACATGATGATCAACTCGGTCGCGCCCGTCTGGGACTTCAACGAAACCTGGCTGATCCTCGGCGGCGGCGGGCTGCTCGCGGTGTTTCCGCTCGCGTTCGCGATCATCGTGCCGGCCGTCTATTTCCCGATTCTCTTCATGCTGCTCGGGCTGATCTTTCGCGGCGTCGCGTTCGAGTTCCGCGAAGTGGTCGGCGCGCGCAAGTGGCTCTGGGACGGCGCGTTCGGCTACGGCTCGCTCGTCGCGACGTTCTCGCAAGGAATCGTGCTCGGCATGTTTATCCAGGGTTTCCCGATCGAAGGGCGCGTGTTTTCCGGGACGAGCTGGGACTGGGTCGCGCCGTTTCCGCTCCTGACAGGCGCGGGCCTCGTGTTCGGCTATGCGTTGCAGGGCACGACGTGGCTCGTGCTCAAGACCGAGGGCGACCTGCAGGCGTGGGGACGCCGGATGGCGCGCTTCGCGCTCATCGGCGTGATCGCGTTCATTTTGCTGATCAGCATCTGGACGCCGCTCAAGGACGCGCGCATCGCCACGCGCTGGTTCGATTTCCCGGTGAGCTTCCTGTTCGCGCCCGTGCCCGTGCTCACGGCGCTTTTGACGTGGACGCTCTGGTCGAGCCTCGACAAGGACCGCGACGTCGTGCCGTTTCTCTGCTCGATCGGACTGTTCTTCCTGGCGTTCACGGGGCTGGTGATCAGCCTGTGGCCGTTCATCGCGCCGCCTTCGGTGACATTGTGGGACGCATCGGCGGCGCCGCTGTCACAGCAGTTCCTGCTGATCGGGACGATGTTTTTGCTGCCGATCATCGTGCTGTACGTGATCTGGTCGTACTGGGTGTTTCGCGGGAAAGTGCGGGGCGATATGGGATATCACGGCTGAGGGGGGTATCACGGCTGAGCCGCGCTACAACTTCTGCTCCACCGCCCGCGTCAGGATGCGCGTCCACTTGAGCGCCTCGCGCCTGTCGCGCATCGGCAGGCGCCATTCGCCGCGCTTCGCGTCCTTGACGTCGAGCAGGATCTGCCACGCGCCGTCCGCGCTCGCGACCGGCTCCATCCGCACGCCGCGCAGGTCCGCGAAAATATAGCCGCCGCGTTCCTCGCCGACGCGCAGATCGCACAGCCGCTTGCCTGCCGCGAGGCGCACGCCGCCCCACTCGCGCCTCAGTTCGTGGGTCCAGTCGCCGTCTTGCCCGCGCGCGATGTTGGGCGCGACTTCGCGGATGCGATAGAGCAGATACAAAATCCCCGCGACGAAGAGCGCCGCGGCCACCACCGCCGCGCCCGTCGCGACGCCGAGCCCGAAATGCGCCGACAGCGCGCGAAACGACCACACCGCGCCGTAGATCAGCGCGACGAGGACGGCGAGCGCGACGACGATCGGCATCCGCGCGACTCAGCGGGCGTGGGTGAAAAGGACGAGCGTCATTGCGCGTGGTGCTTCGCGTTCCACTCTCGCAGCGCCTGCAGCGTGTTCGCGACGTGCTTCTCCGGCGAGAGGCTCGTGTACTCGTAGATGACGGTGCCGTCGGGCGCGATCACGTACGACACGCGATTCGCCATCGACGCCTTCATCGGCATCGACGCGTCGTAGGACTTGATGATCTGCGAGCCCGCGTCCGCCGCTACGGGGAACTTGCTGCGGCATTCGCTCACGGAAAAGCGCTTGAGCGTGTCGATGTCGTCGTGCGACACGCCGATCACCGTCGCGCCCTCGGCCTTGTACTGGTCGACCGCTTCGGCGAATTCGTGCGCCTCGATCGTGCAGCCCTTGGTGAACGCCGCCGGATAAAAGTACAGCACGACCGGACCCTTCTTCAGCTCGTCGGCGAGCGAGTAGTTGTATACGTTGCCGCCGAGCGATGCCTGCGCGACGAACGACGGCGCGCGCTCGCCCGGCTTGAGCGTCGCGAACGCGACGAGCGTGTACGCCGCGAGTGCGGCGCCCAGCGCGGCCGCCCGCATCCTGCCTGCGAAGTTGCGTTTCATGTGTCTCCTCGTGTCTCGTCAGCCTGCGGGTAACGGGCGCCGTGCAGCGTCCGGAAAAGAAAGCGCACGTCTCATTCCAGCCGATGCGCGGCAAACCACGTCGCCGCCTCGACCTGAAGCTTTGCCAGCACCGCCGGGGTGAGCCGGGCGAACGCGGCGTCGGCGAGGCTCGCGTCGACTTCGGGGATATCGCCCCGGTCGGCCGCCTGCGAAATCCGCAGCAAGACGCCAAGCGGTCCGCGTCCGTCGACGATCGCCGCGCGGATCGCCTCGGAAAGACTCAGGCGCGTCAGCGCCTCGGCGGCCGACATGTCGAGCACGACGTGCACCAGCGAGAAAATGCCGGTCATGAACGCGGAATCGGCGAACGAATCATCCCACGGACGCAAGACCCGCGCCGCAAGTTCCATGAAACGCGCCCGCGTGCCGACCAGCTGCACGAGCGGGTCCGAGCGCCACGACAGGCCGCGCCCGTCGGCATAGAGCAGGAGTTGCGTCCAGCGTGTGATCTGCCGCGTGCCGATCGCCGCGATGGCTTCGCGCAGCGACGAAACATGCCGGCTCAATCCGAACGCGCTCGAATTGGCGACGCGCAGCAGTTGCACGACCACTTCGGGATTGCGCTTCAACTCCGCTTCGAGGCTGTGGATGGCGGGGTCGTCGGCGAGCAGCGACAGAAGCCGCATCAGCGCGACGCGCGATGCGCTGGGACGCCGCGTCGCGAGCACCTGCGGACGCGCGAAGAAGTAGCCCTGGAAGTAATCGAAGCCGAGATCGCGGGCGCGCTGGAAATGCTCGTGCGTCTCGATCTTTTCGGCAAGCAGCGCCCGGCCGTGACGCTTGACCTCGGCCGCGAGCGCGGGCAGCGTCTTTTGATCGGTGGCGAGGAAATCGATCTTCACAGTGTCGACGTAAGGAAGCGCCGCGAGCAGCGTGTCGTCGAGCTGCACGACGTCGTCGAGGGCGAGCTGAAAGCCCGCGTCGCGCAACTGCGCGCAGCGCCGGAAGAGCGCGGCGTCGAAGGAGACCGTTTCGAGCACTTCGAGCACGAAACGCTCGGGCGGCATGATGTGAACGATGTCGTCGAAGAGCAGCGCCCGGTTCATGTTCACGTAGCCGCGATAGTCGCCGAGTACCGCCGACACGCCGATCTCGCCGACCGTGCGCGCCACGACATGCGCGGTCGCCTGGACGTCGTCGTGGACGGGCGCGCGATTGTCCGGGCTGTCGCGGAACAACAGCTCATAGGCGTGAAGCGCGCCGGAGCGATCGAGAATCGGCTGGCGTCCGAGAAAGACGCTTTCCGGTTCGCGCGCGTCGTCCGGCTCGGTCGGCTGCAACGAATCGTCCATGACTCAACAGTATGTGCTCGACCCGCACGCCTGACGCGCCGCATGTGTTGCGCCGGCGTGCCGGCCAGCGAAGGCCGAACCGAACTCGTATCACACATGGGCGGGCAAGTCGAGGAGGCGGATTGGAATCGGTAAAAGAAACGCAAAGTTGCTCTGGCGCAAGGTGTTTGCGATGAATATCCGGTAGGAAGTTCCGCAATCGCGGCGACACTTTAACCGAAAACCAAGGCGCTCACAGCGATCCCGACGGCCAGGAACATCGGCGCCGACGGCCCCGCGCGAAGCGGGCGCGTTCACTAAAGTAATTCGTGACATAGCCGATAACCTGCCTGATAGGGCGTGTACCTGTTGCGCGAAAAGGCGCGAAAACGCGCGCGTGAAATCCGCGCGGGTAGTCTCCCAAGCGGACGTGCCGCCACGCGTCCACCGACAGGTCACGCAACCAGAAGGCCATTACAAGAACATGCAAGCGAACCGGAACACCGTCCCCCGCCGCCTCTGGCGCGCCGCACTCGACAACGCGCTCGGTCTGATCGGCGCGTCGAAGCGGCATGCGCACGCGCCGGCGGCTGGCGGCGCGAACGCCAGCAGCGCGGCACCGGAACCGGACCTTCCCGGCCCCGCATGCGCGAAAGCGCTCGAATCGATGCCGGCGGCACCCGCCGCGCGTTCGTTGCCGGCGCACCTCGAAGCGACGCTCGGCACGGTCGACTTCCTTGCCCAGCTCGACGACTCATTGCGCTTCGTCTACGTGTCGGATGCGAGCATCAGCTTCATCGGCTATCACCGCGACTATCTCGGCATGCTGACGCTTCACGACCTCGTGGCGTCGAACGAAGCCGACGAACTGAACGCGCTCGTGGCACGCGCGCACGCAAGCGGCAAGCTCGAAGCCGCGACGCTGTCGCTCGTCAAGTCGCTGACTTACCCGATTCCGGTCGAACTGCGCCTCCTTTCGACCGCGGCAGCGGGCGTGCCGGGCTTCGCGCTCGCCGCATTCGACGTCTCGCACTGGCGCGACAACGAGGCGCGGCTCACGCATGCGCTGCACCACGACCCGCTGACGGGCCTCGAAAACCTCACCGCGCTGATCGCCGCGGTCAACGCCGTGCAGGCCGAAGCCGAGCACACGCGCACGCAGGCGGCGCTCGTGCTCGTCGATATCGACGACTATCAGCGCATCAACCGCGCGCTCGGCTACGACGCCGGCGACGACATGCTGCGCGAAACGGCGCGGCGCATCCAGCACGCGGCGGGGCACGGCGAGCGCGTGGCGCGCGTCGCGAGCGACGAGTTCGCCGTCCTGCTGCCGGCGGGAACGAGCGCCGAAGCCGCCGAAAGTCTCGGCCGGCGCGTGCTGACGGCGATCGCGCAGCCGTATCGCTATCGCGGACAGCACACGCATCTTTCCGCGAGCGTCGGCGTCGCGCTCTATCCCGATCACGCCGATCCGGCAACGGGCGCCGACGCGGCCGGCGGCCCCGGCAGCACGGCGGGCGCGCATCTGCTGCGCATGGCCGATCACGCGCTCGCGGAGGCGAAGTCGTCGGGCGGCAACACGCTCGTCTTCCACGCGGTCGACGACGATCCGACCGACGCCGAGCGTCTCAAGCTCGAAGCCGATCTCTACGAAGCCGTGCGCAACGGCGAGTTTTCGCTGCACTTCCAGCCGATCACGAGCAGCCATTCGGGCGGCGTGGTGGGCGTGGAGGCGCTGATGCGCTGGCAGCATCCGGCGCACGGGCTCGTGCCGCCGACGACGTTCATTCCGCTCGCCGAGTCGATCGGTCTCATCAACTACCTCGGCAACTGGGTGTTGAAGGCTGCTTGCATGCAGCTCGTGCAATGGGACGCGATCGGTATCCGGCTCGACTACGTGTCGGTGAACGTGTCGCCGCAGCAGTTCCGCGACAAGCGTTTCACCTTCGCGGTGCAGGAAGCGCTCACGCTGACGGGGCTCGATCCGCGGCGGCTCGTGTTCGAGATCACCGAGAGCCTTCTGATGCACGATCCCGAAGAAGCGACGCGGCTCCTGCAGAAGCTGCGCGCGTTCGGCATCCGCTTCGCCGTCGACGACTTCGGCACCGGCTATTCCAGCCTCGCCTATTTGCAGCGCTTTCCGCTCTCGAAGCTCAAGATCGACCGCAGTTTTGTCGAAAACCTGCTTACCTCCCGCAACAACCGCGCGATCGTGAGCGCGGTGGTCGGGCTTGCCCAGTCGCTCGGGCTGGAACTGGTCGCGGAAGGCGTCGAAACCGAAGCGCAGCGCGAGCTTCTGACCGAGATGGGCTGCGATCACATCCAGGGCTGGCTCATCAGCCACGCGCTGCCGTCGGAAGAGCTCGCACGGTCGTTCCAGTCGAACTCGCTCTTCCTTCACGAGGCATTATGAGATAGGGCACGTTCGTGTTTTAATCCGGGAGCGTGCCGCGCAGAACGCCTTCACATCGTCGTATCGCCGTACCACTGCAGCACCGTGTATCGTTCCGGCCCGTTTCTCCGCTTTTCGTACGGCGGGGAACGGGCCGAAGATTGACGCCGCGCCGGCCCGTTGGCCGCGGCACAGCAGGGCTTTCTCACACTACGCATGGCAAGCACCGTCAAGGCCGAATTACTGGACAAGTTGTGGCAGCGCATGAGCGAGCGCGGGGACTTCCCGATGCTCTCGCAGGCGTTGCGCACGACCGTGTCCGCGATGAGCGACGACGACCTCGACTTCACTGCTCTCGTGCAAGTCGTGCTGTCGGATTTCGGCCTCACGCAGAAGGTGCTGCGTCTCGCCAATTCGGCGATGTACATGGCCTTCGGCGGCAACATCACGACCGTGACGCGCGCGCTGATGGTGCTCGGCATGGACGCGGTCGGGCATCTCGTCGTCGGGCTGAAGCTCGTCGATCACTTTCATGCGAGCGTGCCGCGCCGCATCGACGCCAAGCTCGAACTGAACCGCACGCTGCTCTCGGGCGCGGTCGCGCGCCAGATCACCGAGCACACCGACCTGCGTTCGGCCGAGGAAGCGGTGGTGTGCACGCTGATGCGGCAGATCGGCAAGCTGCTGGTCGCGTTCTATCTGGAGAGCGAGTGGGACCAGTTGCGCCGCAAGGCCGCCGCCGAGAACATCAGCGACAGCAGCGCGTGCGCGGCGCTGCTCGGCGTCTCGTTCGAGGAGATCGGCATCGAGGCGGCGGACCGCTGGCGGCTGCCGGAGACGATCCGCGCGGGCATGCGCGCGAGCGACCCGCAGGCGCCCGACCAGACCGTGCCGCGCCATGTCGCGTGGCTGCAGGCCGTGACGAATTACTCGACCGAAGTCGCCGATGCGCTGACGGCGCAGCACATGGCGGGCGAAAATCGCGAGTCGCTGTTGGTCGATATCGCGAACCGTTACAGCGGCGCGCTAAACACTGACGCCGAGACGCTTGCCGCGATGAGCATTGCGCTCGCGAACGAAGAGAGCGGCGACGGCGTGATGCGCGAGATCGTCGAATTGCGTGCGAACGCCGATGCGATCGCGCGCGCGGGGGTATCGGCGGAAGCGCGGATCGGCGCGGGACTGGACGATTTGCGCGCATTGCCTTCGAAGAATGCGCTCGGGCCGGTGCTCGCGCTGGCTTCCGAGGCGGTGCTGGCGGGCCTGGGCTTTTCACGGACGGTGGTCTTCGTGCGCCAGGCCAACGACGAATTCCATGCGCGGCTCGGGCTCGGTCCGAACGTCGAGCGGATGCTGCCGACGCTGCAGTTCGCGGCGGCTTTCCAGCCGGATGTATTTCACCTTGCGATCTCGAATCCGGTGGGGATCTTCATCGAGAATGCGCACGATCCGCGGATCGACGCGCGTTTGCCGCGCTGGTTCAAGCACGCATTCGCCGATGCCAAGGCTTTCGTGCTGCTGCCCGTGAAGGCCAACGACTCGACAGTCGCGCTCGTTTATGGCGACTGGACGCTTTCGCCGCAAGTGCGCAAGATCACGCCGCCGGAGATGGGCGCACTCAATGAGCTCACGCGGGAGCTTAGTCGGTTCTTTTCCAATGCGGATTGGAAGGAAGTTGAATTGCTCTAGCAGGCTGTTGAAATATTCCTTCGAGAACGCGTGCTCGCTCATTTGGAAGAGCCGGCGTGCTGCGATGTTCCGAATAAATTGACGGCGACCTTCCTTGCGTGTCGTTGCTACGCTTCTCGCCGCGCCAGTTCTCCCGAGAGCCGGCGCCCGCCGTCGGGCGGCGAGTCGTCATCCGACTTTGTCTTGGGTACAAAGCTCTTGTGTCCCGCCCAAGCCTGAACGAGCGTGCCGTCGACGCTGAAGTGCTCGCGTGAGCGCTTCGTTCAACCACAGCCGAATCAGTCGCGGCGGGTAATTGGCTGGAACGAAGTCATCCCGCCTGGACATCGCGAACATCGATTCGGTGTAGCCATCCGCGCCGCGCATCCTTTCGCCCTCAATGCCGTTCGATTCTTTGAATCAACATTTGCCTCTCCCGCTTGGATGACGCGTGCAGAGCGTATTTCAACGGCCTGCTAGACCACTACAGTCCCGCCCCGGACAGGGGCAGTGCTAATAGACCAAGAAGAAAGCAAGCTCCATAGAGACGCAGAGACGTCCGACGGTGTTCAAACCAACCCACTTCCACCCCACCCAAGCGCCAGCAAACCCTTCAGACCGAATCGCGTTTCTCGGCCCACTTGTCGAGCATGGGCGGCACGTAGCGCGCGAGCTTCGCGATCATCTGCGCAGGCTCCCGCGCGACCAGCAGCATGTCCAGATAAGCCTCGCGCATGAACCCTTCCTCGACGGTATGCCGCAGCATCGAAAGCAGCGGATCGTAATACCCGTCGACATCGAGCAGCGCCACCGGCTTCTGGTGATAGCCGAGCTGCGCCCACGTGTAGACCTCGAACAGCTCTTCGAAGGTGCCGACGCCGCCCGGCATCGCGACGAACGCGTCCGACAGATCGGCCATCTTCTTCTTGCGCTCGTGCATGTCCGGCACGACGTGCAGTTCGGTCAGATCCGTATGACCCACTTCCTTGCTCAGCAGCAACTCGGGAATCACGCCGACCGCGCGTCCGCCACACGCGAGCACTTCGTCGGCGATGAGGCCCATCAGCCCCACGCGGCCGCCGCCGTACACGAGCGACATGTTCGCCTCGACGAGCGCGCGGCCGAACGCCTTCGCCGCTTCGGCATAGACCGGCCTGGCTCCGGATGCGGAGCCGCAATACACACAAACCGACTTCATCATCGGGAATCCTTGGGAGTGTCGGGTTTCGCTGCGGCGTCCTCGCGCGGCGGCAGGAAGTCGGCGTACTGGCGCATCGGCATCTTGCCCGAAGCCAGGTCGTCGAAGAGCTGTCGCGAGCGGCCGCGCAGATACGGCGCCATCACCGAAATGATATGCAGGCTCGCCTGATGCAGTTCCGCGCGGATCGCTTCCTGATCGTTGTACTTGCGCGGATTCATCACGTACTGATACGACAGCCAGTAAGTCGCGATCACGCCGATGTTCGTCGCGATCACCTTGATCTCCTCGGGCGTCGCGACCATCTCCTGATCGGCGACGAGCGCCTCGCACAACTGGCGCGCGAAGTGCACCTTGTGCGTGATGATCTGCTTGAAGTGCGTTTCCAGCGTGCGGTTGCGCGCGAGCAGGTCGTTCAGGTCGCGATAGAGGAACCGGTAGGTCCAGAGAAAATCGGCCATGTACTGCAGATACGACCACATCTCGTCGATGGTCGGACGATGGTCGTCGGGGAAGCGCAGCCGCTTTTCGATCTGCTGCTCGAACTGCGCGAAGATGCTGTTGATGATGTCGTCTTTGTTGCGGAAATGGTAGTACAGGTTTCCGGGACTGATCTCCATCTCTTCGGCAATCGTCGTCGTCGTGACGTTGGGCTCGCCGAGATCGTTGAACAGCTTGAGCGACAACTCGAGTATCCGTTCGCGGGTGCGGCGGGGAGGTTTGGCTTCCATATCGTCCGTACCTTGTTGCCGGGGCGCTCCGGCCTCGTGAAAAGCGTCGCGGACCCGGGTCGGTTCCTATTTTTGAGAATATCGGACGATTATAAACCGGTCGTTCGGCACGACGGATGCTGCGCGCGATTCGTGCGAAGCACATTTATGAGATGCGCGTGAGCCAATGCCAGACGAACGGCGAGACCACGGGCCCGACGATCAGCGCCCAGGTCAACACGCACACGGCGAGCGCGAGCAGGACGGCCGCGCTGCCGAAGTCCTTCGCGCGTTTCGAGAGTTCGTGGCGTTCGAGCGAGATGCGGTCGATGGCGGCTTCGACGCTCGAATTCAGCAACTCGACGATCAGCACGAGGAGCACGGAGGCGAGGAGCGCGGCGCGCTCGACCGGCGCGACTGGAACGACGATGCCGCACGGCACGAGGATCGCAGCGAGCGTGAGCTCCTGGCGAAACGCGCTTTCCTCGCGGATCGCCACGCGGATGCCGACGATCGAATGCTTGAGCGCATGCCACGCGCGCGTGAGTCCGCGATTGCCCTTGTACGGATTGAAGGGCAGCGGGGCGAGCGGATCGTCGGGGGAGAGCGGCTCGGCGCGCTCGCCGTCCGGCGTGTCGCGCTCGGGTTCGTCCTGATCGAAGGGTTCGCGCATGGCGCCGATGGTAGCGCGGTTGGCGGCTTTCGCTCTGTCGATGCCGCGCGATCGGTGAACCGGCGCCACCGCGCTCGACTCGCCGCCGTGCGTCTCGCCGCGCCCGCGCGCTTCCTTCGCTGACGCCGCCGACGCCGCCGACGCGCGCCGCGTCATGCGGTCGCCCGATGGGTGCTCGCCTCGCGCGGACCGAGCGGCTTCAGGTGCGACGCGAACTGCGCCGATGCCGCGCGCCACGAAAAGCGCTCCGCCCAGGCGCGCGCATCGGCGCGTTCGATCCTCAGCGCCTGCAGGCATGCCTCGCGCAGGTCGTCGTCGAGGGCGCCGGGGCCGTGGGTGCCGAGCACGTCGATCGGTCCCGTCACCGGATAGGCCGCGACCGGCGTGCCGCATGCCATTGCTTCGAGCAGCACGAGGCCGAACGTGTCGGTGCGGCTCGGGAACACGAAGACGTCGGCGGCGGCGTAGACCTTCGCCAGTTCCGGCTGCGACAGCACGCCGAGATAGTTGACGTTCGCATAGCGCGACTTCAGTTCGGCGAGTGCCGGGCCTTCGCCCGCGACCCACTTCGAGCCGGGCAGATCGAGTTTAAGGAACGCCTCGACGTTCTTCTCGACCGCCACGCGCCCCACGTACAGGAAGATCGGCCGCGCGGTGTTCAGCACCTTCGAGTCCATCGGCCGGAAGATGTCGAGATCGACGCCGCGTGTCCATAGCACGACGTTGGTAAAGCCGTGCGCTTCGAGATCGCTCTTGACGACGGGCGTCGGCGCCATCACCGCCTGCGAGCGCTTGTGGAACCAGTGCAGGAAGCGGTAGGTCATCGTGAGCGGAATGCCGAAGCGCGCGTTCACGTACTCGGGAAAGCGCGTGTGATAAGCGGTCGTGAACGGCAGCCGGTGGCGGATCGCATACGCGCGCGCGGCCATGCCGAGCGGACCTTCCGTGGCGATGTGGAGCGCATCGGGCGCGAATTCCACGATGCGTCGCGCGACCCGGCGGCCCGGCATCAGCGAAAGGCGGATCTCCGGATAGGTCGGGCAGGGCAGGGTCTTGAATTCGAGCGGCGTCAGCAATTCCACGCGATGCCCGAGCGCGGTCAGTTCGCGCGTCGTGTTCTTCAGCGTGCGGACGACGCCGTTGACCTGCGGTTCCCATGCATCGGTGACGATCATGATCTTCATCGTATTCGGCCCAGGTGGTGAGGCTTCGGTGGTGTTGCGCGGCGCGTTTCCACGCGCGTTTCAGGCAGTCGCGCGCGCTTTCACCGGGCGTTCTTCCGGCGATCGCACGACGGTCCAGTAGACGATCTTCAGTTCGCCGTCGAGCGTCTCGACGAGCGCCGAGAGGCTTTCGACCCAGTCGCCGTCGTTACAGTAGAGAACGCCGTCGATGTCGCGGATCTCCGCCTTGTGGATGTGTCCGCAGACGACGCCGTCGCAGCCGCGCCGGCGCGCTTCGTCGGTCATCACGCGTTCGAACTGCGAGATGAAGTTGACTGCGTTCTTGACCTGGTGCTTGAGGTACTGCGAGAGCGACCAGTAGTTCAGGCCGAGCCGCGTGCGCGCGCGGTTGAACCAGCGGTTGAGCAGCAGGATCAGCGTGTAGAGCGTGTCGCCGAGATAGGCGAGCCACTTCGCATGCTGGATGACGCCGTCGAAGAGATCGCCGTGCACGATCCACAGCCGCTTGCCCGCGAGCGTCGTGTGAAAGGCTTCGCCGCGCACGTGGATGTCGCCGAACGCGAGATCGCAGAACTGGCGCGCGGCTTCGTCGTGATTGCCGGGGATATAGACGACCTGCGTGCCTTTTCTCGCCTTGCGTAGGATCTTCTGCACGACGTCGTTGTGCGCCTGCGGCCAGAACCAGCCTTTACGAAGCTGCCAGCCGTCGATGATGTCGCCGACGAGATACAGGTATTCGGACTCGTGATGCCGCAGGAAATCGAGCAGATAAGGCGCCTGGCAGCCGCCCGAGCCGAGATGGATGTCGGAGAGCCAGATCGTGCGATAGCGTTGTGGGGTGTCGGCGGACTTGGATTCGTGCGCGCTTTCGGCGAGGTGGCCGTCGAGGCGCTCGGGCTCAGGCGAAATCGGGTCGGCGGGCGGATTCGCGTTCGGAAGAAACGCGAGCGGAGCGCTCAGGTCCGGCTGGCGCAGCCGGAACGTCGCGGACGATGGGGAGGCCGGTTTGAATGTCATGCGCTCGCGCGTCGGGTTGCGGTACGCGCATTGCGCCAGAAAGGCGTGACTCCGGCATGACAGTCATGAGAAGTTCTTATTACCGCGCGAGCGGCGGCGCGTTCAGCGTGCCGCCGTCACCGCGACGATCCGCGTGCCGGCGAGGCGGTCGTGCAAGAACTGCCGCGCCGGATCAAGCCAGACGGCCGCGGCCCAGAGCGCGACCCAGACGCCGAAGACGACGAGCGTCTGCGGAACCGCAAGTCCGAGCAAGGGATGAAGCGCGAGCGGCGGCAGGAACCAGAGCCACGCGAGCACGTAGCGCGCGAAGGCGCGCATTGGACGCACGGGTTCGCCGCGCGCATCGACTACTTTGAGCCGCCAGGTTTTCATCGGCAGGGTCTGTCCGCCGTGGGTCCAGAACCAGACGAAATACACCGCGAGCACGATGCCGATCCACGACATCAGTACATTGTGATGGGTGAGGCCGTTGCGTTGCTGAGTGAGCGTGCTGAACAGATATCCGGCGATGAACACGATGCCGAACAGGATCACGCCTTCGTAGATCATCGTCGCGAGGCGGCGGCGCAGGGCGGGGGCGCGCATCGTCGGGACGGCGGGGGCATCCGGTGCGCGCATGCGGCTCACGAACCGTTGAAGACCGACGGCGCCTGCTGCGGCGACACGGGGATCGGCGTCGCCGGCACGAAGCTGCCGGTGCCCGGAACCGGCGGGGTGAGCGGCTGGAGCGCCGGCTGTCCGGCGGCGCCCGCCGCGCCGGACGCGTGTTGCTCGAGCTGGGCGAGATGGCCCTGTTCGCGCGCCGTCACGATGCGGTTGATGTCCTTGAGTTCGGTCTTGCCGGACGGCGGCGCGCTGACGATGTTCGGCCGGCGCGCGCGTTCGGTGGCGGCGAGTTTTTTCTTCTGCTCTTCGGAGAGTTTCTGGTACGCATCCCACGCGCTTTCGCGCTTTTCGAGCGGCACCGACTTGGAAACCTGATAGTTCTCGCGCGCGACCTTGCGCTGATCGGGCGTCATGCGCACCCATTCGGCCATGCGCTGATGCAGGCGCTTTTGCGCTTCAGGCGACATCTTGTGATAACGCGATGCGATCTTCAGCCACTTCTGCTTGCGCTCGTCGCTGAACTGGTCCCATTGCTCGGCGAAGGGCGCGAGCGCCGCGTGCTGCGCCTCGGTCAGCCGGTCCCACGCGAGCGGACTCGACGACGACAACGCCGACAGCGGCAGCAGGCCGGCGGACGAACCGGCGCTCGCTGCGTTCGGCGCGGCGGCGCTGGCGTTCGGGGAGAGCGTGGGCGAGTAGAAGCGCGGATACGTCGCGGCGAACGCGACCACGCCCGCAATCGCGCATCCGAAAACAATCGCGAGACCGCGCTTGTAACTCACCCGGGAACTCCTGCTGTCTTAGTGATTGCGCGTCAGGTACGCGTTGAAACCGTGATCGAGATAGGCGTCGAGCGGCAGGTTGTCGCTCAGCATGGCGGCGTCGATGTCGGCGAGTTCGGCGGTGCGCTCCTGGTCTTCCCAGTAAGCAATGCCGGCAAGGCCGATGACCAGCGCGAGAAGCGGCCAGGCCAGGCCGAAGCGGCCAAAGCGCGCGAACCGGCCGCGCGGCTCGCCGGCTTCGGGCGCGCCGAACTGCCCGCCCGCGGCGCCCGCGAGCGTCGGCGCGAATACGGGTGCCGAGACGGCGACTTTCTCGGGCTTCTTGCGTGCGATGGCAGCGCGACGAGCGGCCGCGAGGCGGTCGACGGCAGCGGCGGGCAGGCCCGACGCGGTTTCGTCGAGCGCCCGGACGACCTTGCGCGCGAATTCGTTTTCCTTCGATTCAAGAGCGGAGCTCATAGCGTGATCCCTTTCGCCTTCAGTGCGTGAGCCAGCGCGTGCGTGGCCCGCGAGCAATGCGTTTTTACGCTGCCCTCGGAGCAGCCCATTGCAGCGGCGGTTTCGGCGACATCCATATCTTCCCAGTAACGCATGAGAAAGGCTTCCCGTTGACGAGCCGGTAATTTCTGGATTTCCGCGTCGATCAGGTTGAGCACCTGTTCACGCTCGAGCTTGTTTTCGCTGCTTTCCGCGCCGACCGAGCCTTCCTGGGATTCGAAGGTTTCGAGCGGGTCGAATTCGTCGTCGTCGGCGTTGCCGAAGGACGAGAAAAGACTCACCCACGTATTGCGCACCTTCTGGCGGCGAAAGTGGTCGTGCGTCGCATTCTGGAGGATACGCTGAAACAAAAGCGGAAGCTCCGCCGGAGGACGGTCGCCGTATTTTTCGGCGAGCTTGATCATCGCTTCCTGAACGATGTCGAGCGCCGCGTCGTCGTCGCGCACGGTGTAGACGGTCTGCTTGAACGCGCGTCTTTCGACGCCCGCCAGAAAATCGGCGAGTTCCTTGTCTGATGCCATCCGCGGGGCCGGCGCAGCGAGTGTGCGTCGTAAAGGTTAGGAGATTTTGAGAAACCTGCGGATGCTAGCAAACTTTTGCTCGCCCCGATAGAAACGCATGGCCGCATTCTCCAGAAAGACCGGTCGTGCGTAACGGTCTGCGCCAGTGCGATGTTCTGCGAAACGACGCGGCAGCAGGCCCGTACGCCGTGTGATCGGTCACTTTTCGCTTGACCCCGGCGACGCGCCGGGCTATCGTTTCCGACTCGCATCATAAAGTGAATGTCTAATTTGAGGCGAGCCCAAGAAGCACGCCTGTCAAACCAAGACGCGCCGCTTGAACCCGAGCCACAAGCCCGGCAGAGAGCACCCGATCAATTTTTTGCCGAAAATTCGAAAGGTGATTAATGAATATGCCCAGCGCGGAATTCTCCACGTCGGATACGACCCCCTCGCACGACTCTGAATCCATCGGCGGCACCGTGCTCATGCGCGCGCTGGCGGACGAGAACGTCGAGTTCATCTGGGGCTATCCCGGCGGCTCGGTACTCTATATCTACGACGAGCTGTACAAGCAGGACCAGATCCAGCACATCCTCGTGCGCCACGAGCAGGCCGCGGTTCACGCCGCCGACGCCTACGCGCGCTCGACCGGCAACGTCGGCGTGTGCCTCGTGACTTCCGGCCCGGGCGTCACCAATGCGGTGACGGGCATCGCCACCGCCTATATGGATTCGATCCCGATGGTCGTGATCAGCGGTCAGGTGCCGACTGCCGCGATCGGTCTGGATGCGTTCCAGGAGTGCGATACGGTCGGCATCACGCGTCCGTGCGTGAAGCACAACTTCCTCGTGAAGGACGTGCGCGATCTCGCCGCCACCGTCAAGAAAGCGTTCTACATTGCCCGCACCGGCCGTCCCGGCCCCGTGCTGATCGACATTCCGAAGGACGTGTCGAAGGCGCCGTGCAAGTACGAACCGCTGAAGTCGGTCTCGCTGCGCTCGTACAACCCGGTCACGAAAGGCCATTCGGGCCAGATTCGCAAGGCGGTGCAACTGCTCCTGTCGGCGAAGCGCCCGTACATCTACACCGGCGGCGGCATCATCCTCGCGGACGCATCGCGCGAACTGAACCAGTTCGTCGACCTGCTCGGCTATCCGGTCACGAACACGCTGATGGGTCTCGGCGGCTATCGCGCGAGCGACAAGAAGTTTCTCGGCATGCTCGGCATGCACGGCACGTATGAAGCCAACATGGCGATGCAGAACTGCGACGTGCTGATCGCCATCGGCGCGCGCTTCGACGACCGCGTGATCGGCGACCCGAAGCATTTCGCGTCGTCGCCGCGCAAGATCATCCATATCGACGTCGATCCGTCGTCCATTTCCAAGCGCGTGAAGGTCGATATTCCGATCGTCGGCGACGTGAGGGAAGTGCTGAAGGAACTGCTCGAGCAGCTCCAGACCGCCGACCACGGCCCCGACACGAAGGCGCTCGCCGACTGGTGGAAGGACATCGAAGCGTGGCGCTCGAAGGATTGCCTCGCCTACGACCGCACGAGCGAAATCATCAAGCCGCAGTACGTGGTGGAAAAGGCGTGGGAACTGACGGACGGCAACGCGTTCGTCTGCTCGGACGTTGGTCAGCACCAGATGTGGGCGGCGCAGTTCTATCGCTTCAACAAGCCGCGCCGCTGGATCAACTCGGGCGGCCTCGGCACGATGGGCTTCGGCCTGCCGGCGGCGATGGGCGTGAAGATGGCGCATCCGGATGAAGAGGTGCTCTGCATCACGGGCGAAGGCTCGATCCAGATGTGCATCCAGGAACTCTCGACGTGCAAGCAGTACAACACGCCCGTCAAGATCATTTCGCTCAACAACCGCTACCTCGGCATGGTGCGCCAGTGGCAGCAGATCGAATACAAGAAGCGCTATTCCAGCTCGTACATGGATGCGCTGCCCGATTTCGTGAAGCTCGCCGAAGCGTACGGCCACGTCGGCATCCGCGTCGAGAAGACGGCCGACGTCGAGCCGGCGCTGAAGGAAGCGCTGCGTCTGAAGGATCGCACGGTATTTCTCGACTTCCAGACCGATCCCACCGAAAACGTATTTCCGATGGTCCAGGCAGGCAAGGGCATCACGGAAATGCTGCTCGGATCGGAAGATCTGTAAAGGTGGCTGGCCGCTGAAAGGCTCGCGCGCGCACGTCTTCACGAAGGACGCTCGCGGCGCGCAAGCCGGACCCGGCCACGCTCATTCACTGGATAAATCGGGAACGCTGACATCATGAAACACATCATCTCCGTGCTGCTCGAAAACGAACCGGGCGCGTTATCGCGCGTCGTCGGGCTCTTTTCCGCGCGCGGCTACAACATCGAAACCTTGACGGTGGCGCCGACCGAAGACAGTTCGTTGTCGCGGCTCACCATCGTTTCCATCGGCTCGGACGACGTGATCGAACAGATCACGAAGCACCTGAACCGCCTGATCGAGGTGGTGAAAGTGGTCGACCTGACAGAGGGCGCCCACATCGAGCGAGAGCTGATGCTGATCAAGGTTCGCGCGGTCGGCAAGGAACGCGAGGAAATGAAGCGGATGGCGGACATTTTCCGCGGCCGCATCATCGACGTGACCGAGAAGACCTACACGATGGAACTGACGGGCGCGAGCGACAAACTCGATGCGTTCATTCAGGGCCTCGACGGCACGGCGATCCTCGAAACGGTTCGCACGGGCAGTTCCGGCATCGGCCGGGGCGAGCGCATCCTGAAGGTTTAGGCGCCGCCAGCAGTTCCACGCACATCAAGACACACCCAATTCAACGACTCAAGGAACCACCATGAAAGTTTTCTACGACAAGGACGCCGACCTCTCCCTCATCAAGGGCAAGCAAGTCACGATCATCGGCTATGGCTCGCAAGGCCATGCGCACGCGCTGAACCTGAAGGAAAGCGGCGTGAAGGTGACGGTTGGCCTGCGTAAAGGCGGCGCATCGTGGAGCAAGGCCGAGAACGCCGGCCTGACCGTCAAGGAAGTGGCGGAAGCGGTGAAGGGCGCCGACGTCGTGATGATGCTGCTGCCGGACGAGCAGATCGCCGAGGTGTACAAGAACGAAGTGCACGCGAACGCCAAGGAAGGCGCGGCGCTCGCCTTCGCGCACGGCTTCAACGTGCACTACGGCCAGGTGATCCCGCGCGCTGACCTCGACGTGATCATGATCGCGCCGAAGGCGCCGGGCCACACCGTTCGCGGCACGTACACGCAAGGCGGCGGCGTGCCGCACCTGATCGCGGTCGCGCAGGACAAGTCGGGCTCGGCACGCGACGTCGCGCTGTCGTATGCGGCGGCGAACGGCGGCGGCCGTGCCGGCATCATCGAAACGAACTTCCGAGAAGAAACTGAAACCGACCTCTTCGGCGAGCAGGCCGTGCTGTGCGGCGGTACGGTCGACCTCATCAAGGCCGGCTTCGAAACGCTGGTGGAAGCGGGCTACGCGCCGGAAATGGCGTACTTCGAGTGCCTGCACGAACTGAAGCTGATCGTCGACCTGATCTACGAAGGCGGCATCGCGAACATGAACTACTCGATCTCGAACAACGCCGAATACGGCGAGTACGTGACGGGTCCGCGCATCGTGACGGAAGAAACCAAGAAGGCGATGAAGGCCGTGCTGAAGGACATCCAGACGGGCGAGTACGCGAAGAGCTTCATCATCGAGAACCGCGCCGGCGCGCCGACGCTGCAATCGCGCCGCCGTCTGACGAGCGAGCATCAGATCGAAGTGGTCGGCGAGAAGCTCCGCGCGATGATGCCGTGGATCGCGAAGAACAAGCTGGTCGATCAGTCGAAGAACTAAGCTTGCCGCTTTAAGCAGTCGCTGTACCGAAGAGCCGTCCGGGCGTCGCTGACACCGGACGGCTTTTGCTATCCTATGGCTTTACAAAAACTCAGAACATATCCATGAACTATCCACATCCGATCATTGCCCGCGAAGGCTGGCCGTTCATCGCCATTGCGGTCGTCGTCGCGCTGCTGGTCCAGGCGCTCGGCGGCTTCGGTTTCGCCTGGCTCTTCTGGCTGATCGTGATCTTCGTCGTGCAGTTTTTCCGCGATCCGCAACGCCCGATCCCGACGCAGGCGAACGCCGTGCTGTGTCCCGCCGACGGACGCATCGTCGCCGTGGAAACCGCGCACGATCCGTACGCGGGCCGCGAAGCGCTCAAGATCAGCGTGTTCATGAATGTGTTCAACGTGCACTCGCAGCGTTCGCCCGTCGACGGCGCGATTAGCAAGGTCGAATACTTCCCGGGCGCGTACCTGAACGCCGCCGTCGATAAAGCCTCCACCGAAAACGAGCGCAACGCGATCGTCATCCAGACCGCGGCGGGACATACCGTGACGTCGGTGCAGATCGCCGGGCTGATCGCGCGGCGCATTTTGTGCTACGTGCATGTCGGCGAACCGCTCACGCGCGGCCAGCGCTACGGCTTCATCCGTTTCGGCTCGCGCGTCGACGTGTACCTGCCGGTGGGAAGCCGGCCGCGCGTGTCGATTGGTGAAAAAGTGTCGGCGTCGTCGACGATCCTCGCCGAATTCGCCGAATAATTCGTTGAATAAGCAGTTCAAACGAGCGGCATAACGGAGAACTCGATGGCGGCATTCAAACCGCGCCGTACCCGGATGAACGGAGCGCCTCCGCGTGCGTTCCGTCGCAACAAGTCTTCGCAGGACGTCGGCGTCGTGGAGACGCGCCGCGCGCAACGGCAGCAGTTTCTGAGAAAGCGCGGCATTTATCTGTTGCCGAATGCATTCACCACGGCCGCGCTCTTTTGCGGCTTCTTCGCCGTCGTGCAGGCGATGAACGTGCGCTTCGAGATCGCGGCCATCGCGATCTTCGTCGCGATGGTGCTCGACGGCATGGACGGCCGCGTCGCGCGCATGACGCACACGCAAAGCGCGTTCGGCGAGCAGTTCGACAGTCTGTCGGACATGGTGTCGTTCGGCGTCGCGCCCGCGCTCGTGATGTACGAATGGGTGCTGAAGGACCTCGGGCGCTGGGGCTGGCTCGCGGCGTTCGTGTACTGCTCGGGCGCCGCGCTGCGGCTCGCGCGCTTCAATACGAACGTCGGCGTGGTCGACAAGCGGTATTTCCAGGGCCTGCCGAGCCCGGCCGCGGCGGCGCTGATCGCGGGCTTCGTCTGGCTCGCGACCGACAACCGCGTGCCGCTCAAGCTCGTGTGGCTGCCGTGGGTCGCATTCGCGCTGACGATCTACGCGGGCGTGACGATGGTGTCGAACGCGCCGTTCTACAGCGGCAAGGCGCTCGACGTGCGCTATCGCGTGCCGTTCGCGGGCGTGCTGCTCGTGGTGGTGGCGTTCGTGCTGGTTTCGTCCGATCCGCCGCTGATGCTCTTCGGCCTCTTCGTGCTGTACGGTTTCTCCGGGTACGCGTGGTGGGGCTACATGGCGCTGCGCGGCCGGCCGAATCCGGCGCGCAGTTCGCAGCGCGATCATTGATATGAAACGAAGGCGGCTCTCTCAGCCGCCTTTTTTCTTGGACGCGCCGCGATCCGAAGCCTGCAAAGCCGATCGCCCCGATCGGAAAGCCCAATTGCACGCATTCGGAAATCTCGCTATAGTCTGCGGATGAACTTTTTCACGTTCCCCCTCTCGTCTCTTCTAGCTGGTGCGCCGCTATGCGCGCTATCGCTACTAGCGCGCCTACCGCGCTAATCCGTCTCGCCTCCCGTCTGCTCGTTCGTGGTTTTCGACGCCAGCGGTGGCGCGGACACCCGAATTCCGTTTAGTTTTTCCCCACTGTTTCCAAAATCCAGAAACTCCCATCGGAGGCCGACATGGCAGACAAGCTGATCATTTTCGACACGACCTTGCGTGACGGCGAACAATCGCCCGGCGCGTCGATGACCAAGGAAGAGAAAATCCGCATCGCGAAGCAGCTGGAGCGCATGAAGGTCGACGTGATCGAGGCGGGTTTCGCTGCGAGCTCGAACGGCGATTTCGACGCGATCCAGACGATCGCCTCGCTCGTCAAGGACAGCACGGTCTGCTCGCTCGCCCGGGCAAACGACAAGGACATCCAGCGCGCCGCCGATGCGTTGAAGCCCGCCAACCAGTTCCGCATCCACACGTTCATTGCGACTTCCGCGCTGCACATGGAGAAGAAGCTGCGCATGACGCCGGAGCAGGTCTACGAACAGGCGCGGCTCGCGGTGCGTTTCGCGCGCAAGTTCACCGACGACGTCGAGTTCTCGCCCGAAGACGGCAGCCGCTCGGATCTCGATTTTCTGTGCCGCGTGCTCGAAGCCGTGATCGACGAGGGCGCGCGCACGATCAACATCACCGATACGGTTGGCTATGGCGTGCCGGAGATGTACGGCCAGCTTGTCAAGACGCTGCGCGAGCGCATTCCGAATTCCGACAAGGCCATCTTTTCCGTGCACTGCCACGACGACCTCGGCCTCGCGGTCGCGAATTCGCTCGCGGGCGTGCAGATCGGCGGCGCGCGGCAGGTCGAATGCACGATCAACGGTCTCGGCGAGCGCGCGGGCAACACGTCGCTCGAAGAGATCGTGATGGCGGTCAAGACGCGCAAGGATTATTTCGGGCTCGACGTCGGGATCGACACGACGCAGATCGTGCCGACTTCCAAGCTCGTTTCGCAAATCACCGGTTTCGTCGTGCAGCCGAACAAGGCGGTGGTCGGCGCGAACGCGTTTGCGCACGCGTCGGGCATCCACCAGGACGGCGTGCTGAAGGCGCGCGACACCTACGAAATCATGCGCGCGGAAGACGTGGGCTGGAGCACGAACAAGATCGTGCTCGGCAAGCTGTCGGGCCGCAACGCATTCAAGCAGCGTCTTGAAGAACTCGGCGTGACGCTGGAATCGGAAGGCGACGTGAACTCCGCGTTTGCGCGATTCAAGGAACTCGCGGACCGCAAGTCCGAAATCTTCGACGAAGACATCATGTCGATCGTCTCGGAAGAATCGGCTGAAGCGCAGGCGAAGGAGCATTTCCGCTTCGTGTCGATGGCGCAGCATTCGGAGACCGGCGAGCAGCCGCAGGCACGCGTGGTGTTCGCGGTCGACGGCGCCGAAGTGACCGGCGAGTCGCGCGGCAATGGTCCCGTGGACGCGACGCTGCACGCGATCGAATCGAAGGTCGAAAGCGGCGCGGAACTCGTGCTGTACTCGGTCAACGCGATCACGACGGGCACGCAGGCGCAGGGCGAAGTGACGGTGCGGCTCTCGAAGAGCGGCAGGATCGTGAACGGCGTCGGCACCGATCCGGACATCGTCGCGGCGTCGGCGAAGGCGTATATCGCCGCGCTCAACAAGCTCCATTCGAAAGTCGAGAAGCTCAACCCGCAGCTTTGATCAGACTTTGCCCGCGACGCGGATCGTGTCGCCGGCAAGCAATGAAAAGCCCTCGCCAGAAGCGAGGGCTTTTTTCTGCTCACTCCGCTGCGGACCGCCTCGAAAACAGCAGCCGTTCTCGCATCGACGGCCGCTCACGCGCCGGGCGCTCCAGTTGCCAGCAGTCGACATGAATGCCGCGCGCTGGCGGGTCGTCCACGAACTTGTCGATCAGTTCGCACGCATCGCGTCGACGATCACGTTCGCCATGAAGGCGAGGTTGAGCGCAAGCTTCAGAACATGTTGCGCCGGTCCGGGTCGTGCAGCGGATCGGGTGTCTTTTGCGTCAGCCGGAGAATGCCCTGATCGTCGAAATAGAAGCTGTACATCATGTACCAGACATTCGATTCCATATAGCGATAAGTCCACACTTCACGCTTCATCAGCGGGAAGTACGACGTTTCCACCGGCCGCCCGAAGTTGACGAGCACGTCCTTCTTGGTCCAGGTGCCGATCTCGGCCTTGTAGAACTCGTTGGCGTCGAGCACCTGGCGCACGCTGACGATCTTCCCGGAAGCGTCGATATCCGCGGCGGTCGTGACTTCGCCGAGCGGCTGGGTCGGCCACATCAGGCGCTTGCCGCCGTTCGGCAAGTCGTAGGTTTCGCGCGGCGGGCCGAGGCGGGCGGTGATCGTGGATACGTCGGCGCCCGCCTGATAGTTCTGCCACGGCTGCGCGCACGCCGAAAGCAGGAGCGCAAGCCCGGCGAGCGCGGCGCCGGCGGCTGCGCGGGCGCGATTGAGTTTGAGCGACATGGAGGCCTCCGGAAGCTTTTATGTTCCGGCGCGGGCGCCGGGTTTCCCTAGTGTTGCAAGGATTTTGACACGCGCGGGGAAAAAACATCCTGCTGGGCACGCGATTTCGGGCCGGAAGCCGCGCATTGTCGCGGGTTCGGCGCACCGCGGTGCCGCCCGGTGAATGCGTCGCGCTTGCGCCCCGCGCGTGACGCGGCCTATGATCCGCGCTCTCATCGAAACGAACTGGCGGCGGAGCGACGATGTCGGACGCGGTAAAACAACATGGATTGACGGGATGGCGGCTCGGACGCCGCTGGCTGCGGCTCGCGGCGTCGGCGTGCATCGCGTGGTCGATGGCGGCGGCGGCCGTCGCGGCGCAAGGCGCGCCGATTCGCATCGCGATGATCGAGGGCATGTCGGGCCCCTTCGCCAACGCGGGCGCGGTGGTCGAGCGCAATCTGCGCTTCGGCGTCGAGCGCGTGAACGCGCAAGGCGGCGTGAAGCTCGCTGACGGCGCGCATCCGCTGCAACTCGTCGTGCTCGACGGCAAGGGCAGTAGCGAGGCGAGCCTCGTGCAACTGCGCGCGGCGATCGACCAGAAGATCGGCTTCGTCATGCAGGGCAACAGTTCGGCGGTGGCGGCGGCGCTCGTCGCGGCGATCGACAAGCAGAACGCGCGCGAGCCCGATGCGCGCGTCGTGTTCCTGAATTATTCCGCCGACGATCCCGCGCTCACCAACGCGTCGTGCAGCTTCTGGCATTTTCGCTTCGACGCGCACGCCGGCATGCGCATGGACGCGCTCGCGGACGTGATCCGCGACGCCCGGTCGGTAAAGAGGGTCTATCTGCTGAATCAGGACTACAGCTTCGGCCACGACGTCAGTCGCGAGGCGGCGCGCGCACTGAAGGAACGGCGTCCGGACATCGCGATCGCCGGCGACGAGTTCCATCCGATTGGCCGCGTGAAGGATTTCGCGCCCTATATCGCGAAGATCCGCGCGAGCGGCGCGGACGCGGTCGTGACGGGCAACTGGGGCAACGACCTGACCTTGCTCGTCAAGGCCGCGCGCGAGCAGGGGCTGAACACGAAGTTCTACACGTTCTACGGCAACAGCCTGGGCGCCCCGGCGGCGCTCGGCGACGCGGGCGTGAAACGCGTGGTCGCGGTGGCGGACTGGCATCCGAATGTCGGCGGCGCGGCGTCGGACGCTTACTACGCAGCGTTCCGCGCGCGCTATCCGTCGGCCGCCGACGATTATCTCGTGCTGCGCATGCCGCTCATGATCGAGATGCTGGCGCAAGCCATGACGCGCGCCGGCAGCGCCGATCCGACCGCGGTAGCGCGCGCGCTCGAGGGAATGAAGTTCGACAACGGGTTTCACCCATCGACGATGCGCGCGCAGGATCACCAGCTGATCCAGCCCCTTTTCGTGATGGAAATGGACCGCGCGGGCGCGCCCGGCGTGCAGGTCGACAACGAGGGCTCGGGCTACGGTTTTCGCACGCTGCTCGCGCTGCCGGCGAACGCGACGGCCCAGCCCAGTTCCTGCGACATGACGCGCCCGGCGCGCTAGTCCGTTCGGACGGGTCTCAACGCCCGGGCGGGCCGTGCTATAATTCGCGCTTCGTTTTGGGGAGGTCCGTCGTGAAAGTGACGAACTGGAACCGCCGGAAACCGTCCGAAGCGAAACCATCGTCGAAAATTCGTGGCAGTAACCCACGGCACGGCCTTTCTTCCGTGACCGCCTGTCTGTTTTAAAGGAAAAGCACATGTCCGCAGTTCAAAGCAAGAAGTCCGACGTCGTCGCAGAATACGCGCGCGCCGCCAACGACACCGGTTCGCCCGAAGTGCAAGTCGCACTGCTGACAACCCGCATCAACGAACTGACCCTGCACTTCAAGGCTCACACGAAGGATCACCACAGCCGCCGCGGTCTGCTGCGCATGGTGAGCCGTCGCCGTAAGCTGCTCGACTACCTGAAGGGCAAAGACGCAGACCGTTATCGCTCGCTGATCGAAAAGCTGGGCCTGCGCAAGTAATTGGCAACAAGCGGCCAGCGTTCCATCGAAATGCCTGTGTCAGTCCGCTGATACAGGCATTTTGTTTTTGAACGGCTACTGGCCGGCACGTGTTTCAAACGCATCATCTGTGTCATCCGGGTCCTCGAGCGACCCGACATCCGGCCCGGGCCTCGCGGCAGAGCTTTGTGTCATTCCAGCGCGTCATGCGCATCGCGTGTCGTGTTGCGTTGGAATGGCATAACACACCTCTTTTTGCGCGGTTCGGCCGTCGCCTGGCTTAGCGCCGTCCGGTCGGCTCGTGTCGATCGGACGGCGCGGCGTAACGAACAAGGAGTGACTAATGTTCAATAAAATCGTCAAAGAATTTAAGTGGGGACAACACAACGTCCGTCTGGAAACGGGTGAGATCGCGCGCCAGGCAAGCGGCGCAGTGCTCGTCGACATCGAAGATACCGTCGTGCTCGCGACCGTCGTCGGCGCGAAGACGGCGAAGCCGGGACAGGATTTCTTCCCGCTGACCGTCGATTACCTCGAAAAGACCTATGCCGCCGGCAAGATCCCGGGCGGCTTCTTCCGCCGCGAAGGCCGGCCGTCGGAAGGCGAGACGCTGATCTCGCGCCTGATCGACCGCCCGCTGCGTCCGCTGTTCCCGGAAGGCTTCTATAACGAAGTGCAGGTCGTGATCCACGTTCTGTCGCTGAATCCGGACATTCCCGCCGACATTCCCGCGCTGATCGGCGCGTCGGCGGCGCTCGCCGTGTCGGGTCTGCCGTTCAACGGCCCGGTCGGTGCCGCGCGCGTCGCGTACATCAACAACGAATACGTGCTCAACCCGACGCGTCCGCAAATGAAGGAATCGGCGCTCGACCTGATCGTCGCCGGTACCGAGCGCGCCGTGCTGATGGTGGAATCGGAAGCGCAGCAACTGTCCGAGGAAGTGATGCTCGGCGGCGTCGTGTTCGGCCACGAGCAGATGCAGACGGCCATCGATGCGATCCACGAACTCGTGCGCGACGGCGGCAAGCCGGAATGGGACTGGACGCCGGCGCCGAAGAACGAAGCGCTGATCGCCCGCGTGACGGAAATCGCCCAGGGCGAACTGCTCGCCGCATACCAGCTGCGCAACAAGCAGGCGCGTTCCACGAAGCTGAAGGAAGTGTACGCCGCGACCTCCGCCGCGCTGGAGCAGGACGCAGCGGCATCGGGCACGGTCGCCGCCGACAAGGCGACGGTCGGCAACGTGCTGTTCGACATCGAAGCGAAAATCGTCCGTTCGCAGATCCTGAACGGCGAGCCGCGTATCGACGGCCGCGACACCCGCACGGTGCGCCCGATCGAAATCCGCACGGGCGTTCTGCCGCGCACGCACGGTTCGGCGCTCTTCACTCGCGGCGAAACGCAGGCGCTGGTCGTCGCGACGCTCGGCACGAAGGGCGACGAGCAGAACATCGACGCGCTCGAAGGCGAATACCGCGAGCGCTTCATGCTTCACTACAACATGCCGCCGTTCGCGACCGGCGAAACGGGCCGCGTCGGTTCGCCGAAGCGCCGTGAAATCGGCCACGGCCGGCTGGCTAAGCGCGCGCTCGCCGCGTGCCTGCCGTCCGCCGACGAATTCGGCTACTCGATCCGCGTCGTGTCGGAAATCACGGAATCGAACGGTTCTTCGTCGATGGCGTCGGTTTGCGGCGGCTGTCTCGCGCTGATGGACGCGGGCGTGCCGATGAAGGCGCACGTCGCGGGCATCGCGATGGGCCTGATCCTCGAAGGCAACAAGTTCGCGGTTCTGACCGACATCCTCGGCGACGAAGATCACCTCGGCGACATGGACTTCAAGGTGGCCGGCACGGCGCAAGGCGTGACCGCGCTGCAGATGGACATCAAGATCCAGGGCATCACGAAGGAAATCATGCAGGTCGCGCTCGCGCAGGCGAAGGAAGGCCGCATGCACATCCTCGGCAAGATGACCACGGCGGTTCCTGGCACGAACACGGTGCTGTCGGACTACGCGCCGCGCATGATCACGATCAAGATCAATCCGGAAAAGATCCGCGACGTGATCGGCAAGGGCGGTTCGGTGATCCGCGCGCTGACGGAAGAAACCAACACGACGATCGACATTTCGGACGACGGTGTCGTGACCATCGCGAGCACGAGCAGCGAAGGCATGGCCGAAGCGAAGAAGCGCATCGAGAACATCACGGCCGAAGTGGAAGTCGGACAGATTTACGAAGGTCCGGTGCTGAAGCTGCTCGATTTCGGCGCGATCGTGAACATCCTACCGGGCAAGGACGGTCTGCTGCACATCTCGGAAATCGTCAACGAGCGTGTGAAGGACATCAACGACTACCTGAAGGAAGGCCAGGTCGTGCGCGTGAAGGTCATCCAGACGGACGAGAAGGGTCGCGTTCGTCTGTCGGCGAAGGCGCTGCTGAACGAAGGCGCCGCGCAAGCGGAACCGACGCAGCCGCAGCACTAACGCGGTAATGTTTCGACGGCCGGTCGCGGTTTCGCGAACCGGCCGTTTTTTTGGCCTCTTTTTTGCGTGACTCGATGGCAGTGTGGATTAAGCTTGGCTTGAGTCCGCAGTGCCATCCGGTTAAGAAACCACCGACGAATCCGATCTCAGGGGAAGCAGATGAAGGCGATCGAAATCACTGAATTTGGCGCACCCGACGTATTGAAACTGGGCGAACGCCCGATGCCCGCGCCGAAGTCGGGCGAGGTGCTGATCAAGGTCGCGGCGTCCGGCGTGAACCGGCCCGATGTGTTTCAGCGCAAGGGCGGCTATGCGCCGCCGCCGGGCGCGTCGGATCTGCCGGGGCTCGAAGTGGCGGGCGAAATCGTCGATGCGGGCGAGGACGCGTTCGATCCGAAGCACAATCCGTTCGGCCTGAAGAAGGGCGATCGCGTGTGCGCGTTGCTCGCGGGCGGCGGCTATGCGGAATATGCGGTTGCGCCGACCGAGCAATGCCTGCCGGCGCCGAAGGGTCTTACGGACATCGAAGCGGCTTCGCTGCCGGAAACGTTCTTCACCGTCTGGAGCAACGTGTTCGAGCGCGCGCATCTCGGCTCGGGCGAAAACGGCGCCGAAGAGACGCTCCTGATCCAGGGCGGATCGAGCGGGATCGGCGTGACGGCGATCCAGATCGCGAAGGCGCTCGGTCATCGCGTGTTCGTGACGGCGGGCACCGACGAGAAATGCCGCGCGTGCGAGGCGCTCGGCGCCGAGCGGGCGATCAACTACAAGACGGAAGATTTCGTCGAAGTGGTGAAGTCGCTCACGAACGATCGCGGTGTCGACGTGATTCTCGACATGGTCGCGGGCGACTATCTGCCGCGCGAGCTGAAGGCGCTCGCCGATGGCGGACGCGTCTGCGTGATCGCGCTGCTCGGCGGCGCGAAGGCCGAAATCAACCTGAACGACGTGCTGCGCCGGCGCCTGGTGATCACCGGCTCGACGCTGCGTCCGCGCCCGGTCGCGTTCAAAGGCAAGATCGCGGCGCAACTGAAGGAGCGCGTCTGGCCGGAGATCGAGGCGGGGCGCATCAAACCGGTGATCCATCAGGTTTTTCCCGCCGATCAGGCCGCGGCGGCGCACGAGTTGATGGAAGGCAGCACGCACGTGGGCAAGATCATGCTCGACTGGAGCCAGAGCGCGTAAGCGGCCGGCGAAAATCGTGCCGGTTTGACCGGGTTCGCCGCGACGCAGTAAAATTGCGTGTTCTGCAGGCGATTAGCGCGGCGTGCTGTCCCTCGTCGGACTGGCGCGCAAACTGAAAACCATACCAAGAACGCAGCGGCGACGCTGCCGAGCGGCGAGACTTATGTCGAAACAACGAGCGAAACTGGTTGTCGGGAACTGGAAGATGCACGGCCGGCTTGCGCAGAATGGCGCGCTGCTGACCGAAGTGGCATCGGGTGCGTCGGCATTGCAGAAGGGTGTGCGAGTCGGCGTGTGCGTGCCGTGTCCGTATTTGCCGCAGTCGCAGGCATTGTTGAGCGGATCGGTGGTCGCGTGGGGCGTGCAGGACGTGTCGGCTTACGCGACGGGCGCCTACACCGGCGAAGTCTCCGCTGAAATGGCTTCCGACTTCGGTGCGATGTACGCGATCGTCGGGCATTCTGAGCGTCGCGCGTATCATCGCGAGACCTCGGATCTCGTCGCGGTGAAGGCCCAGCGCGCGCTCGAAGTGGGACTGACGCCCATCGTGTGTGTCGGCGAAACGCTCGAGCAGCGTGAAACCGGCGTGACGGAACAGATTGTCGGCACGCAGCTTGATGCAGTGCTGCTTGTGTTGTCCGACGAGCAAGTGGCGAAAATCGTGATTGCGTACGAGCCGGTCTGGGCGATCGGCACGGGCAAGAGCGCGAGCGCCGACGAAGCGCAGGCCGTGCATGCGTTCATTCGCGCGAAGCTCGCGGAGAAGAGTGCATCGGCGGTCGACGTTCCGTTGCTCTACGGCGGCAGCGTGAAGCCGGACAATGCTCAGGAATTGTTCGCACAGCAGGATATCGACGGCGGGCTGATTGGCGGCGCGTCGTTGAAATCGAAGGATTTCCTGGCGATCTGCCAGGCGGCACAGGATGTGTCCAACTGAGTAGGCGCCGGCGCAAGACGCGGGCATGCAGTAAGCGCGACGCATCGGTGTCGCGTCAACATTAAAGATCCAGGTGAGTGGAAATGCTGTATTTGAAGACTTTGATCATCGTCGTCCAGTTGTTGTCGGCGTTGGGCGTGATCGGCCTCGTGTTGTTGCAGCATGGCAAGGGCGCCGACATGGGCGCCGCGTTCGGTAGCGGCGCGTCGGGCAGCCTGTTTGGCGCAACCGGCTCGGCGAATTTTCTTTCCCGCACGACGGCCGTCCTCGCAGCCGTGTTCTTCATCTCGACGCTGGCACTGACCTACCTCGGCAGCTACAAGCCGCAAACGTCGGCGGGCGTCCTGGGCGGCGCGGCGACAGCGCCTGCTTCTGCTTCCGCGGCGGCTTCGGCACCGGCGTCGGCGCCTGTTGCTTCGTCGGCGTCGGGCGCGGACGTGCCGAAATAAGGCCAGAATAAATTTTTCGCGAAATTCGCTTTTTGTGCGTTGAACAATCCGAAGCACCAAGTTATAATTCAAGTCTTGAAGCGATTCGCAGCGATAACAAGTTGTTTTGCCGGATTGCAAGACAGTGCCGACGTGGTGAAATTGGTAGACACGCTATCTTGAGGGGGTAGTGGCGAAAGCTGTGCGAGTTCGAGTCTCGCCGTCGGCACCAAAGTTATCCAATGCCAGCCGCATGCATCGCTTCGGCTGGCATTGTCACTTCTGGAGTACGCTTACGATCTGATTGTGTTCGTGAGCGATCCGAAGCGAAATTCTCGACCGGGTGGTCTGTCCCGGCTGAAGCATTCGTATCAATCAACTGACCCAACCGATTTGAGGATAGCCTTGAACCTCGCACCCTATTACCCCGTCTTGTTGTTCCTCCTGGTGGGCACTGGTTTAGGCATAGCGTTGGTCAGCATCGGCAAGATCCTCGGTCCCAACAAGCCTGACACCGAAAAGAACGCACCGTACGAATGTGGCTTCGAAGCTTTCGAAGACGCGCGTATGAAATTTGATGTGCGTTACTATCTCGTCGCTATTCTGTTCATTATTTTCGACCTTGAAACCGCTTTCCTGTTCCCGTGGGGCGTTGCTCTGCGCGACATCGGGTGGCCGGGCTTCATGGCTATGATGATTTTTCTGCTCGAATTTTTGCTCGGCTTCGCCTACATCTGGAGAAAGGGCGGTCTCGACTGGGAATGACAGTTAAATCACCGGATTCATGGGCGGCTTTGGCTGGCTGCTCATCTGGAGTGGAAAGCAAATGAGTATCGAAGGGGTCTTGAAGGAAGGGTTTGTCACCACCACGGCTGACAAGCTGATCAACTGGACGCGCACCGGCTCCCTTTGGCCGATGACGTTCGGTCTCGCGTGCTGCGCGGTCGAGATGATGCATGCGGGCGCTGCCCGCTACGACCTCGACCGTTTTGGCGTCGTGTTTCGTCCGAGCCCGCGCCAGTCGGATGTGATGATCGTGGCCGGCACGCTGTGCAACAAGATGGCGCCCGCGCTGCGCAAGGTCTACGACCAGATGGCCGAGCCGCGCTGGGTCATCTCGATGGGATCGTGCGCAAACGGCGGCGGCTACTATCATTATTCGTATTCTGTCGTGCGCGGTTGTGACCGGATCGTTCCGGTCGACGTCTACGTGCCGGGCTGTCCGCCGACGGCGGAAGCGCTGGTGTACGGCGTGATCCAGCTGCAAGCGAAGATTCGCCGCACGAACACCATCGCCCGTCAATAAGGCCTGAGCCTCCCCAATTATGGCAAGCAAACTCGAGACCCTTAAAGCGAACCTCGAGGCGGCGTTTGGCGACCGCCTCCAGAGCATCACCGAGGCGCTTGGGCAACTGACGATCGTCGTCAAGGCGAGCAACTATGCGGAAGTGGCGCTTCAGTTGCGCGACGATCGCGAGCTCGGCTTCGAACAAATGGTCGACCTGTGCGGCGTCGATTACTCGACTTACGGCGAAGGCGCCTACGAAGGCCCGCGTTTCGCCGCCGTGCTCCATCTTCTCTCGATCTCGAACAACTGGCGCGTGCGCGTGCGCGTGTTCGCACCGGACGACGAAGTGCCGATCGTGCCGTCCGTTGTCGACGTATGGTCGTCGGCGAACTGGTACGAGCGCGAGGCGTTCGACCTCTACGGCATCGTGTTCGAAGGCCACCCCGACCTGCGCCGCATTCTCACTGACTACGGTTTCATCGGCCATCCGTTCCGCAAAGACTTCCCGGTGTCGGGTTATGTCGAAATGCGCTACGACCCGGAAGAGAAGCGCGTGGTCTACCAGCCGGTGACGATCGAGCCGCGCGAAATCACGCCGCGCGTGATCCGCGAAGATCGCTATGGCGGTCTGAAACACTAAGAGAACGCCATGGCAGAGATTAAGAACTACACGCTCAATTTTGGCCCGCAACACCCGGCAGCGCACGGCGTGCTGCGCCTTGTGCTCGAGCTCGACGGCGAAGTGATCCAGCGCGCCGATCCGCACATCGGCCTCCTGCATCGCGCGACCGAAAAGCTCGCCGAAACGAAGACGTTCATCCAGTCCGTGCCGTACATGGACCGTCTCGACTACGTGTCGATGATGGTGAACGAGCACGGCTACGTGCTGGCAATCGAAAAGCTGCTCGGTATCGACGTGCCGATCCGCGCGAAGTACATCCGCGTGCTGTTCGACGAAGTCACGCGCGTGCTGAACCACCTGATGTGGATCGGCTCGCATGCGCTCGACGTCGGCGCGATGGCGGTGTTCCTGTACGCGTTTCGCGAGCGCGAAGATCTGATGGACGTGTACGAAGCCGTCTCCGGCGCGCGGATGCACGCGGCGTACTATCGTCCGGGCGGTGTATATCGCGATTTGCCTGACGCGATGCCGCAATACAAGGCGTCGAAAATCCGCAATGCGAAGGCGCTGTCAAGAATGAACGAGACGCGTCAGGGCTCGCTTCTCGACTTCCTCGACGACTTCTTTACGCGTTTCCCGGGTTGCGTCGACGAGTACGAAACGCTGCTTACCGACAATCGCATCTGGAAACAGCGTCTCGTGGGCATCGGCGTGGTCAGCCCGGAGCGCGCGATGCAGCTCGGCATGACGGGCGCGATGCTGCGCGGCTCGGGTATCGAGTGGGATTTGCGCAAGAAGCAGCCGTACGAAGTGTATGACCAGCTGGATTTCGATATTCCCGTGGGCGTGAACGGCGATTGCTATGACCGTTATCTCGTGCGTGTGGAGGAAATGCGTCAATCCACGCGGATCGCCAAACAGTGTATCGAGTGGCTGCGCAAGAATCCCGGCCCCGTGATGATCGACAATCACAAGGTCGCGCCGCCTTCGCGGGTCGGCATGAAGACCAACATGGAAGAGCTGATTCACCACTTCAAGCTCTTCACGGAAGGTTTTCACGTCCCCGAAGGCGAAACGTATGCGGCCGTCGAGCATCCGAAGGGCGAGTTCGGCATCTATCTCGTGTCGGATGGGGCGAACAAGCCGTATCGCCTGAAGATCCGTGCCCCTGGTTACGCGCATCTTGCTTCGCTCGACGAAATGGCGCGCGGCCACATGATCGCCGACGCAGTGACGATCATCGGTACGCAGGACATCGTGTTCGGCGAGATCGATCGCTGATCCACATTCGGTCGTCTGGCAAGACGCGCGCTGACACCAACGTCGCGCGTACCAGGCGAACAAGCAACAGCAGGACGCCAGGTCTGCCGCAACAAGAAGGGCGCGGCAGGTTTCCGTTCGGTAGGAATTGAAAGAGTCGTGTCTGAAAATGATCTCAGCTGAAGGCCTGAAAGAAATCGATCGTGCGATCGCCAAGTATCCCGCGGAACAGAAGCAGTCCGCGGTGATGTCGGCGCTGGCTACCGCTCAGGAAGAGCACGGCTGGCTGTCGCCCGAACTGATGCAGTTCGTCGCCGACTATCTCGGCATGCCGGCGGTCGCCGTGCAGGAAGTCGCGACGTTCTACACGATGTACGAGACCTCGCCGGTCGGCAAGCACAAGATCACGCTCTGCACGAACCTGCCGTGCCAGCTCGGTCCGGACGGCGGATCGGACAGCGCCGCCGAGTATCTGAAGCAGAAGCTCGGCATCGACTTCGGCGAAACCACGCCGGACGGCAAGTTCACGCTGAAAGAAGGCGAGTGCTTCGGTTCGTGCGGCGATGCGCCGGTGCTGCTGGTGAACAACCATCGCATGTGCAGCTTCATGAGCCGCGAGAAGATCGACCAGTTGATCGAGGAACTTTCGAAATGACGTCTCTTCACGATCGTCACATCAAACCGCTGATTCTGGCCGGCCTGAACGGCGAGAACTGGCATCTCGAAGACTACGTCGCGCGCGGCGGCTACAAGCAGTTGCGCCGGATTCTCGAAGAAAAGATTCCGCCCGAGCAGGTGATCGCCGACGTGAAGGCGTCGGGTCTGCGTGGCCGCGGCGGTGCGGGTTTCCCGACCGGTCTCAAGTGGAGCTTCATGCCGCGTCAGTTTCCGGGGCAGAAGTATCTCGTCTGCAATTCGGACGAAGGCGAGCCGGGCACGTTCAAGGACCGCGACATCCTGCGCTGGAACCCCCATTCGCTGATCGAAGGCATGGCGATCGGCGCGTATGCGATGGGCATCTCCGTCGGCTACAACTACATCCACGGCGAAATCTGGGAAGTTTACAAGGTGTTCGAAGCGGCGCTCGAAGAAGCGCGCGCGGCCGGCTACCTCGGCGCGAACATCCTGGGCTCGGGTTTCTCGTTCGAGCTTTACGCGCACCACGGCTACGGCGCCTATATCTGCGGCGAAGAAACCGCGCTGCTCGAATCGCTCGAAGGCAAGAAGGGCCAGCCGCGCTTCAAGCCGCCTTTCCCGGCGAGCTTCGGCGTGTACGGCAAGCCGACCACGATCAACAACACCGAGACGTTCGCAGCCGTTCCGTTCCTGCTCGAAGTGGGGCCGCAGAATTATCTGGAAATGGGCAAGCCGAACAATGGCGGCACCAAGATCTTCTCGATTTCCGGCGACGTGAATCGTCCGGGCAACTACGAAATTCCGCTCGGCACGCCGTTCTCGACGCTGATGGAACTTGCGGGCGGCGTGCGCGGCCAGTCGATCAAGGCGGTGATTCCGGGCGGATCGTCGGCGCCGGTCGTGCCGGGCGACATGATGCTCGCGACCGACATGGACTACGATTCGATCGCGAAAGCCGGCTCGATGCTGGGTTCGGGCGCGGTGATCGTGATGAACGAAACGCGCTGCATGGTGCGTTCGCTCTTGCGTCTGTCGTACTTCTATTACGAAGAGTCGTGCGGTCAATGCACGCCGTGTCGCGAGGGCACGGGCTGGCTGTATCGCGTCGTGCATCGTATCGAACACGGTCTCGGCCGCAAGGAAGATCTGGATCTGCTGAACTCGGTGGCCGAAAACATCATGGGCCGCACGATTTGCGCGCTCGGCGACGCGGCGGCCATGCCGGTGCGCGGCATGCTGAAGCACTTCTGGAACGAATTCGAATATCACGTCGAGCACAAGCATTGTCTCGTCGGCGGACACGCGCATCATGCGGCGTCCGAAGCGGTTACAGCGTGAAGGCGCGATAAAGGTTAAGGACCATTCCCCATCATGGTTGAACTAGAAATTGACGGCAAGACGGTAGAGGTGCCTGAAGGCAGCATGGTGATCCAGGCTGCGCACAAGGTCGATACGTACATTCCTCACTTCTGCTATCACAAGAAGCTGTCGATCGCGGCGAACTGCCGGATGTGCCTCGTCGAAGTCGAAAAAATGCCGAAGGCCGTGCCCGCCTGTGCGACGCCGGTTTCTGCCGGCATGATCGTGCGCACGACGTCCGACAAAGCCGTGAAGGCGCAGCAGTCCGTGATGGAATTCCTGCTGATCAATCACCCGCTCGACTGTCCGATCTGCGATCAGGGTGGCGAATGCCAGTTGCAGGATCTGGCCGTCGGCTACGGCAAGTCGCAGTCGCGCTACAACGAAGAAAAGCGCGTCGTGTTCCACAAGAACGTCGGCCCGCTCATCTCGATGGAAGAAATGACGCGCTGCATCCACTGCACGCGTTGCGTTCGCTTCGGCCAGGAAGTCGCCGGCGTGATGGAACTCGGCATGCTGGGCCGCGGCGAGCATTCGGAGATCACGTCGTTCGTCGGCAAGACGGTGGATTCGGAACTGTCGGGCAACATGATCGACCTGTGCCCGGTCGGCGCGTTGACGAGCAAGCCGTTCCGCTACTCGGCGCGGACGTGGGAACTGTCGCGCCGCAAGTCGGTGAGCCCGCACGATTCCGTTGGCGCGAATCTCGTCGTCCAGGTGAAGAACAACCGCGTGATGCGCGTTCTGCCGATGGAAAACGAAGCCATCAACGAATGCTGGATCTCCGACAAGGACCGTTTCTCATACGAAGCGCTCAACAGCGCCGAACGCTTGACCGCGCCGATGCTGAAGCAGGGCGGCCAGTGGATCGAAACCGACTGGCAGACCGCGCTCGAATACGTCGCGAAGGGCATCAAGGGCATCAAGGCCGATCATGGCGCGAACGCGATCGCCGCGCTGGCGACACCGCATAGCTCGATCGAAGAGTTGTATCTGCTGAAACAGTTCGCTGAAGGCGTCGGCTCGCCCAACGTCGATTTCCGTCTGCGCCAAAGCGACTTTTCGGCGCCGGTAGGCGTCGGTGCACCGTGGCTCGGCGTGAAGATCGCCGATCTGTCGATGATCGATACCGCGTTCATCGTCGGTTCGTTCCTGCGTCGCGATCATCCGCTCTTTGCAGCGCGCCTGCGTCAGGCCGCGAAGAGCGGCGCAAAGCTCACGTTCCTGCACGCCAGCAACGACGACTCGCTGATTCCGGCCGCGCATCGCGTGGTCGCGGCGCCGTCGGCATGGCTCGACCAGCTCGCGGGTATCGCGGCGGCGGTCGCGGAAGCGCGCGGCGTCGCGTTGCCGGAAGCGTTCGCGGGCCGCGAAGTGTCGGCGGCTGCGAAGGACGTGGCGGCATCGCTGTCGGCGGGCGAGAAGCGCGTCGTCCTGCTCGGCAACAGCGCCGTGCAGCATCCCGACTTCGCACAGATTCAGGCGGTCGCCCAGTGGATCGCGGACAGCACGGGCGCCACGCTCGGCTTCCTGACGGAAGCGGCCAACACGGTCGGCGCGCATCTCGTCGATGCATTGCCGGGCGAGGGCGGTCTCAATGCGCGCGAAGTGTTCGAACAGCCGCGCAAGGGCTATGTGCTCTTCAACGTCGAACCCGAATTCGATACGGCGAACCCCGCTCAGGCGCTTGCCGCGCTCAAGCAGGCGGAAATGGTCGTCGCGCTGTCGGCGTTCAAGCACGGCACCGAATACGCCGACGTGCTCCTGCCGATCGCGCCGTTCACGGAAACGTCCGGCACGTTCGTCAATGCCGAAGGCACCGCGCAGTCGTTCAACGGCGTCGTGCGTCCGCTCGGCGAGACGCGTCCGGGCTGGAAGGTGTTGCGCGTGCTCGGCAGCATTCTCGGCCTGCCGGGTTTCGACTTCGATACCGCCGAAGAAGTGCGCAACGCCGCGCTCGGTACGGGCGATTTGAGCGCGCGTCTGTCGAACAAGACGGGCGTCGCGCCGCAGCGCAAGACGGCGGTGTCGGCAGCGCAAGGCAAGTTCGAGCGTCTCGCCGATGTGCCGATTTATCACGCGGACGCGCTCGCGCGCCGCGCCGAATCGCTGCATCTGACGGCGGCGGCTCGCGATGCGAACGTCGCCGGCTTGCCGACGTCGCTTTTCGACCAGCTCGGCCTGAAGAACGGCGATGCCGTGCGCGTCTCCCAGGGCGGTCTGTCGGTGGTCATGCCGGCGGTTCGCGATGCGAATCTGGCGGAAACGGTGGTCCGCGTGTCGGCGGGTACGACGGCTGGCGCCGCGCTCGGCGGCTTGTTCGGTGAACTGGTAGTGGAGAAGGCGTAAATGGGCTTGTTCGATACGATCAACGCGGGCGGCACGCAGATTCTCGGCGTCGCATGGCCGACGGTGTGGGCGCTGGTCCGCATCCTGGTGGTCTCCGTCGTCATCCTGCTGTGCGTGGCGTACCTGATCCTGTGGGAACGCAAGCTCATCGGCTGGATGCACGTGCGCCTCGGGCCGAATCGCGTCGGTCCGATGGGCCTGCTGCAGCCGATCGCCGACGTGCTGAAGCTGCTGCTGAAAGAAGTGATTCAGCCGATCCAGGCGAGCAAATGGATCTACCTGATCGCGCCGATCATGACGGTGGTCCCTGCGTTTGCCGTGTGGGCGGTGATTCCGTTCCAGGCGGAAGCGGTGCTCGGCAACATCAACGCGGGCCTGCTCTACGTGATGGCGATCTCGTCGATCGGCGTGTACGGCGTGATTCTTGCCGGCTGGGCGTCGAACTCGAAGTACGCGTTCCTCGGGGCGATGCGCGCGGCGGCGCAGATGGTGTCGTATGAAATCTCGATGGGCTTCGCGCTCGTCGTCGTGCTGATGGTCGCAGGCTCGCTGAATCTGTCGGACATCGTGACTTCGCAGCAGCGCGGCATCTTCGCGGGCTTCGGCGTCAACTTCCTGTCGTGGAACTGGCTGCCGCTCCTGCCGATGTTCGTCGTGTACTTCATCTCGGGCATCGCCGAAACGAACCGCCATCCGTTCGACGTGGTGGAAGGCGAATCGGAAATCGTCGCCGGCCACATGATCGATTACTCGGGCATGGCGTTCGCGCTCTTCTTCCTCGCCGAGTACATCAACATGATCGTGATCTCGGCGATCGCGACGACGCTGTTCCTCGGCGGCTGGGACGCGCCGTTCGGCTTCCTGTCCTTCATCCCGGGCGTGTTCTGGTTCGTGCTGAAGATTTTCTTCCTGCTGTCGGTGTTCATCTGGGCGCGTGCGACGTTCCCGCGCTACCGCTACGACCAGATCATGCGTCTCGGCTGGAAGGTGTTCCTGCCGGTGTCGGTGGTGTGGGTGGTGGTGGTCGGCTTCTGGATCATGTCGCCGCTGAACATCTGGAAATAAAGGGCGGATGAAATAACCATGACCGCAATTCAGAATTTTTTTAAGACCTTCTTTCTGACCGAACTGCTCAAGGGCCTCGCGCTGACGGGACGCTATACGTTCCAGCGCAAGATCACCGTGCAGTTCCCGGAAGAGAAGACGCCGATCTCCCCGCGCTTTCGCGGCTTGCACGCACTGCGCCGCTACGAGAACGGCGAAGAGCGTTGTATCGCGTGCAAGCTGTGCGAAGCCGTGTGCCCGGCGCTCGCGATCACGATCGAATCCGAAACGCGCGCCGACAACACGCGCCGCACGACGCGCTATGACATCGATCTGACCAAGTGCATCTTCTGCGGCTTCTGCGAGGAAAGCTGCCCGGTCGATTCGATCGTCGAAACGCACATTCTCGAGTACCACGGCGAGAAGCGCGGCGACCTGTATTTCACGAAGGACATGCTGCTGGCTGTCGGCGACCGTTACGAAACGGAAATCGCGGCATCGAAGGCGGCGGACGCGCCTTACCGTTGATGATGCGGAGCGGGGAAGAATCAAAACGAGTCCCCGCTCGAATCGAATACCTGCTGTTCCGGCACGCGCGCCGAGTCCGCACCTGCACGTTCGAAGCATCGCGACGAAGCAAGAAAGAAGCGAAGCGCCCGTGTCCAAACACAATGCCTGATGATGGCCTAACGATGAACCGGTAATCATGGAATTCACGACCGTACTGTTCTATATCTTCGCGCTGCTCTTGACCGTGTCGGCGCTGAAGGTGATCACTTCGCGCAACCCGGTGGCATCCGCGCTGTTTCTCGTGCTCGCGTTCTTCAACGCGGCCGCGATCTGGATGCTGCTCCAGGCCGAATTCCTCGCGATCCTGCTGGTTCTGGTCTACGTCGGCGCCGTGATGGTGCTGTTCCTGTTCGTAGTCATGATGCTCGACATCAATCTCGACGAACTGCATCGCGACTTCAGGAAGTTCGTGCCGATCGCGAGCATCGTCGGGGCGATCATCATCATCGAGACCGCGCTGATTCTCTGGCACGGCTACGGCGCGACGGTTGCGCCCGTGCACGATGTCACGGCGGGCGCCGGTGTCGGCGGCGGCGCGGTGATGTCGAACACCGGACTGATCGGCAAGGTCATCTATACGGACTACATCTTCGCGTTCGAAATCGCGGGTCTGATCCTGCTGGTGGCGATCATCGCGGCCGTTGCGCTGACCATCCGCGAGAAGAAGGACAACAAGCGTCAGACGGTGAGCGAGCAGGTCAAGGTGCGCGCGTCGGATCGCGTTCGTATCGTCAAGATGAAGTCGGAAACGGAAGCGCCCGACGCGACGACCAATCCTCCCGTCACCGGCAACGTCGGTGCGGGCACGGTCGACAACAAGGGCTGAGCGAGAAGGAGAGAAAGAAAATGTTGAGTCTTGCCCATTACCTCGTGCTCGGCGCGATCCTGTTCGCGATCAGCATCGTCGGGATTTTCCTGAACCGCCGCAACGTGATCATCATCCTGATGGCGATCGAGCTGATGCTGCTCGCGGTGAACACCAATTTCGTCGCCTTCTCGCACTATCTCGGCGACGTGCACGGCCAGATCTTCGTGTTCTTCGTCCTGACCGTGGCCGCCGCCGAAGCGGCGATCGGTCTCGCGATTCTGGTGACCCTGTTCCGCAGCCTCGACACGATCAACGTCGAGGATCTCGATCAGCTCAAAGGTTAAATTCAGGCTAGGCTGTTATGTCCACGACACTCAATGAAAACCTGCTGCTCGCGATTCCGCTGGCACCGCTAGTCGGTTCGCTGATCGCCGGGCTCGCCGGGAAAGCGGTAGGGCGCAAGGGCTCGCACCGCGTCACCATTCTCGGCGTCGCGATTTCCTTCGTGCTCTCCGCGATGGTCTTCTTGCAGGTGATGCAAGGCGCGAGCTTCAACGCCACCATCTACGAATGGATGAACGTCGGCTCGCTGAAGATGGAAGTCGGCTTTCTCGTCGACTCGCTGACGGCGATGATGATGGTCATCGTGACCTTCGTCTCGCTGATGGTGCACATCTACACGATCGGCTACATGGCCGAGGACGACGGTTACGAGCGTTTCTTCTCGTACATCTCGCTCTTCACGTTCTCGATGCTGATGCTCGTGATGAGCAACAACTTCCTGCAGCTCTTCTTCGGCTGGGAAGCGGTGGGTCTCGTGTCGTACCTGCTGATCGGCTTCTACTACACCCGCGAAAGCGCGATCTACGCGAACATGAAGGCGTTCATCGTGAACCGCGTCGGCGACTTCGGATTCCTGCTCGGTATCGGCTTGTTGCTGGCGTTCGGCGGGTCGCTGAACTACGGCGATGTGTTCGCGCAAGGCACGAAGCTCGCGGGCATGAGCTTCCCGGGCACGGACTGGGGCCTTCTGACTGTCGCGTGTATCTGCCTTTTCATCGGCGCGATGGGTAAGTCCGCGCAATTCCCGCTGCACGTCTGGCTGCCGGATTCGATGGAAGGCCCGACGCCGATCTCCGCGCTGATCCACGCGGCGACCATGGTGACGGCCGGTATCTTCATGGTCACGCGTATGTCGCCGCTCTTCGAATTTTCGGATTCGGCGCTCTCGTTCGTCACGGTCATCGGCGCGATCACGGCGTTGTTCATGGGTTTCCTCGGCGTCGTGCAAAACGACATCAAGCGCGTGGTGGCTTACTCGACGCTCTCGCAGCTCGGCTACATGACGGTGGCGCTCGGCGTGTCGGCGTATCCGGTGGCGGTGTTCCACCTCGCGACGCACGCGTTCTTCAAGGCGCTGCTGTTCCTCGGCGCGGGTTCGGTCATTATGGGCATGCACCACGACCAGGACATGCGCAACATGGGCGGTCTGCGCAAGTACATGCCGATTACGTGGATCACGTCGCTGATCGGGTCGCTCGCGCTGATCGGCACGCCGTTCTTCTCCGGCTTCTATTCGAAGGACTCGATCATCGATGCGGTGAAGCTCTCGCATCTGCCGGGTTCGGGCTTCGCGTACTTCGCGGTGGTGGCGAGCGTGTTCGTCACGGCGCTGTATTCGTTCCGCATGTATTTCATGGTCTTCCACGGCGAAGAGCGCTTCCGTAATCCGAAGCATCCTGAATCGCCGATGGGCGCGGAAGCCGCGGCGCACGGCCACGACGACCACGGCCACGGGCATGACGCTCACGGTCACGGTCACGACGACCACGCACACGAGCCACACGAAACGCCTTGGGTGGTCTGGCTGCCGCTCGTGCTGCTGGCGATTCCGTCGGTGGTGATCGGCGCGATCGCGGTTGGTCCGATGCTGTTCGGCGATTTCTTCCAGCACGGCGTGGTCTTCGACAAGGTGATCTACATCGCCGAGAACCACCCCGCATTGCACGAAATGGCCGAGGAGTTCCACGGCTGGGCCGCGATGGGCGTTCACTCGGTGTCGGGTCTGCCGGTCTGGCTCGCACTCGCGGGTGTGGTCGTCGCCTGGTTCCTGTATCTGAAGCGCACGGACCTGCCGGGCAAGATCCGCGCGCGTTTCCCGGGCATCTACACGCTGCTCGACAACAAGTACTACTTCGACAAGATCAACGAAGTCGTCTTCGCGAAGGGCGCGGTCGTGATCGGCCGCGGCCTCTGGAAGGAGGGCGACGTCGCCGTCATCGACGGCATCGTCAACGGCAGTGCGCGGTTCGTCGGCTGGTTTGCCGGCGTGATCCGCTTCCTTCAATCCGGTTACATCTATCACTACGCGTTCGCCATGATTATCGGCATGTTGGGGCTCTTGACCCTGTTTGTAACGCTCGGCGGCAAATAAGGCGAGGGACCCTATGCACTCTTTTCCGATTCTCAGTGTCGCGATCTGGTTGCCGATCGTATTCGGCCTCCTGGTCCTGGCGGTTGGCTCCGATAAAAACCCGGCGCCCGCGCGCTGGATCGCGCTGATCGGCTCGATCCTCGGGCTGCTCGTCACGATTCCGCTCATCACCGGCTTCGATTCGTCGACGGCCGCCCTCCAGTTCGTCGAACAGGCGAACTGGATCGAACGCTTCAACATCACGTACCACCTCGGCGTGGACGGCATCTCGATGTGGTTCGTCGTGCTGACCGCGCTCATCACGGTGATCGTCGTGATCGCCGGGTGGGAAGTGATCACCGAGCGCGTCGGGCAGTACTTCGCCGCGTTCCTGATCCTCTCGGGCATCATGATCGGCGTGTTCTCCACGGCCGATGGCATGCTGTTCTACGTGTTCTTCGAAGCGACGCTGATTCCGATGTACATCATCATCGGCGTGTGGGGCGGACCGAACCGCGTGTACGCGGCGTTCAAGTTCTTCCTGTACACGCTGATGGGCTCGCTCCTGATGCTGATCGCGCTGCTGTATCTCTACATGCAGACGCACACGTTCGACCTCGCCACCTGGCAGGCCGCGAAGATCGGTTTCACGCCGCAGGTGCTGCTGTTCATCGCGTTCTTCCTGGCGTTCGCCGTGAAGGTGCCGATGTGGCCGGTTCACACGTGGTTGCCGGACGCCCACGTCGAAGCGCCGACCGGCGGCTCCGTCGTGCTGGCCGCGATCATGCTGAAGTTGGGCGCCTATGGTTTCCTGCGCTTCTCGCTGCCAATCGCGCCGGATGCGAGCCATTTCCTTTCGCCTGTCGTCATCACGCTGTCGCTGATCGCGGTGATTTACATCGGCCTCGTCGCGTTGGTGCAGACGGACATGAAGAAGCTCGTCGCGTATTCGTCGATCGCGCACATGGGCTTCGTCACGCTCGGTTTCTTCATCTTCAGCCAGCTCGGCGTCGAAGGCGCGATCATCCAGATGATCTCGCACGGCTTCGTGTCGGGCGCGATGTTCCTTGCGATCGGCGTGCTGTACGACCGCGTCCACTCGCGCCAGATCGCGGATTACGGCGGCGTCGTGAACACGATGCCGAAGTTCGCCGCGTTCTCGATGCTCTTCGCGATGGCGAACTGCGGCTTGCCTGGCACTTCTGGTTTCGTCGGCGAGTTCATGGTCATCCTGGCTGCGGTGAAGTACAACTTCTGGATCGGTTTCCTCGCGACCTTCACGCTGATCCTCGGCGCGGCGTACACGCTGTGGATGTACAAGCGCGTGCACTTCGGCGCGATCGCGAACGATCACGTCGCCAAGCTGACGGACATCAACAAGCGTGAAATCCTGATGCTTGCCGTGCTCGCCATCTTTACGCTGTACATGGGCCTGTATCCGAAGCCCTTCACCGATGTGATGCACGAATCCGTGGCAAACCTGCTCTCCCACGTCGCGCAGTCGAAGCTGCCGCTCACCCAGTAACGTCGTGCGGAGGAATTAAAAGATCATGCAAAACGCCCCTATGAGTGCCTTGTTGCCCGACACGATCCTGATGCTGGCGATCGTCGTGGCCTGGTTGAACGACACGATCTTCGGCGTGCCGAGCCGTCGCGTCACCTACCTGATTTCCGTGGTGTCGACGCTCGTCGTCGGCGTGTGGTTCGCGTTCGTCGCCCTCGATCCGGTGCCGCATTACTTCTTCTCGCGCATGTACGTCGTGGATTCGTTCGCGAGCGCGATGAAGGCGGTGGTGTGCCTGGGCTACGCGGTGTCGATCATCTATTCGAAGAAGTATCTGGAAGACCGCGATCTATTTCGCGGCGATTTCTTCCTGCTTGGCCTCTTTTCGCTGCTCGGCCAGTGCGTGATGATTTCGGGCAACAACTTCCTGATGCTGTATCTCGGCCTCGAACTGATGTCGCTGTCGCTGTATGCGGTGATCGCGCTGCGCAAGGATGCGCCGCAGTCGAACGAATCGGCGATGAAGTATTACGTGCTCGGCGCGCTCGCATCGGGCTTCCTGCTCTACGGCATCTCGATGCTGTACGGCGCGACCGGTTCGCTCGAACTGAACGAAGTGCTGAAGGCGATCGCGTCGGGCCATATCAACGATGCAGTGCTGCTCTTCGGCGTGATCTTCGTCGTCGCCGGCGTGGCGTTCAAGATGGGCGCGGTGCCGTTCCACATGTGGGTGCCGGACGTCTATCAGGGCGCGCCGACCGCGATGACCCTGCTCACCGGCGGCGGCCCGAAGGTCGCGGCGTTCGCGTGGGGCCTGCGCTTCCTGGTGATGGGCCTGTTGCCGCTCGCCGTCGACTGGCAGGAGATGCTGGTGATCCTTGCGGCGCTGTCGCTGATCGTCGGTAACGTCACGGGTATCGTGCAGAAGAACATCAAGCGGATGCTGGCCTATTCGGCGATCTCGAACATGGGCTTCGTGCTGCTTGGCCTGCTCGCGGGCGTCGTCGACGGCAAGCTGACGGGCGCGGCCGGTGCGTACAGCTCGGCGATGTTCTACAGCATCATCTATCTCGTGACGACGCTCGGCACGTTCGGCGTGGTGATGCTGCTGGCACGCCGCGATTTCGAAGCGGAAACGCTCGACGACTTCAAGGGCCTCAATCAGCGCAGCCCGGTGTTCGCATTCGTGATGATGGTCATGATGTTCTCGCTCGCGGGCATTCCGCCGACGGTCGGTTTCTACGCGAAGCTCGCCGTGCTCGAAGCGACGATGAACGCCGGCCTCACATGGCTCGCCGTGCTGGCCGTGATGACGTCGCTGGTCGGCGCGTTCTACTACCTGCGCATCGTCAAGCTGATGTATTTCGACGCACCGCAGGACGCATCGCCGATCGTCGCCGGCGGATTGAATCGCGGCCTCCTCGCGTTCAACGGCCTCGCCGTGCTCGTGCTCGGCCTGGTCCCGGGTCCGCTGATGTCGGCGTGTCTGACGGCCATCACGCACACGCTCTCGTTCTGATGTCGGCAGCGGGCTGGTTTATCGTGTTGTTGGCGCTCGTGGGCGCCAACCTTCCGTTCCTGAACCAGCGTCTGTTCGCCGTCGTGCCGATTCCGCATCGGATCGCGAATCAGTCTGTCGGCACGACACGGCGAAGAGCGGCGAAGAAGAACGCCTGGATCCGCATCGCCGAGTTGATCGTCCTCTATTTTGTCGTGGGCGCGCTCGGCTTTATGCTTGAAGCGCGCGCGGGCAATCGCTTCGAACAGGGCTGGCAGTTTTACGCCATCACCTTCAGTCTGTTCGTCGTGCTCGCGTTTCCCGGCTTCACGTTTCAATACCTCGTCAAACGCCGCTGACAGCGCACGCTGTCGCGGCTCTTACGCATAGGGCGCACGATGGCTGATCACTCCTCCTTTCCCGACAGCGACGACGGCTTGATCGAAAAGACGGTCGGAAGCGTCACGCTGCACGAAGGCAAATTCCTCACCGTGAAGTGCGATACGGTCGAACTTCCCGACGGCAAGCACGCGACGCGCGAATTCGTCGAGCATCCGGGCGCCGTGATGATCCTCCCGCTCTTCGACGACGGTCGCGTGCTGCTCGAACGCCAGTTCCGCTATCCGATCGGCAAGGTGCTGGTCGAATTTCCGGCGGGCAAGATCGATCCGCACGAGGACGAGCTGGCTTGCGCCAAGCGCGAACTGCGGGAAGAGACCGGATACGACGCGCGTGAATGGTTTTTTCTGACGCGCATCCATCCGGTCATTTCGTATTCGACCGAATTCATCGATCTCTACCTCGCGCGCGGCCTGATCGAGGGCGAGCGCAAGCTCGACGACGGCGAGTTCCTCGAAACCTTCATCGCCGACCAGACGCAACTCGCGGAGTGGGTGAAGAGCGGCCGTATCAGCGACGTGAAGACGATCATCGGCGCGTTCTGGGTGGAGAAGGTCCTGTCGGGCGAGTGGCAACTGGGCGATCCGATCGGCGAATGAATCCGTTGAGCGCATGACGAGAAGCGGCCAGGCGATTTTCCTGGCCGTTTTTTTTGTCTTTCGGCCGCGCCCCGGCAGGGAGAAGGCCAAAGGGCTAAAATCGACCCTCCAACCTGCCGGTTATGACGGGCAGCGTCTTCGATCCGCGTTTTACGAACGATCGTTCACAAAACGCGTTTTTACGATAAACTCGAGCAAAGCTCCCGATCAGCATGAAGGTCCTCGATTTAAAGTGCTCCCACGAACATCGTTTTGAAGGCTGGTTTGCTTCAACCGAAGCGTTCGAATCGCAGTTGTCGCGTGGACTGGTCGCGTGTCCGGTCTGCTCGACAGTCGAGGTAAGCCGCATGCCGTCGGCGCCGCGCCTGAATTTGTCGTCGAGCCGGAATGACAGCGCGCCTTCGCAGCCGCAAGCGAAGGGCGCCGAGCCCGATGCAAACGTCATCCAGGCGCGTGCGCTGCGGTTTTTGCGCGAGGTCCTTGAAAAGTCTGAGAACGTCGGTGAGCGTTTCGCCGAGGAAGCGCGGCGCATGCATTACAACGAAGCGCCGGCGCGCAATATTCGGGGTGTCGCCACGCCCGAAGACGCGCACGCGTTGCTCGAAGAAGGCATCGACGTGATGCCGCTGCCTATTCCGGCTGCATTGAAAGAACCGCTGCAGTAGCGTTCGTCGCGGTGTCTCTCGGTCGGCCGGAACCGGCCATGACAGGAGACGCGCATGGACCTGAACTACTCCCCCGCGGACGACGCCTTTCGCGCCGAGATCCGCACCTGGCTCGAAGCCAACCTGTCGCGCGAGCTGCGCGACAAGGTACTCCATCACAAACGACTCAATCGCGACGACTACGCGAGCTGGCATAAACTGCTCGGCGTGCGCGGGTGGTCGGTCATCGCGTGGCCGGTCAAATACGGCGGACCCGGCTGGGACGCGACGCGGCGCCACATCTGGGACGAGGAATGCGCCCGCGCCGGCGCGCCGGGCGTATTGCCGTTCGGGGTGTCGATGGTCGCGCCGGTCCTGATGAAATATGGCACCGATGCGCAAAAGGCCCGCTATCTGCCGCGCATCCTCGACGGCTCCGACTGGTGGTGTCAGGGTTACTCGGAGCCCGGTTCCGGCTCCGATCTTGCCTCGCTGAGAACGCGGGCCGAGCGCGCGGGCGATCACTACATCGTCAACGGCCAAAAGACCTGGACGACGCTCGGCCAGCACGCCGACATGATGTTCTGCCTCGTGCGCACCGATTCGTCCGCGAAAAAGCAGGAAGGCATCTCGTTCCTGCTGATCGACATGAAGACGCCGGGCATCACCGTGCGCCCGATTATCACGCTCGACGAGGACCACGAAGTCAACGAAGTCTTCTTCGAAGACGTGAAGGTGCCGGTCGAAAACCGGGTCGGCGATGAGAACCGCGGCTGGACCTACGCAAAATATCTGCTCGGCCACGAGCGCACGGGCATCGCGCGCGTCGGGCAGTCAAAGCGCGAACTCGTGTTTCTCAAAAGCGTCGCGCTCGATCAGACGAAAAACGGCAAGCCCCTGCTGCACGATCCCCTGTTTGCCGCGAAGATCGCCGCGCTGGAGATCGAACTGATGGCGCTGGAAGTGACGGTGCAACGCGTCGTCGCGAGCGAGGCTGAAGGGCGCGGACCGGGACCGGAAGCGTCGATGCTCAAGATCAAGGGCACCGAAGTCCAGCAGGCGCTGACCGAACTGATGGTCGAAGCGGTCGGGCCGCAGGCCGCCGCATTCGATCCGGCGTATCTCGAAGGCGAGCGCGAGCACAGCGCAGCCGGCGACGACGCCGCCGCGCCGCTCGCCGCGTATTACTTCAACTTCCGCAAGACGTCGATCTACGGCGGCTCGAACGAAATCCAAAAGAACATCATCGCGCAGATGATGCTGGGACTGTGAGGAGCGGCGCATGGACTTCAATTTCACGGACGAACAGCAGCAGCTTCGCGATGCGCTGCGTCGCTATCTCGATAACGAATACGGCTTTGATGCGCGCCAGAAGATCGTCGCCTCCGAGGCGGGCGTCGATGAGCGGCACTGGCGCGCGTTCGCCGAGCTAGGCTTGACCGCGCTGCCGGTGCCCGAGGCGCAGGGCGGTTTCGACGGCGGCGCCTTCGACATGCTCGTCGTCATGCAGGAACTGGGGCGTTCGCTCGTCGTCGGGCCTTATTGGGCGACGGCCGTGGGCATCGAGGCATTGCGGCTTGTGGCGCGCGAGAATGTGCCGCACGGGAACACGCTGCTCGAACGCGCGGCGCAAGGCGAAATCAAGCTGGCCGTGGCGTTCCACGAATCGCGCGCCCGCTACGACCTGTTCGATATCCGTGCGACGGCGCGTCCCGCGGGCGACGCCTTCGTGCTGACGGGCGAAAAATCGATCGTGCAGCACGGCGCGCAGGCCGACTTCTGGATCGTGCCGGCGCGGCTCGACGGCGAAGTCGCGCTCTTCGTCATCGCACGCGACGCCGCGAACGCGGACGTGACCGAATACCGGACGATCGACGGCCAGCGCGCCGCGACGCTCAAGTTCGCCGATACCCCGGCCGCGCGCCTGGGCGATGAGCACACGGGCGCGGCGACCTTCGAGCAGATCGCCGACTACGCGACTTATCTGCTCTGCGCGGAAGCGCTCGGCGCACTGGATGCGCTGAACGCGGCAACCGTCGACTACACGAAGGACCGCCAGCAGTTCGGCACGCCGATCGCGCGCTTTCAGGCGCTGCAGCATCGCATGGTCGACATGTTGATCCACGCCGAGCAGGCGCGCTCGATCACTTATCTCGCGGCCGCGCGCTACGCGAGCCCCGACCCCGATGTGCATCGGCAGGCGATTTCCGCGGCGAAGGCGCGCGTCGGACAGGCCGCGCGCTTTGTCGGGCAGCAGGCGGTGCAGCTTCATGGCGGCATGGGCGTGACGAACGAAGTCGCGGCGGCGCACTGGTTCAAGCGTCTGTCGATCATCGAAACGACGCTCGGCGACGTCGATCACCATCTCGCGCGTTTTGCCTCGCTGCCGGCTTTCGCGGACACTGACATCTGACGCATCGAACAAAAAGGAGCCAGGAATGACCTACAGCTATGAAGATTTCGAAGTCGGCTCGGCGGTGACGCTTTCCGCGCATGCGTTCACGCGCGAGGAAATCGTCGGGTTTGCCGAGCGTTACGATCCGCAGCCGTTTCATGTGTCCGACGAGGCGGGCAAGGCGTCGCACTTCGGCGGGCTTGTCGCGAGCGGCTGGAACACCTGTTCCGCGATGATGGGCATTCTCGTGCGCGACATGCTGCGCGATTCCACGTCGATGGGTTCGCCCGGCCTCGACAACATTCGCTGGCTCAAGCCGGTGCGCGTCGGCGACACGGTGCGGCTCACCGTGCGCGTGCTCGACAAACGCGTCTCCGCGAGCAAGCCGGATCGCGGCATCGTCGCGACGCGCTGGGAAGCGCACAACCAGAACGGCGAGCTCGTGCTGACCGTCGATTCGGCAGCGCTCTTCGGTCTGCGCAATCCGGCGGCGAGCCGATGAGTCCCGCGCGCCTTTGCAGCGCGGCAGATTTTCACGCGGCAACCGGCAGCGCAAGCTACGAGAGCGAATGGACGGAGATCGACCAGACGCGCGTGAACCTGTTCGCCGATGCAACCGGCGATCACCAGTGGATTCACGTCGATCCGCAACGCGCGGCGCGCGAATCGCCATTCGGCGGCGCCATCGCGCATGGTTTTTTGACGCTTGCGCTCGTGCCGATGTGGCTCCAGCGCTCTGTGCCGCTCGATGCGCGAATGAGCGTGAACTACGGCCTGAACCGCGTGCGATTCATGGCGCCGGTGCCGGTGGGATCGATGCTGCGCGCGACGTTCGCCATCGAGAAGACGGTCGATGTCGATGAAGGCGGCGTGCAGGCGATCTGGCTCGTAACGGTGGAGCGGCAGGGCGCGGAGCGACCTGTCTGCGTGGCGGAGTTCATCACGCGCCACTACTTCTGAACGTGGGAGCGCGCGGTCCGGCCGGGTTCAATGCTTCGCGTATTGCGTCGCGCCGAACAGCACTTCCTTTTCCTTGTCCGTGAACGGCTTGCGCTGGGACGCCAGCACTTCGACGCCGCGTTGCACCGCCGGCCGTTGCGCGATCGAATCGAACCAGCGCTTCACGTTCGGATATTCGTCGAGCACGATGCCCTGATTCTGCCAGGAGCGCGTCCACGGAAACGTGGCGATATCGGCGATCGTGTATTCGTTGCCCGCGAGATAGCGGGTGACGCCCAACTGCTTGTCCATCACGCCGTACAGCCGCTTCGCCTCGTTCGTATAGCGGTTCACCGCGTAATCGATCTGCTGCGGCGCGTAATTGCGAAAGTGATGCGTCTGCCCGAGCATCGGTCCGATGCTGCCCATCTGGAACATCAGCCATTGCAGCGTCGTGTACCGGCCGACGGGATCGGCGGGCAGGAACTGGCCGGTCTTCTCGGCGAGATAAACGAGGATCGCGCCCGATTCGAACAGCGCGAGCGGCTTGCCTTCGGGGCCGTCGTTATCGATGATCGCCGGGATCTTGTTGTTCGGGCTGATCGCGAGAAAGTCGGGCGCGAACTGGTCGCCCGCGCCGATGTCGACGGCGTGCGCCTTGTAGTCGAGGCCTGTCTCCTCGAGCATGATGTGGATCTTGTGACCGTTGGGCGTGGCCCAGCTATAGACGTCGATCATTTCCGCTCCTTGAATCCCGTTGGACGATTCCGGCGGCCGCCCGATACGCGCGGCCGCCGCTCACGCGCGAAAAATTAGAGCATGTTTCGATGCGACGTGCAGAACCGGCGGTCAACGCGTTCAGCCATGCGGCTCCATGTACCGCGAGAGTTCGAGCTTCGCGATGGCATTGCGATGCACTTCGTCCGGGCCGTCCGCGAGACGCAGCGTGCGCGCCGACGCATACGCATACGCGAGCGGAAAGTCGTCGCAGACGCCGGCCGCGCCATGCGCCTGAATCGCCCAGTCGATCACCTGGCACGCGACGTTCGGCGCGACCACCTTGATCATCGCGATCTCGCCGCGCGCGCCCTTGTTGCCGGCGGTGTCCATCATGTAAGCCGCCTTCAGCGTGAGCAGACGCGCCTGCTCGATCAAGATGCGCGCCTCGGCGATGCGCTCCCGCGTGACGCCGTGTTGCGCAATCGGCTTGCTGAACGCGACGCGCGCGAGCGTGCGCTTCGCCATCAGTTCCAGCGCGCGCTCGGCAAGTCCGATCAGCCGCATGCAATGATGAATGCGGCCGGGGCCGAGCCGGCCTTGTGCGATCTCGAAGCCGCGGCCCTCGCCGAGCAGCATGTTCGAAGCCGGCACGCGCACGTTGTCGAGCGTGATCTCCATGTGGCCGTGCGGTGCGTCGTCATAGCCGAAGACGTTGAGCGGCCGATGCACGGTGATGCCGCTCGCATCGGCGGGCACGAGGATCATCGACTGTTGCTGGTGTTTCGGCGCATCGGGGTCGGTCTTGCCCATCACGATGTAGACCTTGCAGCGCGGATCGCCCGCGCCCGACGACCACCATTTGTGGCCGTTGATCACGTAGCCGTCGCCATCGCGCGTGATGCTGCACTGGATGTTCGTCGCATCCGACGACGCCACGTCCGGCTCCGTCATCAAAAACGCCGAGCGGATCTCGCCGCGCAGGAGCGGTTCGAGCCATTGCAGCTTTTGCTCGTCGCTGCCGTAGCGCTCGATGGTTTCCATGTTGCCCGTATCGGGCGCGTTGCAGTTGAACACTTCGGGCGCCCACGGCACGCGGCCCATGATCTCGCACAGCGGCGCGTATTCCAGGTTTGTCAGTCCCGCGCCGCGTCCGGATGCGGGCAGGAACAGGTTCCACAAGCCGGCCTCGCGCGCCTTTTCCTTCAGCATTTCGATGAGTTGCGTCGGAATCCAGGCATTGCCGTTCGCGCGATTGGCCGCGATCTCGTCGATGAATGCGCGCTCGTTCGGATAAATGTGCGCATCGAAGAATTCGAGCAGTTTTTCGCGGAGTTCCTGAACCTTCGGTGTGTAGTCGAAATTCATGCGATTCCTTGTCTTTGATTCCACTCAGACGCCGACTTTCTGCGCATAAAGCCAGGCCAGCTCGGCCATCGGCTTCGCGCGCCGGCCGGCGTCCACGGCCTGCGCGCTCGATGCGGTGCCTTCGGTGACGCGCTTCATGATCCCCTGCAGGATCGCGGCGATGCGGAACATGTTGTAGGCGAGATAGAAGTTCCAGTCGCCTTCGATCGTCAAGCCGGTGCGCTCGCAATATCGCGCGACATACGCCTTTTCGTCGGGAATGCCGAGCGCGGCCCAGTCGAGCCCCGCGATGCCGCGAAACTGCGACGGATCGACGTGCCACGCCATGCAGTGATAGGCGAAATCGGCGAGGGGATCGCCGAGCGTCGACAGTTCCCAGTCGAGCACGGCGAGCACGCGCGGCTCGGCTGGATGGAAGATGAGGTTGTCGAGGCGATAGTCGCCGTGCACGATCGAGACGCGTTCGCTCGCCGCCGACGAGCCGCGCGGAATGTGCTTCGGCAACCAGTCGATGAGCCGGTTCATCGCTTCGATCGGCTCCGTTTCGGAGGCGACGTACTGTTTGCTCCAGCGCCCGATTTGACGTTCGAAGTAGTTTCCCGGCTTGCCGTAATCGGCGAGACCCACTGCGGCCGGATCGACCGAATGCAGCGCCGCGATCACGCGATTCATCTCGTCGTAGATCGCGCCGCGCTGCGAAGGCGTCATGCCGGGCAGCGACTGGTCCCACAGCACGCGGCCCTCGACGAATTCCATCACGTAGAACGCGCGGCCGATCACGCTTTCGTCGTCGCAGAGCGCGACCATCTTCGCGACGGGAACATCGGTTTGCGCGAGCGCGTCCATCACGCGATATTCGCGCTCAATCGCGTGCGCAGACGGCAGCAGCCTGGCGATGGGCCCTGGTTTGGAGCGCATCACGTAACTGCGCGCGGGCGTATTCAGCTTGAACGTGGGATTGGACTGGCCGCCTGCGAATTGCTCGATCGCGAGCGGTCCCTCGAAGCCTGCGACGTGCACGGCGAGCCACGCGGCGAGCGCATGCTGGTCGAAGCCCGCTTGCTCGTTGACTGGTCGCGTTCCCTCGAACGCGGAGTAATCCTGCGGCTCGTGGCCGGCGCTGTCTGACATTGTCTCCTCCATGTGACGATCCGCTCCGCATCTTCTGACGATGCTCTGCGAGCGGACCGAATTTTCGATGTCACTTCATGAGATTCGTCTTGAACTTGAGGAACTGCGCGTACAGCAGTTCCATCGTCGTGTTGCGCACGCCGGTCTGAAGCGGCGAGGGCGGCGAATGGTTGATCGCGTGGATGACGAAGTCGCCCGGTTTCTCGCCGACGTCGAGCGCGTTGATGCAACCCGTCGCCTGCGACAGATGTCCGAAGAACGCGCGACCGCCCGCCGTGATCGCATGCGAAAGCAGCGCGCGATTCACGCCGCCATGCAGCACGAGCAAGACGGTGTCCCAACGCGTGTCTTCGCGCAGACGCGTCATCGCGGGCAACGCGCGGTCGAGCAGTTGCCCGATCGTCTCGCCGCCGAGAAACTGCGTCTCTTCCGGCACGACGCCGTCGAAGACCGAGAGAAATGCGCGCTCGATATCGTCGGTCGAGAGGTTCTTCAGATGACCGCCGCGAATCTCTTCCCATTCCGGCCAGATTTCGATTTCGACGGCCTGGCCGCTTGCATCCAGCACGCGCCGCGCGGTTTCGACCGTGCGCGGCAAGCCGCTCGCGATCACGCGATCGAAGCGCACGCCCTCTGCCGCGAACGCGCGGCCGGCCGCGCTCGCTTCCTCGCGGCCGCGTTCGTTCAAGGGCACGCTGACGGGATCGATCGCGCGGCCGGTGTCGTCGAAATAGGTGACGTCGCCGTGACGCATCAGAAAGATGCGGCGGCGTTCCGGCAATTGGTAGGCGCTCATTTGTAGTTCGGCTGGCGTTTTTCGAGGAATGCGCTGATGCCTTCGAGCGCGTCGCCGTGATGCAGCGCATCGACGAAGCTGTCGCGCTCGGCGTCGAGATGCGCGGCGAGCGGCTGCACGTCGGCGGCGGCGATCAGCGACTTGATGCGCGCAAGCGCTTTCGGCGACATGCTGCCGAGATCGTCGGCCCAGGCGACAGCCGAATCGAGCGCGGTGCCGCGTCGCGTCAGCCGGTTGACGACGCCGACGTCGTGCAGCCGCACCGCGCCGATCGGCTTCGCTTCCAGCAGGATCTCGCTTGCGAGCGCGCGCGGCAGCGCGCGCGTGAGAAACCACGAGCCGCCGCCGTCCGGCGTCAAGCCGACGCGCGCGTAGGACATCACGAACTTGGCGTCGTCGGCGGACACGATCAGGTCGCACGCGAGCGCGAGCGAAAAGCCCGCGCCCGCCGCCGCGCCCTCGACGGCCGCGATCACCGGCTTCGACGAGGCGCGGATCGCGCTGATCCATTCGCCGAGCAGGTCGATGCTCTCAGCCTGCACGGACGGGTCCTTCGCGCGGTTCTCCAGCAGCCGGTTCAGGTTGCCGCCCGCGCAGAAGAAGTTGTCGGCGCCCGTCAGCACGATCGCGCGCACCGAGGTGTCGCGCTCGGCGGTGTTGAGCGCCTCGATGCCGGCGGCGTACATGTCCGGATGCAGCGCGTTCTTCGCGCCGGGGTTCGAGAGCTTGAGAACGAGCGTGGTGTCGCTGCCTGCGGGACGATCGGTCAGGAGTTCGGCGCTCATCGCTTAATCCTCGCTGTGGGTGAGAGAAAGGCCGAGTTGCGCGCGGCGCGCGAGCCAGGGCGACGGCCGGTAGCGCGGATCGCCGAGCACGCTATGGATATTGCGCAGAATCGCGAGGATCGTCTTCGCGCCGAGCGCATCGCCGAGCGCGAGCGGTCCTTTCGGATAACCGAGGCCGAGCGTCACGGCGAGATCAATGTCTTCCGGCGACGCGATCCGCTGCTGCGCGATGTCGCAGCCGATGTTGACGATCGTCGCCACCACGCGTTGCGCGACGAAGCCGGTCGAATCTCGGATCACGGTGACGGGCACGCCGTCGGCGGCGAAGAGCGCGTGCGCGGCATCGCGCATGGCGGGCGTGGTCGCGGGCGTCGTCATGATCGTGCGGCGCGCGACGGTGTCGAGCGGGAACAGTGTGTCGATGGCGACGACGCGCGTCGCGTCCAGATTCTCGGCGACGGCCGCCGTGGTCGCATCGAAGCCGAGCGGCGTCACGACGATCAGCGAATCCGGCGCGGGTGTGTTGCCGGTGTCGATGTGAACGGCGGCATCGGATGTCGCGATCAGCTTCAGCACCTGTTCGCGCGCGCCGTGCGACACGCGGCTGATCCAGACGCGGTGCGGCAGGGCAGTCGGCGCGGGCGCTTCTTCCGGCATCTGCTTGTTGCCGTCGACGTACTTGTAGAAGCCTTCGCCCGCCTTGCGTCCGATGAGGCCGCCCGCGAGCCGCGTGCCGGTGATCGGCGAGGGCGTGAAGCGCGGCTCTTCATAGAACTGGTGATAGATCGACTCCATCACCGGATGCGAGACATCGAGCGCGGTCAGGTCGAGCAGTTCGAACGGTCCGAGCCTGAATCCCGCTTGCTCGCGCATGATGCGGTCGACGTCGACGAAACTCGCCACGCCTTCGCCCGCGATGCGCAAGCCTTCGGTATTCATCCCGCGTCCGGCGTGATTGACGATGAAGCCGGGCATGTCCTTCGCGCGCACCGGCGTGTGGCCCATGCGGCGCGCGAGGTCCATCAGCGCGTCGCCGGCGCCCGGGTCGCCGCGCAGGCCGTCGATCACCTCGACGACCTTCATCAGCGGTACCGGGTTGAAGAAGTGAAAGCCCGCGACGCGCTCCGGACGCGCGCAGCCCGCGGCGATCGCGGTGATCGAAAGCGAGGACGTGTTCGACGCGAGAATGCAGCGCTCGCCGACCACGCGTTCGAGTTCGCGAAAGAGTTCGCGCTTGATGTCGAGCTTTTCGACGATCGCCTCGATCACGACGTCGCAGTCCGCGAGGTCGCTGGTTTGCGCGGCGGCGTGGACGCGGGCGAGGGCGGCGTGCGCGTCCGCTTCCTTCAGCTTGCCTTTTGCGGCGAGTTTGTTCAGGGTGTCGGAGAGATAGTCGCGGGCAGCGGCGACGGCTTGCGGGTTGGTATCGAAGAGACGCACGGTCAGCCCACCGAGTGCCGCGATCTGCGCGATGCCGCGCCCCATCGCGCCGCTGCCGACGATGCCGATTGTCTCAACCTTAAAATCACGAAAGCTCATGGTGTAGGTCGACTCCTGATGCAATTAGATTAGCACGGTCGTGCATTTTTATGAGATGTTTCAGGTCCGGCAATGCACAATGCGAGCGACAAACAAAGGAGATATCGCATGATCAAGCTGTACGGGTTTCCGTTGTCCAATTACTTCAACAAGGTGAAGTTCGTCTTGCTGGAACACGACATTCCGTTCGAGGAAGTGCGCGCCGGTTTCAACCAGGATGAAGCGACGCTCGCGCGCTCGCCGCTTGGCAAGGTGCCCTATATCGAAACCGACGCGGGACCGCTTTGCGAATCGCAGGTGATCGTCGAATATCTGGCGAGCGCGCATCCCGACAAGCCCATCTTCGCCGCCGACCCTTACCACGCCGCGAAGGAACGCGAGCTTGCGACGTTCATCGACCTGCATTTGGAACTCGTCGCGCGCGATCTGTACAAGCAGGCGTTCTTCGGCGGCGCCGTGACCGACTACACGAAATCGCGCGTCGAGAAACTGCTGACGCGGCACATCGCGGGATTCGCGCGGATCGCGAAGTTCGCGCCTTACGTCGCGGGACCGGCCTTCAGTATCGCCGATGTGTGCGCGTTCGTGAGCCTGCCGCTCGTCGGTCTGGCGACAAAGGCCGTGTATGGAAGGGATTTCGTGCTCGACGCCGGCATCGACTGGAAGACGCACGGCAAGATGATCGGCGAGCGGCCGGCCGCGCAAAAGGTGACGGCGGACCGGCTCGCGTATATGGAGGCGCAAAAGCGCGGATGACGAAGCGCGGAGCTGCATCAGCCGCGACCCGGTTCAGAGCTTCGCGAGGCGGTCGAGCGCGAGTTGCAGCGTCTCTTCCTTCTTCGCGAAGCAAAAGCGCACGACGCCGGATTCATGGCGCTCGTGATAGAACGCCGACACCGGAATGGCCGCGACGCCGATCTCGCTCGTGAGCCATTGCGCGAATTCGGCTTCGGGCAGGTCGCTGATCGCCGAATAATCGACGCACTGGAAGTAGGTGCCGTCGCAGGGCAGCATCTTGAAGCGCGTGTTTGCCAGGCCTGCGCGGAAGAAGTCGCGCTTTCGCTGATAGAACGCGGGCAGGGTCATGTAGGGCGCCGGGTCTTCGAGATAGTGCGCGAGGCCGACCTGCATCGGCGTGTTCACGGTGAACACGTTGAACTGGTGCACCTTGCGGAACTCGGCGGTGAGCGCCGTCGGCGCGGCCACGTAACCGATCTTCCAGCCCGTCACATGAAACGTCTTGCCGAAGCTCGACACGACGAAGCTGCGCTTCGCCAGTTCGGGATAGCGCGAGACGCTCTCGTGCGGCGCGCCGTCGTAGACCATGTGTTCGTAGACTTCGTCGGAGAGGATCAGCACGTTCGTGCCGCTCACGATTTCCTCGAGCTTGCGCATGTCCGCTTCGCGCCAGACGCGGCCGGTCGGATTGTGCGGCGTGTTGATCATCAGAAGGCGCGTCTTCGGCGTGATCGCGGCGGCGATCTTGTCGAAGGGCAGCGCGTAGTCCGGCGCTTCCAGCGAGACGAACACCGGCTTGCCGCCCGCGAGTTCGATCGACGGCACGTAGCTGTCGTACATCGGCTCGATCACGATGACTTCGTCGCCCGGATGCACGCAGCAGAGGATCGCGGTGAGCAGCGCCTGCGTCGCGCCGGCGGTCACGGTGATCTCGCGGTCGGCGTCGTACTGGCGGCCATAGAGCCGGTCGATCTTCGCGGCGATAGCCTGGCGCAAGGACGCGGTGCCGGCCATCGGCGGATACTGGTTGTGGCCGTCGCGCATCGCGGTGGCGACGGCGTCGACGATGCGCGGATCGCAATCGAAATCGGGGAAGCCCTGGCCGAGATTGACCGCGCCTTTTTGCGCGGCGAGCGCGCTCATCACGGTGAAGATGGTCGTGCCGACCTGCGGCAGGCGCGAAGGAAAGCTCAGTTCGGCGGGCGTTTGCGGAAGTTCGTGCGTGGCGTTCATGGTGGCTTGGCGTGTGCGTTGTTTGAGCGATCAGCGTTCTATTCTAAACAGCAGCCGCCCGTTCGATTTCCGGCGTAAGGCCAAGCGCCGCGACGAACGGCGCTGGCTGCGCGATCTGAAACCCGAAGTCGCGCGCGGTACGACGCGCGAGCTTCAACACCGCGCGATCCTTCGAGACGAGCCATTGCGCCCTCGATGCATGCGCGAGTTCGAGGAACTTCTGGTCGTCGCGGTCGCGGCACTTCGGCAGCGGCCGTTCGTCCGCGGGCGGCGCGGGCGCGATCAACTGCGAGAGCCGCGCGACGGTTTCGAGCGCCGCCGCCTTGTCGACGCCCATGCGCACGAACTGCGGGTAGTCGAGCACGCGCGTGAGTTCTTTCAGACAGCGCGCGTCGATCAGCGCTTCGACGGTGCGCGCTTCGAGCGCGGCGCGGATCGGCCGCGCGGCGGGATCGTCGAAGACGAGGATGTCGATCCACACATTCGAATCCAGCACGACCGGGACGGGCGCGGTCTCGCAAAGCGCGGGCAGCGCGGAGGCATTTTCCATTCGATACAATCTGGGGTTTTGTGTCCTTGATCGTCGGCGGCGCGCCGGCGAGCCTCCATGATAATCGTTCTTTCGCCAGCCAAATCGCTCGACTACGAGACCCCGCCGCATGTCAGGAAGCACACGCTCCCCGAATTCATCGACGATGCAGCCGAACTCATCGACGGTTTGAGGAAGCTCTCGCCGCAGCAGATCGGCACCATGATGCACATTTCCGACCCGCTCGCGCATCTGAACTTTCAGCGTTACGCGGACTGGTCGACGCGCTTCACCGCGGACAACGCCAAGCAGGCGATGCTCGCCTTCAACGGCGACGTGTACGAAGGGTTCGCCGCGAAAACGCTGTCGGCGAGCGATCTCGATTATGCGCAGCATCACGTCCGGGTGCTGTCCGGGCTATACGGCGTGCTGAGGCCGCTCGATTTGCTGCAGCCGTATCGGCTGGAGATGGGCACGAAGTTCGCGAACGCGCGCGGGCGCGATCTATACGCGTTCTGGGGCGAGCGGATCACGACGGCGCTCAACGCGCAGCTGAAGAAGCAGCGCGGCGCGCGCGTGCTGATCAACTGCGCGTCGGAGGAATACTTCAAGTCGGTGAAGCCGAAGCTGCTGGACGCGCCCGTGATTTCGCCCGTCTTCGAAGACTGGAAAGGCGGCCGTTACAAGATCATCAGCTTCCACGCGAAACGCGCGCGCGGGATGATGGCGCGTTATGCGGTGGAAAATCGCATCGACGAGCCGGAAGCGCTGAAGGCCTTCGACAGCGAAGGCTACGCGTTCGACCCGAAGGCATCGAACGATGAGACGTATGTGTTTCGCCGGCGTATCGCCGAATGAGCGCCGAGTGATGGGTGGTTCATCGAACCGCAAACTGCATGAGACCAGGGTTAAGGAAAACGTCATGAGCATTTCGATTACGAGCAACTTCGACGCGGGCGCGATCGTCGTCGTGTCAGCCGAGCGTCCCGCGGACATCCGTCTGCGCGTGCGCCCCGACAGCCATGCCGAATTCGCGCAATGGTTCTACTTTCGCGTGTCGGGGGCGCGCGGCGAGCGCCTCGTGATGACCTTCGAGAATGCCGCGGACTGCGCGTTCGCGGAGGGCTGGCGGGACTACGAGGCGGTGGCGAGCTACGATCGCGTGAACTGGTTCCGCGTGCCGACGACCTACGACGGCCGCGTGATGACGATCGATCACACGCCGGATTTCGATCGCATCTACTACGCGTATTTCGAGCCGTACAGCGAGGAGCGCCACTCGGAGTTTCTCGGCGCCGTCCAGCAGATGCCACACGCGACGCTCACTGAGATCGGCCAGACCGTGCAGGGCCGGCCGATGTCGCTGCTCACGCTCGGCGTGCCGGCTGTGGACGCCGCGGCGCCGAAGAAGAACATCTGGATCATCGCGCGCCAGCATCCGGGCGAGACGATGGCGGAATGGTTCGTCGAAGGGCTGGTCAAGCGGCTCGCGGGCTGGGGCGACTGGGCGGGCGACCCGGTCGCGCGCAAGCTGTTCGATCAGGCGGTGTTTCATATCGTGCCGAACATGAATCCGGACGGCAGCGTGCTCGGCAACCTGCGCACCAACGCGGCAGGCGCGAACCTGAATCGCGAATGGATGGAGCCGGACGCCGCGCGCAGCCCGGAAGTGCTGTGCGTGCGCGAGGCGATCGCGGCGACCGGCTGCGATCTCTTCTTCGACATCCACGGCGACGAAGCCATTCCCTACGTGTTCGTGGCGGGATCGGAGATGCTGCCGGGCTTTACCGACAGGCAGGCGAAGGAGCAGGCCGCGTTCCTCGAATTCTTCAAGCAGGCGAGCCCGGACTTCCAGGACGTGCACGGCTACGAGTCGAGCAAGTACCAGACGGATGCGCTGAAGCTTGCGTCGAAGTACATCGGCAACGAGTACGGATGCCTGTCGCTGACACTCGAAATGCCGTTCAAGGACAACGCTAATCTGCCCGACGAGCGCGTCGGCTGGAACGGCGAGCGCAGCGCGGCGCTGGGCGCGTCGATGTTGCACGCGATCCTGCGGCACGTCGAGGCGTTCTGATTTTCCGGGCGCAGCGCACCGCAGTGCCAGCGAAAAGGGCGTGATCGCCGGATGGTGATCACGCCCTTGTGCTTTCTGCGCCGCGACGGCTTCAGTGCTTCTTCTTGGCGGTGGTTTTCTTCGACGAACCCGTCGCCTTCGATTTCGACTTGCCCTTCGTGCCGTGCTTGCTCTTCGACGAGCGCGGCTCCGCGCGCGCCTTGGCCGGCGGCACCGGATCGTTCCAGCCGAACGCGAGCATCTGGCTGCCGACATAGCCGCAGCGGAACTTCAGCGAGGCCGGATCGCGGTCGCCGCTCTTGCTCACGCCGAGGCCTTCGACCGTCACCACGTTGTCGACCTTGACGCGCTGCTTGTGGTTGTCGAAGGAATCGTTCCATGGAACGAGCGTGGAATGCGAGGCATCGAAGGAAGTGGCCGGGAACTCGACATGGTCGAACGCCGTCGACGTGCTCGCGACAAAGCTGCCGTGCGCGGCGCAGTCGGCGATCAGCGGGTTGGCCTGGAAATCGGTGACGAAATGGTGGACGAGTTCGTTGCGTTCGTCGAGCGTGTCGGCAAAGGCGGTGACGGTGCATGCGATCGATGCGCATACCGCCAACCGGCCGACGAGCCGAAGCAGTCGGCGCGGTGCGTGATTACTTTCCATCAAGTTAGGCGCAAGAGAGACACAGGCACATAAGATGCCTGACGAGGGGAAGGAGTTCCATCTTATCGCAATTTGCGCGGCGCCTTGCCTGCGAAGCGCGTGGGCAAAGGCCGCAACGGCGCCGTTCAGACACGAGGTCCGCGGTCTAGACGATAGCGCCGGAGATCGTAGGTCGTGATCCAGGCGGGCTTGTACACCGAGATCAGGATTGTGAGCAGCCCGGTGAAGAGGGCCTCGCCGGCGCAGAGCAACAGTGACCCGCGGATGAAGGCGGGCGGGATCGGGATCGACTTGCCCGCGAGTCCCATCTCGAAGAGCACCATCGCCCCGCAGGCGGCGGCCACCGCAATCGCGGCGGCGATGAAGCCGTGGCCGATGATGAAGGTGAGGAGATTGCGCGGGAGCCACGCGTTGCTCGCGCGCTCCAGCACGGTCGAGATGCCGACCGGCAACGCGCCGAACAACAGATACGTGATGGGCGCGGTGAGCCAGGAAGCGTCGAGTACGGCCGCGGCGAGCGCAGTCGTCGCAGCCATGCCGATGAGCGCGAGCTGCCAGTCGAACAGCGTGACCATCAGCGTGGCGCCGAGCAGATGAATGACGGGGCCGTCATCGAACCACGCGTTGCACGCCCACAGCACGGTCACGGCCACAATGATGCCGAGCCACACATGCTGGAGCGTGGCGTCCTGCAGGCGGCGGAAGGGCCGCTGCATGAACGCGAGCGCGAGCAGCATCGCGGTGACGATCCAGCCACCGGATGCAAGCCACAGCGGGAGCGGTGTATAGAAGAACCCCATGAACCGCATATTACTCGCTGCGCGCGAAACGTGTGCGCCGTCGACGGGCTCGTCGCGACGGATCCGCGATACGCTGCGTCAGCGCCCGAAGGGCTTCTCGGGCTCCGCCGCGAGCAGGAATTGCGAATCGTTCTGGGCCGGCTCGGGGTACCGCGCGTTCGCGGTGCGCAGCGGCACCGGGCCGGATTCGCCGAGCGCGGGCCGGACCCGGGTCTCCTGTTCGGGACGCAGGACTTCGAGGCAATTGTTCTGCCAGCCGTTGTAGATTGCGACGGCGGCGGCGCGGTTCACGGCACCGAGCTGCTGGAAGATGCTCGCCAGATGGATCTTGACCGTGCCTTCGCTGATGCCGAGTGTCTTCGCGATGACCTTGTTCGTATTGCCCATGTGAACGCAGCGCATGATCTGCTGCTGACGCGGCGAGAGCGTGGCGCAACGCCCGGCGTTTCGCATCAGCTTCACGGGTTCGGGATAGCGCCGCGGAGCGGTGTCGACGGCGAGATCTGGATCGAGCGCGCCCACCGGGACATAGTGACCGCCGAGCAACACCATCTCCAGTGCGCGGACCAGCAGATGCGGATCGAGACTCCTCGGCACCACGCCGATCGCCCCCGCCATGAAGAGCCGCCGCGCGTGGCTGCCCGAGACGTCGTCGACCACGACGGCGGCCGGAATGCCCGGGCAAGCGCGCAGCAGGTCGTGTAGATCGGCGGGGTTCATGTTCTCCTGCCAGTCGATCACGATGAGATCGGGGTCGAGGCGCTGCACGGCGTGCCGCGCCTGTCGCCAGTCCTTTGCTTCGTTGAAGTGCCCTTGACGGTCGATGTGACGCAGAAGGGTCTTGAGCCCTGCGCGTCGCTCCGCGTCGGAATTGATCAATGTGACTTTCATGTTCGCCCCTTATGGTTATGGATTCGCGGCCTACTCTCAGACGGCCTTCCGCGACGATCAGTGCATCGCAGGATCAATGGTGACAAAAAGCGGCCGTTTTGGCGCCCTGTCCAGAAGGAATAGGCCAAACGCACATCCGCTGCGGCAAAAGAAAAACCCCGCGGAGGCGGGGCTTTTCGTGCAGCGAGTCGGCCATGGCCGTGCTCGAAGGTCAATGAAAGTGCGGTTGCGCGGGCTCGGCGTCCTCGGGCATTTCGGCGTGAACGATCTCGCCGAGGGGATCGGCGTAGAGCGGCACGCCGCAGTCGTCGCAATATTCCGGTTCGAAGCGGCCGGCGTGACGACGCACGTCGGAGACGCCCGCCTTCTTCAGCAACGCGACGATTTCCTCGACCGGGCCGTCGGCGCCTTCCAGGTCGACCGCCTCGTCTTCCATGCCGATCTCGCCGTTTTCGCGGCCATAGAGCGGCCAGACCACGCCGTAGATCACGTCATTGCTGCCGCGGCGCGTAAAGCCGACGCGATATTCGTCGACGCGCCGTTCGCCGAAGCCGGCGATCACCGCGCGCAATTCCTGAGGCGCTGCGCCGAGCGTGTCGAAGAGGTAGCGGACGGCCGTGCGCACGGTGTGCGGGCGGACTTGCTCGTCGGCATCGCGGCAGGCGGAGTAATAGGCGTCCGGCAGCAGGCATTCGAATTCGCAGCCGGGGAGGATGGCGGCGAAGCTCGGGCCGCCTTGCGCTGTCCATTGTTCCAGGCACTGGCCGCGCTCGATGCGTCCGCCGTTTTCGTCTTCCTGCCAGCGAAAGAGCGGCGCGCCCGTCGGCACGACGGCGACGGCGAGCAGGAAGCGCGGATCCGCGAGAATCGGCGAGGTTTCGGGCAAATCCGACAGATTCAGGCGTGCGGTGGGACCGCCCAGCGCGGTTTGCACGAGTTGCTGCGCGAGCCGCGCCGTATCGACGTGATGACGCGGCAATTGATCGATGCTGTACAGATACGGCGCGACTGCGACGCGTGCGCTGGCGGCGAGCACGTGTGCCTGCATCTGCGTGCGCAGCGCGTCGGCGACATCGCTTTTGAGCGGCCCCGACGGAATTGCATAACGCGTCCAGGCGAGCACCGGAGCCGCGATCAAGAGCGCCTCGTGCGGCACGCCGTCGAGGTCGAGCGCGAACGACTCGCTGTGCGTCTCGGCCATGTCGGCCAGCGCGCCGTATGCATCGGGATGATTTTGCTGGAGATGGTCGAGTGCGGCGTCGAGCGTCGTCTGATTGCCGTTGCGCACGATCTTCGCGAGAAGCGCGTCGAGACGCGTCTCCCAGAAACGATCTTCGATGCGACTGCCCGACGCGAACAATGCGAGTGCGAGGCCGACGAGCTTGTCGGCGTCCGGGGGAAGGCGTTTGGCGATTCGCGAGCGCATATGTTTGGAATGATCAGAGGCGGAGAACCTTTAATTGTAGTCGCTATGCGGCTGCTTTTACCGCTCTTCGACGACTGCCACGGCAGGCCATTGTGTGGCCCGTTTTATAGGGGCGAGGGCGCTAGTAAAAATTCTTTAAAAAAGCGCTTGCGCAACGCGCGGGTGGGCACTAGAATTCCGTTCCTTCGCTGCTCGATGAGTGGCGAGGAAGCGGGAAGTGAGTGCGGTGCGCGAGCCGCAAAGCCTTGTGGGACGGGCGATGCGGCGAGGTTGGCGGATTCGGTAGTTAAAAAAATCTGTTGACGAAAAGCGAAACGTTCTTCATAATCTCGTTTCTCTGCTGCTGATGCAGCGACGCAGAACGGAAGGGGTGGCGGCGGTAGTTAAGCGGCTGAACTTCAAAGGCGACTGAGGGT
>NZ_JARUXL010000001.1:1683540-1993647 GCF_031451455.1 Caballeronia sp. LZ024 | reverse complement strand
GCCTTTTTCCTGCGCAAGCTGCTTGAGCCGGATAGCCGACGACAGTCCGGCGGGGCCGCCGCCGACGATCACGACGTCATATTCCATCGACTCGCGGGGACCGTACTGCTCGATGAGACTCTCCGGGGTCATCCAATGCTCCTATGTACCGTTAGAATGCTTTTTTCGGGGATCGCGTATTGTCAGCGAAACGTCTGGTGGGGTGCAACCGACCATCCATCGATTAGCACGATCGTACTATTTATGTGATAGCGTGACGGCTTGACCCGACCGCGAAACCGACGCACCAACGAATCGCCGTGTTGCCGTGAGCGTGCCGGCGCGGCTGGATCAACCGAACAACAAGGAACCACTATGGGCCGTTCGATCAATCTGGAAGGCAAGGTCGCGCTGATCACGGGCGCTTCCAGCGGGCTCGGCAAGCGTTTTGCGCAAGTGCTGTCGCAGGCAGGCGCCAAGGTCGTCCTCGCGAGCCGGCGCACCGAGCGTCTGAAGGAACTGCGCGCCGAGATCGAGGCGTCGGGCGGCGCGGCGCACGTCGTCGCGCTCGACGTCACCGATTCGCAGAGCATCAAGTCGGCGGTCGCGCATGCGGAGACGGAAGCCGGCACCATCGACATCCTCGTCAACAACTCGGGCGTGTCTACGACGCAAAAGCTCACCGACGTCACGCCCGCCGACTTCGATTTCGTCTTCAACACCAACACGCGCGGCGCCTTTTTCGTCGCGCAGGAAGTCGCGAAACGCATGATCATGCGCGGCAACAGCGCGTCAAAACCGGGTTACCGGATCATCAATATCGCGTCGGTGGCGGGGCTGCGCACGTTTCCGCAGATCGGCCTCTATGCGATGAGCAAGGCCGCCGTCGTCCAGATGACCCGCGCGATGGCGCAGGAATGGGGCCGCCACGGCATCAACGTGAACGCGATCTGCCCGGGCTATATCGACACCGAGATCAACCATCATCACTGGAAGACCGAGCAGGGCCAGAAGCTGATGTCGATGCTGCCGCGCCGGCGCGTCGGCAAGCCCGAGGACCTCGACGGTCTTCTTCTGCTGCTCGCCGCGGACGAATCGCAGTTCATCAACGGCTCGATCATTTCCGCCGACGACGGCTTCAACCTCTAACTTCTGTTTCCGGACGCAGTAATGAGCAACGAAAGCGACTTTCACCCTGTTTTTGAGATGTCCATGCCGATCCGCTGGGGCGACATGGACGCCTTCGGGCATGTCAACAACACCGTCTATTTCCGCTACATGGAGCAGGTGCGCATTTCCTGGTTCGAGCATCTGGGCATCGCGGGCGGCAACGGCGAGGGACAGGGACCGGTGATCGTCAATGCGTCGATGGAGTTTCTGAAGCAGCTTCATTATCCCGGCGACGTGATCGGCCGGATGTCGGTCGGCAAGCCGGGCCGCAGCAGTTTCGACACGCGTTTCGAACTCTATCGCGCCGACGATCCCGCCACGCTCTATGCGAAGGGCGCCGCGAAATGCGTCTGGATCGACTATGCGGCGGGCAAGTCGGTGCCGATTCCCGACCTGCTGCGCCATACCATCGAGACGGCGGCGCCCGTCGTCGCGCCTTAAGTCGCGCCTTGATGCGCGTCTCAGGTGCCTAGAAGCCGCTGCAGCAGTTCGGTCGCGTTGCCGGTATCGTACTTTCGCATCAGCCGCGCGCGATAGATGTCGACCGTGCGCGGGCTGATGTCGAGCACGCGGCCGATTTGCTTGCTGGTTTTCCCCATCACGAGCTGCGCGGCGATTTCCCGCTCGCGCGGCGTCAGTTCGATCGCGACGCGCCGCGTCGCGCTCAGGTCCTCGAAGGTCCAGATGCCCGCCGCGTGCGGTGCCGACAGATCCAGCGAACGACCGGTCACGTGGCACCAGAAGAGTTCGCCGTTCGCGCGCTTCATGATGCGGTCGTCGGCGTAGCTGCCTTGCGCCGCCATCAGCGCGGCGATCCGCTCGCCGATGCGCGTGAATTCGTCCGGCGACGGGTACAGCACCTCGAAAGACTGGCCGATCAGCGCGGTGCGCGGCGCGCCGAAGATCGCGCAGAGCGCCTCGTTGCAATCCTCGACGATTCGTTCCCGGGACAAAACGAGTCCGATGGGCGCAAGATGAAACGCGGTTTGATAATCCAGTTCGGGCATGTCGAGTGGTGTCGGGCGCGCCGCACGGCGAGGACAGTGCGGCGACTGCTTATGTATTTTTGCGTATTGTGCCGGATCGACTTGCCGTCGTACTCTTTCGTCACGCTAAAACGCCGCCAGGAGTCGTCAGGCGCCATAAAAATGCGACTCGCAGCGGCACCAAAAGCCGATTTTCAGTTGGTTCACAACATGGAAGGGACAAACAGATGAACAAGGTCTATCCCGGCGCGAAAGAGGCGCTCGATGGCATCGTCAAGGATGGTCAGACATTCGCCGTCGGCGGCTTCGGGCTGTGCGGCATCCCGGAGGCGCTGATCGCGGCGCTGCGCGATTCGGGCGTGAAGGACATCACCTGCATCAGCAACAACGCGGGTGTCGACGGCTTCGGTCTCGGTCTGTTGCTCGAGACGCGCCAGATCAAGAAGATGATTTCGTCGTATGTCGGCGAAAACAAGGAATTCGAGCGGCAATATCTCGCCGGCGAACTCGAACTCGAATTCACGCCGCAGGGCACGCTCGCCGAAAAGCTGCGCGCGGGCGGCTCCGGCATCCCGGCGTTCTTCACGAACACGGGCTTCGGCACGATCATCGCGGACGGCAAGGAAACGCGCCAGTTCGGTGAAAACCACTATGTGCTCGAACATTCCCTGACCGCCGATGTCGCGCTCGTCAAGGCGTGGAAGGCGGACAAGTCCGGCAACCTGATCTACCGCCGCACGGCGCGCAACTTCAATCCGATGTGCGCGATGGCCGGCAAGATCACGGTCGTGGAGGTGGAAGAAATCGTCGAAACCGGCGAACTCGATCCGGACGCGATTCATACGCCGGGCATCTTCGTGCAGCGCATCGTGCTGAACGCGAATCCCGAAAAACGCATCGAACAACGCATCGTCCGCGCGAAAGGAGAATGACCATGGCATGGACTCGTGATCAAATGGCCGCGCGCGCGGCGCAGGAACTGCAGGACGGCTTTTACGTGAACCTCGGCATCGGCTTGCCGACGCTCGTCGCCAACCACGTGCCGGCGGGCGTCGAAGTGTGGCTGCAGTCGGAAAACGGGCTGCTCGGGATCGGGCCGTCGCCGACGGAAGAAGAAGTCGACGCCGATCTCATCAACGCCGGCAAGCAGACCGTGACGACGCTGCCGGGCTCGTCGATCTTTTCGTCGGCGGATTCGTTCGCGATGATCCGCGGCGGACACATCAACCTGGCGATCCTCGGCGCGATGCAGATCAGCAAGACGGGCGATCTCGCCAACTGGATGATCCCGGGCAAGATGATCAAGGGCATGGGCGGCGCGATGGACCTCGTGGCGGGCGTGAAGCGCGTGGTCGTGCTGATGGAGCACGTCGCGAAGGGCGACCAGCACAAGATCCTCGAAGCATGCACGCTGCCGCTGACGGGCGTGGGCGTCGTGAACCGGATCATCACGGACCTGGGCGTGATCGACGTCACCGAGAACGGGCTGAAGCTGGCCGAACTGGCAGACGGCGTCACGGCTGAAGAGATTCAGCAGAAGACCGGCGCGCCGCTGGACGTGAGCGGCGTGAAGTAAGCGGGGCGGATTGCGTTGGTAAAAGGCGGGCGAAGCGTGAAGCTTTGCCCGCTTTCTTTTTTGGGCCGTCTTTTTGCTTGGGCACACTGGCCGTGTTCGCACTTGTCCGTTCGGCCAACGTCGCGCGCGGCGCGCAATCCCGGCGGCCAAACTGTTTACAATCGATTCGACTCCCATTGAGGAAAGCCCATGTCCACGCCCATCGTCGAAGCTACGCCCCTGAAGTCCACGGAAGCCGAGTCGCGCCAGCGCTACGTGCAGTGCGCGAGCCCGGCGGGATTGCATCGCGTCGCGTACACGGAATGGGGCGATCCGGCGAATCCGCGCGTGCTGCTCTGCGTGCATGGGCTCACGCGTTCGGGCCGCGACTTCGATGCGCTCGCCCGCGCGCTGTGCCGGGAGTATCGCGTGGTGTGTCCGGATGTCGCCGGGCGCGGCCTGTCGGACTGGCTCGCCGATCCGAAGTACTACGGCGTGCCGCAATACGTCGCCGACATGGTCACGCTCGTCGCGCGGTTGAACGTCGAGACGGTGGACTGGTTCGGCACCTCGATGGGCGGGCTGATCGGCATGGCGCTCGCGGGCCTGCCGAACACGCCGATCCGCAAGATGCTGCTGAACGACGTCGGACCGCACATCGAGCCGGTGGCGCTGCAGCGCATCGGCCAGTACCTCGGCAAGCCCGCCGAATTCGCGACGCTCGACGAAGGCATCGTCCATGCGGCGACGCTCGCGGCGTCGTTCGGCACCTTGACGGACGAAGATTGGGCCCAGATCAACACGCCGCTCCTGCGCGAGCGCGAAGGGCGCTGGGGCTTTCGCTACGACCCGGGCATCGCCTTGCCGTTCGCCGCCGCGACCGACGAAACCAACGCCGCCGGCGAGGCGTTCCTGTGGCACTCGTTTGTCTCGATAAAGTCGCCGGTGCTCGTCGTGCGTGGCGAAACATCCGATTTGCTGTCGCGCGAAACGGTCGAACAGATGGTCGCGCGGGGCCAGGCGGTCGAGAGTTGCGAGATGGCGGGCGCAGGGCACGCGCCCGCGTTTCTCGCGGCGGACCAGATCGAGGTCGCGCGGCGCTTCTTTCTCGAAAACAGATCGGACGGGGCATAATATTGGGCTCGGCGGCGCGCTCATCCCGGGCGCGCGCACACCAAAGGGACACCCATGGCAGTTACTCGTCATCACGTCGGCGCGCGTCTTTCCGAAATCGCGATTCACAACGGCACGGTCTATCTGGCGGGCCAGATCGCCGAAGACACGGAACAGGACATCAGCGGCCAGACCCGCGAAGTGCTCGGCCACATCGACCGGCTGCTCGAAGAAGCGAATAGCGACAAGTCGCATCTGCTGTCGGTGCAGATCTATGTCTCCGACATGGCCAATTTCCCCGCGATGAATGCCGTGTGGGACACGTGGGTCGCCGCCGGCAACACGCCGCCGCGCGCCACCGTCGAAGCCAAGCTCGCGAATCCGGCGTGCCTCGTCGAAGTCGTCGTGGTGGCGGCGCAGCGTAAGTAAGCCTTTCGCTGTGGCTTGATCGCATGACCGATACCGCCGTTTCCCCCGAACTGTTGCCCGAGCCGTCCTTCGACGACGCGCTCGCGTTCGTGCGCGAGCACGCGGGCGACGCGCGGCTCGTGAGCGGAGAACTGCTCGTCGAGCACGCGCTGGGAACGGCGCGCATCGTGCAGTCGCTCAACATCGACTCGCACGCGGTCGCGGCGGCTGCGCTCTTCACGCTGGCGCCGCATCTCGACGATCCGACGCATGCGATCGGCGAGCGCTTCGGCCCGGAAGTGGAGGCGCTCGTATCCGACGTGCGCAAGCTCGCGCGGCTCGGCTCGGTCAGTTCGCGCGCGACGCAGGCGGTGTTGCCCGAAAGCGGGCGCGACGCGCAGGCCGCGCGCCGGGCGCAGGTCGAGGCGCTGCGCAAGATGTTCCTCGCGTTCGCGCAGGACATCCGCGTGGTGCTGATCCGGCTCGCATCGCGCGTGCAGTCGCTGCGCTACTACGCCGCGCAGAAGACCCAGCCGCCGCCGGACGTGCCGCGCGAGACGCTCGAAATCTACGCGCCGCTTGCGAACCGGCTCGGCATCTGGCAACTGAAGTGGGAGCTCGAAGACCTCGCGTTCCGCTTCGAAGACCCCGTCACCTATAAGCGCATCGCGAAGCTGCTCGACGAACGGCGGGTCGAGCGCGAATCGTACGTGACGAGCGCGATCGCCCGGTTGCAGACCGAGCTCGCGACCGCGCACATCAAGGCCGAGGTGAGCGGCCGGCCGAAGCACATCTATAGCATCTGGAAGAAGATGCGCGGCAAGGAGCTCGACTTTGCCGAACTGAACGACGTGCGCGCGTTTCGCGTCATCGTCGACGACATCAAGGATTGCTACACGGTGCTCGGTATCGTGCACAACCTGTGGCAGCCGATGCCGAAGGAATTCGACGACTACATCTCGCGGCCGAAGCCTAACGGTTACAAGTCGCTGCACACGGTCGTGATCGGCGACGACGGCCGCGCGTTCGAAGTGCAGATCCGCACGCACGAGATGCATCGTTTCGCCGAATACGGTGTTGCGGCGCATTGGCGCTACAAGGAAGCCGGCACGCGCGGTTACGCGGGCCAGGTGACGGCGAGCGAGAAGTACGACGAGAAGATCGCGTGGCTGCGGCAGTTGCTCGCCTGGAAGGACGATGTGTCCGACGCCGAACGGCCCGGCCCCGGCTGGCAGCAGTTGCGCGATGCCACGCTCGACGACGACCACATCTACGTGCTCACGCCGCAGGCGCGCGTGATCGCGCTGCCGCAGGGCGCGACGGCCGTCGATTTCGCCTATCACCTGCATAGTGAACTCGGGCACCGGTGCCGCGGCGCGCGCGTCGACGGCGCGATGGTGCCGCTCAACACGCCGCTGCAAAACGGTCAGACGGTGGAAATCGTCGCGGTGAAGGAGGGCGGGCCGTCGCGCGACTGGCTCAACCCGCAACTCGGCTACCTCCACAGCGCGCGCGCGAAGCAGAAGGTGCGCGCGTGGTTCAACGCGGTCGAGGCTGAGGAGAACATCGCGTCGGGGCGGGCGATCGTCGAAAAAACCTTACAGCGCGAAGGCCGGACATCCGTCAATCTGGACCAGCTTGCCGCCAAGCTCGGCTTCAAGACGCCCGAGGAACTCTACGCACTCGTCGCGAAGGAAGAGTTCAGCCTGCGACATATCGAGCAGGCGCTCTCCGACACGCCGCCGCCCGAGCCCGAACCCGAAGCGCCCGAGCAGTTCCAAAAGCGCAGCAGCGGGCAGAGCGTGGCGGCGGGGGCATCGACGGGCGTGCTGGTCGTCGGCGTCGATGCGCTGCTCACGCAGCTCGCGCGCTGCTGCCGCCCGGCGCCGCCGGACCCGATCGCGGGCTTCGTGACGCGCGGCAAGGGCATGTCGATCCATCGCAGCGACTGCGCGACCTTCAAGCGGATGGCCGACCGTTCGCCCGAGCGCGTGCTGCACACGACCTGGTCGGCGGATGTGATGGGCGGGCGCGGGCAGTCGGTGTATCCGGTCGATCTGGCGGTCGAATCTGCCGACCGGCAGGGGCTGCTGCGCGACATCTCGGAAGTATTCGCGCGGGAAAAGATCAACGTCGTCGGCGTGAAGAGCCAGAGCCGGCGCAATATTGCGTACATGCAGTTCACGGTCGAGGTGTCGAATGCGGCGCAGATTCAGCGCGCCTGCACGCTGCTCGGCGAGGTGCAGGGCGTGATTCGTGCTTCACGCCGCGCCTGAGTGTTGGTCTAAGGTATTGAATCGGAAGCGTATTTGGCGGGAAGTTAAACGTATCGACGAATATTTTCACAGTCACTGCATAAAAACGCTTGCCAAGATTCAAAACGGTCCATATAATTTCGTCTTCTTCAGGCTCGTAGCTCAGCTGGTTAGAGCACCACCTTGACATGGTGGGGGTCGTTGGTTCGAGTCCAATCGAGCCTACCAACGAAAACGGAATCCCGGTTCGCCGGGGTTTCAAAACCGCAGGAAGCGCCTCGGCGCTAAAGGCGAACAAAAAGATGGCACCGCGAACGTTGACCGAAACAACTTCGGAGCGACGCTAGTCGAGGACCTCTTTCGCCCTTGTGGTGTGTAAGAAAGTGAATGCGGCCCCTCGAATGTGGGGCCGCATTTTTTTTGCCCATTTGAATTGCCTGCTGTTGCCTTTGGCGTCCGAAGGGCATGGCTGAATTGAACTTGATCGCCGTGTGCCGGCGTCTTGGAGAACGAAATGGTTTCGATACGCTTGCCCGACGGCTCCGTCCGACAGTACGACCACCCCGTCACGGTCGCCGAAGTCGCGGCCTCGATCGGCGCGGGTCTCGCCAAGGCCGCGCTGGGCGGCCGGGTGGATGGCGAACTCGTCGATACGTCGGCGCTGATCGACCATGACGCCTCGCTTGCGATCGTCACCGAGAAGGACGCGGATGGCCTCGACATCGTTCGTCACTCGGCCGCGCACTTGCTCGCCTACGCCGTGAAGGACCTGTATCCGGAAGCGCAGGTGACGATCGGGCCGGTCATCGACAACGGTTTCTACTACGACTTCGCCTACAGCCGTCCCTTCACGCCGGAAGATCTCGAGAAGATCGAAAAGCGCATGCAGGAACTCGCGAAGAAGGACGAGCCGGTGTCGCGCCGCGTCGTTTCGCGCGATGAAGCCGTCGATTACTTCAAGAGCATCGGCGAGAAGTACAAGGCGGAGATCATCGAGTCGATTCCGGCAAGCGATGACATCAAGCTCTATTCGCACGGCGGTTTCACCGACCTGTGCCGCGGGCCGCACGTGCCGTCGACCGGCAAGCTGAAAGTGTTCAAGCTGATGAAAGTCGCCGGCGCGTACTGGCGCGGCGACTCGAAGAACGAGATGCTGCAGCGCATCTACGGCACGGCCTGGACCAAGAAGGAAGATCAGGAAGCGTATCTGCACATGCTGGAAGAGGCCGAGAAGCGCGATCACCGCAAGCTCGGCAAGCAGCTCGATTTCTTCCATCTGCAGGACGAAGCGCCCGGCATGGTGTTCTGGCATCCGAAGGGCTGGTCGCTGTGGCAGCAGGTCGAGCAGTACATGCGCCGTCGCGTGAACGACGCCGGCTATCTCGAAATCAAGACGCCGATGGTCATGGACCGTTCGCTCTGGGAAGCCTCGGGCCACTGGCAGAACTATCGTGAAAACATGTTCACGACCGAGTCGGAGAAGCGCGACTACGCCATCAAGCCGATGAACTGCCCGGGCCACGTGCAGGTGTTCAATCACGGCCTGCGTTCCTATCGCGATCTGCCGCTGCGCTACGCCGAGTTCGGTTCGTGCCATCGCAACGAGCCGTCGGGTTCGCTGCACGGGCTGATGCGCGTGCGCGGCTTCGTCCAGGACGATGCACACATCTTCTGCACGGAAGACCAGTTCATTTCGGAATCGATCGCGTTCAACACGCTCGCGATGAGCGTCTACAAGGACTTCGGCTTCGAGAACATCGGCATCAAGCTCGCGCTTCGTCCCGACCAGCGCGCGGGCACCGACGAAATCTGGGATCGCGCCGAACAGGGCCTGCGCGACGCGCTGACCGCGTGCGATCTGCAATGGGAAGAATTGCCGGGCGAGGGCGCTTTTTACGGCCCGAAGATCGAATATCACATCAAGGACGCGCTCGGCCGTTCCTGGCAGTGCGGCACGCTGCAACTTGACATGGTCCTGCCCGAGCGCCTGGGCGCGGAGTACGTGTCGGAAGACAACAGCCGCAAGCGCCCCGTCATGCTGCATCGTGCAATCGTCGGATCGATGGAGCGGTTCCTCGGCATTCTGATCGAGCACCATGCTGGTGCGATGCCCGCCTGGCTCGCGCCGGTGCAGGCGGTTGTGCTGAATATCGCGGAAAATCAGATGGATTACGCTCGCGATCTGGCCCAATCGTTGCAAAAACAAGGGCTTAGAGTTGAGGTGGATTTGCGCAACGAGAAGATTAGCTATAAAATACGCGAGCACACGCTGCAAAAGGTCCCGTATTTGCTGGTCGTCGGCGACAAGGAGCGTGAGGCGAAAACCGTAGCCGTGCGTGCTCGTGGCGGTGTCGATCTGGGTTCCATGCCGGTCGACGCATTCCTCGAACGCCTGCAGCAGGACGTGCAGACGTTCAAGTAAGTCACCCGCAGCGCGGCTTGTTTTTTAATTTTTAGAGGAAACGTAACATCGCTACTGATAAGTCGTCACATCGCATCAACGGTGAAATTACCGCACCCGAGGTGCGCTTGGTCGGAGTGGACAACGAGCCGCTCGGAATCGTGAAACTCGCCGATGCTTTCCGCCAGTCGGAACAGCTGGACGTGGATCTCGTCGAAATCGCGCCGCAGGCCGTGCCGCCTGTCTGCCGTTTGATGGATTACGGCAAGTTCAAATACTCGGAAGCGAAGAAGCAGCACGAGGCGAAGCTCAAGCAGAAGATCGTTCAGGTCAAGGAAGTCAAGTTCCGGCCGGGCACCGATGACGGTGACTACAACGTGAAGCTGCGCAACCTCACGCGTTTCCTCGAAGACGGCGACAAGACGAAAATCACGTTGCGTTTCCGTGGGCGTGAAATGGCCCACCAGGAAATCGGCATGCGCATGCTGGAACGCCTGAAGGCGGATCTGGACGAACACGCGCAAGTCGAGCAAATGCCGAAGATGGAAGGCCGCCAGATGATCATGGTGCTGGCGCCGAAGAAAAAGAAGTAATCGATGGATCGCGCCAGTTTGGCGCGGCATCGACAGAAATTTCAGGGCGACGCCGGGCAACCGGCGACGCTCATGAAAATGCGGCGGGTTTTTATAACTGTTCGCACACAAGTGGCGCGTGGGTTTCGAAGGGCGGGAAAGGATCGATGGATCAACCGCACACCCATGTCCATCTAATAAACTGGAGTAGTTTCATGCCGAAGATGAAGACCAAGAAGAGTGCTGCAAAGCGCTTCGTGGTGCGTCCGGGCGGTACCGTCAAGCGCGGTCAGGCCTTCAAGCGCCACATTCTTACCAAGAAAACCACCAAGAACAAACGCCATCTGCGTGGCTCCGCGGCTGTTCATGATTCCGATCTGAACTCCGTGCGCGCAATGCTGCCGTTCGCCTAACCCTTAACCGAAACTCATAGGAGCGCAACATGCCTCGAGTAAAACGTGGGGTTACCGCACGGGCCCGTCACAAGAAAGTCATCAAGCTGGCCAAGGGTTACCGCGGCCGTCGCAATAACGTCTATCGCATCGCCAAGCAAGCGGTCATGCGCGCCGGGCAATACGCCTATCGCGATCGCCGCAACAAGAAACGTGTGTTCCGCGCACTATGGATCACGCGTATCAATGCAGCGGTGCGTCAGCACGACATGACCTACAGCGTGTTCATCAACGGCCTGAAGAAGGCTCAGATCGAACTCGACCGCAAGGTTCTGGCTGACATGGCTGTGTTCGACAAGGCTGCTTTTGCTGCGATCGTCAAGCAGGTGAAAGCCGCCGTTGCAGCCTAATTGCGAAATTAGTACTGCGTGGTTCGTCGCTGCGAAGATCCGGTAGTTTCGGTGCCGCAGCGACAGAAAACGGGGCTTTCGAGCCCCGTTTTCGTTGGTCGAGCGGATTGCACATGCGGCCGCCCGTTCGGTTGAGCAGTTGAACTTCGACGTTGAAATGATGGGATCAATGGACCTGGACCAGATTGTCGCCGACGCGCAAAGCGCCTTTGAAAACGCCTCCGATGCCGCCACGCTCGAAAACGAGAAGGCGCGCTTTCTTGGCAAATCGGGCGCGCTCACCGAATTGTTGAAGGGCCTCGGCAAGCTCGATCCGGAAGCGCGCAAGACCGAAGGCGCGCGCATCAACGTCGTCAAGGCGAAGGTCGAAACGCTGCTTACCGCGCGACGCCAGGCGCTCGCCGACGCGCTGTTGAACCAGCGGCTCGCGGCCGAAGCGATCGACGTGACGCTGCCCGGGCGCGGTTCTGGCGCCGGCACGCTGCATCCGGTGATGCGCACGTGGGAGCGGGTCGAACAAATCTTCGCGACGATCGGTTTCGATGTGGCCGACGGCCCCGAGATCGAAACCGACTGGTACAACTTCACGGCGCTGAACAGCCCGGAAAATCATCCGGCGCGTTCGATGCAGGACACGTTCTACGTCGACGGCAACGACGCCGACGGCCGGCCGCTCCTCCTTCGCACGCACACGAGCCCGATGCAGGTGCGCTACGCGCGCATGAACAAGCCGCCGATCAAGGTGATCGTGCCGGGCCGCACGTATCGCGTGGACAGCGACGCCACGCACTCGCCGATGTTCAACCAGGTCGAAGGCCTGTGGATCGAAGAGAACATCAGCTTTGCGGACCTGAAGGGCGTCTACACCGACTTCCTGAAGAAATTCTTCGAGCGCGACGACATTCTCGTGCGCTTCCGCCCGTCGTACTTTCCGTTCACCGAGCCGTCCGCCGAGATCGACATGATGTTCGAGCACGGCAAGAACGCCGGTAAATGGCTCGAGATTTCGGGTTCCGGCCAGGTCCATCCGGCCGTCATCCGCAACATGGGTCTCGACCCGGAGCGCTATATCGGCTTCGCGTTCGGCAGCGGCCTCGAACGCCTGACGATGCTGCGCTACGGCGTGCAGGACCTGCGCCTTTTCTTCGAAAACGATCTGCGTTTCCTGCGGCAGTTCGCGTAAAGCGCCGCTCGCCCTCGATGCCCGGTGCATAAGAAATTCTAAGACCGGGCGCAGACACCACTCATTTCGAACTTAGACACACATGCAATTCCCAGAATCCTGGCTTAGAAGCTTCGTCGATCCGACACTGACCACCGACGAACTGTCGCACGCGCTGACGATGGCGGGTCTCGAAGTCGAAAGCTTGCGGCCGGTCGCGCCGCCGACCACGAAGATTGTCGTCGGACAGGTGCTGGAAGTCGCCAAGCACCCGGACGCGGACAAGCTGAACGTCTGCCAGGTCGACGCCGGCACGGGCGAGACGCTCAACATCGTGTGCGGTGCGCCGAATGTGTCGCCAGGCATCAAGGTGCCGGTCGCGCTGGTCGGCGCCGAGTTGCCGCCGGCAGAGGCGGGCGGCGCGCCGTTCGCGATCAAGCTGTCGAAGCTGCGCGGCGTCGAGAGCCAGGGCATGCTGTGCTCCGCGCGCGAACTCAAGCTGTCGGAAGATCACAGCGGCTTGCTGATCCTTCCCGCCGATGCGCCGATCGGCCAGGACATTCGCGAGACGCTCAGTCTCGACGACACCGTCTTCGAAATCAAGCTGACGCCGAACAAGGCGGATTGCCTCTCGGTGTTCGGCGTCGCGCGCGAGACGGCCGCGATCACGGGCGCGCCGCTCACGACGCTCGATATGCCGCCGGTCAACGCCATCCTCGACGAAAAGCTGCCCGTCAAGATTCTCGCTCCCGATCTGTGCGGCCGTTTTTCCGGTCGCGTGATCCGCGGTGTGAACGCGCACGCGAAGACGCCGCAATGGATGGTCGAACGGCTGGAGCGCTCCGGTCAGCGCAGCATTTCCGCGCTCGTCGACATCTCGAATTACGTGATGCTCGAACTCGGCCGCCCGACCCACGTGTTCGATCTCGACAAGATTCACGGCGGTATCGAAGTGCGCTGGGCGAAGCAGGGTGAGTCGCTCAAGCTCTTGAACGGCAACACCGTCGAACTCGACGAAACCGTCGGCGTGATCGCGGACGACCATCAGGTCGAAAGTCTCGCGGGCATCATGGGCGGCGACAGCACGGCCGTCTCGCTCGACACGACGAACATCTACCTGGAAGCCGCGTTCTGGTGGCCCGACGCCATCCGCGGCCGCGCGCGCAAGTACAACTTCTCGACCGACGCGGCGCATCGCTTCGAACGCGGCGTCGACTATTCGACGACCGTCGAGCACATCGAGCGCATCACGCAACTGATTCTCGACATCTGCGGCGGCGCGGCCGGCCCGGTCGACGATCAGGTCGTCAATCTGCCGACGCGCGCGCCGGTCGCGATGCGCGTCGCGCGCGCGCATCGCATCATCGGCATCGAGATTGGCACCGAAGAGATCGCGCAGATTTTCACGCGCCTCGGTCTCGCCTTCGAGCGCGATGGCGACACCTTCTCGGTGACGCCGCCGCCGTATCGCTTCGACATCGAGATCGAAGAGGATCTGATCGAGGAAGTTGCGCGCATTTACGGCTTCGAAAAGATTCCGGCACGGCCGCCGGTCGCGAAGAGCGAAATGCGTCCGACCAACGAGACGAAGCGCTCGATCCACGTGATTCGCCACGCGGTTGCCGCGCGCGACTACGCGGAGACGGTGAACTTCAGTTTTGTCGATGCCGAGTGGGAGGAGGATTTCGCGGGCAACGACAAGCCGGTCAAGCTGCTCAATCCGATTGCGAGCCAGTTGTCGGTCATGCGCACGACGCTCTTCGGCAGCCTGATCAACGTGTTGCGCTACAACCTGAACCGTCGCGCAGAGCGCATCCGCGTGTTCGAGGCGGGCCGCGTGTTCCTGCACGATCCGTCGATCAAGGCGGGCGAACTCGCTGTCGAAGGCTTCGCGCAGCCGAAGATGATCGGCGCGCTGGCTTATGGGCCGGCGCTGGACGAGCAGTGGGGCGCGCCGTCGCGCACCGTCGATTTCTTCGACGTGAAGGGCGACGTCGAGGCGCTCTTTGCGCCCGTGGTGCCGCGCTTCGTCAAGGCCGAGCATCCGGCGCTGCATCCGGGACGCAGCGCGCGCATCGAAATCGATGGCCGCGCGGTGGGCTGGATCGGCGAACTTCATCCGCGCTGGCTGCAAAAGTATGACCTTCCGCAAGCGCCGATTCTTTTCGAAATCGAAGCTGAAGCGCTGATGGAACGCTCGCTGCCGGTGCCGTCGGAGGTGTCGAAATTCCCGCCGGTGAAGCGCGATATTGCGATCGTCGTCGACCAGAAAGTGGAGGTTCAGGCGCTCCTCGACGAGCTCGAAAACGCCCGTTCCGAACCCGCGTGCAAGCACGTCACAAGGGTTGCGCTGTTCGATGAATTTCGTCCAAAATCAAGCACTTCCGGTGGGTTGGGGGTGCACGAGAAAAGCCTTGCCTTCCGTGTGACGTTGCAAGATACTGGCGGGACGCTTCAGGACGAAACGGTCGAAACGGCCATCAAAACGCTGGTGGATCGCTTGGCTCGAGTACATGGCGCGCGGTTGCGCGGATAGCCTTTGGTTGGCCCCTCCGTCTTCATCGTCACGCCATTTTTATGATATGAACCAAATGAACTCGAGTGATTTCGAAGCCCTTCTTTCGGCGCAACGCAGCGCCATGATCCGAGATATCCCGACTTCGAACGGCGCGGCGTCCAGTGAGACGCCGACGCTCACGAAAGCTGAACTGGCCGAGATGCTGTTCGACCACGTCGGACTCAACAAGCGCGAAGCGAAAGACATGGTCGAAGCCTTCTTCGAAGTCATTCGCGACGCGCTCGAAAGCGGCGACAGCGTCAAGCTGTCCGGCTTCGGCAACTTCCAGTTGCGCGACAAACCGCAGCGGCCGGGACGCAATCCGAAGACGGGCGAAGCGATTCCGATCGCCGCGCGTCGCGTGGTCACGTTTCACGCGAGCCAGAAACTGAAGGCGCTGGTCGAGACCGGCGCGGAAACCACCTTCGGCCGCTGACGGACGAAACCGCGCTGGATGCCTGTTAGTCAGCGCCTCTGCGATATCCACCCACGAAGGTTGATCGACGATGGAAAAAGTCGTCTTGCCTCCGATCCCGGCCAAGCGCTACTTCACGATCGGTGAAGTCAGCGAACTATGCGGCGTGAAACCGCATGTGTTGCGCTATTGGGAGCAGGAGTTCACGCAGTTGCGGCCGGTCAAGCGGCGCGGGAATCGTCGGTATTATCAGCATCATGAGGTGCTGCTGATCCGGCGTATCCGCGAACTGCTTTACGAACAGGGTTTCACGATCAACGGCGCGCGTAACCGGCTCGATTCGCATGGCCGCGTGAATGGCGACGAGGACGATGACGCCGAGATCAGCGCGAATGCGCCTGCGCAGGTTGCGGTGGATGTGGAGCAGTTGAGGAAGGAAATCCTGCAGGTGATCGATCTGCTTGGCGGTTGAGATTGCAGTCGGATCCAATGGAAACGCCGCGACGAGAGTCGCGGCGTTTTTGTTTTTGAAGCCTCGAAGATGGGCGAAGACGCGCCCATGCTTTGCGATCCTACTCGTGCTCGGTCTCGGCGACGGGTTCGTAGACCCACGCGAATTTCAGCGGCGTGAGCCATCTGAAACTCGTCATCGTGTCTTCCTGGAACGTGCATTCGACCGCCGCGGGAACATTGATCGTCGCCACTTTGACGGTGTTCGTCTGACCGCCTTTGATCTGCGTCGTCACGAGCGTGCGCGACACACTCTTGTAGCTGCCCTCGACCACGACACGCGATCCGCGATGCGCGATCTTCGTCGCTTCGACGGACAACGGGACATCGGCGGTCGGGTAGGTGGCGATCATCTTCTGCTTGCACTGCTGGCCGTTCCGGTAGCCCGTCGTGCATGCGGCAAGAGCACACGCGAGGCCGACGAGCATCACGCGCGAAGCAATGTTTCTCATATTGATCCTGAAAAATGTCGCCGGAAGTCTAACGCACTCTGCGCGCCAGATGGAGGATGCCGCAAGCTGATAAAGCGCCTTAGAAACGCGAGGCACAAACGTCGAGCGTCGCGTGCCGGTGATCGACATTGCAGTAGAAAAGAAAAAGGACTTAGCCCGTAAAGGCTAAGTCCTTGATTTCTTTGGTCGGGGCGAGAGGATTTGAACCTCCGACCACCTGCACCCCATGCAGGTACGCTACCAGGCTGCGCTACGCCCCGAAAGAGCGAAAGTATATCAGACGGGTTTCGTATTGAGAACCCTTGGAAAGCCTTCGCCGACGATGCTTCACAATTCCACTCACGCTGCCCGGCCGTGCAACCGCGGCATCCTCAAACCGACAATTCCGACTGCGAGTATTCCGACGTCTTGATGATCACCGGCTGCCGGCCGTGGCTACGCCAGCGCTGCCGGAAGCGAACCGCGAGCACGATACCCACGGCACAAGGAATCACATACGCGACGACACGTTCCGCCCAGGCGGACATCGACGCGAGGTTCGCATAGCTTGTCCGCTCCGCCGACGTCGCCGAGGCGAACACGTGCATGAGGACGAAGTCGAGCACCACGGCGAGCAGGCAGAAGCCGACGAAGATCAGCGCGCCGTTCCATCGCGCCTCGCGCAGGCTCGCATTGATCGTGTTGCAGATGAACACGGCCGCCCCGAGCAGCATGAAGTTGAGGAACAGTTGAAACCACGGGAAGTTCATCGCGGATCCGATCGCAAAAGGAAGTGAGAAGGCTCGTTCATCGCTCGGCCCGGCGTTCGGAAGCACCGGGCGATGAGACCAAAACCGGGCGGGATCATCACACGGCGGCCGATGCGCTTGAATACGAGTTATCCTAATTGACCGGTGTTTCGCCAGCAGCGCCTCCCCGTCAGATCAAAGCCTCGGACAAAAAATCGATGAACGTGCGCACCTTCGTCGTCATGTACTTGCGGCTCGTGTAGACCGCGTACACCGAAGGCGCGAACGCGGCGTAGTCCGGCAGCACGCGCACGAGATTGCCCGCCGCGAGTTCCGGCGCCACGATCCATTCCGGGAAATACGCGAGTCCGAGCCCGGCGCGCACGAGTTGAAGCGACATCGACGTGTCGTTGGTCTTGAGCACCGCCTGATTCTTCACGGTGAACGTGCCGTCGGGGCCGCTCAGTTCTACCGTCTCGATATTGGTGTAGGTCGGCAGGATCATGCGATGCCGGTCCAGGTCGTCAGGGCGGCGCGGCGTGCCGTGCCGTTCGAGATACGCCGGCTCGCCCGTGAGGATGAACGGCACCCTGCACAGCGGCCGCACGATCAGCGAAGGCGACGGTTCGGACGTCGCACGGAGCGCCAGGTCGTAACCTTCCTCGACGAGATCGACGAAACGGTTTTCCAGGCGAAGGTCGATCAGCACCTCGGGATAACGCTCCCGGTAGGCGACGAGGAGATCGGCGAACTTGCGCGTCGCGAACCAGCCGGGCGCCGTCACCTTCAGCACGCCCTGCGGATGCGCCGTCTGCGTGCCGACAGCCGCTTCCGCCGCAGCCAGGATGTCGAGTGCCTCGCTGCACTGCTCGATGTAGACGCTGCCGGCTTCGGTCAGGCTCAGATGGCGCGTCGTGCGGTTGAGCAGGCGCACGCCGAGCTGACGTTCGAGATTCGCCACGTGCTTGCTCGTCATCGCGGTCGAGATGTCGAGGCGTTCGGCGGCCTTCACGAAACTTCCCGCTTCGACGACTTCCCGGAACACCCGCAAGCTGGTCAACGCATCCATCGATCATTTCCTGGCAGGAAACAAAACGCCATTCTAGCCGGGTCGTCGCGGTGCGCCGTCACTTCGGCCATTCGTCCAGCGCATCGTTGAACAGCGACGCGACGACCCCACGCAGCCACATCGTGCGCGCGTCGTTGTGGAACTTGCGATGCCAGTGCTGCCGGAGATCGAAGTGCGGCAGTGCCAGCGGCGGTTCGGCGAGCGTGATCGACGCATGCTCGGCGACGTAGGCGAAGCCGATCGCGTGCGGCACGGTCGCGATCAAGTCCGTGCGAGAAAGAATGAAGGGCAAGCTCATGAAGTGCGGCGTTTCGAGGACTGCGCGCCGTCGAATGCGTTGTTTATCGAGAAAGTTCTCAAGGATTTCCTGGCTGCGTCCCTCGGCGCGCACGACGGCATGTCCGCACGCGATGAACTGTTCGAGCGTGAGCGGCCCGCGCGCAAACGGATGATCGCGCCGCATCAGGCAGATGAAGCGGTGCGAGAAAAGCCGCTGCTGAAAGAAGTTGTTGCCGCCGAGATCCGGAAAATAGCCGACCGCGAGATCGATGTCGCCGGCTTCCAGCCCGCGTTCGACTTCGCCGTGCGCGAGCGACACCGAGCGCAGGTTCGCATGCGGCGCCTCGACGGCGAGCGCTTGCAGAAGGCGCGGCAGGAACACGATCTCGCCGACGTCGGACAGGGCGATCGAAAACGTGTCGGTCGTTACGGTCGGATCGAAATGCTGGGTGTCGAGCAGGCCTCGTTCGATGCGGCCGAGCGCCTCGCGCGCGGCGGGCACGAGCGAGAGCGCGCGGGGCGTCGGCTCCATGCCGCGCGAAGTCCGCACGAACAGCGGGTCGTTGAAATAGTCGCGCAGCCGGCCGAGCGCCGTGCTCACGCGCGGCTGGCTCACGCCGAGCCGCTCGGCGGCGCGGCTGACGTTGCGCGTCTCCTCGATCGCGACGAGATACGGGATGAGGTTCAGATCGAGGTCGTTCATGCGGCGGGCGTCTTCGGCGCGGTTATCGGCGGGCGAGATAGAGGGTAGCGCCTCTTTCGGCCTTTCGAATAGTGGCGCTTGTGCCTATCCACGCCGCGCGACCATCTCCGAGACGCGTTGCGCCGCGTCCTGCAGCGGTCCGAGAAACGCCTTCACCATCTGCTTCGCACTCTTTCGCTGCGCATTCCCGCTGATATTGAGCGCCGCGATGACGCGGCCCTGCCGGTCGCGGATCGGCGCCGACATCGAAATCAGCCCTTCCTCCAGTTCCTGATCGACGATCGCCCAGCCCTGACGGCGCACGGCGCGGATCGCTTCGGCGAGCGCGGCGTGGTCGGTGAGCGTGCGCGGCGTGCGGGCGACGAGTTCGCTCGCGTCGAGCACGGCGTCGAGTTGCGTGTCGTCGAGCGCGGCGAGCAGCACGCGGCCCATCGACGTGCAGAACGCCGGCAGGCGGCTGCCGATCGAAAGGTTCTGCGTGATGATCTTGTGAGTCGGCACGCGCAGCACGTAGACGATGTCCGTGCCGTTCAGCACGGCGGCCGAGCAGCTCTCGTGCACCTGTCCGACGAGTTCCTCCATCACCGGCTCGGCGAGATTCCAGAACGGCATCGACGTGAGATAGGCGAAACCCAGGTCCAGGATCTTCGGCGTAAGCTGAAAGCGCCTTCCGTCGGCCTCGACGTAGCCGAGCGCCTGCAGCGTCAGCAGGATGCGGCGCGCGCCCGCACGCGTGAGGCCCGCGGCAGCGGCCACTTCGGTCAGCGTTTGCGCGGGGCGGCTCGCGTCGAACGAGCGAATCACGGCGAGTCCGCGCGCGAACGACTGCACATACGAATCGCCGGGCTTTGCTGCGTCCGGTTCGTCACTGGATACGGCTTGCGCTGGATCGTCGGTCATGGAGGAAGGCCCGTCGGTAAAAACCCGTAGTTCGTTGACACGACAACGAATGCAGGAATAACATCGCATTGTTCGCTAAACGAATCCATGTTCGCATGTCGAACATTTTGAAGCAAGTGTTTTGAACGAGCAGGTTAACCCCGAGTCCGGTCCGGCAGATCGCGTGCGCATCGAACGCGCAAGAACGCCGCCGGGCCACTTGCAGGAGAAGAACGGCATGATCAACAAGATTTTCGATTCGCTCGCGTCGGCGGTGGCGGATGTGCACGACGGAGCGACCATCATGATCGGCGGTTTCGGTACGGCGGGGATGCCGTCGGAACTGATCGACGCGCTGATCGAGCAGGGCGCGCGCGAACTGACGATCGTCAACAACAATGCCGGCAATGGCGAAACGGGCCTCGCCGCGCTGCTCAAGGCGAAGCGCGTGCGCAAGATCATCTGTTCGTTTCCGCGCCAGACCGACTCGCAGGTCTTCGATGCGCTTTACCGCGCGGGCGAAATCGAACTCGAACTCGTGCCGCAGGGCAATCTGGCGGAACGCATCCGCGCGGCGGGCGCGGGCATCGGCGGCTTCTTTACGCCGACCGGCTTCGGCACGAAGCTCGCAGAGGGCAAGGAAACGCGTCTGATCGACGGCAGGCAGTATGTGCTCGAAGCACCGCTGCACGCCGATTTCGCGCTCGTGAAGGCATATAAGGGCGACCGCTGGGGCAATCTGGTCTATCGTAAAACTGCGCGCAACTTCGGGCCCATCATGGCGAGCGCGGCGAAGACCGCGATCGTGCAGGTGTCGCAGGTCGTCGAACTGGGCGCACTCGATCCGGAAAACATCGTCACGCCGGGCATTTTCGTGCAGCGCGTCGTGGAAGTGCCGCAAGCCGTCCATCAAGCCGAACTCGCGGCCTAAGCAGAAAGGAACAGCCATGAAAAAACTGACTCGTGACGAAATGGCGAAACGCGTCGCCGCCGACATTCCCGAAGGCGCCTACGTGAACCTCGGCATCGGCGTGCCGACGCTCGTCGCCAATCACCTCGCGGCGGACCGCGAAATCTTCCTGCATAGCGAAAACGGCCTGCTCGGCATGGGCCCGGCGCCCGCCAAGGGCGAGGAAGACGACGAACTCATCAACGCCGGCAAGCAGCACGTCACGCTGCTGACGGGCGGCGCCTTTTTCCACCACGCCGATTCGTTCGCGATGATGCGCGGCGGCCATCTCGATTTTTGCGTGCTCGGCGCGTTTCAGGTGTCGGCGAAGGGCGATCTCGCGAACTGGCACACCGGCGCGCCCGACGCGATTCCGGCCGTCGGCGGCGCGATGGACCTGGCGATCGGCGCGAAGCAGGTCTACGTGATGATGGAATTGCTGACCAAGCAGGGCGAGAGCAAGCTCGTCGACGAGTGTTCGTACCCGGTGACGGGCGTGGACTGCGTCGATCGTGTGTACACCGATCTCGCCGTGTTCGACGTGACGCCGGAAGGCTTCGTCGTGCGCGAGATCGTCGATGGGCTCTCGTTCGAGGAGCTTCAGGCGCTCGCGAAAGTGCCGCTGCAATACGCGCCGCTGACCGAAGCCGCTTGAGCGCGGTCCGTACCGAACATTCCCGGAGACATTGATGAAAGAAGCATTTTTGTGTGACGCGATTCGTACCCCGATCGGCCGCTATGCGGGCGCGCTCTCGTCGGTGCGTGCCGACGACCTCGGTGCCGTGCCCCTGCGCGCGCTGATGGAGCGCAACAAGGACGTCGACTGGAACGCCGTCGAGGAAGTCATCTACGGCTGCGCGAACCAGGCGGGCGAGGACAATCGCAACGTCGCGCGCATGTCGACGCTGCTCGCCGGTTTGCCCGAAGGCATCGCGGGCACGACCGTGAACCGCCTGTGCGGCTCGGGCATGGACGCGATCGGTATCGCCGCGCGCGCGATCAAGTCGGGCGAGGCGAGCTTCCTGATCGCGGGCGGCGTGGAGAGCATGAGCCGCGCGCCGTTCGTGCAGGGCAAGGCGACGAGCGCCTTTTCGCGTCAGGCCGACATCTACGACACGACCATCGGCTGGCGCTTCGTCAATCCGCTGATGAAGAAGCAATACGGCGTCGATTCGATGCCGGAAACGGCGGAAAACGTCGCGGACGACTATAAGGTGAGCCGCGCCGATCAGGACGCGTTCGCGGTGCGCAGCCAACAGAAGGCGGCGCGCGCGCAGAAGGACGGCACGCTCGCGCAGGAAATCGTCTCCGTGACGATCGCGCAGAAGAAGGGCGATCCGATCGTCGTGTCGCAGGACGAGCATCCGCGTGAGACGAGCATCGAGGCGCTCGCGAAGCTGAAGGGCGTCGTGCGCCCGGACGGCAGCGTGACGGCGGGCAACGCGTCGGGCGTCAACGACGGCGCGGCTGCGCTCATCATCGCGGACGAAGACAGCGCGAAGCGCTTCGGCCTCGTGCCGCGCGCACGCATTCTTGGTCTCGCGACCGCGGGCGTCGCGCCGCGCGTGATGGGCATCGGCCCGGCGCCGGCCGCGCAAAAGCTGCTCAAGCGCCTGAACATGACCATCGACCAGTTCGACGTGATCGAGCTGAACGAAGCGTTCGCCTCGCAAGGGCTGGCGGTGCTGCGCATGCTCGGCGTCGCGGACGACGATCCGCGCGTCAACCCGAATGGCGGCGCCATCGCGCTCGGCCATCCGCTCGGCATGAGCGGCGCGCGCCTCGTCACGACCGCGAGCTATCAGTTGCAACGCACCGGCGGCCGCTTCGCGCTCTGCACGATGTGCATCGGCGTGGGGCAGGGCATCGCGATTGCGATCGAACGTGTCTGAGCCCATGTTTGCAGCGACCGGCCGGCTGACCGACCTCATCTGCGGCACCGACGCGATGAACGCGGTCTGGTCGCCGCACGCGACCGTCCAGGCGATGCTCGACGTCGAGGCCGCGCTCGCGCGTGCGTCGGCGGCGCATGGCGTGATTCCGTCGAGCGCGGTCGGGGCGATCGAAGCCGCGTGCCGCGCGGACGCGATCGACGCGCGCGCGCTCATGACGGGCGCGGCGGCGGGCGGCAATCTGGCGATTCCGCTCGTCAAGCTCTTGACGGCGGTCGTGAAGGACGCGGACGCCGACGCGGCCAAATACGTCCACTGGGGCGCGACGAGCCAGGACATCATCGACACCGGCACGGTGCTCCAGTTGCGCGCGGCGCTCGATCTCGTCGATGCCGACCTGCGCGACCTGTGCGCCGCGCTCGCCGATCAGGCGAGGAAGTACCGCACGACGCCGATGATCGGCCGGACCTGGCTGCAACAGGCGCTGCCGATCACGCTCGGTCTCAAGTTCGCGCAATGGCTCGACGCGCTGACGCGTCACCGCGAGCGCCTTTCGACGCTGCGCTCGCGCGCACTCGCGTTGCAGTTCGGCGGCGCGGCGGGCACGCTCGCGAGTCTGCGCGACAAGGCGCAAGGCGTCGCCCAGACGCTCGCCGACGAACTCTCGCTCGCGCTGCCCGCGCTGCCGTGGCACACCGAGCGCGACCGCATCGCGGAAAGTGCGTCCTGCTTCGGCATGCTGATCGGCACGCTCGGCAAGATGGCGCGCGACATTTCGCTGTCGATGCAGACCGAAGTCGGCGAACTCGCTGAACCGGCCGCCGCGGGCAAGGGCGGTTCGTCGACGATGCCGCACAAGCGCAATCCGGTCGGCTGCGCGGCCGTTCTGACCGCCGCGACGCGCGCGCCGGGCCTCGTCGCGACGGTTTTCACGGGCATGGTGCAGGAGCACGAGCGCGCGCTCGGCGGCTGGCAGGCCGAGTGGGAAGCGCTGCCGGAACTCGCGCGCCTCGCGGGCGGCGCGCTCGCGCACATGAAGACGATCGTCGCGGACATCGAAGTGAACACCGCGCGGCTCGCCGCGAATCTCGACGCGACGCGCGGCCTCGTGCTCGGCGAAGCGGTGATGCTCGCGCTCGGCGACCGGATCGGCCGGCTCGATGCGCACAAGCTGGTCGAGCATGCGTCGAAGGAGGCGGTCGCAAGCGGCCGCACGCTCTTCGACGTGCTGGGCGCGGACGTCACCGTCATGCAGCATCTCTCGACCGATCAGTTGAAACAGTTGCTCGACCCGGCGAACTACGCCGGCTGCGCGCAGGCGTTCATCGACGCCGCGCTCGAGCTTCATCACGCCAACGCGTGATTCATTCAGGAGCGAAACGCCAAATGCCTCACGCCGCCGTCAATGGTATCCAGCTTTACTATCGCATCGACGCCGATGCGGGCGAGTCCGCCCCGTGGCTCGTGCTGTCCAATTCGCTCGGCAGCGACATGTCGATGTGGGCGCCGCAAGCCGAGGCGTTCGCGAAACACTATCGCGTGCTGCGTTACGACACGCGCGGCCACGGCCATTCCGATTCGCCGCAAGGCCCTTATACGATCGACCAGTTGATCGGCGACGTGATCGGCCTCATGGACGCGCTGCACATCAAGCGCGCGCACTACTGCGGCCTGTCGATGGGCGGGCTGACCGGCGTCGGGCTCGCGGCGCGCCATCCGGAGCGCTTCGAGCGCGTGGTGCTGTCGAACACGGCGGCGCTGATCGGCTCGGATGCCGTCTGGACGCCGCGCGCGGCGAAGGCGCGCGAAGTCGGCGGCATGATCGGGCTCACGGACGCGGTGATTCCGCGCTGGTTCACGGCGGGTTTCATCGAGCGCGAGCCGCTCGTGCTTGCGCCGATCCGCGACGTGTTCCGCCACACCTCGGGCGACGGCTACGCGTCGAATTGCGAAGCGATCCGCGATGCCGACCTGCGCGACGAGGCGAAGACGATCAAGGCGCCGGTGCTGGTGATCGCCGGCACGCACGACATGTCGACGCCGGCCGCGCAGGGCCGCGAACTCGCCGGCTATATAGAAGGGGCGCGCTACGTCGAACTCGACGCGGCGCATCTGTCGAACATCGAAAAATCGGCGGAATACACCCGCCACGTGCTGGAGTTCCTGGGAGAACAACGATGACCGAAGACGAACGTTACGACGCGGGCCTGGGCGTGCGCCGCGCGGTGCTCGGCGACGCGCACGTAGACCGGTCGCTCGCCAATCGCACCGATCTCACGACCGAGTTTCAAAACCTCATCACGCGCTATGCATGGGGCGAGATCTGGACGCGTCCCGGCTTGCCGCGCCACACGCGCAGCCTCGTGACCATCGCGATGATGGTCGCGCTCAATCGTAGCGAGGAACTGGCGCTGCATTTACGGGCGGCGAAGAACAACGGCGTGTCGCGCGACGAGATCAAGGAAATCCTGATGCAGACCGCGATCTACTGCGGCGTGCCCGCGGCGAACTCGGCGTTTCATCTGGCGCAGAAGATTTTCGACGAGGATGACAAGGCGTTGCCGCGGAGGTGAGATCAGCGATGTAGCGCAGGTGTATTACCGACACTTGCGAAGGCGGGTAGAGAATGCCGTTCCGGTTGATACCGGAACGGCTTTTTTTGGTCGATGCGTTTCGAAGCCATCGGGCCTCGTATCAACCGATTGGGCTATGTCGAACGGTATAGGAGGCGAGAGGAAAGCTTCGTCCGATCGGCTATCCGGAGAATATTAGGAGTTTTGGTTTAGTTGGAATTTAACCCGATTGCCGGAAAATCGCGCTATCGGCCGATGCGCTTTTCCCGTTCGATCGCGGCGACCTCGAGTCGATCACGGAAAACGGCAGGGCGAAGCTCGATGCGGTGATCGCCGATGTGAAGCGCGCCGGCGACGTGTCCGGAATCGTGATTTCCGGCTTTACCGACCGGCTCGGCAGCCTGGCGTACAACCGCGCGCTGTCACAACGGCGCGCGACGAGCATCCAGCGGTACTTGCAGGATCACGGCGTCACGGTGCACATTCAGGCGCGCGGCTATGGGCCCGCTTCGCCGGGCGCGCAATGCGCGATGAGCAATGAGCAATCATCGGGCGCTCGTCGATTGTCTTGCCGGTTCACGCGTCGCGGCGAGACGCCTTCGTCGGGCGAGTAATCCGCGCGAAGCAGCAGAGCGGTCGAGCCGCCTCGGTCGACTGGGCGGCTCGGCTGCTGTTCTTGCAGGCGCGCCTTTCGCCGCCGCCGGCGCATCAGGCTAAAACGCGTAGTACGGCCCGTTGCCCGCGGGCGTTACGCGCCCTTCGAGCGCCGTGAATACGCGTCGCCCGAAGAAGAACGGCAAGCCCCAGTCGAAGTAATTGCCAACCGGACCGGCCAGGTTCGAGAACGCGTTGTTGCTGCTGGTGAAGAGCGCCGTCGATGTCGCCACGGAGAAGTTCACGCCGGCTGAGGCGCCGCTCGTCGAGCGAATGGTCGCGGTGAGGCTCTGAGGCGTCGGCGGGCAATACCAGAGGCCGCACTGGGCGAGCGAATTCGACGGGAAAAAGAGTCCGTTCGAACCGCTGTCGATGAAGCTCGTCGAGAACGTACTGCCGCCGAAGTCGGTGAGAACGAAGCCGGACAGCGTGCTGCCGCGCAGGACGGTCGCATCGCCGAGCAGGTTGTTGGCCTGCGAGCCGATGCCAAACGTCATCGTGCCTGCTACCGCCGACGCGCCGGCGTCGGGCACGGCCGGAAGCTCGATCAACACGCCGTTGTTGTCGGCGGAGAAGCGCGCGATCGGGTTGGTCACCTGCTGCGCAACCGCGAGCGTGCTCGCGACGCATGTGCCGGTCGCGCCCGGCGTGCATGCGTAGTACCAGCGCGGCAGCGGCGCGTTGACGCAGGCGCTGCCGCAGTCCGCGCGGAACGGCCCGACGCCCAGGATGCCGTTGCTGCGCAAGCGCGCGGCGGTGAGCATCGGCAGGCCGGACTTGGTGCAGTCGTCGGCGGCGGCGGGCACGGCCGGGTCCGCGATCACCTGAATCGACGTCGCCGCGGCGACATGGCCCGCGAGGCGGATGTCGGCGGTACGCACCGCGCCCCATGTGTAGCCGGAGCCGAACACGGTGCATTGCGCGGCGTTCGCGCCGGTGCTGGTGGTGACGGCCGGCAGCGCGAGCTCGGGCGAGAGCGCCGACGCGAGAATGCGCAGACCCTGCGAGCCGGTGTCGACCTGGATGTTGTCGATCGTCTGGCAGTGGTCGGTGCCGGGCACGCAGATCGTGACGCTCGTCTGCAGCAGATTGCGCGTGCCCGTGTCGACGCGCGACACGCTGATCGGCTGGACATTCGGCGTGGTCGATTGCGGTACGACGTTGACGGACACCGACGATGCGGGCGTCGGCGCGGCGGCGGATGCGGGCGTGGCGGCGGACGCCGGAGCGGGGGCCGGGCTGGCCGGCGTCGACGAACTGTCGCCGCCGCCGCCGCAGGCGGAAAGCGCGCCGGTCGCGAGGATCGCGATGAGCGACGCTGTGAGCAGGAGATATCGACTGGATCGCATGACCGGGGCTCCTATTCGATGTCGTCGGCGGTCACGCCCGCCGGGAGTGCGTCGGTGAGCCACGCGCGGCCGACGAACTGCCTCAGCCGCACGCCGGACTCGACGACGAGGTCGTCGTCGGCCACGCGGGATGCGTGCAGTCCGTGGCTGGCTTGCGAGCCCGCTGCTGCGCTTTTGTAGCGCGCGAAGTGGGCGCCCAGGAGCGCGTCGAGATCGGGCATTGCGGCGCCGTGCCAACTGACGGCATAGACGACGCCCGCCGAGTCGACGTACTGGCGCAGCGTGATGCCGTTGGAATCGGTGGTTTCGTCGAAGGACAGTTCGCCGTTCTTCGCGTGCCGAATGACCCGGCCGGGCGATGAATCGAGCGTGGTGGCGATCGTCGATCCGAGTCGTGCAAGAGCGGGTTCGCCCGTCATCATCAGACACGCGATCGTGGCCGCCATGAAATAGTAAGGAGTTCTTATGCGTGAGGTCGTCATTTGGGTACCGGTCCAGTAAGATTCTTATTTTTGAGATGAAATTTTAAGATGGCGCGGTATGCAAATGACGCGATGGGATAGTCCTACGAAGGGTTATTGAGATAAGACGGAAATGTCTGAAAAAGGCTTATTTATCAAGCCGTTGGGAGGCGCGATGGCGGTCGGGTTGCGCGGGGAATTGTCAAAGTTTGTCAAACAGACGTGCTGCGGATGAATCCCAGCCGAAAGAATGCGGGCAAGTGGCGATGCAGCAGCACATTCGCTACGCCGCTGCGCGTCAAAATCGCAGTGATCGCGGTTGAGAATCCGTCGCCATAGAGTCAGCGCACGACGAAAATCGAATGGCGCCAGGCTGTTTTTGCACGGCGGCGCGCGGCACCGGTAAAATGCTGGGTTGATCCACGGAAAACCCCGTGGCGTAGCGGAAGGACTTCCCAAACATGACAGATTTTCGTGTGACCAAGCGGTTGGCAGCACTTTTGATGGCGGCAGGGTTCGTAGCCGGATGCGGCACGTCGTCCCCCACCGCGATCAACTACAAGAGCGATCAGCGCTCGAAGCAGGCGTCGCTCGCAGTTCCGCCGAATTTGCTCGATGAAGCGTCCGACCAGCGCTCGTTGCCGCCCCAGGGCGGGCAGGCGACGCTGTCCGACCTGCAGCAGGTCCAGAAGGCCGCCCCGACTGCTCCGACCGTGGTTCCGCCCGTATCGGGCATGCATATCCAGCGCGATGGCACGGAGCGCTGGCTCGTCATCGACAGCAAATCGCCGGACCAGGTCTGGCCGCAGGTTCGACGTTTCTGGCAGGAGCAGGGCTTTTTGCTCGTCGTCGATGCCCGTGACAAGGGCGTGATGGAAACCGACTGGAACGAAACCCATCCGCAAATTTCCGACGGTCTGATTCGCAATACGCTGTCGAAGGCGACCGGCAATTCGTATGTCACCGCCGAGCGCAACAAGTACCGCACGCGTCTTGAAGTGGCGCCGAACGGCGGCACCTACGTGTTCGTGAGCCAGAAGGGCATGCGCGAGGCGCTGACGGGCGTCAATAACGATTCGAGCCAGTGGCAGGCTCGTCCGAACGATCCGGCGCTCGAAAACGAGTATCTGAAGCGCTTGATGGCAACGCTCGCGATGTCGGACTCGCGCACGGCTGGCGGCGGATCGGATGCGTCGACGCTCGGCACATCGGCGGCGGCTGGAGCCGCGGCCGGAACCGCCGCAAAGGGCGGCAATTCGGCGGCGAAGGCGACTGCCGTGCAGAACGTCCAGCTTTCCAGCCAGACGGCGGTGAGCAACGACACGGTGCCCGAGGCGTCGTCCCCGGAACTGATGCTGCCCGAGCCTTATGACCGCGCGTGGTTGCGCGTCGGCATCGCGCTCGACCGCAGCAACTTCACGGTCGACGACCGCGACCGCGCGAAGGGCGTCTATTTCGTTCGCTACGTCGATCCGAAGGACATGACGTCGGCGGAGCAGGGCTTCTGGAGCCAGGTGTTCCACGGCCGGAAGGAGAAGGTCGCGAAGCAATACGAAGTCAACGTGCGGGCGATCACGGAGCAGCAAACCCGCGTGTCGATCGTCGACGACAAGGGCCAGGTGGATTCCTCGCCGCAGGCTCGTCAGATCATGGCATTGCTTGCCGATCAGATCAGCTGATTCCGGCGTCAGCGTTTCGCCGAAGCAAAACCGCCTCGATTTCGAGGCGGTTTTTTTATGCGTGCGCGCGCCGGACGCGCTTTGCATCAGCGACGTCTTCGCGTCGAAGCAGCGCGCAGTCTTTCGGCAGGTTATGTGCGGGAAAGCTTATAAGAATCAATCGCATGCCGGGTACAGTGCACACACGGCATGCGATCCAAGCGCAGATGGTGCGCGTCTGCGGCGCGGGCCGGATAAAGCGCGCGAGCATGGGCGCCACGTTGCTTCCGTCGTCCGAATACAGGCCTCGCGCGTGCGCGCGGCCGCCGGTGGCCCCGTCGCCTATCCTCGTAGGGCGACGGTTTTTACCCGCGTTTCGATGAGACGCGGGTTTTTCTTTTTTCGTCCGGATGTCGATTGACGGCACCGCCGGCGGCGGACAATCCGCGGCGCAGTTATCCTTGTCCTTCTTTCATTCGAGGAAAACGCCCATGTCGGAAATTGCCGTTGTTGCCACGTTCGTTGCGAAACCCGGGCAGGAAGAGAAGTTGAAGGAAGCGTTGCAGGGGCTCGTCGAGCCGACGCTCAAGGAGCGTGGTGCCTTGCAATACGACTTGCATCGCGATCTGAAGGAGCCGCGGCGCTTCGTGTTTTTCGAACGCTGGACAAGTGAAGCGGCGCTCGAGGAACACGGCCGCTCGCCGCACATCCAGGCGCATCAGCTCAATGCGCCGGCGCTCGTCGAGGACGGCGAGATTCACGTCGTGGCGAAACTCTGACGCTTGCCGCGAGCGCGCCGCATCGCGCGTTCAATGCGTTTCGTGCGGGACGTCGAGGATGAGGATGATGGTCCAGTCGGCGTCGCCGTCGTGATGATATTGACGCTCGGCGACGATGAACGGCTGCTGCTTGCCGTCCGGACCCAGAAACAGGACATCGCCTTCCATCGGTAGGCATTCCACGGGCGGAAGGGCGAGATAGGCGTCCTTGTTGGCGCTGCGCGGCATCAGTTTTTCGATCTTGCGAGACGCGGCTTCGGTCCATTCGATATCGAGCTGGATATTGCTCATGCTGTCCTCCGCACCTGCGTGCGTTAGCGGGTTCAACGGGAAAGGGGCAAAAAATGTCGATGCGCAATGTAGCATACCGCCCGCGCGATTGAGCCGTGCGTCCCGTCAGAAATCGATCCCGCGCGCTTACGCAGGCACAATGAATAAAGCCGGAAACCGCGCGCGAGGCGCGGTTTCCGGCTTTATGTTTCCCCGAGGAAGCTGGCGGTTTACTGGCCGGCTTCGGGCGCCATTTTCTTCGAACCGGATTTCTTGTGGTGACCCTTGTGGGCCGGCGCCTGCGCGGGCATGTTTTGCATACTATCCTGACGCGATTGCAAGTTCTGCGCGCGCATTTCGATATCGGAAATCTTGGCGGGATCGGTGCTCATCGTCACGCCTTGATCGCCCTGCGCATACGCAACCGATGCGACTGCGCTCAGGGACAACAGAACAGCCAGGGACACTTTCTTCATTGTTACCTCCTAGTAGTAGTTGAACCCGGGAATCGCTTGTCCGATGCATGGACATCGCCTTATGTCTGAGCAAAAACCGCTCCTGCGGCTGCTCGCGCAACAATGCACTCGAATGTTGCGTTCAATTGCCCGCCACGATTGAAGGGTCACGGGCAGAATCACGGGCCGCAAGGCAAGGTCTGCGGTATCGGCATCGGATGCCCGGCTTCAGCCAGTCGAAGACTGAGCGGCGATGATACCGCCGGCCTCGGTCATTTTCTAGTCCTTAGTAATTCGTGACGATCGTGCACGTCGAATCAGCTAGTTGCATTGCGACGAAACGGTTCGAGTGAATCAGTAGAGATGCAGCCGCCGATACACGTGAAAGCGCGCGATTCCCAAGAGTTCGTGCCACGCGATCTCGGCCGTGACGAAGCCTTCGATGGTCGGAAAGAAAGTCGCGCGCGCGAACCGCACGTTCGACACGACGGGCTGCGGCGTCAGGCCAAAAGCCTCGAAAGCGAGCATCGCGCGCTGCATGTGATATGAAGAAGTGACGACGATCAGCGTATCGTCATGTTCGGGCCGCAAAATGGCGGCGACGTTGCGCGCGTTCTGATAAGTGTTGAGGCTCTGGTTCTCGCGTGTGAGGTCCGCGCCGTCCACGCCGCGTGCGAGCAGGTAGGGCGCGTAGTTGTCGGCTTCGGCCTCGCCGTGATGCTGCGGATCGCCGCCGCTCACGATGACCCGGCACACCGCGCCGCTGTCCCTGCATGCGCGGTACAGCTCGGCCGTCACGCGGATACGCAGGATCGAATCGCGCTTGGGGACGAGCCGGGAATCGCCGTGCCGGTCGGTGCCGCCGCCTAGCAGCACGATCGTCGTGCGCGGCGCGTATTCAGGCGTGAGCACCTGCTCATAGCCGCGCTGAACGAAGTCGAGCGCGGGGCGCGAAAGCCAGCCCGCCCCGAAGGCCCAGAAGACGATGCAGCAGATGATTGCAATTACGGCGCGCTTTCGTCGCCAAAGCGCAAATAGCGCAAAAAAAAGCAGCAATAAAGTGAATAGAACCAATTTGATTGGGGTAACGTATGGTTTTCGAGACAATCCGCTGCGCCGTCGCATTCTGTGGAATACGCTGGCGATTGGCGGGTGAAGCGTGCGATCAGCACGTCTGGAACGGGGGCTTGAAATAACAAGCAGCACCTAGCGCAAGCGGCGGCTGCGATTCCGGTCCTGGGCCGCGAAGCGGCGTACGGAGCGGATAGGGCATGCCGCCTTTAGTCGGTGCCGCGGGGGTCGTCTGACTGCTCGCACGCGGTGCCGTCATGGCTGCACAGGAAGAAAGAACGAAATGACCACGTATTCTAACGAAGCCGTACTCGAAGCGCTCCGGCGAGCCCAGTATCGTCAGGTCCCGTGGGCGAAACGCCCTCCCGTGTTCGATCAATTGCGTGCGCTCGGTTTGCTTGAGCTCGTTCGTCAGCGCACGGTGGCGCCGGCGCCCGGGTTTCACGCGCCGGTCGATATCGCCGTCGTCACCGAGCGGGGCAAGCTCGAATTCAACCGCCTCGCACGCGACGAACGTTCGATGGACTGGGATCTGCATCGCGCCGAGCGCTATGCGCTCGCCACGCACGAACCGGTTCTCGAGGCCCGGGTCTAGGACAGTACGGCTCGAAAGCGGGACGCGACACTCGCGACGTTCCGAGCGAACGAAATCAGGCCGAGAAGCGCCGGGGCGGGGTGTCGGCGCGGCAGTCATGATCTTGGCTCGACGTCCGTCAGAAGGGCCGGCCCAAAAAAAAGCCCGTATCGCAAGGATACGGGCATACCGGATCTTACTGCTGCCACGCTGTGCTCATGGCATTGAATGGGACTCATGGAGCCCTCAGTGGTTCCCGCTGATGCGTCGAGCAAATTGGGATCGGTTTGAAATCACCCTTGTCCACGCGTTGCGTCAATGTCGACGCGGACGTTCTTCATGCTCGTCGTCCGGGCGCACACGCGCATTGCTCGCAATATCGCCGCGCAAATCGCCTCGCGGCGCGGGCGGACTGAAGTCCCTGGCGCGCGCGACATCCTGTTGAGCGGGCGCGGCCGCTCGAGCACTTGCCTGGACGCTGAGATCTTCGGGTTGCAACTGCGCCTGCGCGTTCGCCGCTCCGCACAAAATCGAAACGACAATGCCGCACACGAGCCGTGACATTGGTTTCATGGTGAGCCCCCTTCAGGCCAGTACGAAAGCCCGTTGATAGCTCACCAACTTATGCCAGCACGCCTGTCGGCACTGTAAATAATGGTAAAGAGTTGTTTCGATGCCGGAAAAGGCCGAAAGATAGGGCGTCAGAGCGCACTGTCATGCGGAAGGGAGTCGATCGAGGTTTCGCCTGACAGCGGGCGAAACCTCGCGAAGTTAAAGCGCAAAAAGATTTTGACGCTTTTTGTTCATGCGAAGATGCAGTCAGTCGATCGCTCAGGCCATTTTGGCCGGCGCGCGCCACGATTCCGGATTGGTCCAGAACGCGCCACGCAGACGATCGCGGCTCGGCGGTGCGGGCGGCTTGGCAGCAGTCGAACCGATGCGGCCGCGCAGCGACACTTCACGGCCGTTGTTGCCGAGTCGCTTCACGATTTCGGCGAGGGTGCCATCGGCCTGCCATTCGTCGAACCGGCGACGGCAGGTCGGCGGCGACGGATAGCGGCCCGGCAGCTTCGACCAGCCTTCACCGGTCGAAAGCACCCACAGCACGGCGTTGACCACTGCGCGCGCTTCGACGCGCGGACGGCCGCGGCGCTCACTGCGTGCAGGTTCCGAACAGAACAGCGCCTCGACCAGCGCCCACTCGTTATCTCTCAAATCGTCGAACAGCGTCATGTTTCACCTCAGCGAAGCTAACCCCGGTGCGCTGCCCCGCGCCGCGCACTCTGGTCGGAATTCGAAGAACGAATACCAGGCAGGTCGGATACCGTCTGCGGCGGACGATTTGCTTATGACCGCTGACAGCGCCGACCCTGTGCGCAATGAAATGCGAGAACCGTGCCATGTGAGCAGCAAATGCCGGGAAACCCACATGGCAGTAGGCTGGCGCGATGCCAGCATGGCCGCTATGAGACCCGAAACAGGGTGTTTGTGAAATCGGGACAATCACCAATCCAGTGCAGCAGGCCCTCACTGCGTGCGTTCCTGGCGTTTTGTTGCACCGCAGCGAACCTCATTTCGAACGATCGTTTCCTCTGGAATGCATCCGTCGGCGTGATGAGAGCGATGGAAACGAGCGCGACGCCGCGGCAGCCGCGCGTGTTCATCGCAGTGGCGCGCTTAAGCAGCTTTAGCCGCTCGGCCGAGGGCGTCCGGCGTCAACCGCCCGGCGCCAGCGCGGTAGACTTCCATTTTCAATCGACGGGGCGGGACGATGAGCGAATCGGCGGGAGCGGTATCGGCGGAACTGGGCGTATTGAGTGGCAAAAGCGGTAGCGAGCACGGCGCCCACGCGCCAAACGCGCGCGATGCCGTGCGCGATTTGCGTCCGTCGCAGATCCGCGAGGTCGCGAACGCCGGTTTCGGCGTGCCTGACGTGCTGCCGTTCTGGTTCGGCGAATCGGATCGCGTGACGCCGCAGTTCATTCGCGATGCCGCGAGCCGCGCGCTCGCCGACGGCGCCACCTTCTACACGCACAATCTCGGCATCGCGCCGCTGCGCGAGGCGCTCGCCGGCTACGTGAGCGCGTTGCACGGCACGACGGAGCCCGGGCATGTCGCGGTGACGAGCGCCGGCGTCAATGCGCTGATGCTCGCCGCGCAGCTCGTGGCGGGCGCGGGCGACCGGGTCGTCGCGGTTACGCCGCTGTGGCCGAACCTCGTCGAGATCCCGAAGATCCTGGGCGCGCATGTCGAGACCGTCTCGCTGACCTACGGCGCCAACGGCTGGACGCTCGATCTCGAACGCCTCCTCGCCGCGCTGACGCCCGGCACGCGGATGCTCATGATCAACTCGCCGAACAATCCGACCGGCTGGACGATGACCCGCGACGAACAGCGCGCGGTGCTCGAGCACTGCCGGCGGCACGGTATCTGGATCGTCGCGGACGAAGTCTACGAGCGGCTCTATTACGGTGCAGAGGGGCGCGTGGCGCCGTCGTTCCTCGATCTCGCGACGCGCGACGAACGCGTGATTGCGGTGAACTCGTTTTCGAAGGCGTGGCTGATGACGGGCTGGCGCCTCGGCTGGCTCGTCGCCCCGGCGGCGCTCATGGACGACCTCGGCAAGCTCGTCGAGTACAACACGTCGTGCGCGCCGTCGTTCGTTCAGCAGGCGGGCGTCGTCGCGGTGCAGGAAGGCGAGCGGTTCACGCAATCGCTCGTCGCCGACTTGCGTGCGAGCCGCGATCATCTCGTCGCCGCGCTGCAGGCGATCCCGGGCGTCGACGTGCGCACGCCGCTCGGCGCGATGTACCTCTTTTTCTCGCTGCCCGGCGCCGGACGCAGCCTCGACCTGTGCAAGGCGCTGGTGCGCGAGGCGCATCTCGGGCTCGCGCCCGGCAGTGCGTTCGGCGCGGAAGGCGAGGGCTTCGTGCGCTGGTGCTACGCGTGCGACGCTGCGAGGCTCGATCGGGGCGTCGAGCGCCTGCGCGAATTTCTTGCGTCGAGCGCGCGTTCCTGACCGTTGTCACGGTGCGAAACACGCTTCTCGTGCGCGTTTTGGCGTTACGACGTGAGCGTTTGCGAGGCCAAATGTTTCACCTTTACGCACCGGTTCTTTTTGCGTAATATGGCGCTCAGTCACGCGCTTGGCGCCAGTCAATGCGCTACTCCGTCCGGCTGGGATGGCTCGGTGACCCGCCAGAAGTACCGCGAATAGTCTGATTCGCACTGGCCGGTGTCCCGGTCCGGCTCCCCCCGGTGCGTGCTCCCAATCAATATGACCGACCAAAATCGGGCGAGCGCGTCTAGAAATTCCGTGTCCAGTTTCATCGTCCGCAGCATCGGCCCGGACGCACTGGCCCGCTCGAATCCGATCGATCCGGTTCATTGACCACACAGGGTCTGACCTAGCTGCATGAATACCCAAGAGGCGAAGATCGTCCTCGAGACTGCTTTGATTTGCGCGCAGGAACCGCTGAAACTCGGAGAGTTGCGCAAGCTCTTCGCCGACGATATTTCGGCTGACACCGTCCGCACGCTGCTCGAAGGCCTGAAGGAAGACTGGTCCGGCCGCGGCGTGGAACTGGTGGCGCTGGCGTCCGGATGGCGCTTTCAAAGCAAGCCCGCAATGCGGGGTTATCTCGATCGGCTGCACCCGGAAAAGCCGCCCAAGTACTCGCGCGCCGTTCTCGAAACGCTCGCGATCATCGCCTATCGGCAGCCGGTGACGCGGGGCGACATCGAGGAAATTCGCGGCGTGACCGTGAACACGCAGGTCGTGAAGCAGCTCGAAGACCGCAGCTGGATCGAGGTGATCGGTCATCGCGACGTGCCGGGGCGCCCGGCGCTCTACGCGACGACCAAGCAGTTTCTCGACGACTTCGGCCTCACTGCGCTCGACGAACTTCCCGCGCTCGACAACCCGTCCGCGCAGTTCGAAGCGGCGCTGATGGCGCAGCATTCGATCGAGTTTCCCGAGGGCGATGCATCCGCTTCCGGTGCCGGCGAGCCACCTTCGCCGCAGGATGCGGATCATTTCGACGCGGCCGGGGAACACGGCGCGCAGCCGGCAGTCCACGAGGAAGGGGCAGCACAGGAAGGCTCGCCCGCCGACGAAACGCGCGCCGAAGCGGGCACGCCGGCTGCTGCGACCGCCTTCGAATCCGGGGCGCCGCGCGAACCGGCTTCGACGACGAACGACGAGGCGTCAGCGCCGACCGGCTCCGCCGCCATGATGCCCGACGCATCCGCGCAAGCAGACGAACAGCAACACGCAGTACCTCCGACCGACCCGGCGCAGCACGACACTCACGCGAGCGCGACCGGACCGGAACCGGCACTGGCAAGCGAGAGCGAACCCGAAGAACGCGACGCCGCCACGCCGGACGACAACCCGCTCACCGACGACGATACCGACGAACGGGAAGCACGCCGCGCCTGATGCAATTGCACGGACCCTGATCCGGCTGTCCATAACGATCAGTTCACACGATCAGCCGAACGATCAGCGGATTTTTTTGACGCGCCCGCGACGGGCGCGCGACTCGACACATTTGAGGTTGTTTTGACACACTCCCACGACAGCGATTCGCCCGAATCCGAGCGCCCCGTTCGTGCCACGGACGCACAAGGCCCGTCCTCGAACGACGACCGCGACGACCGCGCGCGCGCCGACGATTCCGCCGAGGGCGATGACCGCCCGCGTCGCGGCTTGCGTCGCGGACCGCGCAGCCTGATCGCCCGGCGCCGTGCCGTCGCGAAGACGAAGGGTGCCGAGGAAGGCGTCCCGGCGACCGGCGCGGTGGCGGAAGCGCCGCCGGATGGCGTCGTCGTCGCGCAGGTTCGCATGCCGCGCAAGGATGCAGGCGCGCGCGCGCCCCGCAAGGACGCGGCCAAGCGCGAAGGCGGCGCTGGTCGGGACGCGGCCGGCAAGGAGCCGAAGGACGGATCGCGCGAAGGCGGCCGCCGTCAGGCGGGCGCGCAAAAGAAGCGCGGCAAGCGCGACGACGCGGACGCACCGGTGCAGAGTCCGGCGGCGGCCGCTGTCGACGATGTGTTCGCGTACGTCACGTCGCCTGCGTTCGACGCCGACAACAGCGCGGGTGGCATGTCCGCGCCGATGCTGCGCCGCGGCCGCAATGCACCGCAAAAGCGCGTGCTCGAACCCGATGACGACGCGCCGAAGCTCCACAAGGTGCTCGCCGAAGCGGGCATGGGATCGCGCCGCGACATGGAAGAGCTGATCATCGCGGGCCGCGTGTCGGTGAACGGCGAGCCGGCGCACATCGGCCAGCGCATCATGCCGACCGACCAGGTCCGCATCAACGGCAAGCCGGTGAAGCGCAAGCTCGCGAGCAAGCCGCCGCGCATCCTGCTGTATCACAAGCCGACCGGCGAGATCGTAAGCCACGCCGATCCGGAAGGCCGCCCGTCGGTGTTCGACAAGCTGCCGCCGATGAAAACGGCCAAGTGGCTCGCTGTCGGCCGGCTCGACTTCAATACCGAAGGCCTGCTGCTGCTCACGACCTCGGGCGATCTGGCGAACCGCTTCATGCATCCGCGTTACAGCGTCGAGCGTGAGTACGCGGTGCGGGTGGTCGGCGAGCTGTCGGAAGGGATGCGCCAGAAGCTCCTGAAGGGCGTCGAACTCGACGACGGCCCGGCCAACTTCCTGCGTATCCGCGACGGCGGCGGCGAAGGCACGAATCACTGGTATCACGTGGCGCTGGCCGAAGGTCGAAACCGCGAAGTGCGCCGAATGTTCGAAGCGGCCGGCCTGATGGTGAGCCGGCTGATCCGCACGCGGCACGGTCCGATCGCGTTGCCAAAGGGACTGAAGCGCGGCCGTTGGGAAGAACTCGAGGACAACCAGGTGCGCAGCCTGATGGAATCGGTCGGACTCAAGGCGCCGGTGGAAGAAAAGGGCGGACGCAATTCGGCACCGCGCGTGCAGCCGGACCCGATGCAGACGTCGATGGGATTCATCACGCGTGAGCCCGTACTCAGCTCGCACTCGCGCATGGCGCAGACGCCCACGCGCGGCGGCGGCGCGGGTGGCCCAGGCGGCGGTCGGCGCGGCGCGGCGGGCGGCTTCGGCAATTCGACGGGCGGCTTCGGCGGCACCGGCGGTTTCGGTGGGGCCGGCGGCGCTGGCGGTGGCCGGGGCGGGCGCGAAGCGAACGGCAATCGCGCCGGCGGCGGCGAGCCGAACGGCAATCGCGCGCCGGGCAGCCGTGGCGGCGCCGGTCCGCGTGGCACTCGTGCGCAGGGTGGTCCCCAAGGGCCGGCAGCCGGCGGCGGCAAGCGCGCCGGCGCGGCGGGTCCGCGTGCCGGCGGCCGTCAGGGTCCGCAAGGCGGCGGTCAGGGCAAGCCCGGCAATGCGGGCGGCGCGGGACGCGGTCCGCGCCCGGCCACGCCGCGCAACCGCACACGCGGTCGCTGAAAGAGGTGCGCGGTCGAGCTTGAAACGCAGCGGGGCCTGCCGCATCTGGAATGCACCGGCCTTTCGTGATGGGCTCGATCACGAAGGGGCACGCCAGCGTGCCCCTTTGCATTGGCCGCCCGCTTCGCAGGACATCGGGAAACGTTGCGTGTTTTCGCAGCAAAAACGCCGGGAACGACGCTGGATCGGCCGCGAATGTGCGGCAAACGCGTCGGGTTCGGTTGCCTTTATCCCGAAAAATGGCTAAAATCACAAAGTCGCTGGGCATGCAGTTTCGTGGAGCTAGTCATAGCCTCCCGGATGCGACCTCGGTTTAAAAGAAATTGGGCGTTGCGCCCATTTTTTTTTGGCTATTCGGTTCGGCATCTTGGGGCAACGAAGGTGCGCGCCGGCTTAAAGGCGCGGCCCGCAGGTGTTCTCAGCGTGGAGCGCGCGTGAACACCCTGGAGTCATTGTGCAACTGACGGAATTGATTGAAACCACGGTCTCGGGCCTCGGCTACGAGCTTGTCGATCTCGAGCGTTCGGGAGGCGGCATGTTGCGCGTGTACATCGACCAGCCCGCCGGAATCGCCATCGAAGACTGCGAGAAAGTCACGCGTCAGCTTCAGTATCTGCTCGAAGTCGAAAACATCGAGTACGACCGGCTCGAAGTCTCCTCGCCGGGTCTCGATCGGCCGCTCAAGAAACTGGCGGACTTCGAACGCTTCGCGGGCAGCGAGGCAGTCATCACATTGAAAAAGCCGCTGGACGGGCGCAAGTCGTACCGGGGCATCGTGCATGCGCCGAACGGCGAAACGATTGGTTTGGAATTTGAAGGGAAGGACGGCGCCGCGATGCTCGATTTCACGCTCGCAGACCTCGATAAAGCACGTCTCGTCCCCAAGGTTGACTTTAGGAGCCGCAAACAATGAGTCGCGAAGTTTTGATGCTGGCGGATGCGCTGGCGCGCGAAAAAAACGTCAACAAGGACGTGGTGTACGCAGCGCTGGAAGCCGCGCTGGCTTCGGCAACGAAAAAGCTGTTCGAGGAAGATGTCGACATCCGCGTCGCGATCGATCGCGAGAGCGGCGAGCATGAAACTTTCCGCCGCTGGCGCGTCGTGCCGGATGAGGCGGGCCTGCAGGAGCCGGACCAGGAAATCCTGCTGTTCGAAGCGAAGGAAGAAAAGCCCGACGCCGAAGTCGACGACTTCATCGAGCAGCCGATCCCGTCGATCGAATTCGGCCGTATCGGTGCGCAGGCGGCGAAGCAGGTCATTCTTCAGAAGGTTCGCGACGCCGAGCGCGAGCAGATCCTGAACGACTTCCTCGAGCGCGGCGAAAAGATCATGACCGGCTCGGTCAAGCGTCTGGACAAGGGCAATTTCATCGTCGAATCGGGCCGTGTCGAAGCGCTTTTGCGTCGCGACCAGCTGATTCCGAAGGAAAACCTGCGCGTCGGCGACCGCGTGCGTGCCTATATCGCGAAGGTCGACCGCACCGCGCGCGGCCCGCAGATCGAACTCTCGCGCACGGCGCCCGAGTTCCTGATGAAACTGTTCGAAATGGAAGTGCCGGAAATCGAGCAGGGTTTGCTCGAAATCAAGGCGGCCGCGCGCGATCCTGGCGTGCGTGCGAAAATCGGCGTAATCGCATACGACAAGCGAATCGACCCGATCGGCACCTGTGTCGGTATTCGCGGTTCGCGCGTGCAGGCGGTGCGAAACGAGCTCGGTGGCGAGAACGTCGACATCGTGCTATGGTCAGAAGACCCCGCCCAGTTCGTGATCGGCGCCCTCGCGCCGGCAGCCGTACAGTCGATCGTCGTCGATGAAGAAAAGCATTCGATGGACGTCGTCGTCGACGAGAACGAGCTCGCGGTCGCGATCGGCCGCAGTGGTCAGAACGTCCGGCTCGCCAGCGAACTCACCGGCTGGCAGATCAACATCATGACGCCGGACGAATCCGCCCTGAAGCAGAACGAGGAACGCGGTACGCTGCGCAGCCTGTTCATGGCGCGTCTCGACGTCGACGAGGAAGTCGCCGACATCCTGATCGACGAGGGCTTCACGAGCCTCGAAGAGATCGCGTATGTGCCGCTCAACGAAATGCTCGAAATCGAAGCCTTCGACGAAGACACGGTGCACGAACTGCGCAACCGCTCGCGTGACGCGCTGCTCACGATGGCGATCGCCAACGAAGAGAAAGTCGAGGGCGCCGCACTCGATTTGAAGAGCCTCGAGGGCATGGACAACGAACTGCTCTCGAAGCTTGCAGAACACCAGATCCAGACGCGCGACGAACTCGCCGAACTGGCTGTGGATGAGCTGGTCGACATGACCGGCATGGAAGAGGATGCCGCTAAGGCGTTGATCATGAAAGCACGTGAACACTGGTTCCAGTGAGAAATGACCATGGCGCACTGACATATCGCGGCCAGTTCGGCCGCATGACCCCGATCTAACAGCAAGGAATCTGTCCTTGCATCAAGAGGAATGAATGGCGAGTAACAACGTAGCCCAATTTGCCGCGGAACTCAAAATGCCTGCAGGCGTGTTGCTGGAGCAACTGCAGGCGGCTGGCGTCCAGAAAGCGAGCGCCGACGACGACCTGTCCGAAATGGACAAGGCGCGTCTGCTCGATCATTTGCGCAAGTCGCACGGTTCCGCCGACGCCGACAAGCGCAAGATCACTCTGACCCGCCGGCATACGTCGGAGATCAAGCAATCCGACTCTACGGGTAAAGCTCGCACCATTCAGGTCGAGGTGCGCAAGAAGCGTGTCTTCGTGAAACGCGACGAACAAGGCGCCGAGCAAGTGGTCGAGGCGCAGAATCACGTCGAGGACGAAGTCGACGAAGCGGAATTGCAGCGCCGCGAGGAAGAAGCGCGGCATGCGGCCGAGCTGCTCGAGAAGGAAGCGCAGGAGCTGAAGGAACGCCAGGAGCGCCTCGAGCGCGAAGAGGCGGAGCGCCGTGCGCGCGAGGAAGCGGCCGAAGCCGAGCGCCGCCGTGCCGAGGAAGAAGCGGCGAAGCGCGCTGCCGCGGTGAAGGAAGCGGCCGAAGTCTCGAAGGCGGCTGCCGCCGCGCGTCAGGGAGAGCGCACGGAAGCCAAGGCCGACAAGCAAGCTGAGAAACAAGGCGAAAAGCAGGCCGATAAGCAAGCCGACAAGCATACCGAGGACGCGCCGAAGCCGGACGCCGCCGCGCAACAGATCGAAGAGAAGGCCGCCGCCGAGCGCGCCGCTCAACGCGAAGCCGCCAAGAAGGCCGAGGAGGCCGCGCGTGCCGCGACCGAAAAGGCGCGCGCCGAGCAGGAACAGATCGCGAAGCGCCGTGCCGCGGCTGAAGCCGAAGCGCGCGCGATCCGCGAAATGATGAACACGCCACGCAAGGCGCAGCAGGCGAAGCCGGCCGAGCCGGCGCCTGTCGCCAAGCCGGCGGAAGCGGCGAAGGCCGTCGAGGCGAAGGGCACGCTGCACAAGCCGGCAAAGCCGGAAGGTGCGGTGTCCGCACGTCCCGCCGCGGCGAAGAAGCCGACGGCAGGCGCGCCGGCCACGACCGCGCCGTCGTCGCCGGACAAGAAGAAAGCCGGCGGCAAGGGCGGCTGGCAGGACGACGCAGCCAAGCGCCGCGGCATCAAGACGCGCGGCGACACGAGCGGCGGCGTCGATCGCGGCTGGCGCGGCGGTCCGAAGGGACGCGGCAAGCATCAGGATCAGACGACGTTCCAGGCGCCGACCGAACCGATCGTGCGTGAAGTACACGTTCCGGAAACCATCTCCGTCGCCGATCTGGCGCACAAGATGTCGGTGAAGGCTTCGGAAGTCATCAAGGTGATGATGAAGCTCGGCCAGATGGTCACGATCAATCAGGTGCTCGACCAAGAAACGGCGATGATCGTCGTCGAAGAACTCGGTCACCGTGCGGTCGCGGCGAAGCTGGACGATCCGGAAGCGCTGCTCACCGAAGGCGAAACGACGGAAGAAGCGGGCGAACGCCTGCCGCGTCCGCCGGTCGTCACGGTCATGGGTCACGTCGACCACGGCAAGACGTCGCTGCTCGACTACATCCGTCGCGCGAAAGTGGCGGCGGGCGAAGCGGGCGGGATCACGCAGCATATCGGCGCGTATCACGTCGAAACGCCGCGCGGCGTCATCACGTTCCTCGACACGCCGGGTCACGAGGCCTTCACGGCCATGCGTGCGCGCGGTGCGAAAGCAACCGACATCGTGATTCTCGTGGTCGCAGCCGATGACGGCGTGATGCCGCAGACGAAGGAAGCGATCGCCCACGCGAAGGCGGGCGGCGTGCCGATCGTCGTCGCGATCAACAAGATCGACAAGCCGGATGCGCATTCCGAGCGCGTGAAGCAGGAACTCGTCGCGGAAGGCGTCGTGCCGGAAGAGTACGGTGGCGATTCGCCGTTCGTCGAAGTGTCGGCGAAGACGGGTCAGGGCATCGACGATCTGCTGGAAAACGTCTCGCTCCAGGCCGAAGTGCTGGAACTGACGGCGCCGATCGAAGCGCCGGCCAAGGGTCTCGTGATCGAAGCGAAGCTCGACAAGGGCAAGGGTCCGGTTGCGACGATCCTGGTTCAGTCGGGTACGTTGAACCGCGGCGACGTCGTGCTGGCAGGCAGCGCCTACGGTCGCGTGCGCGCCATGCTCGACGAAACGGGCAAGCCGACGAAGTCGGCGGGTCCGTCGATTCCGGTCGAAATCCAGGGTCTGTCGGAAGTGCCGGGCGCGGGCGAGGAAGTCATCGTGTTGCCGGACGAGCGCAAGGCGCGCGAAATCGCGCTGTTCCGTCAAGGCAAGTTCCGCGACGTGAAGCTCGCGAAGCAGCAGGCCGCGAAGCTCGAAAACATGCTGGAGCAGATGGGCGAAGGCGAAGTGCAGAACTTGCCGCTCATCGTCAAGGCCGACGTGCAGGGCTCGCAGGAAGCGCTGGTGCAGTCGCTGCAAAAGCTCTCGACCAACGAAGTGCGCGTGCAGATCGTGCACAGCGCGGTCGGCGCGATCAGCGAATCGGACGTCAACCTCGCGACGGCGTCGAAGGCGGTCATCATCGGCTTCAACACGCGTGCGGATGCGCAGGCGCGCAAGGTGGCCGAGAACAACGGCATCGACATCCGCTACTACAACATCATCTATGACGCTGTGGATGAAGTGAAGGCGGCGATGTCCGGCATGCTGTCGCCGGAGAAGCGCGAAGTCGTGACCGGCACGGTCGAAGTGCGCCAGGTGATCCGCGTTCCGAAGATCGGCCTGATCGCGGGTTGTATGGTCACGGACGGCGTCGTCAAGCGCAGCTCGTCGGTGCGCGTGATCCGCAACAACGTGGTGATCCATACCGGCGAACTCGACTCGCTCAAGCGCTTCAAGGACGACGTGAAGGAAGTGCGTCAAGGCTTCGAGTGCGGCATGTCGATCAAGAACTTCAACGACATCGTCGAAGGCGACCAGTTCGAAGTGTTCGAAGTCACCGAAGTGGCTCGTACGCTGTAAGATTGCCCGCCGTAAATCAAGGCGGAGCGGGCCTCTCGGTCCGCTCCGCTTTTTTTTATGGCGCGGCACGGCAACACAGCACGACAATAAGGGAAACCATCATGGCCAAGAAACGTACCTCACCGAATCGCAACGTGCAGATCGCGGACCAGATCCAGCGCGATCTGTCCGAATTGATGCGCGAGGTGAAGGACCCGCGCGTCGGAATGGTAACGATCCAGAGCGTCGAACTGACGCCGGACTACGCGCATGCGAAGGTCTATTTCACGACGCTCACGGGCGATCCGCAGCAGACGCAGGACGGCCTCAACCACGCGGCCGGGCACTTGCATAACCTTTTGTTCAAGCGTCTGCACATCCACACGGTTCCGACGCTGCATTTCCACTACGACCAGACGATTGAACGCGCGGTCGAAATGTCGAAGCTGATCGACGAAGCCAACGCCACGCGCGCGAAGGACGACGAGGAAGGTGCCTGACCGATGAAGGGTTCGAATGGTCCGGCGCGGCCGAAGATCCCGCGCCGCGCGCTCGATGGCGTGTTGCTGCTCGACAAGCCGCTCGGCCTGTCGAGCAACGATGCGCTGATTCGCGCGAAGCGTCTCTATCTGGCGAAGAAGGCGGGGCACACGGGCACGCTCGATCCACTCGCGACGGGTCTTCTGCCGCTCTGCTTCGGCGAGGCGACGAAGTTTTCGCAGGATCTGCTCGAAGCCGACAAGAGTTACGAGGCGACGATGCGCCTCGGCATCCGCACGACGACGGGCGACGCGGAAGGCGAAGCGCTCGACACGCGCGAGGTGACGTGCGACGAAGCGGCGGTGTCGGCTTCGATGGTGCAGTTTCGTGGCGAAATCACGCAAATTCCGCCGATGTATTCGGCGCTCAAACGCGACGGTAAGCCGCTTTACGAATACGCGCGCGCCGGGCAGACGGTGGAACGCGAGGGCCGTCAGGTGACGATCCACACGCTCGAACTGCTTGCCTGTGCGCTGCCGATGGTGACGTTTCGCGTCACGTGCAGCAAGGGCACCTACGTGCGCACGCTGGCGGAGGATATCGGCGAGACGCTCGGCTGCGGCGCGCATCTCGTGGCGCTGCGGCGCACCGGCGTCGGCGCGCTGACGCTCGAACACGCGGTGACGCTCGACGCGTTGTCGGATGCGGAGCAAGCCGAGCGTGATCGCTGGCTGCAGCCGGTCGATGCGCTGCTCTCGACGTTTCCCTCGGTCCATCTCGATGCCGATGCAGCGCGGCGCTTTCTGCACGGCCAGCGGTTGAAGCTGTCGGAAGTGTCGGCCGGACTGCTCGAAGGCGGCCGCGTGCGCGTCTACGCGGACGAGGGTGCAAGGCTGCTCGGCGTCGCGAAGGCGGGCGAGGGCGTGCTGGCGCCCGAGCGGCTGGTGGTCAGTTCGGCGTCGAGCTGATCGCGTAAAAAAGCCCGGAGCAAGTCCGGGCTTTTTCACATCTGCGGGAAGCGAAGCGGTTTCAATGCGCCGCCGAAGCCGCCGCCGCCGAATCCCCGCCGCCAGCCCGCTCGGGCTTGGTGATCCAGATCAGCGCGATCAGCGCGACGAAAATCCCCGCCGACAGATAGAACAGATCGTTGACGCCCAGTTGCGCGGCCTGCTGCGTCGCCATGCTGTTGTAGAGCCCATAGGCCTGCGACTGATTCAGCCCCGCCGCGCCCATCATCTGCCCGACGGAACTGGCGAACGTCGGGTTATACGCGTTCGCTTGCTCGACCAGTTGCGCGTGATGCACGATCGACCGATGTTCCCACGCCGTCGAAAAAATCGACGTGCCGATGCCGCCGCACATGATCCGCACGAAGTTCGACAGACCCGACGCCGCCGGAATCCGGTGCCCCGGCAGCCCCGACAGCGTGATCGACACGAGCGGGATGAAGAACCCGGCCATGCCGATGCCCTGAATCAGCGTCGGCATCATCAGCGAGAAAGTGTCGACGCCCGTCGTGTAGCGCGAGCGCATCCAGAAGCACAGCGCGAACACGAGGAACGCGGCCGTCGCGATCTTGCGTGGATCGGTACGCGGCAGGAATTTGCCCGTCACCGGCGAGAGCAGAATCGCGAACACGCCGACCGGCGCCATCACGAGCCCGGCGTCGGTGGCCGTGTAGCCGATGTCGGTTTGCAGCCAAAGCGGCAACAGCACGAGATTGCCGAAGTAGAGGCCATAGCCGATCGACAGCGCGATCGTCCCGCCCGTGAAATTGCGCAGCTTGAAGAGCGACAGATCGACCACCGGATGCTCCGCCGTCAGCTCCCACACGATGAAGAACGCCAGCGCGATCACCGCGATCAGCGTCAGCACGACGATCGTCGTGGAATTGAACCAGTCGAGGTCCTTGCCCTTGTCGAGCATGATCTGCAGCGAGCCGACCCAGATCACGAGCAGCGCGAGACCCACCGTGTCGATCGGCGCCTTGCGGATCACGGAATCGCGGTCGCGGAAGATCGCGAACGTCGCGAGCGCGGCCGCGATTCCAACCGGAATGTTCACATAGAAGATCCACGGCCACGAGATGTTGTCCGAGATCCAGCCGCCGAGAATCGGGCCCGCGACAGGCGCGATCAGCGTGGTCATCGACCACATCGACAACGCGATCGGCGCCTTCGAGCGCGGATAGCTCGCGAGCAGGAGCGTCTGCGAAAGCGGGATCATCGGACCCGCGACGGCGCCCTGGAACACGCGCGCGGCGAGCAGGAACGGCAGCGTCGGCGCGAGCCCGCAGAGCCACGACGCGATCACGAACAGCACGATCGACGTGAGAAAGAGCCGGACCTGTCCGAAGCGCTGCGTGAGCCAGCCGGTGAGCGGCACCGAAATGGCGTTGGCGACCGCGAAGGACGTGATGACCCACGTGCCCTGGTCGGAAGCCACGCCGAGATCGCCCGAGATCGACGGAATCGAGACGTTCGCGATCGACGTGTCGAGGACGTTCATGAACACCGCGAGCGACACCGCGATCGTGCCGATCACGAGTTTCGCGCCTTCGAGCGGCGGATGAACGACGTTTTGCTGAGACATGTAACGGAGCCTTGTGCGGGTTGCTTACATCGTCGAAGCCTGAGCCGGCTTCGACGGGCGGGCAGCCGAAGCCGCCGCGCCCTGCGCGCCGTGTCCCGCGCCCGCGTTTTCCTGGATGATGCGGGCGATTTCCGCATCGGCCTGATCGCCGTACTTGTCGAAGACGTTCGTCTGGTAGACCGTGTTCGGCGCGGTGCCCAACTGGCCGCCTTCCTCGCTCTTGATGGTCACGTCGGCGGTCATCGAGAGGCCGATGCGCAGCGGGTGCTGTTCAAGTTCCTTCGGATCGAGCGCGATGCGCACCGGCAGGCGCTGCACGACCTTGATCCAGTTGCCGGTCGCATTTTGCGCGGGCAAGAGCGAGAACGCGGAGCCGGTGCCGGCCGAGAAGCCGATCACCTTGCCGTGATAGACGACGCTCGAACCGTACAGGTCGGCGGTCAGTTCCACCGGCTGGCCGATGCGCATGTGCTTCAGCTGCACTTCCTTGAAGTTCGCGTCGACCCAGACGGCGTTGAGCGGCACGATCGCCATCAGCGGATTGCCCGGCGACACGCGCTGGCCGACCTGCACCGAGCGCTTCGCGACGTAGCCCGTGACGGGCGCCGGCAGCGTGTTGCGTGCGTAGTTGATGTACGAATCGCGAACCTTCGAGGCGGCGGCGAGCACGTTCGGGTGGCTCGCGATCGTCGTGTTCGACGTGAGCGAGCGGTTCGACGCGAGTTCCTGCTGGGCGGCGTCGAGCGCGGCCTGCGCGCCGCGCACGGCGTCGCGGGCGTGCGAGATTTCTTCCTGCGACACGGCGCCCGTTTGCGCGACGGTCATGCGGCGACGCAGGTCGTCCTGCGCGCGTGACAGATCCGACTTGCGCAGCGCGACTTGCGCTTCGTACTGGTTGTCGTTGACGAAGAGCGTGCGGACCTGGCGCACCGTCTGCGCGAGATTCGCCTCGGCCTGATCGAGCGCGACCTTGGAATCGGCCGGATCGAGCGAGACGAGCGGGTCGCCGACCTTGACGGTCTGCGTGTCGTCGGCGTTGACCGAGACGACCGTGCCGACGACTTGCGGCGTGATCTGCACGACGTTGCCGTTCACGTAGGCGTCGTCGGTCGCTTCATGGAAGCGCGCGACGAGGAAGTAGTACAGCCCGTACGCGACGGCCGCGATGATGATGACGAGCACGATCAGCGTCATCAGCGTGCGGCGTTTCGTGTTGTTCGTCTTCGGCGCCGGTGCGGCGGCGGTTTGTTGAGGGTCGCTCATGGATGGCTCCGTTCTTGATCTGTTCGGTGTTGCAATGTCTTTGGTCTGCCGCTGGTTTACTTGGCCGGCGCGGCGTTCGCCGTCTGCGTCTGGCCGCTGCCGTCGATGGCGAGATTCGTGCTCGTCGCGTCGAACCCGCCGCCGAGCGCCTTGATGAGGCCGATCTGCAGATCGCGGCGGCGCATCTTCAGATTCGTGACGGTCTGCTCGTTCGCGAGCCGGTTTTCGTCGGCGGAAAGCACCTGCAATTGCGGCGACAGACCCGCCTTGTAGCGGATCACGGCGAGATCGTAGGCGTGCGTCGCGGCATCGAGCGCGCGTTCGGCGTCGCCCATCTGGCGATCGAGCGAGCGGATCGACGCCACCTGCGTCGCGACGTCGTTCAGCGCGTTGATGAGCGTCTGATTGTAGTTCGCGATGTCGAGGTCGAAATCGGCGTAGCGGCCTTTCAGCTGCGAGCGCAGGTAGCCGGCGTCGAAGATCGGCAGGTGGATGGCCGGGCCCGCCTGGATCTGGCGGCTGCCGGCGGTCAGGAATTTGCTCCAGCCGAACGCATCGAAGCCGAACGCGGCCGCGAGATTGATGTCCGGGAAGAACTCGGCCTTCGCTTCCTTCACGTTTTGCGTGGCGGCTTCGACCTGCCAGCGCGCGGCGACGATGTCCGGACGGCGCGACACGAGGTCGGCGGGCACGTTGTCCGGCAGCGCGACTCCGGCCTGCGGGTTCACGACCGGCTTCGCGATTTGCAGCCCGCGATCCGGCCCCTTGCCGAGCAGCGCGCCGAGCTGGTAGCGCACGGTCGTGATCTGGCCGTCGAGTTCGGTCAGGTTCGACTGGCTCGTCGCGATATTGCCTTCTGCCGTGCGGCGCTCGACGTTCGTGTCGAGACCCGCGGTGACCCGCCCATTCGTGATCCGTCCGACGTTGTCGCGGTTGGCGATCTCGCGCTGGGCGACGTCGCGCAGCGCGTAGAGCAGCGCGAGCTGGTTATAGGTGCGCGCGACCGACGCGGCGAGCGTCACGCGTGCTTGCTGCATGTCGGCCTCGGCGGCTTTTTCCTGCGACACCGCCATGTTCAGGCGCGCGCGGTTCTTGCCCCACAGGTCGAGCTCCCACGTCGCGCTGACGAGCGCGTTGTTCTCGCTGAACCACGTGCCGCCGTAGGGCGGCGGGAAGAGGGCGTTGCCCGAATACAGTTCGCGGGTCCACGAATACTGGCCGGTCACCTTTGGATAGAGGCTCGAGCGCGAACTCTCTATATAAGACGACGCCTTACCGATGCGCGCCTGCGCCTGCGCGATCGACGGGTTGCCGGCGAGCGCCTCGTCGATCAGTTGCGGCAGTTGCGGATCGCCGAACTGCGTCGCCCAGTCGAGCGACGGCCACTGGCCGCCCTGCGCGGGCAGGCTCTGGGTGCTTTCGAGCGTTTCGGGCGCGGTGATCTGCTTGTCGCTGCTGATGCCGGCGTAGTTCGCGCAGCCCGCAAGCGCGAGCACGGCGACCGCCACGGCGAGCGCGCCGCGCGAAGCGCGGGGCGCGAAGACATGTTTTATCGCTCGATTCATACGGTTTGACGGATGGTGGACATTGCAATCAATTTCTTTCAGATTCATGACGAAAGTTGGTTGTCAGCGCAATGGTGAGGCGGCGGGTTTGTCGGCGGCGGCGCTCGCGAGCGCGACGCAACTCGGATCGCAGGAATTGGCGAGAATGCGTCGCAGCAGGCTCTTCAGGAAGCCGACTTCCTCGGGCGAAAAGCCCATCAGAAGCTTGTCGAGCACGCGCGAAAAGATCGCGGGAATCTTCTCCGCGAGCGCGAAACCTTCGGGCGTGAGCGCGAGCCGGACCACCCGGCGGTCCTCGTCGCTGCGCACCCGCGAGAGCAGGCCGCGCTTTTCCAGCCGGTCGATGAGCCGCGTGACGGCGCTCGCGTCGATGCCGTATTCGCGGGCAAGATCGGCCGCCGTCAGGCTTTTTCCTGCGGCCAGCATGAATACCATGCTCGCCTGCGTGCTGGTGATGCCGAGTTCGGCGGACGTGTGCTGGTTGACCATGTTCCACATCGTCGAGCGGACCCGGCTGACCAGGTAGCCGACGCTTTCGCCAAGCTGATACTCGCCGATGGGTGACGGAGAAGTGGGCGCGTCGCTCATGGATTCTCATGCGGTTGCAATAGTTGACTAGGCAGGATTATAGGTGCGGTCCTTTGACGCGGCAAGCAGTTTATGAGAACGCTTAAAAGTGGGTAATGGCCCGCGGGTCGAGCTTTTTCGCGATGAATGGCGACTCGCATACACGGTTTACATTCGGGGTTATGTCCTATTGTCAAAAGCGTTCGAGGGCAGACATATCTGCGTGCTATAATTTTGGGTTCCCATTGCGCCAATGATCGATTCAGACGACGAGCGATTCAGACCTCGAGCTGCCGATCCGGGCTGTTCAGCCGATCACTATCAAGAGAGATCGGCCCAAACATGAGCAGGCTCGCACCACGGCGCCCAACTGCAGATATCCTATGACTCGCGCCCTTCGCAACATCGCCATCATTGCCCACGTCGACCACGGCAAGACCACGCTCGTCGACCAACTGCTTCGCCAGTCGGGCACGTTCCGAGACAACGAGAAAATCGCCGAGCGCGTCATGGACTCGAACGACATCGAAAAGGAACGTGGCATCACGATTCTTGCGAAGAATTGCGCGGTCGAATACGAAGGCACGCACATCAACATCGTCGACACGCCCGGACACGCGGACTTCGGCGGCGAAGTGGAGCGTGTGCTGTCGATGGTCGACTCGGTGCTCCTGCTCGTCGACGCCGTCGAAGGCCCGATGCCGCAAACGCGCTTCGTCACGAAGAAGGCGCTCGCGTTGGGTCTCAAGCCGATCGTCGTGATCAACAAGGTGGATCGTCCGGGCGCGCGTATCGACTGGGTGATCAACCAGACCTTCGATCTCTTCGACAAGCTCGGCGCCACCGAAGAACAGCTCGACTTCCCGATCGTGTACGCGTCGGGTCTGAATGGCTACGCCGGCCTCGACCCCGAAGTGCGCGAAGGCAACATGCGCCCGCTCTTCGAAGCCATTCTGGAGCACGTGCCGGTCCGCCCGGCCGATCCCGACGCGCCGCTGCAACTGCAAATCACCTCGCTCGACTATTCGACCTATGTCGGCCGGATCGGCGTGGGCCGCGTCGCGCGCGGACGCATCAAGCCCGGCATGGCGGTCGCCGTGCGCTCGGGTCCGGACGGCGCGATCATCAACCGCAAGATCAACCAGGTGCTGTCGTTCCGCGGCCTGGAGCGCGTGCAGGTGGAAGAAGCGCAGGCGGGCGACATCGTGCTGATCAACGGTATCGACGAAATCGGCATCGGCGTTACGATTTGCGCGCCGGAAGCGCCCGAAGCGCTGCCGATGATCACGGTTGACGAACCGACGCTCACGATGAACTTCCTCGTGAACTCGTCGCCGCTCGCGGGCCGCGAAGGCAAGTTCGTGACGAGCCGGCAGATCCGCGACCGTCTGATGAAGGAGCTGAATCACAACGTCGCGCTGCGCGTGAAGGAAACCGGCGACGAAACCACGTTCGAAGTGGCCGGCCGGGGCGAACTGCACCTGACGATTCTCGTCGAGAACATGCGCCGCGAAGGCTATGAACTCGCGGTGTCGCGTCCGCGTGTGGTGATGCAGGAAATCGACGGCGTGAAGCACGAGCCGTACGAAAACCTGACCGTCGACATGGAAGACGGCCACCAAGGCGGCGTGATGGAAGAACTGGGCCGCCGCAAGGGCGAAATGCTCGACATGGCGTCGGATGGCCGTGGCCGCACGCGTCTCGAATATAAGATTTCGGCGCGCGGGCTGATCGGCTTCCAGAGCGAATTCCTGACGCTCACGCGTGGCACGGGCCTGATGAGCCACACGTTCGACTCGTATGCGCCCGTCAAGGACGGCGCGGTCGGCGAGCGCCGCAACGGCGTGCTGATTTCGCAGGACGACGGCGCGGCTGTCGCTTATGCGCTGTGGAAGCTGCAGGATCGCGGCCGCATGTTCGTGTCGCCGGGCGATGCGCTCTATGAAGGCATGATTATCGGCATTCACAGCCGCGACAACGACCTCGTCGTGAACCCGATCAAGGGTAAGCAATTGACGAATGTGCGCTCGTCGGGCACCGACGAAGCCGTGCGCCTCGTGCCGCCGATCCAGATGTCGCTGGAATACGCGGTCGAGTTCATCGACGACGACGAACTCGTCGAAGTGACGCCGCAGTCGATTCGTCTGCGCAAGCGCCATCTGAAGGAACACGAGCGCCGCCGCGCGAGCCGCGAAGGCGCTGTCGACTAAGTTCCACGCTTGATATATCACGAGCGAAAGCCGCCTTCGGGCGGCTTTTTCTTTTTCTGGTCGAGGTTGCGCTCATTGTTCCGCGCGATGCAAAAGGCACTTGCTTTATGCGCTGAACGGCCCCAGATGCCCGTTGTGACGAGCCGCCGGGCTGCGACCATCGGCTATATCGACTATGTGTTCTGTGCTATGCTAGTCGGATATGTTGCCGATTTTTAGGTCCTTCCAAGCAGACTTGATTCGCGCAATCCGCTAAACGGTCAGGCCGTGTCGCGGAAGGTTTCTTAACCCGCTATTTCTCGAGAAACTCGAAGAAAGGTGAGCGTAAAAATGATGAAGCAATTCCAGTCGAACTCTTATCTGTTCGGCGGCAATGCTCCGTACGTCGAAGAGTTGTACGAAGCTTATCTGGATAATCCCGCGTCCGTTCCGGACACCTGGCGTGATTATTTCGACGCGTTGCAGAACGTGCCCGCCTCCGACGGCACGGCCCACAACGACGTGGCCCACGGCCCGATCGTCGAATCGTTTGCCCAGCGCGCGAAGGCCAATGCCTTCATCCCGCGCGAAGCTGCAGGCGACCTCGCCACCGCGCGCAAACAAGTCTATGTTCAATCGCTGATCGGCGCGTACCGGTTCCTCGGCTCGCAATGGGCGAATCTCGATCCGCTCAAGCGCCGCGAACGTCCGCATATCCCCGAGCTTGAACCTGCGTTCTACGACTTCACCGAAGCCGACATGGACCAGACGTTCCATGCCCAGAACCTGTACTTCGGCTTCGAACAGGCGTCGCTGCGCGAAATCGTCAAGGCGCTGCGCGACACGTACTGCGGCACGATCGGCGCCGAGTTCATGTACATCAGCGATCCGGAACAGAAGCGCTGGTGGAAGGAAAAGCTCGAATCGATCCGTTCGACGCCGAATTTTTCGCCCGAAAAGAAGAAGCACATTCTGAACCGCCTGACGGCCTCCGAAGGCCTCGAGCGCTTCCTGCACACCAAGTACGTCGGCCAGAAGCGCTTCTCGCTGGAAGGCGGCGAGAGCTTCATCGCGTCGATGGACGAAGTCGTGCGTCATGCGGGCAAGAACGGCGTGCAGGAAATCGTGATCGGTATGGCGCACCGCGGGCGTCTGAACGTCCTCGTGAACACGCTCGGCAAGATGCCGGCCGACCTGTTCGCCGAATTCGAAGGCAAGCACGTCGACGACCTGCCGGCCGGCGACGTGAAGTACCACAAGGGCTTCTCGTCGGATGTGTCGACGGACGGCGGCCCGGTTCACCTGTCGCTCGCGTTCAACCCGTCGCACCTCGAAATCGTCAATCCGGTGGTCGAAGGGTCGGCGAAGGCGCGCATGGACCGTCGCGGCGACGAAAACGGCATGCAGGTGCTGCCGGTGCAGATTCACGGCGACGCGGCCTTCGCGGGCCAGGGCGTCGTGATGGAAACGCTAAACCTCGCGCAGACGCGCGGTTACGGCACGCACGGCACGCTGCATATCGTCATCAACAACCAGATCGGCTTTACGACGTCGGACCCGCGCGACTCGCGCTCGACGCTGTATTGCTCGGACGTGGTCAAGATGATCGAGGCGCCGGTGCTGCACGTGAACGGTGACGATCCCGAAGCGGTCGTGCTCGCCACGCAGCTCGCCATCGACTTCCGGATGCAGTTCCACAAGGATGTCGTGATCGACATCATCTGCTTCCGCAAGCTCGGCCACAACGAGCAGGACACGCCGGCCGTCACGCAGCCGCTGATGTACAAGACCATCGCGAAGCACCCGGGCACCCGCGCGCTGTACGCGGAAAAGCTCGTGCAGCAGGGCGTGATCACGGCTGAAGACGCCGACAACTACGTCAAGGCGTACCGTCAGGCGATGGACGAAGGCCATCACACCATCGACCCGGTGCTCTCGAACTACAAGAGCAAGTACGCGGTGGACTGGGTGCCGTTTTTGAACCGCAAGTGGACCGACGCCGCCGATACGGCCGTGCCGCTCGCGGAACTTAAGCGCCTTGCCGATCGCATCACGACCATTCCTGAGAACTTCAAGCTGCATCCGCTCGTCGAGCGCGTGATCAACGATCGCCGTGCGATGGGCCGTGGCGAATCGAAGCTCGACTGGGGCATGGGCGAGCATCTGGCGTTCGCGTCGCTGGTCGCATCGGGCTACGCCGTGCGTCTGACGGGCCAGGACTCGGGCCGCGGCACGTTCACGCACCGCCACGCCGTGCTGCACGATCAGAACCGCGAGCGCTGGAACGACGGCACGTACATCCCGCTGCAGAACATCGCCGAAGGTCAGGCGAAGTTTTCGGTGATCGACTCGGTGCTGTCCGAAGAAGCGGTGCTCGGCTTCGAGTACGGCTATTCGACGGCCGAACCGAACACGTTCGTCGCGTGGGAAGCGCAGTTCGGCGACTTCGTGAACGGCGCCCAAGTGGTGATCGACCAGTTCATCTCGTCGGGTGAAGTGAAGTGGGGCCGCGTCTCCGGTCTCACGATGCTCCTGCCGCACGGCTACGAAGGGCAGGGTCCGGAGCATTCGTCGGCGCGTATCGAGCGTTTCCTGCAACTGTGCGCGGATCACAACATGCAAGTGGTCCAGCCGACCACGCCGGCGCAGATGTTCCACCTGCTGCGCCGCCAGATGATCCGTTTGTTCAGGAAGCCGCTCATCATCGCGACGCCGAAGTCGCTCCTGCGTCACAAGGAAGCGGTGTCGGACCTGTCGGAGCTGGCGAAGGGTTCGTTCCAGCCGGTGATCGGCGAAGTCGATGAAACCATCGAGCCGAAGAAGGTCAAGCGCGTCGTGGTCTGCTCGGGCCGCGTGTACTACGACCTGCTCGCGCATCGTCGCGAAGCGAAGTCGAACGACGTTGCCATCGTGCGTATCGAGCAACTCTATCCGTTCGCGCACAAGCAGTTCGACTCGGAACTGAAGAAGTACGAAAACGCGGCCGAAGTGGTCTGGGTGCAGGACGAGCCGCAGAATCAGGGCGCCTGGTTCTACATCGAGCACCACCTGCGCGATGGCATGAAGGAAGGTCAGAAGCTGGCATACAGCGGACGTCCGGCTTCGGCATCGCCGGCTGTCGGCTACTACGCGAAGCACTACGAGCAGCAGAAGGCGCTGATCGAAGGTGCGTTCGGCCGCCTGAAGGGCGCGCAGACGATCGCGAAGTAAAGGCGCAAAGAACCGGACGAGCCTGACGCAGGCGAATCCGGTTCTCCCGTATGGCCGTGTCGCGGCGCTCGCAACCGTTCGATGCGCGCACCGGCCGCCGGGTTCGTACTCACAAGACACGTATTAGGACAATTCAGAATGGCTATTGTAGAAGTCAAGGTTCCCCAGCTCTCCGAATCGGTTTCGGAAGCCACGATGCTGCAGTGGAAGAAGAAGCCCGGCGAAGCCGTCGCGCAAGACGAAATCCTTATCGAAATCGAAACCGACAAGGTCGTGCTGGAAGTGCCCGCACCGTCCGCCGGCGTGCTCGCGCAAGTCATCAAGCATGACGGCGACATCGTGACCGCCGACGAACTCATCGCCAAGATCGACACGGAAGCGAAAGCGGGCGAAGCGCCTGCCGCCGTCGCCGCAGCGGGCGACGCCGAAGTGAAGCCGGCCCCAGTGGCGGCCGAAGCGGCCGCGCCCGCAGCGCAAGCCGCGCAGGCAACCGGTTCGAGCGGCACGGCATCGCCGGCCGCGAACAAGATCCTCGCGGAGAAGGGCGTCTCGGCCGACCAGGTCGCGGGCTCGGGCCGCGACGGCCGCGTGACCAAGGGCGACGCGCTCGCCGCTCCGCTGGGCGCGCCCGGCGCGTCGGCACCGGCTGCGAAGGCCGCGCCGGCTCCGGCCGCGCGCCCCGCCAAGCCGTCCCTGCCGGACGTGAAGGCGCCGGCCTCCGCCGACCAGTGGACCAAGGACCGCCCGGAACAGCGCGTGCCGATGTCGCGTCTGCGCGCGCGCATCGCCGAGCGTCTGCTCGAATCGCAGCAGACCAACGCCATCCTGACGACGTTCAACGAAGTCAACATGGCGCCGGTCATGGACCTGCGCAACAAGTACAAGGACCGCTTCGAGAAGGAACACGGCGTGAAGCTCGGCTTCATGTCGTTCTTCGTGAAGGCCGCCGTCCACGCGCTGAAGAAGTTCCCGCTCGTGAACGCGTCGATCGACGGTAACGAGATCGTCTATCACGGCTACTTCGACATCGGTATCGCGGTCGGTTCGCCGCGCGGCCTGGTGGTGCCGATCCTGCGCAACGCCGACCAGATGAGCCTCGCCGACATCGAAAAGAAGATCGCCGAATTCGGCCAGAAGGCGAAGGACGGCAAGCTCTCCATCGACGAAATGACGGGCGGCACGTTCTCCATCTCGAACGGCGGCGTGTTCGGCTCGATGCTCTCGACGCCGATCATCAACCCGCCGCAGTCCGCGATTCTCGGTGTGCACGCAACGAAGGAGCGCGCTGTCGTCGAGAACGGCCAGATCGTAATCCGTCCGATGAACTATCTGGCGCTGTCTTACGACCACCGGATCATCGACGGCCGCGAAGCCGTGCTGTCACTCGTCGCGATGAAGGACGCGCTGGAAGATCCGGCCCGCCTGCTGCTCGATCTGTAAGAAACATTCAAGGACGCACGGCGCACGCGACAGACTCGCGCGCGCCGCGACGCCAACAAGAGAAGGAAAGTCATGTCCAAGGAATTTGACGTCGTCGTGATCGGCGCCGGCCCCGGCGGCTATATCGCGGCGATTCGCGCGGCGCAGCTCGGCAAGTCGGTTGCGTGTATCGAGAAGTGGAAGAACCCGGCCGGCGCGCTGAAGCTCGGCGGTACGTGCCTCAACGTGGGCTGCATTCCGTCGAAGGCGCTGCTCGCGTCGTCGGAGGAATTCGAGAACGCGACAAAGCATCTCGGCGACCACGGCATCAGCGTGTCGGACGTGAAGCTCGATGTGTCGAAGATGCTCGCCCGCAAGGAAGGCATCGTCGAAAAGATGACGAAGGGCATCGAGTTCCTGTTCCGCAAGAACAAGATCACGTGGCTCAAGGGCCACGGCAAGTTCACCGGCAAGACCGACGCGGGCGTGCAGATCGAAGTGTCGGGCGAAGGGGAAACTGAAACTGTCACGGCGAAGAACGTGATCATCGCGACGGGTTCGAAGGCACGCCATCTGCCGAACATTCCGGTCGACAACCGAATCGTTGCCGATAACGAAGGCGCGCTCTCGTTCGACACCGTGCCGAAGAAGCTCGCCGTGATCGGCGCGGGCGTGATCGGCCTGGAACTCGGTTCGGTGTGGCGCCGTCTTGGTTCGGACGTGACCGTGCTCGAAGCGTTGCCGGCATTTCTCGGCGCCTGCGACGACGCGCTCGCGAAGGAAGCGGCCAAGCAGTTTAAGAAGCAGGGCCTCGACATTCACCTCGGCGTGAAGATTGGCGAAGTGAAGACGACCGACAACAGCGTGTCGCTCGCCTACACCGATAAGGACGGCAACGCGCAGACGCTGGACGCGGACCGCCTGATCGTGTCGATCGGCCGTGTGCCGAACACCGACAACCTCGGTCTCGAAGCGATCGGCCTGAAGGCGGACGAGCGCGGCTTCATCCCCGTCGACGACCATTGCGCGACCAGCGTGCCGAACGTCTACGCGATCGGCGACGTCGTGCGCGGTCCGATGCTCGCGCACAAGGCGGAAGACGAGGGCGTGCTGGTGGCCGAGATCATCGACGGCCAGAAGCCGCACATCGACTACAACTGCATTCCGTGGGTCATCTACACCGAGCCGGAAATCGCGTGGGTCGGAAAGACGGAACAGCAACTGAAGGCCGAAGGCCGCGAGATCAAGTCCGGCCAGTTCCCGATGATGGCGAACGGCCGCGCGCTCGGCATCAACAAGGCGGAAGGTTTCGTCAAGATGATCGCTGATGCTGCGACCGACGAAATCCTCGGCGTGCATATCATCGCCGCGGACGCGTCGGACCTGATCGCGGAAGCCGTGGTGGCGATGGAGTTCAAGGCGGCGTCGGAAGACATCGGCCGGATTTGCCATCCGCATCCGTCGCTGTCGGAAGTGATGCGTGAAGCGGCGCTCGCCGTCGACAAGCGCGCGCTCAACATGTAATTCCAGTCGTACCCGAGCGGCACCACGACAAAGGCGGGCGGAAGGTATTCCGCTCGCCTTCGTCATATCCAAAGGCCGAATCGACGGCCACATGCGCGGCATCATGAACGTCAACGAATACTACGAACACGAACTGCAGACGCGGGGATACCAGTCGGACGAAGCGCAACGCGCGGCGGTCGGGCGCCTGCAACGCTGCTACGACGAATGGGTCGCGTACAAGGCGCGCCGCTCGAACGCGCTCAAGAAGTTCCTCGTGCGTCCCGAGCTGCCGCGCGGCGTGTACATGTGGGGCGGCGTCGGGCGCGGCAAGAGCTTCCTGATGGACAGCTTTTTCGCGGTCGTGCCCGTGACGCGCAAGACGCGCCTGCATTTCCACGAGTTCATGCGCGAAGTACATCGCGAACTGGAGGAACTGAAGGGCCAGGCCGATCCGCTCGACGAACTCGCGCGGCGCATCGCGAAGCGCTACCGGCTGATCTGTTTCGACGAATTCCACGTCTCCGACATCGCCGACGCAATGATCCTGTATCGCCTGCTCGACCGGCTGTTCGACAACGGCGTGCAGTTCGTGATGACGTCCAATTACGATCCCGACACGCTGTATCCCGACGGCCTGCATCGCGACCGCCTTCTGCCCGCCATCGAGCTGATCAAGTCGAAGCTGGACGTGCTGAACGTCGACGCCGGCACCGACTACCGCAAGCGCACGCTGTCGCAGGTCACGGCGTATCACACGCCGCTTGGCGCCGCCGCCGACAAGGCGTTGCGCGCCGACTTCGCGAAACTCGCGGCGGTCCCGGACGAAAGCCCGATCCTCCACATCGAGAAGCGCGAGCTGAAGGCGTTGCGCAAGGCGGACGGCGTCGTCTGGTTCGACTTCGCGACGCTTTGCGGCGGTCCGCGCTCGCAGAACGACTATCTGGAACTCGCGAGCCGTTTCCACGCGGTGATCCTGTCGGACGTGCCGCAGATGTCGCCGCGCATGGCGTCCGAGGCGCGCCGCTTCACCTGGCTCATCGACGTCTTCTATGACCACAAAGTGAAGCTCCTGATGTCGGCGGCGGTGCCGGCGGAGCAACTGTACGTCGAAGGTCCGATGGCGAACGAGTTCGCGCGCACGGTTTCGCGCATCGTCGAGATGCAGAGCAAGGAATATCTGGAGACGCCGCGACGTATCGTCGATACCTCGCTGACTTGAGAATGTGTATCAATAATGTCGCCTAGGCCAAATGGCTAAAGGCTTCGGCTTCCTTTTCAAGATTCGGACAAGTCTGATACCGACGCTGACGGGCGGTCGGTATCGTCCATGCACACTCAACGTGTATGGAGAAACGCATGAAGCCCTATCGCGACATGACCGATGAAGAATGGCAGATGGTCGCACCGTTGCTTCCCGAGCTGCGGCCGCGCGCGGAGTTGCGTGGGCGTCCGCTGGCGAACACTCGGGCCGTGCTGAACGGTGTGCTGTGGGTGATGTACAGCGGCGCGTCTTGGTCCACGCTGCCGCGCAAGTATCCCTCGTATCAGACGTGCCATCGCCGCTTCAAGGCGTGGCACGACTCAGGCATCCTCGCCCGCGTGATGGTGCAATTGTTCGGTCCGGCAGGCGAGAGCCTGTATTCGCTGATGACGTCGCGCATGCGCGTGCCCGGAAACCTTCCGGAGGCGATGGAAAGCGCGATGCCCGAGGATTCGATCCTGCACGATATGCCACCAGCGAGCCCCGAGCTTCTGCCGCCGCGTTTCGCGCCCGGCGTGGTGCGGCGTGCGGCTTGAGGTGTCGCGACGCTTTCGATAGCCTCGCCGCAAAAAAACCGGGCAAAGACAAAAGTCTTTGGCCGGTTTTTTTATGCGCCGCCACGATGCGTGGCGCAACACCTACTGCTGGCGAATCCACGTCTGCGAACGCCCCAGGAGCGACACGCCGATGAACCCCCGCACCACGAGCTTCTGCCCGCCTTCCTCGAGGTGCATCTTGCACTTGTAGAGCTTGCCGCTTTCGGGGTCGAGGATCTGGCCGCCTTGCCATTCGTCGCCGTCCTGCTTCATGCCGGTGATGAACGTCATGCCCTTGATCAACTGATCCTTGCGCGCGTCCGTGCACGCGGTGCAGCGGCGCTCCGGTTTGTCGTTTTCGCCCAGACCCTTCACGATCTTGCCCGACAGCGTGCCGTTGCCGTCCTCGACGATCTCGACCACGGCCTTCGCCTGGCCGGTGTGATCGTCGATGGTTTGCCATACGCCCACGGGCGAATTCATTTGAGCTGCCGCGAGCGTCGCCGATGCGAAGAGCGCGCAGGCCAGCATGCCGCGCGACAACGCGCCTGCCGTGAAACGGATCATGCTTCCTCCTTGTTTTGGAACGTGTCTCCGGCGCGCGGTGTCGTGGCTTGCGGTCGTTCGCGCGTCTGGGCGGCGAGCATACGTCAATGCGCCGGCATCGTTCTGGTGTGAATCCTCTAGCGACGCCGCGACCGGTCAGGCGCCGCGCGCGAGCGCAGCGGCGAGCGTGGCGAAAGTGCGCTCGTCGGTGCGATCGAAGTGCAGCGGCGTCACCGAGACGCGGCCCGACGCGACGACGGCCGTCTCGCTGTCCGGAGCGTTGGCACGCGCGCCGCGCTGAAAACGCAGCCAGTGATAGGGCAGGCCGCGCGGATCGGTCTCGGTCAGCACGTCGATCCCTTCGACGAGACCGACGCCTTGCCGCGTCGGCGTGAGCGGGCCGGCGGCCGCTGCATCGCAGGAGGGGAAGTTGACGTTGAGGCAGGTCGGCGCGTCGTGGGAGATCGCGAGCAGTTCGCGGATCACGCCGGGCGCGAGCGCACGCGCGGTGTCCCAGCGGACGTTTTCGCGGTCGGTGAAGGTCTGGGAGAGCGCGATCGACGGCAAGCCGAGCAGGAGGCCCGTCATCGCGGCGCCGACGGTGCCGGAGAACATCGTCTCGACGCCGAGATTCGCGCCACGGTTGATGCCGGAGAGCACGAGCGTCGGCGGCGCGTCCTTCATCAGATGACGCGCGGCCATCACGACGCAGTCGCCGGGCGTACCTTGCACGCCGAAACGCCGTTCGCCCTGCTGGCTTACGCGCAGCGGCGAGTGCAGGCTGATCGAATGCGAGGTGCCGCTCTGGTCGTGTTCGGGCGCGATCACCCAGACTTCGTGAGCGAGTTCTGCCGCGACAGCTTCGAGGACGGCCAGACCGGGCGCGTCGATGCCGTCGTCGTTGGTGAGCAGCACACGTTGAACAATGGGTCCTGCGGACATCGCGAATCTCTCCTGTGTCGACCATGGCCGGTCGATTATTGCAGAGATCGCAGCGGGGCGCGGCGCCCCGGGTTTTCGGACGCTACTTCACGCCAAGGCCGCGCAGGACCGCGTTGCCGTCTTCGGTCAGCTGTACTTTCACCGCTCCGGCGTCCTGCGCGACCGTCTCGACATAGCCGTATTCCTGCAACGATGCGACATCGGGCGTGGCCGCGAGCGCATCGATGGGTGCGTGCGCGAGCAGCAGCAGGGTGGCGATCTCGTGATGGCTCAGAAGGCGCTTGATGGCTCTGACGGGAGCCGATTTAGGCCGGAGGTTCATAGTGAACTCCTTGAATTTACATGGCGAAGGTGGCGGGCGGCCACGGTATTTGCGATGGAGTGCGGGCAATGTATCGGCCGATTCTTAGGCGAAACTTAAGAGCGGCCCGACATTTGTTTCGCCATATGTCACGACACGAAAGCGATCCGGATCAGAACCGATAGTCCGGGTTGTGCGGGTCGAATGTCAGATCGTCGAAGGTCTTCGGCACGATGGTCTGAAAGACGATGCTCTCGAAAATATTGCCGTCGTTGTCGAACGATTCGACGGAGCGGAAATAGGGCCGCCTGAGATCGAGTCCGAGAATTTCCTTTTTCGCGTAGAACTCCGGCTGCCCGGTCGGCGTGACGTAGGTGAACGCGATGACCCGCGCGCCTTCGATCATCTTCACTTCGATCCGGCTCGCCCGCGTGACGCCCGCATCGGCGAACTTTTGTCCCTCGGCGAGGAACTGGCGCGTGATGTACTCGACGCCGAGATCGCGCACCGAATGATTCGATTGCGCGCGCGCGAGCGGGCCATTGAGCGACGCCCACAACGGCACGACCCCGAAGAGCCCGCCGAGATGGCCGTAGACCTGGTCGGGGCGCTTCGAATCGTCGTAGATCAGTTCCTGGCCGGCGTGTGCGCCGTCCGGCAGCCACTTCGCGTAGATGCGCAGCGGATCGCGCGAGAGGCGCACGAGCATGTGATCCGGTTTGTCGGGCCAGACGCCGCGAATGCGCTCGCGCCGCACGAGCGTGAACTCGTATGACGGGTAGCCGTTCGGCCCCTGCTTCAGGTAGCGCGGGAGCGTGAGTGGATCGAGCGATTCGAAGAGTGAGACGAGCTCGGCGTCCTGCATCTGCGCGAGCATGCCGCTTCGCGCGGCGCGCGAGAGCCAGCGGACCTGCTGATCGAGGGTGAGCTTGCTGGCTTCGGAAGCGGGCTCGGCAGGCGGCGAGGGCGTGTGTGCGCCGGCTTCGAGACTGGCCGCCGCGGTCGCCGCGGAGGTCGGCAGTACGGCGTCCGGCGTCTGGGCGCGCGCCTTCGGAAGACATGAGCACGCAAAGAACAGGGCAATTGCCAGCGACGATCGGTGTCGCGCGTGCGTCATGAGGTGTTTCTCCGTGGTTCAGCCCTTCGCTCTCAAAAGCTCGGCGTCGCGCAATTCGCGACGAAGTATCTTGCCGATGGTCGTCTGCGGCAGCGAGTCGCGGAATTCGACGGCGACCGGCACCTTGTAGCGAGTCAGTTGTAAACGGGCGAACGCGATCACTTCTTCCGCGGTAAGCGACTTGTCGCGGGGCACGACGAAGACTTTCACGCGCTCGCCCGCGGCCGCGTCGGGAATGCCGATCGCCGCGACCGAGCGCACTTTCGGATGCATCGCGAGCACGTCCTCGATCTCGTTCGGATAAACGTTGAAACCCGACACGATCATCATGTCCTTCTTGCGATCGATCAGCCGGATGAAGCCCTGCGCGTCCATCACGGCGATGTCGCCAGTCGCGAGCCAGCCTTTCGCGTCGATCACTTGCGCCGTTTCTTCCGGGCGGTTCCAGTAGCCTTTCATCACTTGCGGGCCCTTGACGCACAGTTCGCCCGGTTCGCCGATGCCGGCCCAGGAACCGTCGTCGCGGCGCATGCGCACGAGCGTCGAAGGCGCGGGCACGCCGACCGTTCCGTCGAACTCGCGCTGATGAGTCAGATCGACCGGCGTCATCGAGACGATCGGCGAGCATTCCGTGAGCCCATAGCCTTCGATGATCGGCTGCCCGGTCAGTTCGCGAAAACGCTCCGCGACGGCTTTTTGCGTCGCCATGCCGCCCGCCATCGCGAGCTTGAGCGTCGAGAAGTCGCGGCGGCGGAATGCTTCGTTTTCGAGGAGCGCGTTGTAGAGGGTGTTGAGCGCCGTCATGCTCGTGAAGGTCTCGTGGCGCAGCACGCGCATCATGCGCTTGATGTCGCGCGGATTCGCGATCAGGATATTGCGCCCGCCGATGCCCATGAAAACGAGCGCATTCACCGTCAGCGAATAGATGTGATAGAGCGGCAGCGGCGTGAGCACGGTTTCGCCTTCGCCCTTCAGTTGCTCTTCGGCCCACGCCTTCGCCTGCAGCAGATTCGCGATGATGTTGCGATGCGTGAGCATCGCGCCTTTCGCGACGCCCGTCGTGCCGCCCGTGTACTGCAGGAACGCGATGTCGCCATGCCCGACGCGCACCGGCTCGAGCTTGCGCTTTCTGCCTAAAGCCAGCGCCGCGCGCAGGCCGACCGCGTGCGGGATGCGGTATTCGGGCACGATCTTCTGGATGTGGCGCAGGACGAAGTTCAGCGCGTGGCCTTTCAGGTTGAGGCCGTCGGCGAGCAGGTCGCCGAGCGCGGTGACGATGACGTTCGCGACGCGCGTGCCCGGCAGCGCGTCCTGCACGGTCTTCGCGAAGGTTTCGAACACGACGATGGTCCGCGCGCCGCTGTCCTTCAGCTGATGCGCGAGTTCGCGCATCGTATAGAGCGGATTGACGTTGACGACGATCGCGCCCGCGAGCAGCGTGCCGAACAGCGTGACGGGATACTGGAAGGTGTTGGGCATCATCAGCGCGACGCGGTCGCCGGGTGTGACCCCCAGGCTCTGGAGGTACGCGGCGAACGCGCGCGCCTTGATGCCGAGCGACGCGTAGGTGAGATTCGATCCGACGCTCGTGTAGGCGACCCGCTCGCGATACCGTTCGACGCATTCGTCGAAGAAGTGCGCAAGCGAGCGATAGCGCGACAGGTCCACCTCGTGCGGCACGCCCGGCGGGTACGACGCATACCAGACGCCGTCGGTGTCGTGCGGGTCGGACGGGTCCGGGCGGGGCGGTACGTCAAGCGGGTTCATCTGCGGTCTCCATGGACGCCGCGTTATTGCTTCGAGTTGTAATGCGCGCGTAACGTTCCGCTCGTCCGCTTTCCGATTCTTTCAGGGCGCCCGCTCCAGGATCGCGACCACGCCCTGGCCGCCCGCCGCGCAAATCGAGATCAGGCCGCGCGGCGGGCGGCCGTCTGCGCGCGGCGGCGCGTTTGCGAGCAGCTTCGCCAGCATGCCGACGATCCGTCCGCCCGTCGCGGCGAACGGATGGCCGGTCGCGAGCGAGCTGCCGTTCACGTTGAGCCGCGCGCGGTCGATCGACCCGAGCGGCCCGGCGAGGCCCAGTTGCGTGCGGCAGTATTCATCGTCTTCCCAGGCGGCGAGCGTGCAGAGCACCTGCGCCGCGAACGCCTCGTGGATCTCGTAGAAGTCGAAGTCGCCGAGGCCGAGCTGCGCGCGCGCCAGCATGCGCGGCACCGCGTAGGCGGGCGCCATCAGGAGGCCTTCCTTCTTGTCGATGTAGTCGACTGCCGCCGTCTCTGAGAAGCTCAGGTACGCGAGCACGGGCAGGCCGCGCGCGGCCGCCCAGTCGACGGACGCGAGCAGTACGGCGGACGCGCCGTCGGTGAGCGGCGTCGAGTTGCCCGCGGTCAGCGTGCCGGCGTCGCGGTCGAAGACGGGTTTGAGCGCCGTGAGCCGGTCGATGCCGATGTCCGGGCGCAGCGCGTTGTCGCGCGCGAGGCCCTTGTACGGCGTCATCAGGTCGTTAAGAAAGCCGCGCTCGTAGGCAGCCGCGAGCTTGCGATGACTCGCAAGCGCAAACGCGTCCTGCGCCTCGCGCGAAATCTTCCAGCGTTTCGCCATCAGCTCGCAGTGCTCGCCCATCGAGAGCCCCGTGCGCGGCTCGGCGTTACGCGGCAACTGCGGCCTGAACAGCATGCCGGGCCGCAGTTTCGCGAACGCGCTCGCGCGCTGGGCCGCCGAGCGGCTGCGGTTCGCTTCGAGCAGGATCTTGCGCATGCGCTCGTTCACGCCGATGGGCGCATCGGAAGTCGTATCGGCGCCGCCCGCGATGCCTGCGTCGATCTGCCCGAGCGCGATCTTGTTCGCGACCAGGATGACCGCTTCGAGCCCGGTGCCGCAGGCCTGCTGCACGTCGTAGGCGGGCGTTTCCTTCGCGAGCGTCGTCGACAGGAGCGATTCGCGGGTGAGGTTGAAATCGCGCGAATGCTTGATGACCGCGCCCGCCGCGACTTCGCCGAGGCGCAGGCCGTGCAGGTCGTAGCGGTCGATGAGACCTTGCAGCGCGAAGCTCAGCATGTCCTGGTTCGACGCCGTCGCGTAAGCCGTGTTCGAGCGCGCGAACGGAATCCGGTTGCTGCCGACGATCGCGACGCGGCGCACGGCGGGAAGGTCGGGCGCGCTCATGGCAGTTCCCATTCGAAGTGTCCACGCAGATGCGGCCGGACGCCGGCGAGGTCGCGCACTTCGAAGTCGCGCTTCATCGCCGCGGGCGACGCGCTCCAGAGCGTGGTTTCGCCGGGCAGGAAGATCGGCAGCTTGAAGTCGCCGTGGGCGCTTGCCGCCGCCAGTGCCTTCGACGGATGCAGCGCCGCGAGCGTGCGGCCGAGCGTCCACATGCCGTGGGCGATCGCGCGCGGAAAGCCGAACGCCTTCGCCGTCAGCGCGTGCAGGTGGATCGGATTGAAGTCGCCGGACGCCTTCGCGTAGTCGCGCCCGAGTTGCGCGGGAAGCTGCCAGCGCGCCTCGCGTGTGAGCGGCGGCATTGCGGCCGGCGAGGGCGGCGCGCCCGTTTCGACCGAAGCCGCGCCCGCGCCCGCGCCGTGCGCGCCGCGCTTCAGATAGACGCTGTCGCCGTCCCAGACGGCTTCGCCGCGTCGATAGATCCGCGTATGCAGCGTGAACGCCTGTCCCTTCTCGTGCGCGACGACCGGCCCGCTTTCCACTTCGATGCGCAAACTCTGTCCCGCCGACAGCGCCCGCCGCATCCGCACCGAATTCGCCAGATGCACGATGCCGACGGCCGGCCACGGAAACGCCGGATCGGTGAGCAGCATCAGATGCAGCGGAAACGCGAGCACGTGCGGAAACAAGAGCGGCACGCCGTGTTCCGGGATGAAGCCGCACACGCGCGCATAGCGGCCGATCTGCTCGGGATCGAGCGCGACGGCGGGCCGCACGAGCCGCATCGCCGGCATTTGCGCCGACGCATGCGGGCGCTTGAAGAGCCCGGGCAGCGCGCGTCCATAGAGCTTCGCGGGCGGCGGCAGCGTCTCGACGACGACCGTGCGGGGGCGTGCGGCCGAAAGCGCATGCATCGTCATGCTCCGATCAGGCTCTGGCCGCACACGCGCACCACCTGGCCGGTGACGCCCGCCGACGCCGGGCTCGCGAGCCATCCGACCGTCTCGGCGACATCGACCGGCAGGCCGCCCTGGCTCATCGAATTCATGCGGCGTCCGGCCTCGCGGATCGCGAACGGCATCTTCGCGGTCATCTGCGTTTCGATGAAACCCGGCGCGACCGCGTTGATCGTGATGCCGCGCGACCGCAATACGCCCGCCATGCTGTTGACGCGGCCGATCACGCCCGCCTTGGACGTCGCGTAATTGGTTTGTCCGGGATTGCCCGCGATGCCGCTGATCGACGACACGCCGACGATCCTGCCGCCGTCATGGAGCACGTTGTGTGCGAGGAGCGCGTCGTCGATGCGCTCCTGCGCCGCGAGATTGATGTCGATCACGCTGTCCCACGCGTCCTTCGTCATTTTCGCGATGGTCTTGTCGCGGGTGATGCCGGCGTTGTGCACGACGATGTCGATGCCGCCCGTCGCGAGGAGCGCCGCCGCGAGTTCCAGGGGCGCGTCGGGCGCGCCGATGTCGGCGACGAGGGCCGCGTGCGCGCCGCCCGAGGGCGACTGGTCCTCGATCGCAAGCATTGTCTGGTCGAGCGCGTCGCGGGCGGGCGCAATGTCGACGCCGGTCACCTGCGCGCCGAGCGCCGCCAGCACGCCCGCAATCGACGCGCCGATGCCGCGCGCCGCGCCCGTCACGACCGCGCGCCTGCCTTCGAGCGGACGCGACCAGTCGGCGGGGCGCGTGACGCTCGCCGCTTCGATGCGGATCGCCTGTCCGGACACATACGCCGAGCGCGGCGAGAGGAAAAAGCGCAACGCGCCTTCGATATCGGCGCCGACCGCCACTTGCAGCAGATTCGCCGAAATGCCGCCGCGCGCTTCCTTGCCGAGCGAGCGCGTCATGCCTTCGAGCGCCCGCTGCGCGGTCCATGCGCGCGGATTCGCGCACGTTTCGGGTAGCCGCCCGAGCACGACGATGCGCCCGCTTCTCGCCACCGAACGCAACGCGTCGTGAAAAAAGCCGTAGAGCGCGCCGAGTTCGCTGCTCTCGGCGATGCCCGTCGCATCGAAGATCAACGCTTCTACGCGGTCGCTCGCGACCGCATCGCGCCGATGCGGCTCGAAGCGGCCGCTCATCGCGCCGTGCCGGTTCGCGAGCGGCAGCCAGTTCGCGGCGCTGCCGTGCGCGACGCTCGTCATGCCGATCGCCTGCAGCACGTCGATCAGCGCGTCGAAGAGCGCGGGCGACGGCCCCGCGCCGATCGCGACGATGCCCCCGAATTCCGGCCGCTCCGGCCGGTGACGGCGCAGCACTTCCGGCTTCGGCAAGCCGACCGAACGGGCGAAGCCCGCGCCGAACGAAGAATTCACGAACTCGAGATAGCGGTCTTTCATGATCTCAGGCAAGCACCTCTTCCGGTTCCCGCTCGAGCGCTTCCTTGCGCCTGAGCAATGCGTCGAGCATACCGAAATCGGCGGGGAAGTCATCGACCTTCACGAGTTCGGCGCCATAACGCGCGTAATCGACGAGCACCTGGCGCTGGCCGGCATCGATCAGGCCGCGCGCCTCGGCCTCCGCGGCCCACGCGTCGATCTCGGGCAGGCTTTGCGGCATCGGCCGCAGCGCCCCCGCCTTCACCTCGGGCCGAAGTTTGCGCTCGATGGCGTCGAAGCGCGGACTGAGCGCGAAGACGAGTTCGCCGTAGCCGAGCGGATTGATGTCGGCGGGCGGCGCGTAGGAATCGGCGATCAGACGCTCGCGCGCTTCGCCCGGGATCTGCATCAGTTCGGCGATGCCGCTCGCGAGCGCGTCGCCCGGCACGCGATACGGCAGCCCGAACGGAAACACGAGCGCGCGTACGAGGCCCGCCGTCGCGCGATGCGGGAAGTTGTCGAGCACGCCTGAAAGCGCGACCTGCGCTTGGTGCAACGCGTCCTGGACGCCCCAGCGCACGAGCGGCAGATCGGTCTCGGGACGGCCGTCGTCCTGGAAACGCTTGAGCGTCGCCGAGATCAGGTAAAGCTGGGACAGCACGTCGCCGAGGCGCGCCGACAGCCGCTCGCGGCGCTTCAGTTCGCCGCCGAGCACGAGCATCGACACGTCGGCGAGCAGGGCGAACGCGGTCGACAGGCGCGTCGCCGCGCGATAGTAGGGGACGAGGCGCGTGTCGGCCTGCACGGGCCTCGGGATCAGCGCGCTGCCGCCGAACGCGAACACGAGGCTGCGCATCGCATTCGACGCGACGAAGCTCGCGTGGCCGAAGAACGCGTCGTCGAAGTCGCGCACGGCTTTTTCGTGGTCGGGCTCGCGGGTCGCGGCCATCTCCTTCAACACATACGGATGACAGCGGATCGCGCCCTGTCCGAAGATGATGAGACAGCGCGTCAGAATGTTCGCACCTTCGACGGTGATCGAGATCGGAACCTGCTGATAGGCGCGCGCGAGAAAGTTCGACGGTCCCATGCAGATGCCCTTGCCGGCGACCACATCCATGCCGTCGTTGATGACCTTGCGGGCGCGCTCGGTGATGTGATACTTCGCGATCGCTGAAATCACGGAAGGCTTCTCGCCGAGATCGACCGCCTGCGCCGAGAGTTTGCGCGCCGCGTCCATGACATAGAGATTGCCGCCCATGCGGCCCATCGCTTCCTGCACGCCCTCGAACTGGCCGATGGGCGTGCGGAACTGACGGCGCACGGCGGCGTAGGCGCCGGTGCCGCGCACGGCGAGCTTCGCCATCCCCACATTCGACGACGGCAGCGAGATCGCGCGGCCCGCCGCAAGGCATTCCATCAGCATGCGCCAGCCGTTGCCGACCTGCGCGCGGCCGCCGATCACCCAGTCGATCGGGATGAAGACGTCGCGGCCCCAGTTCGGGCCGTTCTGGAACACGGCGTTGAGCGGCCAGTGGCGCCGGCCGATGTTCACGCCAGGATGGTTCGTCGGGATCAGCGCGCAGGTGATGCCGGGTTCGTCGCCTTCGCCGAGCAGACGGTCGGGATCGAGCGCGCGGAAGGCGAGGCCGAGCACGGTCGCAACCGGACCGAGCGTGATGTAGCGCTTGTCCCAGGTGAGCCGGAAGCCGAGCGTCTCGCGCCCTTCATGGATGCCCCGGCAGACGACGCCGATGTCGGGAATCGCGGCGGCGTCCGAGCCGGCGTAGGGGCTCGTCAGCGCGAAGCATGGGATGTCGTCGCCGCGGGCTAGACGCGGTAGGTAGTGATTCTTCTGCTCCTCGGTGCCGTAGTGCATGAGCAGCTCGGCGGGGCCGAGCGAATTCGGCACCATCACCGAGACGGCGGCGGCCGAGCAGCGCGTCGCGAGTTTCATGATGACCTGCGAATGCGCGTAGGCGGAGAACTGCCGGCCGCCATACTGCTTCGGGATGATCATGCCGAGAAAACCGTTGTCCTTGATATAGCGCCAGGTCTCGGACGAGAGGTCCTGCCAGACGGCGGTGGTGTCCCAGTCGCTCGCGAGATCGCAGAGGCGCGTGCATTCGTTGTCGATGAAGCTTTGTTCTTCCGCGCTGAGCTTCGCCGGGCCGTGGGCGAGCAGCGAATCCCAATGCGGGCGGCCGGAAAAGAGCTCGGCGTCCCACCAGACCGTGCCGGCTTCGATGGCGTCGCGCTCGGTCGGCGACATTTCCGGCAGGATCTTGCGAAACACGCCGAGCACCCGCTGGCTGACGAGCGCGCGCCGCAGCGGCTTGATGGCGAGCACGAGCGCCGGAACCACGAAGAGCACGGCGAGAAGCGCGCTGGCGACCGGACCGGTGATGCCCGCGAACCAGCCGAACGCTACCCATACGATCATCCAGGCGAGCCAGGCGAGAGCGCTCGCCCGCATGTACACGAGCGCGCCGCTCATGACGATGAACGCAACCACGAAACCTGCTGCCATGACGTTCCCCCTTGTGCGATGTCTTGTCGTTTCTACTACAGATTAGGCGGGCTGGAGCAGCAGGGGGCGTTCCTGCGGACGTCTGCACGCGCGAACCGAGTCTTTCCTCTAGATCGTCCGGCGGGGCGCCAGAATGCGAAAAAGGCGCCCGGAGGCGCCTTTCGGTGGTCGCGTACAGAACTCGCGGCAAGCTACGTCGCCGCCGTGACGCCCCGCGCCGACTGCGTCATGTCGACCCCACGGCGCTCGCGGCTGAATAGAATGAGCACGGCGATCACCACCGCGACCGTCCCCGCGACGATCGCCATCGCCATCCCGTAGTTATTGTCGTGGCTGACCGCGAGCGACGCCTGCATCGTCGCGTTCACCGACGCGAGCAGATTCCCCAACTGATAGACGAGGCCGGGGAAGGTCGCGCGAATCTCGTCGGGCGAAATCTCGTTCAGGTGCACGGGAATCACGCCCCACGCGCCCTGCACGGAAATCTGCATCAGGAAGGCGCCCGCCGCGAGCGCGAGCGGCCCGCTCGAGAACGCCCACAGCGGCAGCACCGGCAAGGCGATCAGCGACGCGATGAAGATTGCCCGGCGCCGTCCGATCTTCTCCGACATCGCCCCGAAAAAAAGCCCGCCGACGATCGCGCCGATGTTCAGTGTGATCGTGATCAGCGAGACCATGTGCGGATCGAAATGATGCTGCTCGCGCAGGAACGTCGGATAGAGATCCTGCGTGCCGTGCGAGAAGAAGTTGAACGCGGTCATCAGCACGATCGCGTAGACGGAGAGCGTCCAGTTCTGTTTGAGCGTCTTGACGAGGCCGGGGCGCGGCTGCTTTTCCATCGCCTTGAATGCCGGCGACTCGGGCACGTGCGCGCGCACGTAGAGCACGAGCAGTGCGGGCGCCACGCCGATAAAGAACATCCCGCGCCAGCCGACATACTGATACAGCACGCCGAAGACGATCGACGCGAGCAGATAGCCGCTCGGATAGCCCGCCTGCAGCAGCCCCGAGACGAATCCGCGCGACTTGGGCGGCACGGTTTCCATCGTCAGCGCGGAGCCGACGCCCCATTCGCCGCCCATCGCGATGCCGAAGAGCGACCGCAGCACGAGCAGCGTCAGCAGGTTCGGCGACAACCCCGAGAGCAGTTCGAGCAGCGAATAGCACGCGATGTTGATCATCAGCGTCGGGCGGCGGCCGAACTTGTCGGCGAGGCGCCCGAAGATCAGCGCGCCGATGGGGCGCATCGCGAGCGTCAGCGTGATCGCGAATGCCACCTCGGGGATTTTCGTATTGAATTCGGCGGCTATGTCCTTCAAGACGAAAACCATCAGGAAAAAATCGAAGGCATCGAGTGTCCAGCCGAGATAGGCGGCAATCGTTACGTTTCTCTGTTCTCGCGTCCAGCTCATCGCCGTGGTCTCCGTTCGAATCGATTTGATGGGAAAAGCGATGCGGCCGGAAGAAGCAAAACCGTGATCCGGCGTGGACCGGCCGCACAGGGCGCCCGAGCGAGGGGCACGGGCGAGTGTACGCCGGTGTTTAATAAACCGCTTGCGGTGCCGGTATTCGAAACGATAATCGAAACACGTGAATTCGATAATCAATACAACCGGCATTCGATTTCAATGCGCTTATTCGACGCGATTAAGCGCGATGAAAGGAGTTCGAGTTTTGTCAGATGAATCGGCCGGGGAACGTTTTACGATTCGTCAAGGACCGAGGCTCTCGGAACGCCTATGTTCGACGAAGAACGCGACAACCTTGATCCACATCAAGATTGCTTGGAGCGGCGCGCATATCATGCGGTCAGATCGGATAAATCTGAGACGTTTCCTAGAACCTCCTAAAAGTGACCGGGCGAAATCTGTGTCCGGTCGGCGCACGCGTACCGCGAGGCGCCTGCGCGTTTTTTTCACACATTGCATTTCCATTGGCGAGCGGATGACCGCTGTCGCCATTATTGAGCATAATCAGATGAATCATTTCATACACACGATCAGGTTCCGAATCATTCTTTCGTTCGGAATCTGTGCGGCGCTGATGCTGGCGATCGGCCTTTTCGGTATCGACGCCATTTCCAAACTGCGCACCGACCTGTCGGTCTCCTATTCGGGCAATCTGGTTCCGACGAACCAGCTTTCGCGAGTTCATATCAGCCAGTCTCAGATTCGCCGCCTGCTTTGGCAACTTCAGGCCACGCAGGATAAGGAGATTCCGGAAAAGATCCGAAAGCTCGAGGGCACGGTGAATGCAATGTGGTCCAGCTACTACCCGTCCGGCATTTCGAGCGACGCCGAACGCGCAGTCGCCGAGCGTATCCAGGTCCAGCTCGGCAAATTCAAGCTGCTGGTCGATCACCAACTGTCGCTCGTCGAAAAAGGCGCATATCAGGAAGCGACCGAATTTCAGCGGGATTTCGTCTTGCCCGCCGGTAACGCGCTGGGCGATCTGCTCGACGAGGACATCGACCTGAACGTCCGTCAGAGCAATGGATTCGTCACGGAAAGCGCCAACACCTCGCGGCAGATGATCTGGATCACGGTGGCGCTTCTGTGCATGGGCGGGACGTTGATGCTCGGCACCTCGCTTTATCTGTTCGGCGCAATCTCGACGCCGCTGACGCGCTCGGTCGGCGTGGCGAAGGAAATCGCCGACGGGCGTCTGGACAACCGGATCGTGGTCGACACGCGCGGCGAGTTCGCGCCGCTCCTCGAAGCGATGCAGCGCATGAGCCGGCAACTGGCCGATACCGTGCGCGGTATCCGGGCGTCGAGCGAATCGGTGACGACGGCCGCGCGCGAGATCGCCGCGGGCAATATGGACCTGTCGGCGCGCACGGAAGAACAGGCGTCGTCGCTCGAGGAAACGGCCGCGAGCATGACCGAGATCGCGCAGACCGTGAAGCAGAACGCCGACAACGCACGCCAGGCCAATTCGCTCGCCACCTCGGCAAGCGGCATGGCCGACGACAGCCACGTCGCGATGCAGGCGATGATGCGCTCGATCGGCAACATCAGCGAGAGTTCCGGGAAGATCGCCGACATCACGACGATGATCGAAGGCATTTCGTTCCAGACCAACATTCTGGCGCTCAACGCGGCGGTCGAGGCCGCGCGCGCGGGCGAGCAGGGCCGAGGCTTCGCCGTGGTGGCGGGCGAAGTGCGGGCACTGGCGCAACGCTCGGCCGCGGCGGCCAAGGAGATCAAGGACCTGATCGACGCGTCGACCGTGCTGGTCAACGACGGGTCCAGACAGGCCGCGGAGGTGGGCACCCTGATGGGGCAGGTGATCCGCGCGATCAAGCAGGTCGCGGATATCGTGGGCGAAATTTCGTCCGCGTCGCACGAGCAGAGCCAGGGCATCGATCAGGTGCATCAGGCGATCAGCCAGATCGATTCCGTGACGCAGCAGAACGCGGCACTGGTCGAGCAGGCGGCGGCCGCGGCGCAATCGCTCGAGGAGCAGGCCGTCAACATGAGCGATGCCATCTCGACGTTCCATCTGCCAGCCGGCGACGGCGTCCTGCCCGCAGCGCGCCGGCCGCTCGCCCTCACATGCTGAGGTACGGTCCATACGCCGCGGCCGACGCTCGAACGGCCGAAGAAAATCTCCAGCTTTACTGCGACGCGAGCGCGGCCACGCTGTCGTCGCTGCACGACGCCCTGCGAGCCAGCGTTGCCGGCATCGTCGAACGATTGCATGTCGAGTTCGCGCGCCTGCCGCGAGCCAAGCGCCTGCTCGAAGCGCTGACGATCGAAGAGTCGCGGCGCGTGAAGGAGCAGCAAACGCAGCATCTGCTCGCGCTGGCAAACGTTCAACTGACGCAGGAAAGCCATCGGGACATCGCGCATCGGGCGGGGCGCATGCACGCGATCGCGGGGCTCGACCGCGAAGATCTGATCGACGCCTACGCGCTTCTGGCCGACGCGCTGCAACGCGAAATCGATACCGCGCTGCATGGCGCGGCGCTCGACGCGCTCATGCGCCGTCTGACGCGCGATCTCGCGTTCCAGATGGAGGCGTACCGGTTTCTGCAGGATGCGCGCCACGACGTAATCGCCTCGATTGCGCGCGTGACGGCCGAAGTCCGCTGCTACACGGACCTGATCGAAGGCGTCGTCGGGATTCTCGGCGCACACGCCGAGATCGCGGGCTGCGCGGTCGGCCGTCCCGACGCGCGCGGGCTCTTCCAGTTCGAAGCCGTGTCCGATCGACGCATCGGCCAATACCTGAGAGATGCCGACGCATTGATCGACGTCGGCGCGGCCAGCGACGATGCCGACCGGCAGTCGGAGCGGCCGATCATCCTTTCGTGGCGCCGCGGTGAGATCGATCGCGTGATCAATATGGCGACCGACGTCCGGATGACGCCGTTCAGCCCGTTTGCGCTGGCGGCCGGCCTGCGCTCGGCGGCGACCGTTCCGGTGCGGCGCGCGACCCGCGAGCCGAGGGCGATTCTCATCGTCTACGGCGTGCTTCCGGGCGGCTTCGCGGGCGCGGATCAGGCCGACTTCCTGTCGCTCGTGCAGACGATGCTCGAACTCGTGGTCTGCCGGATCGAACAGCTCGACGGCAGCACGGCGGCGACGCCGTATCCCGTGCGGCAGCGACTGTCGGGCCTGATCCGCTCGGACGGTCTGCGGATGCACTACCAGCCGCTGGTCGATCTCCGGACCGGACGGATCGGCGGTGTCGAGGCGCTCGCGCGGCTCCAGGACGGCGACGCCACGCTGGCGCCGGGCCAGTTCCTGGCGAATCTGTCGCACGAAGACCTGCTCGGCCTTTTCACTGGCGGTCTGGATCAGGCGCTGCGGCAACGCAACGAGTGGCTGCGCGACGGCCTCGACCTGGGCATATCGGTCAACCTTCCGCCGGCCGCCTTCACGGACCGGCGCTATGTCGAGACGACCCGCGCGGCGCTGCAAAAATACGGCTGTGTGCCGAACAAGCTCACGCTCGAGGTTCTGGAAAGTGAAGAGTTGCCGCGCGGCATTCGCATACTGGACGAAATCGCGAAGTTCAAGTCCCTGGGCGTCGAGCTGGCGCAGGACGACCTCGGCGTGGGCTACAGCAGCCTGAACCGCCTGCGCGAATTGCCGTTCGATTTGTTCAAGATCGATCGCAGCATCGTCAGGCTCGACGGTCAGGACAGCCTCGATGCCTTGCGTTTCATCTATCAGTTGACGCGCCTCGGCCATTCGCTCGGGATGTCGGTGACCGTGGAGGGCGTGGAAGAGGAGGACCTGATCGAGGCGCTCGTGATCCTCGATGCGGATCGCGCGCAAGGCTATGCGATTGCGCGTCCGATGCCCGCCGAGGCCGTCGCGGGCTGGATCCGCGACCGCAAGTTGCCTCAATCGACGGCGCCGGGCGGGCGGCTGGGCAAGCTTGCCCGACTCGTGATCTGGGAGGAGAGCGTGCAGCTCAACACAGTGGTCTCTCGCGAAGCGCGGGCGCTGCTTCACGCTGACGGCTGCGAGGCCGACCGCAGCATGAAGCGGGCATTGAGCGCGTCTTGCCGGGATTGTGCGTATCCGATGTACTGCATCGACGACGAAGCGATCCTGCTCGCGTCGCCGTGTGGCACGAAGGCCGGAAGCGAACTGGTCGAACTGGCGTTGGGCGCGGGAATGAAAAGCGAGGCGTATCTGGCCGCCCGCCGCGAGCTGATCGCGAAGATGTGAACCGGAAGCGATCCGGACTTCGGTCCGGGTCGGAAAGCGTCCGACAGAAACAAAAAAGCCCGCTTTGGCGGGCTTTTTGACGTACTACGCGAACTACCGGAACTTCATGAGTGCTGTGCTTGGTGCCCAGGAGAGGACTCGAACCTCCACGGTGTTGCCACCGCTAGGACCTGAACCTAGTGCGTCTACCAATTCCGCCACCTGGGCCAAGGGATACAGCGAGTCCGCTATTTTAGCGGGTTGCGAAACCGTGTCAATCGAAAAAGTCGCGGCTGCGGCGAACAGGTTCGAAGTCACTCATAAAACGAAAGAGCCACCCGAAGGTGGCTCTTTCAAACATCTTGGTGCCCAAGAGAGGACTCGAACCTCCACGGTGTTGCCACCGCTAGGACCTGAACCTAGTGCGTCTACCAATTCCGCCACCTGGGCAAGGGTGCGTGTGCAGCAAAGAACGAAATTATATCCTGTCCAATCGGGCTGTCAAGCATTTTGAGACCGCAGGCCGCACGGTCCCGAACGGCCGTTGCGCCGGGGCGGCGAGCCTTGCTGCGCGGTCTTGCCGCCTGCCATGAAGGCCCGAAGACGGGTGTTAGAATGACTCGCAGACATGGCGCGCCGATATCAGTCAGACAGGGCCGCTCAGGCCCGGCCAGCCATCCCGCTGCCAGAACCAGTCCAACGAGAAGAAATCATCGATAAGCCCTTGAGCAAATATCCGTATCCGATCCCGAGCCGCGAAGAAATTCTCGGCGTGTTGCGCACGAGCGAAACGCCGCTCGCCGCGAACGACATCGCCGAAGCGCTGTCGATCAAGCGCCAGGAGCGCGAAGGATTTTTCAAGCGACTGGGCGCCATGGAGCGCGACGGGCAAATCCGCCTCGACAAGCGCGGTCACTATCAGCTCACTCATCCCTCGAATTTCGTGGCGGGCCGCGTGCAGGGCCATCGCGACGGCTTCGGCTTCCTGATTCGCGACGACGGCCAGGACGATCTCTTCCTGCCCAACGGCGAAATGCAGAAGGTGATGCACAACGACCGCGTGCTCGCGCGCATCGTCGGCTATGACCGGCGCGGGCGGCCGGAAGGGCACATCGTCGAGGTGACGGACCGCGCGAACAAACGCATCATCGGCCGGCTCATCAACGAGAACGGCGCGCTTATTCTCGTGCCGGAAGACAAGCGCATCGGCCACGACATCCTCATCACGCAGAACGCGAAGAAGGCGAAGGTCGGGCAGGTGGTGTCGGTGGAACTCACCGATTTCCCGAGCCGCCATTCGCAGCCGCTCGGCCGCGTGGTCGAAGTGATCGGCGATATCGACGATCCGGGCATGGAAATCGAGATCGCGGTGCGCAAGTACGGCGTGCCGCACGAATTCAGCGATGCCGCGCTTGCCATCGCCGCGAAGCTGCCCGACGAAGTGCGTCCCGTGGACATCCGCCATCGCGTGGATCTGCGCGACGTGCCGCTCGTCACGATCGACGGCGAGGACGCCCGCGACTTCGACGACGCCGTCTATTGCGAGCCGATGGCCGTCGGCCGCGGCTCGGGTTATCGCCTGCTGGTGGCGATCGCGGACGTCTCGCATTATGTGCGCCCGAACGAGGCGCTCGACGTCGATGCGCTCGACCGCAGCACGTCGGTGTACTTCCCGCGCCGCGTGATCCCGATGCTGCCGGAGAAGCTCTCGAACGGGTTGTGTTCGTTGAATCCGCAGGTGGATCGCTGCGTGCTCGTCTGCGACATGGTCATCACCGCGCGCGGCGAGATCAAGGCGTATCAGTTCTATCCGGCCGTGATGCATTCGGCGGCGCGTCTCACGTACACCGAAGTCGCGGCCGTGCTGACCAACACGAAAGGCCCGGAAGCGGCCCGCCGCGCCGACTTGCTGCCGCATCTGCAAAATCTCTACGGCGTCTACAAGTCGCTGCACGCGGCGCGCCAGAAGCGCGGCGCGATCGACTTCGATACGACCGAGACGTATATCGTCGTGAATGCGCAGGGCAAGATCGAGCAGATCGTGCCGCGCCATCGCAACGACGCGCACCGGCTGATCGAGGAGTGCATGCTCGCGGCGAACGTCTGCGCCGCCGATTTCCTGAAGCGCAACAAGCATCCGGGGCTTTATCGCGTGCACGCGGGCCCGACGCCGGAAAAGCTCGAAAACCTGCGCGCGTTCCTGCGCGGCGTGGGCCTCACGCTCACGGGCGGCGAGAAGCCGCACGCAAGCGATTACGCGTCGCTGATGGCGCAGATCCGCGACCGGCCCGATGCGCAAATGCTCCAGTCGATGGTGCTGCGCTCGATGCAGCAGGCCGTCTACAGTCCGGACAACATCGGTCACTTCGGTCTCGCTTACGAGGCGTACGCGCACTTCACGAGCCCGATCCGCCGCTATCCCGACCTGCTCACGCACCGCGCGATCTACGCGATCCTGCAAGGCAAGAAGTACCAGCCGTCGATCGGCCACGAGATTTCGCTCAGCACCGGCCTCACGAAAGCCGCGCGCGAGATGCAGAAGACCGACGACGACTCGCGCGGCCGTTCGCGCAACAACGTCGCGATCTGGGAAGAGCTGGGGCTGCATTGCTCGTCGAATGAGCGGCGCGCCGACGAAGCCTCGCGCGACGTCGAAGCGTGGCTCAAGTGCTATTTCATGCGCGACAAGCTTGGCGAGGAATACGGCGGGATGGTGAACGGCGTGACGTCGTTCGGCATCTTCGTGCAGCTCGATTCGCTCTTTATCGAAGGGCTCGTGCATGTGACCGAGCTCGGTTCGGACTATTTCCAGTACGACGAGATCAAGAACGAATTGCGCGGCGAGCGCACCGGCATTCGCTACCGGATGTCGGACCGCGTGCGCGTGCAGGTAAGCCGCGTCGATCTGGATTCGCGCAAGATCGACTTCCGCCTCGTGCGCGACACGCCGGTGAAACCGCCTTCGGGACGCATCGCACCGGGCGCGCCCGAGCACGCGGCAAGCGCTGCGTTGGCCGGACCGCGCGTGCGGCCGTTCGCCGGCGACGACGAGACGCCCAGCACGCGGCGGCGCGGCGGCAGCAAGCGCGGTTCCGCTGCGCTCGCGACGACCAAGGACGCAGGCGCGGCGCGCAAGCACGGCGCGGCGCCGAAGCCGGCGTCGCCGGGACGGGCGGCGCGCAAGAAGCGCTGACGCGCGGATACGTTTCCGGCCTCGCGCGTCATCAACGATACGGCGCGGCCCGATGTGCGAACAGCGCGTCGGGCCGCGTTTTGATTTTTTATTCAAAGGTTTGGGTGAGTCATGTCACGTCTCAAGGTTCTCTACGGTTTTCACGCGGTCACCGCGCGCCTTCGGGCAGATGCATCGACGATCGAGGAAGTGTTGTACGACCCCTCGCGCAAGGATCGTCGCATGACGGATTTCCTGCGCTCGGCGAAGGAAGCCGGCGTGCGCCTGATCGCCGCCGATGAATCGCGTCTGTGGGGCCTCGCGGGCAACGTCGGGCATCAGGGTGTCGTCGCGCGCGCGCATGACATGCCGCTCGCGCAGAATCTCGCCGAGTTGCTCGACGGCGTCTCGGGCACGCCGCTTCTGCTCGTGCTCGACGGCGTCACCGATCCGCACAACCTCGGCGCGTGCCTGCGCGTCGCCGATGCGGCGGGCGCGCACGCGGTAATCGCGCCGCGCGACCGTTCAGCGGGCCTCAACGCGACGGCGGCGAAAGTCGCGAGCGGCGCCGCCGAAACCGTGCCGTACATCACCGTGACGAACCTGGCGCGGGCGCTGCGTGAACTGAAGGACGCGGGCGTGTGGGTGGTCGGCACGGCGGGCGAAGCGAGCGCGAGCCTCTACGACACGAAGCTCGACGGTCCGATTGCGATCGTCGTCGGCGCGGAAGGCGAGGGCATGCGCCGCCTCACGCGCGAAACCTGCGACGAGATCATGAACATACCGATGGCGGGGACGGTCGAGAGTCTGAATGTGTCGGTGGCGAGCGGCGTGTGTCTGTTCGAAGCGGTGCGGCAGCGGTCGGTGAAGAAATAACGCATCGATGACGTTCCGTTTTGCCGCCGCCGCGCTTCTTTGCGCGTTCCTTTCTGCCTGCGCCGTGACCCGAATCGACCGTGGCACCTACGTCGCCGACACGAGCCATCACGCGACGAGCGCCGACTCCCGCGTGCGCTTTCTCGTCATGCACTACACGGAGATCGGCGAGGCGGGCTCGATCGAAGTCCTGACCGGCCCGAACGTCAGCGTGCATTACGTCGTGCCGGACGCACCGGCGCTCGAAAAGGGCGAGCCTGTCATCTACCAGCTCGTGCCCGAGGAACAGCGCGCGTGGCACGCGGGCGTCAGCGAATGGCAGGGGACGACGGAACTGAACGCGGCGTCGATCGGCATCGAGAACGTGAACCTCGGTCCGCTCGATACGCCCGAAGGCCGCACCTGGCAGCCGTATCCGGGCGCGCAGATCGAGGCGCTCGTGCGGCTCTCGAAAGACATCGTCACGCGCTATCGCATCCCGCCGACGCGCGTCGTCGGCCATAGCGACATCGCGCCGCAACGCAAGATCGATCCCGGCCCGCTCTTTCCGTGGCGCACGCTGTACGACGCGGGCGTCGGCGCGTGGCCCGACGATGCCGACGTCGCAGGCCATCTCGCGGGTCGCGATCCCAAGGCGCCGACGGACGTCAAGGCGCTGCAGGACAAGCTGCGTCGCTACGGCTACACGGTGGCGACCGACGGCATCCTCGACGACAAGACGCGTCACGTCATCCGCGCATTCCAGATGCATTTCCGCCCGCGCGACTACGCCGGCGACGCGGACGCCGAAAGCGACGCCATCGCCGCCGCCCTGCTCGACAAATACTTTCGCTAAAGCCACGCCATGTCCGACTACTTCCTGCCGCTGCGCGCGGTTCACATGACCTTCGCGGCACTGAGCATCGCGAGTTTTTTCGTGCGCTGGCTCTGGATGCTGCTCGACTCGCCGCTTCTCCACAAGCGCGCGACCAGAATCGCCCCGCATGTCATCGATACCGCGCTGCTACTGAGCGCACTCGCGCTCGTCGCGATCATCGGGTTCGGTGCGAACGCGGCCTGGCTCTCGGCGAAAATCGCGGGGCTCGTCGTCTATATCGTGCTCGGGACTTTCGCGCTCAAACGCGGCCGCACGAAGGCCGTGCGCGCGTTCACCGGCGTGCTTGCGATCGCCACCTTCGCGTTCATCGCGTCGGTCGCGCGCTCGCACGATCCGCTCGGTTTCCTGCGCATGCTTTGAGCGGCGTCGCGCCACGGCTCGTCCGTTAAAATCACGTTTTCCCCTCTCGCAGTCCCACTTCCATGACTCAAGACGAACTCAAGCAACTGGTCGGACAGGCCGCGGCCGACTATGTGAACGTGAACGTGCCCGAAGGGGCGGTGATCGGCGTCGGCACCGGCTCGACGGCAAACTGTTTCATCGATGCAATCGCGAAGTCTAAGGCGCGCTATCGCGGCGCGGTGTCGAGCTCGCTTGCGACCACCGCGCGGCTCGAATCGCATGGCTTCAAGGTGTTCGACCTGAATGAAATCGAGTCGCTGCCGGTGTATGTCGACGGCGCCGACGAGATCGACGCAAGCGGCGCGATGATCAAGGGCGGCGGTGGGGCGCTCACGCGCGAGAAAATCGTGGCGTCGGTGTCGGACGTGTTCGTGTGCATCGCGGACGCGACGAAGCGCGTGCCGGTGATGGGCAAGTTCCCGCTGCCGATCGAGGTCGTGCCGATGGCGCGCACCGCGATCGGCCGGCGCGTGGCCGCGCTCGGCGCCGTGCCCATCGTGCGCGTGCAGAAGGACGGCACGCCTTTCATCACCGACAACGGCAACGAGATCATCGACGTGAAGGGCCTCGACATTGCCGATCCTCGCGCGCTCGAAGCGCAGATCAACGCGTGGCCGGGCGTGGTGACGGTGGGCCTCTTCGCCGCGCGCGGCGCCAACGTATGCCTGCTCGGCACAGAGACGGGCGTCGAGCGGATCGACTACGTGCAACATCCGTGACGCGCCGAAATAAGCGGTGAGTTAGGCGTGAGTTAAGCGGTCGCTACGAATCGCGGCGATCCCGCCTGCGCGTGTCGCTTTTTTGTCCACGCGAACGTGCGCCGGCGCTCTTCAGCGGCGCGCGCCGCGCCAAAAAATCTCGAAAAAACAGCGGGTTGAGGTAGCATTGCAGGACACCTCTCACGCGCAAACGCTTGCTCCCCAGCCAACGATGAACGACAGCAAAGAAGCCATTGCACGCGATGTCGAGGCGATCAGCCGCATCAGCGCCGTGCCTTCGATGCTGCGTGTCATCTGCAAGAACACGGGCCTCGGTTTCGCCGCCGTCGCGCGCGTGACCGACGGCAACTGGACCGCCTGCGCGGTACAGGACGACATCCAGTTCGGGCTGAAGCCCGGCGGCCAGCTCGACGTCAACACCACGCTCTGCATCGAGGCCCGCGCGGCGCGCATGCCGATTGTGATCGATCACGCGAGCACGGACCCCGTCTACAACGCTCATCACACGCCGCGCATCTACAACATCGAAAGCTATATCTCGGTGCCGATTGTGCTGCCGAACGGCGAGTATTTCGGCAACCTGTGCGCCATCGATCCGCGTCCGCGCGTCGTCTCCGACCCGCGCACGGTCACGATGTTCACGCTCTTCGCCGAGCTGATCGCGCTGCAACTGGACAGCGAAGGGCGTCATCGCGCGGCCGAATCCGCGCTCTTCGACGAACGCGCGACCGCGGAGCTGCGCGAGCAGTTCATCGCGGTGCTCGGCCACGATCTGCGCAATCCGCTCGCCGCCGTCTCCGCGAGCGCGGAGCTGCTCGTGCGCAAGAGCCGCGAGCCCGATTCGGTTTCCATTGGCCGTCGCCTGCAGGCGACCGCGCGCCGCATGTCGCGCCTGATCGACGACGTGCTCGATTTCGCGCGCGGCCGGCTGGGAGCGGGCATCGGCGTGACGCTTCAACCCGAGGACGATCTGCGCACCGCGCTTTGCGACGTCGTGTCCGAATTGCGCGACGCCAATCCAGGCCGCACCGTGCGCGAGCACATTTCGATCGCGCAGCGCGTGTTCTGCGACCGCGGCCGCGTGCAGCAACTGCTGTCGAATCTGCTCGGCAACGCGCTCACGCATGGCGCGCACGACGAACCGGTCGTCGTCGAGGCGGCGCTCGACGGGGACTGCGTCGTGCTGTCGGTGACGAACGGCGGCACGCCAATCGCCTCCGACGACCTGTCGAAGGTTTTCGAACCCTACTGGCGTCCCGCGACCAGCAGGCCGGGCGGCGGCCTCGGGCTCGGGCTCTACATCTGCGCGCGCATCGTCGAGGCGCATGGCGGGGTGCTGGACGTCACGTCTTCGGCGGAAGAGGGCACGCGTTTCGTCGCGCGACTGCGCATCTGCGGCTGACGCTTTTGCGTTCGGCCTTTGCGGTGGCGCTTTGGCGCTCCGCTTCGTGCGGGCCGGGCGCCGGTACTGTTCTTGCTGCAACGAGATGGAAATTTAGGGCGACGCCTAGGGAGGCGCGCGGCTTCGCAGCGCTACAACGCGGACCGCGTCCGAACCGGGCTCGAAGCCGACGTACAACCGCCAATCCTGAATTCCTCCATTCGATGCACGCCGATCTCCGCTACGCACTCGACACGGCCTACGAGCGGCTGAAACTCCTGGAGCCTTCACCGGCCGACTTCGCGAGCAGCTATGCGCTGTGTCTCGGCATGATCATGGGCGGGCGCACTTGCGGCGGGATGTCGAAGGACGAAGCGGCGGCGGAGCGCGCGCATCTGTCGATGCTCGCGGCGCTCTATGAAATCCGCCTGCTCGCGCGGAGCGTCTCAGCGAGGCAGGACCGGCGCGGATAATGCCAATGAGAAAGGCCCGGCAGCACGCTGCCGGGCCTTCTCTTTTCTGGGGCTTGTCCGCTTGCGACGCTCGGCGGACTCGCCGGTCTCCTCAATAAGCGTTGCTCAATAAGCGTTGCGACTGACAAACCCCTTGAACATCGTGATCGCGACGATTTTGATGTCGAACCAGAACGACCAATTGTGAATATAGAAGAGGTCGAACTTCACGCGGCTCTCCATCTTCTCGACCTTGGTTGTCGCACCGCGATAGCCGTTCACCTGCGCCCAGCCGGTGATGCCCGGCTTGATCCGGTAGCGGAACATGTAGCCGTAGACGAGATCCTTGTAGAGGTCGTCGTGCTCGATCGCATGCGGGCGTGGACCCACCACCGACATCTGTCCGAACAGCACGTTCAGGAACTGCGGCAGTTCGTCGAGACTCGTGCGCCGCAGGAATGCGCCGATCTTCGTCACGCGCGGATCGTTGCGCTTGGCCTGCGTCACGTGGCCCGCCTGCTCCTTGTGGAGCGCCATCGAGCGGAACTTGTAGATGCGAAACGGCCGTCCGTCCGCGCCCTTGCGAAACTGCGTGAACAGCACCGGACCCTTCGAGGTTGCCTTGATCGCGATGGCGATGCAGATCAAGAGCGGCGCGAGCGCGGTGAGCGCCGCGGCGGCGAAGCAGCGGTCGAACAGCAGCTTCGGCCACATCTGCAGCGTGCCGACCGGCGATGTCGTCAGATTGATGGTGGGCAGGCCCGCGACGTCGGTCATCGAATGATTGAAGAGCGACATGCTGCGCGTGTCCGGAATGAGGCGCAGGTTCACGAAGTCATGGCGCATCGCGTGCACGAAGCGGTAGATCGTGTGCTCTTCCGAGAGCGGCAAGGCGAGCCAGATTTCGTTGATGCCTTCGGCGCGCACCTTCGCGACGAATTCGTCGAAGTCGTTGAGCACCGGCAGGCGGCCCGCACGCGTGTTGCCCGCGCCGCCGGCACGGCTGATCCCGCTGGCGTGCAGCGCTTCGTTGCCGCTCGTGTCGAGCAGGCACACGGGCGTGAAGCCCTGGCCTGGCGTGCGGTTCAGATGGGCGAGCAGCGTGCGGGCGAAGCCCTGCGCGCCGACGATCGCCACCGTGCGCTGGTTCAGCCCGCGGCTTCGCATCACGCGCAGGCCGAGATACACGACGCACTTCGACGCGACGATCATCGCACCCGCGATGATCGTCGAATAGGCGAACCAGAGGCGCGATACCGCGTCCATCCGGTGCAGCGTGAAGGCGACGAGCAGGCTCGTCGCGGCGACCGCCATCCACGCGAGCGCGACGCGCGCGAGCATCCCGGGCAGCGCCTTGCCGCGCCAGGTCTCGTAGACGCCAAAGCTCGGAAAGAGCAGGAGCGCGAGCACGCTATTGAACGCGATCAGGAGCTTCTCGACGTCGCTGAAATCGCTCGACGACGAGAAGCGCATCGAATGGGCGATCAGTCCGCCCGCAACGATCAACGCGACGTCGAGACACCGCGCAGTTCGATTGAACATCATGGTCGTGCTCCCCGCTGACCGCTCATGGCACGCCCTTGTTGTCAGGCGCTCGTGGTCGAGGGTTCGGTCGCACGCAGGCGCGGCAGCAGGCGGTCGAATTCGCGCTTCACGAGGCCGTAGCATTCGCATGCACGCGCTTCGAGTCCTTCGCGATCGACGACCTTGATGCAGCCGCGGCTGTGATGAATGAGGCCCGCATCGTGCAGCTTGCCGGCCGCTTCGGTCACGCCTTCGCGGCGCACGCCGAGCATGTCCGCGATCAGTTGCTGCGTGACCTGCAACTCGTTCGACGCGGTGCGGTCGATCTCGATCAGAAGCCAGCGGCAGAGCTGCTTGTTGAGCGAGTGATGCCGGTTGCAGGCCGCCGTCTGCGCGACTTGCGTGAGCAGCGCCTGCATGTAGAGCAGCATCAGGCGGCGCAGGAAGTCGGAGCGGCCGAACTGTTCGCGCAGTGCCTGTGCGCTCATCCGGTACGCGAAGCCGGGACATTGCACCTGCACGCGCGTCGGCATCGTTTCGCCGCCCGTGAGCACCGGCACGCCCGTCATGCCTTCGCGGCCGACTGCGGCGATCTCGACGGAGCCGCCGTCTTCCATCGTATGCAGGAGCGAGATGATCGCGGTAGTGGGGAAATAAACGTGATGAATGCGCTGGCCCGAATCACACAGTAGTTGTTCGGTGCGAAGTTGAACGAGTTCGAGGTGCGGTGTAAGTGCTTGCCATTCGTGCGCCGGAAGCGCGCCCAGCAAATGGTTTCCATGCAGGTCGGACTGGAGGGTCAGCATGATTTTTTCTCTCGTAACTTCGCGCCGTGCGCTTCACTATTTTTTTACTGGCGCGAATCGTTCGAGAAGTCGGTGCGACTGCTTCTGAAACTTTTCATCGCCAGCCCCGTAGCCACGCGGCCGTCGCTTGATTTTTTTGTTCTGTGCGCCGTGCCGGGTTGCGCCACTCATTTAGCGAGGACCGTGCCAGTCGGGGCAACGTCAATGCCACCATGGGGCCGTCTAGCAAAGACCATCCGTGACGCAGCGCAGCGAACCGTTTTTGTTTCAGTCTTGAACATTGCTGGTCTTAGGAATCGTCGCGGATTGCGCTTCCATTTGTCTGTCAATGTCCGCAAGGCGCGCCTTTCAGTATTTATTCCACGGTCCGATAAGGCTCTCGCGCCGTTCACCCTCCCAATCGCCCCCTCCATTTGTAGGGAGTTTGAAAAATGATTCATCCGTGTTCCATCGCCTGCGTGGGCTATCGAACGCAGTCGCTCGGCCGGCAGCTCCGAATTGCCCGCGGCGCCTTGCAGGCTGGGCCGAAGGCCCGCCGGACGGCGCATTGCACCGGATCGCGTGATTCGTCGGAAACGATTCGCCGAGGGCACCTGCGCGGTGCAGCGGGCGCTACAGCAAGAAAAATGTCGTCATACCTAAGGCCCTCGCCGAAGCACGCTGACAGGGGATGAGCGGGCCAACGAGCGCATCGGATGCGCCGTTTCGTGTCGGCGGCCAACGTTTGCGCGCTGCACCTCGCCTGCGCGAGCCGCTTCGCTTGCGGCTGACGATAAGGCGCGCGCGGAAATGTTTCACTTCGCGACGGTGCGTACGACCGTGCGAAAGAAGCACGCGATTCGGCTTTGCAGCATGGATGAATCGTCGGACGCCGAAGCATTTAGCAGACGATTGCCGCGAGCACCGGAACCGTACGCTCGTACGCGCGTTCGAGCACGTCGAACGACGCGTCGCAGGGTTCGCGCCGCTGCCGTGAAAGCGCGCGCGCGAGCTTGCATTGCAGCACCATCGCTTCGCTCGCCATCTTCTGCGCGCTCACGTGCGCTTCGTGTGGAATGTCGAAGCCTTGCTTGCGCATCCAGCCGAGGTAATGCGCTAGGAACTCGAAGTTCGATCCCAGTTGCCGCATCACGTTGGCCGAATACTGCTGCGCGTAGGGCTCGCCGCGCTCGAGCATCGTTTCGACGTGACCGGCAAACGCCGCGCGCCAGCGGCCGACCGGATTGCCCTCGGGACGCCGCAGCAGATGCGCGCAGAGCGTATCGGCGGAAGCTTCGGCGAGCGCCGTGCCCGTGAGCGCTTCGCGTGCATGCTTCACGAATTCCACATGCGGATAGAGCGCGTTTGACGCGCCTTCGGCGTCCGGGCGATGCAGCACGCGATCGTAGTCGTCGCCGGTGAGCACGTAGTAGCCCGTGTTGTGGAAATAGCAGAGACGCCGTGCGTCGGGATCGATGGCATCGACGCCGATGGTCGTCTTCACGTGCGCGCGGTGATACGCGATCGAGCGCGTATCGGGCAAATGAAATGCGTCCACTTCGATGAGCACGGTGTTCGCGCGGCGGGTCTGCGTGAGCACGCGTTCTTCGAGCGAATCGAAGATCGACAGCTCCTGCACCTGCAGGCCGAACAGCTTGTCGATGTCGTCGACCGGCACGCGCGGCAGCGTGAACTGATCGTCCTCGAAGTCCTGCGTGACGGTGAAGGCGAGCGCGGCACGCGGCTCGAAGGCGTAACCGTGCAGCAGCTCGATCCAGAGATCGACGTGGGAGTCGGTGTCGTGCCAGATGCGCTCGCCGCGATGCAGCGCATGCGTTTGATGGCGACGCGCGTGCACCTTCAGCGGATCGAGACTGACGACGCGCGCGCGGTCCGGACCGGAGCCGGATACATCGGTGAGATGAAACGCGCTCATGCCGTGACCTCGCGGCGAACCGTCAAACGTTCGATGCAGGGGTGCGCGACATTCGCGTACGCGACGCTGCCTGCATCGGTGGCGGTATTCATGTGGATGTTCCCATGTCGTTGAGGGTCGCGTGAGCGGCAGGACGCAATCGCCGAGGCACGTTCGAATGCAGGGCAGGCAAGTGCTTATGTCATACGTGAACGATGTGCGAAGCCGCGCTGTCCGATCACAAAGCCCGCATGCATGAGATGCCTGCCGCCATGACGTCGTTCCCCGCGACGTCATGTGTGGCCGGCCTTATTTAACGAATCCGCATGCTGGAGCGTCGGTGCGATGGCGCACTGATTAACGCCTGCCCGGGACGTAACGTGTGAACGTCGCAACGTCGGCTTGACGCCGTCAGCATGGAGACCCAATTGATGAACTGGAAAACACTGGACTTCGAACAACTCACCGCACGCGAGCTGTATCTGATCTTGCGCGCGCGCAGTGCCGTGTTCGTCGTCGAACAGTCACACGTGCATCTCGATGCCGATGGCCGCGACGAAACCGCCGTGCATGTGTTCGCCACCGAAGACATGATGCGGCCGATGCCCGTGCTCGCGTATGCGCGCATTCACGAAGGCGATGTCGAGGATCCCGAAGTGGTGGTCGACAAGATCCTGACAAGTCCGCTTCGGCGCGGCGACGGGACGGCGGAAGTGCTCATCGAACGCGTGCTCGCGGTGGCGACCGAGCGCTGGCCGGGCCGTCGCGTGCGGATCGCGGCGCCCGTGAGCCTGCGTGAATTCTACGAAGCGTTCGGCTTTCGCAAGACGGAAGGTCCGTTCCTCGAGCACGGCATGCCGTTCATTGGACTGACGAGAAAAAGCCGCCAGTCGCGCGATACCGCGGGCGCGGCGAAACCGCTGGCGGTGCGCGCGGGTGCGTTCGACACTTTCGAGCTGCTCTGAGCACCGTCGCCGCAACATCACAAGGAAGCGCTCACCGGAGCCCGAGGCGAGCCGAGCCACGATTCACGCATACGATTTACGCCGATCCCCGTCCCTCGAACCGGACCTCATGAAAATCGTCCACCTCGCCAACCATGCGCAAACGATCGGCAACGGCACTGTCAACATGATGGTGGACCTTGCCTGCGTGCAGGCACGCACCGGCCATGACGTGGTGGTGGCGTCGTCGGGCGGAGGCTTCGAGCCGCTCCTGCGGCGCCACGGCATCAATCACGTGCTGCTGCAGCAGTCGCGACAACCGTGGCGTGTGCCGTCGATGGTCGCGGGCTTCAATCGTCTCATCGATCGCTTCGATCCCGACATCGTTCACGCGCACATGATGACGGGCGCGCTCGTCTCGCGCTTCGCGGGCATGCGGCGGCGCTTCGCGCTCGTCACGACCGTGCATCACGAATTCCAGAAGAGCCCGTCGATCGTGCGCTGCGGCGACCGCATGGTCGCGGTGAGCGAGGCCGTCGCGAAATCGCTCGTCGAGCACGGCATGCTGCCCGAACGTCTTTCGGTCGTGAGAAACGGCGCCGTGGATGCGCCGCGCCTCATCTGCCGTCCGGCCGCGCGGCCGGTGCGTCTGAAGCACCCCAACGTGCTCTCGGTGGCGGGCATGTTCAGAAGAAAAGGCATCGCGGACCTGCTGCACGCGTTCGCCCAGGTGCGCACGGAGGCGCGCGATGCGCCCGAGTTCATGAAGGAGCCGCACCTGTACCTGCTCGGCGACGGTCCCGATCGCCTGTCGATGGAAGAGCTTGCCGCGGGACTCGGCATCGCGGATTCGGTGCACTTCGCCGGCTTCGTGGCGGACCCGCGGCCGTATCTCGCTCAGACCGACGTCTTCGCGCTCGCCTCGCACGCCGATCCGTGTCCGCTCGCGATCGTCGAAGCGCGCGAGGCGGGCTGCGCGATCGTCGGCACGCGCGCGGGCGGCATTCCGGAGCTGCTCGAAGGCGGCGCGGCCGGCGTGCTCGTCGATGCGGGCGAGCCGCAGCAGCTTGCCGCCAAGTTGCGCTGGCTCCTGATGGACACGCACGCGCGGGCGCAACTCGGCGCGCGCGCGAAGTGCAATCTCGACGGCCTGTCGGTCGAGCGCGTCGCCCGCGAGTACATGGCGATCTACCAGCGCACGCTCGCCGAGCGCGCGGCAATGGACGAGCGGCGCGCGGCGCAGGGCGCGCGGCGCGCCCCCGACGGTGCGATATGAGCCGACATCCCGCGCTTGAGGGTACGCCGTCGTCGCCGTCCGCACCCAGGCGACGACGCGGCATCGAATCATGCGGCGATCCTGACGGATCGCCGTTTCGCATTCAGGCGGCCCGAAATCGTTTGCGCGGCATTGCCGCACCGTCCGCGGGCGCACGTGAGCAGACAATACGTCCCTCTGCAAGCCGAAGCGTTCGCGTGCGCACAGAAGGACCACGGGATGCTTGGTCAAATGAATGCCAGACCGATTCGATTTCCGAAACGATTCGAGGTCCTCGCGCCAAGCGGAACATCACGCGCCGCCTTTCTTCAGTTTCACTGACGAAAGGCGGCGCGTGTGCGGACAGTTGCCGCGATTCATCCGACGAAGCGCGCGCGACAAACGAGGCTGTTGAAGCCGACGAAGCCGACGATTCCGAGCGTCGCTTCCAATGTGAGCGGGCAGAGAGCGGGAGGGAAGGTCGCGGTGGGTACACAAAGAGCGCGGGGCGATATGTGCGGACGACCGCTATCGAGGACGAATCGAGAGGGAATACCCTGTCAGGACTTTCCCAACTGGATTTCGACTGAGCGAAGACGCAACGTATCAGGCACGGCAAATGCCCTTCGGGGGCCCTTGCCGAGCTTTTCGCAGCTTGGGAAGCGCGAAGGCGATGCGCGAGAGGCATACGGCTACGGTCATGCGCAAGGGGAGAAGCGTGATGGATGAAAACAAAGAGCGGTCGCTGGTGGCGAAGGTGATGGACGGGCTCGTCTCCGGCATCGTCGAGCAGAAATATGGCGCGATACTGCCGCCACAGGACATTTTGTCCAAGGAATTCGACGTCAGCCGCACCGTGATGCGCGAGGCGCTCAGCATGCTGCTCGCACGCCATATGCTGGACGTGAGGCCGAAGACCGGTACGCGCATCCGCCCGATGAGCGACTGGCGGCTGATCGACGAGGACGTGGTGAGCTGGCGCTTTCGTGCCAAGCCGGATCAGACGTTTCTCCGCGATGTAATCGAATTCCGCATGCTGATCGAGCCGCGCGCGGCCGCGCTCGCTGCGGCACGCGCGACGCCGGAGGAGGTCGCCGGCATCCGCGACGCGTTCGACGCGCTCGAACGTTTGCAGGTCGGCGAGCCGGAATACCAGGCGGCCGACGAGGCGCTGCACACGCGCATCGTCGGCGCGAGCGGCAACCAGTTCTTCCGCCAGATGACCGCGATCGTGCGCGGCGCGCTGGTGACGGTCAATCCGATCGTCGACGGCATCGAGTCGGTGCGGGAAGCGACGCTCGCCGCGCAGCGCAGCGTGGTCGAGGCGATCGAGGCGAAGGACGCCCAGGGCGCCGAACGCGCGACGCGCGAGCTGATCGACATGGCCGCCGAGGAAGTGGGGCGTGCGTTTTCGCTCGAACGAAGCGGCGCGAATCCGCCGATCGGGGCGTCGGCCTGAAACGCGTTGGCGTGTCGGGCGGTGCTGAGAATGAACCGGGGCTTGCCCCGGTTTTTCGTTTGGGCGCAACGCTTTCGGCGGCGCGTGTGCTTCAGGCACAATGCCACCGACCAGACCAAACGGAGGACCGGCATACCGATGACCAACGACACCACGATCCGCTGGGGCATCGTCGGCGCGGGACGGATCGCGCGGCGTTTCGCCGAAGGGCTTGCGCACGTGCCGGGCACCGAACTCGCCTGCGTCGCGTCGCGGCGCATCGAGTCCGCGCGGGCGCTCGCGGCGCCGTTCAATGCGCGCGCCGTCGAATTCGACGCGATGCTCGGCGAGATCGACGCGCTCTATATTGCGACGCATCAGGACAGCCATCCCGATTACGCGCTGCGTGCGTTCGCGGCGGGCAAGCCGGTGCTGTGCGAGAAGCCGGCGGCCGTCAACGCCCGTTGCCTGCAACAGATGATCGATGCCGCGCGCGCCGCGAAACGGCTCTTCATGGAAGCCATGAAGCCGCCGTTCTATCCGCTCTATACGCAGTTGCGCGCGCATCTCGCCGCCGACCCCATCGGCGAGATCGGGCTCGTGCGCGCCGGTTGTTCGATCGCGAACGTGCCCTCGACGCATCCGTCGTTTTCGAAGGAAACCGGTGGCGGCGCGCTGCTCGACATCGGCATCTACGAGGCGTTTCTCGCCGTCGACTGGCTCGGTGAAGCGCTCGACGTGCAGACGATCGGGCGTATCGGCGAGAGCGGCGTCGATACCTTCGCGAGCCTGAACGTGCGCCACGAGCGCGGCATTTCGCAGCTTTTCTGCGGGCTCGACTTGCAAGGCCGCGGCGATGCGCTGATCGCGGGCACCGGCGGCACCGTGACGATCCACGAGAACTGGTGGAATCCGGCCCGCGCGAGCGTCACCTATCTGGACGGCCGCAAGGTCGAACTCGATGCGCCGTTCGAAGGCGGCGGCCTCAACTACGAGACCGCGCACTTCTGCGAACTGCTGCGCGCGGGCGCGATCGAAAGCCCGTTGATGCCGCACGCCACCTCCATGCGCATGATCGCCATCACCGATGCCGCGCGCCGTGACCTCGGCCTGCGTTTCCCTTTCGAGTCGGACTGACGCGCCGATCGTCATGCGGGATTGCCCGCATCAAGTTTGCTTGGGGCTCGTCGTTAACTTCGCGTACCGGGGCCGCGTTCGCTTGCGAACGCTGGCTCATGTTCACTTTCGTCCGCTCGCGAAGCCAACGCCGAATTCACGTCCCTATGAAAATCCTGTCGAAACTCATGCTGCTCGTCTTGCCCGTCCTCGCCGCGTGCGGAGGCGGTTCGAGCGACCAGGTCTGCACGACCGACGCCAACCTCAACAAGAGCTGCACCCCGAAAACCTCGCATGCGCTGCCCGAAGGCATCTGGGGCGGCGCGACCAACAACGGTCTTTCGGTCCAGACGCTCGTGCTCGAGAACGGCCAGTATTTCAGCGTCTACACGTCGGGCGGACTCTTCACGTGGCTCGTCGAGGGCATCATGACCGCCACCGACGGCGCGTTCACCGATCCGGCGGCGGTCGTCTTCGCGACGAGCGGCGCGGTGCAGGCGACGGCCGTCAACGGCACGTTCCTCGCGAAGACGTCGTTTTCCGCGACCACGCCGGGCACGCTGCAGTTCAACGGCAACTACAACACGGTGTACGACACGCCGCTCGCCGTCGCCGACGTGCTGGGCGCCTGGCACAACACCGTGCCCGTGATGACGACCGTCAACTTCGCCGCCGACGGCTCGCTGACCGGCCAGCAAGGCGGCTGCACGTTCACCGGCAGCGTCAGGCCGCGTTCGACCGGCAAGCACGTGCTCGACGGCACGCTCACCTTCACCAGCGCGGCATGCGCGATCGGCAACGGCGTGTCGCTGCCGATCGAGTCGACGGTGATCAACGGGCAACTGACCTTCGTCGGCGTCACGCCGCAGCGCACGGGCGCGTTCTATCTCAGCGCGACGCGATAAGGGCATCCGGATGCAAAAAGCCGCCCGAGGCGGGCGGCTTTGCGTGTGTCGCAGTGAAGCGTCGCGCGCTCAGTGCCTTCCCGGCAGCGCGAGACGCCGCTCGACGCGCCGCTGCACCAGTTCCAGCACGCTGCACAGCACCCAGTAGACGAACGCCGCCGCGAGATAGAGCGGCAGCGGCTGATAGGTCGCCGCAATCACTTCCTGCGCGCTTCTCAGAAGCTCCGTCACGGTGATCACCGAGACGAGCGACGTGTCCTTGATGAGACTGATCAGGCTGTTCGACAGACTCGGCACCGCGATTCGCAGCGCCTGCGGCGCGATCACGTAGCGCAGCGTCTGCGTGCGCGACAGGCCGAGGCTGAAGGCCGCGAGCCACTGTCCGCGATGGATGCCGAGAATCGCGCCGCGCATGCTTTCCGACAGGTACGCCGCGACGTTCGCCGACAGCGCGATCACGCCCGCGGGCGTCGGTTCGAGCGAGATCCCGAGGCTCGGCAGCCCGTAATAGATGACGAAGATCTGCACGAGCAGCGGCGTGCCGCGCATCACGCTCACGTAGCAGCGCCCGGCCGCGGCGAGCGCCCGGTTTTCGCTGATGCCCATCAGCGCCAGCACGACGGCCGCGATCAGGCCGAAGAACATCGAATAGACCGCGAACTTGATCGTCAGGAGCGCGCCTTGCGCGAGGACCGGTGCGGATTGGACGAGCAGGGAGGTCGTGGACATGGACGTGTGACGTTAGCTGGCAATGGCGCCGGGCGAGAAAGCGCACATCATAAACCGGGCACGGAAAAGAGAAGGGCGGCACCGCTTGCCGGCGCCGCCCTCGGGATCTGCGGGATGCGTTACTTCGCGGGCTTGGTCACGTCGATGCCAAACCACTTTTGCGAGATCTTCGTGAAGGTGCCGTCCTGTTCGAGCTGGGTCATCGCATCGTCGATGGCCTTCTGGAACTTCGGATTGCCCTTCTTGAACGGAATGCCCGACGGATTGCCCGCGCCGAGGTTCGCGCCCGTGCGCAGCGGCAACTGCGAGTTCTTCATCAGGTACGCGAGCATCAGGCGGTCGTTGAGCGCGGCGTCGAGCCGGCCGGCGGCGAGATCGCGAAGGTATTCGGGCGCGCCCGGATACGTCTTCACGTCGATGCCCGGCACCGCCTTCGCCATGTCCATGTAGTTCGTGCCGAGACCGACGCCGAGCTTCTTGCCCTTCAGTTCGTCGAGCGACTTGAATTCGCGCGTGTCGTCCTTGCGCTGGATCAGTTGCGCATTCGAGTACGTGTACGCGGGCGAGAAATCGAGCGTCGCCTTGCGCGCATCGGTGATGCCGACCTGGTTCACGATCACGTCGAACTTGCCTGCCTGCAGGCCCGCGATGATGCCGCTCCACTCCGTCGTGACGAATTCCGGCTTCACGCCGAGCTTCGCGGCCACAGCCTTCGCGATGTCGACGTCGTAGCCGACGAGTTCACCCTGCGGCGACTTCGAGTTGAACGGCGGGAACGTGCCTTCGAGCCCGACGCGCAGCGTGCCGCGCGCCTTGACGGAGTCGAGCAGGTCTTCGGCGTGCGCCGCGGCCGAGAGCGACGCGCCGATCAGCCCGGCGACCAGCACTTTCTTGAGCAGAGACAGTTTCATTGTTTTCGATACCTCTGGGTTGGAATCGGTAGGGATTCAAGTGGAGCGATGATAGGCAGAATGCAATCGTCCCTTAAATACCGTTTGTCTATTTCTATATTACGCGAGCGCCTCGACGCACTCGGTCACGAGCGCGGGTCCGCGATAGATGAGGCCGGTGTAGAGCTGCACAAGCGATGCGCCCGCCGCGAGCTTCGCGCGCGCGTCGGCGCCCGAGAAAATCCCGCCGACGCCGATGATCGGCACGTCCGTCCCGACTTCTGCGCGCAGCTTGCGGATCACGTCGTTCGACGCATCGAAGACCGGCCGGCCGGACAGGCCGCCGGCTTCCTCGCCGTGCGGCATGCCGGTCACGGCGGTGCGCGAGAGCGTCGTGTTGGTCGCGATCACGCCGTCGATGCGGTGACGCAGGAGCGTGCCGGCAATCGCCTTGATTTGTTCGTCGTCGAGATCGGGCGCGATTTTCAGCGCGAGCGGCACGAGCTTGCCGTGCATGTCGGCGAGTCGCTGCTGCTTGTCCTTCAGCGCGCCGAGCAGCGAATCGAGTTCGTCCGCGCCTTGCAACTGACGCAGATTCTTCGTGTTCGGCGACGAGATGTTGATCGTCACATAGCTCGCGAACGGATAGACGCGTTCGAGGCAGTAGAGATAGTCGTCGGCGGCGCGCTCGATCGGCGTGTCGGCGTTCTTGCCGATATTCAGCCCGAGCATGCCTCGATAGCGCGCCGCCTGCACGTTCGCGACGAACTGGTCGACGCCGCCGTTGTTGAAGCCCATCCGGTTGATGAGCGCGTTCGCTTCCGGCAGCCGGAAGATGCGCGGGCGCGGATTGCCTGCTTGCGCGCGCGGCGTGACCGTTCCCACCTCGATGAAGCCGAAACCGAGCGCGGCGAGTCCGTCGATGCACGCGCCGTCCTTGTCGAGACCCGCTGCGAGGCCGACCGGATTGCGGAACGTGAGGCCCATCACGGTGCGCGGCGAGTCCGGCAACTGCTTCGCGAGCATGCCCGCGAGCCCGGTGCGCCCGGCGGCGCCGAGCATGCGCAGCGTCAGATGGTGGGCGTCTTCGGCGTCCATGCGAAAGAGCTGCGCGCGCGCGAGCGGATAGAGTGAACTGAACACGAGGAGGGAGCCGGCGACGGCGAAATTTTAAACCCGCTATTTTAGCCCTTTTGGGCGACGCGGCTGGCGGGATGCGGATTCGTCCGATCGCGCGGGCGTCCTACCGCCCGCTGCGTTCCGCGCGCGGCATCTTTCCCGGCATCGGCGGGGTGCCGGCGGAATGCATCGTCGCGGGATCGAGCAGTGACCACTGGCCGTCGACGAGCCCTTCCAGCGGGCGGAAATTGGCCTTGTACGCCATCTTGTCGCTCTGGCGGATCCAGTAGCCGAGATAGACGTGCGGCAGGTCGAGGCTTCTCGCCTGTTCGATCTGCCAGAGGATGTTGTAGGTGCCGAAGCTGGTGTGCGCGAGTCCCGGCTCGAAGAACGTGTACACCGACGAGAGCCCGTCGCCCAGGATGTCGATCATGCTGATCATGCGCAGTTCGCCGGGTTCGTCCGGATGGCCCGGATGCGCCGGCTCGCGGAACTCGACCATTCGCGAATTGATCCGGCTTTGCAGCAGGAACTGCTCGTACTGGTCGCGGCTGTCGCGGTCCATGCCGCCGCCCGCGTGCCGCGCCGACTGATAGCGCATGTAGAGCGCGTAATGTTCTTCGTCGTAATGAAGCGGCGCGACGCTCGCGATCAGTTCGCCGTGCTGCTTCCAGACGCGCCGCTGCGTGCGGTTCGGCGAGAAGCGTTCGACGGGCACGCGCACCGGCACGCACGCGCGGCACCCGTCGCAATACGGACGATAGGTGAAGACGCCCGAGCGCCGGAAGCCGGCCTTGACGAGTTCGGTATAGACGTCGGAGTTGATCAGATGGCTCGGTGTGGCGACTTGCGAGCGTGCGACATGCCCTTCCAGATAGCTGCAAGGATAGGGCGCCGTTGCATAGAATTGCAGCGCGGAAAGCGGTGAAAGCGGCAGCTCGTTGGGGTGAGTCACGTTGGCGGCTCTCGGAGGCGTCTACTCTCGGTCACAAACACGTCGCGCGATGGCTCATCGCCGCGCGGCGGTCATCGAGTCATGCAACGTCGCACCGGGCGCGCCTGGCGTTTGGCGATCCTACCGCGCAAGCAAATCGCGAAGGACGGATTTGTCGAAGTGCCAGGGGATCGGCGGCTTCTCGACCGCGCCTTGCAGGTGCGCCATGAAGCGCTTGCGCGGAATCTCGCGACCGCCCAGCGACGCCAGATGCGACGTGTTCTGCTGACAGTCTATCATCTCAATTTCATGGCGGCGCAAGTGCGAGACGAGCGCCGCGAGCGCGATTTTCGAGGCATCGCTCTTGTGCGCGAACATCGATTCGCCGAAGAACATCTTCCCGAACGACACGCCGTAAAGACCGCCGACCCGCTCGCCGTCGAACCAGGTTTCGATGCTGTGGGCGTCGCCCGCGCGATGCAGCGTCGAATACGCCTCGACGATGTCCGCGGTGATCCAGGTCCCGCGCTGGCCCTCGCGCGGGGTGTCGGCGCAGGCGCGCATGACGGCGGCGAAATCGTGGTCGACGCGCACTTCCCATTGCGGCTCGCGCAGCACGCGCCTTAACGTCTTCTTCAGCGAATCGGACAGCTTGAACTCGCGCGGCACGAGGACCATGCGCGGGTCGGGGCTCCACCAGAGCACCGGCTGGCCGTCGGAATACCACGGGAAGATGCCGTGCCGGTAGGCGTCGATGAGACGCGCCGGCAGCAGGTCGGCGCTCGCGGCGAGCAGGCCCGGCGCGCCGCTCGACGCGCCGAGCGCACGCTCGACCGGCGGAAACGGATCGTCGGAGGCGAGCCACGGGACCATGTTCGGCTCCGTCAGCCGTCGCGCAGGGTGCGGAAGATGTCGCCGGTGTGGAGCGTATAGGTGCCGGCAGCGCGGTCGGCGAAGAAAAAGCGCAGCGTCTGGCCGACCGTCGGGAACGCGATCTCGTCCCAGGGGATTTCGCTTTCGTCGAAGAGTTTCACTTCCAGGCTTTCCTCGCCGGCGTCGAGTTCGATGTCGAGCAGCCGCGCGAGATAGAACAGATGCACCTGATGCACGTGCGGCACGTTCAGCAGCGTGAAAAGACTCTGGATCTCGACGCGCGCGCCCGCTTCCTCCAGCGTTTCGCGCGCGGCGCCTTCGCTTGTCGTCTCGTCCATTTCCATGAAGCCCGCGGGCAGCGTCCAGTAACCGTAGCGCGGTTCGATCGCGCGGCGGCAGAGCAGCACCTTGTCGTCCCAGACCGGCACCGTGCCGACGACGTTGCGCGGATTCTGATAGTGGACGGTGCTGCAACTCCCGCACACGAAGCGTTCGCGGTTGTCGCCGGGCGGAATGCTCAGGCTGACCTCGTGGCCGCAGACGGAACAGAATTTCATGGGAAAAGGAGGAGGAAAGTGTGGTGGAAGTGTATCACCGCAGGGGCCTTCGCTTGGGCCCTGGCGCTTGTCGCTACAATGACCGGATCGATCATCACGCGCGCCGCGCCTCGCTTCCGAGTCCATGTCCACACCCGCCTCACGTCCGCCGATGCTCGCCACCGCCGAAGCGCTCGGCATCCTCCTCGCCGCCGCCCGGCAGGTCGAGGGTGTCGAGTCCATTGACACCCTCGATGCGCTCGGCCGCGTCCTCGCCGCCGATGTCGTGTCGCCGCTCGATGTCCCGCCCATGCACACCAGTTCGATGGACGGCTACGCGGTGCGCAGCGCCGAACTCGCGCAGGCATCGACGGCGCGGCCGGTGGCGCTCGCGGTCTCGCAGCGCGTGCCCGCCGGGCACGTCGCCGCGCCGCTCGCGACGGGCACGGCGGCGCGCGTTTTCACCGGCGCGACCGTGCCGCCCGGCGCCGACGCCATCGTCATGCAGGAAATGGCGAGCGTGTCCGACGACGGACGCGTCGCCTTCGAAGCAGCTCCCGAAGCGGGCGAATGGATCACGCGGCAGGGCGCGGACATCGAAAAGGGTTCCGTGATCCTGCCCGCCGGCACGCGTCTCACGCCGCAGGCGCTCGGACTCGTGGCGTCGGTCGGCTGCGCGCGGCTCGACGTCGTGCGTCGCACGCGCGTCGCGGTGTTTTTCACCGGCGACGAACTCACGATGCCCGGCGAGCCGCTGAAGGAAGGCGCGATCTACAACTCGAACCGCTTCACGTTGCGCGCGCTGCTCGCGAAACTCGATTGCGACGTGACCGATCTCGGCATCGTGCCCGACCGCCTCGACGCGACGCGCGACACGCTGCGGCAGGCCGCCCGCGATCACGACCTGATCCTGACGTGCGGCGGCGTGTCCGTCGGCGAGGAGGATCACGTGAAGCCGGCGGTCGAGGCGGAGGGACGCATCTCGATGTGGCAGATCGCGATGAAACCCGGTAAGCCGCTCGCGTTCGGCGCGGTGCGGCGGGGGAGCGAGAGCGAAGGCGACGAGGCGTTCTTCATCGGCTTGCCGGGCAATCCGGTGTCGAGTTTCTGCACGTTCCTGCTGTTCGTGCGGCCGTTCATCCTGCGGCTCGCGGGCGTCGAGGCGGTCGCGCCGCGCGTCTATTCGATGCGCGCCGACTTCACGCAGAAAAAGGGCGATCGCCGCAACGAATTCCTGCGCGCGCGGGTGAACGACGCAGGCGGGCTCGACGTCTTCGAAAACCAGAGTTCGGCCGTGCTGACCTCGACGGTCTGGGGCGACGGCCTCATCGACAATCCGCCGAATCACGCGATCAGCGCGGGCGAGATCGTGCGCTTCATTCCGTTCTCGGAACTGATGCGCTGAACGGTACAAAGGCAAAAGGCAAACATGAAAGTGGAACTGAGATTTTTCGCGAGCGTGCGCGAAGCGCTCGGCGTCGCGAACGAGAGCGTCGAGGTGCCGGACGGCATCGTCAACGTCGGCGACGTGCGCGCCTGGCTGCGCGCGCGCGGCGGCGCGTGGGCGGAAACGCTCGCGGAAGGGCGCGCGCTGCGCATGGCCTGCAATCACGTGATGACCGACCCGACGCAGCGCATCACCGAAGGCTGCGAAGTCGCGTTCTTCCCGCCGGTCACGGGTGGCTGAGATGAGCATCGTCCGGGTGCAGGAGGCCGATTTCGACCTCAGCGCGGAAGTCGCCGCGTTGCGTGCGCAGAATCCGAAGGTGGGCGCCGTGGCGTGCTTCGTCGGGACCGTGCGCGATCTGAACGAAGGCAGCGCGGTCGAAACGATGGAGCTGGAGCATTACCCCGGCATGACCGAGAAGTCGCTCGAAGCGATCGCGCGACTGGCCCGCGAGCGCTGGCCGGGCTCCGACGTGCTGATCGTGCATCGCGTCGGCCTGCTCAAGCCGCTCGACCAGATCGTGCTGGTGGCGACGACCGCGATGCATCGCGCCGAGGCGTTCGAATCGTGCGCGTTCGTGATGGATTACCTGAAGACGCAGGCGCCGTTCTGGAAGAAGGAGAAGACCGAAGCCGGCGAGCGCTGGGTCGACGCACGCGAATCCGACGATTCCGCCCTGAAGCGCTGGAACGCCGCGGCGGACGACACGCAGCCGGACTGAATGCCGCTCAGTCTTCGCTGTTGCCGCGCCCGACGAAGGTCGCCGGAAACGGTTCGCCGTTGCCGCGCGCGGGCAGATCGGGCGCGGCGTCGCCGGTGCGCAGCCGCTTGAGCGCCGCGAGCAAGTCGACCTGCGCGTCCGGAATCCGGTAGTCCCAGCCGAATTTGCTCAGTTGCAGACTCTGCGCGATGCGCAGCGCCGGCTCCATGAAGAGCACGGCCGCAGCCGGCTCGTAGCGCGATTCCACCGTATCGAGGAACAGCGACAGCCAGCGCGCGAAGTGCTGCGGCTCGATATCGCCGAGCGGCCGGTGCGCCTCCTGCACGTTCCCGCGATACTGCTTTGAGCCGAGCACGAGACTCGACCAGAAGGTCGTCATCTTCGCGAGATGATCGTCCCAGCGGCCGGTGAGTTCGCGCGAAAAAATCGGGCCGAGGAGCGGATCGTCGTCGACACGCCGGTAAAACGCTTCCACGAGCGCCCGGATATTGGTTTCGTCGGCTTGCGTGTGGCGCGGGGACGGATCGGCGGTGTCGGTTCGCTGGTTCATGATCTTGACGGTGATTCGGGGATTCGCGCGAAGGGTGACGGCCGGGCGCGATCTGACGCACAATGTCGCCTGACCAATGGCGCTCGCGCGCGATCCGTCGGCGGCAACGCATTCTAGCCGCCGATCGCCGCGGGCCCCGCCATTATCCCTCGTGCGCAGGGCGGCTTCCGGCGGATTTGCAGGTCCCCTGCGCTTCGCCGGAGCGTTTCTTACCGCTTGCGCCCGGTTTCATTCGTCGTTTTGCCTCATCGCGCTGTCGCGCGTGCATCGAACCATGCGACTCACCGATTACACCGATTACTCGTTGCGCGTCATGCTCTACCTCGCCGTGCGCACGGAAGGGCTCACGACGATCCAGGAAATCTCCGACGCCTACGGCATTTCCAAGAATCATTTGATGAAGGTCGTCCAGCGGCTCGGCGAACTCGGCTGGATCGAGACCGTGCGCGGGCGCAATGGCGGACTCAGACTGAACGAACGTTCGGGCGCGCTGACGATCGGTGAAATCGTGCGCAAGACGGAGCACGATTTCGCGCTCGTCGGCTGTTTCTCCGACGACGAGGCGCATCGCCATTGCGTGATTCAGGCGCATTGCCGGCTAAAGGGCGTCTTTGCCGCCGCTCGCGATGCGTTCCTCGCCGAGCTGGACCGCCACACGATCGGCGAACTGGCGCAACCGGCGAACGAACTGGCCGGGCTGCTCGGCATCGTGCGGTTGATGCCGTCCGGCGGTAGCACGCTGGCCTCGGCGCACCGTTGAGAGCCGCCAGGATTTGTCGAAAGTCGAAAAAATGCGCGAGACAGGCATTTAGACGCTTGAAAGCGCCGAAAAACACCTCATTTTGAACACATTCCGAATTGGAGGTCTCAATAATGAGAATCGACAAACTAACCACGAAGTTCCAGGAAGCGCTGTCCGACGCGCAAAGTCTCGCGGTCGGCCATGACAACCAGTACATCGAGCCGGTGCATCTGCTGGCGGCGCTGATCGCGCAGCAGGACGGTTCGGCGCGTTCGCTGCTGTCGCACGCGGGCGTGCAGGTGCAGGCGCTGCAAACGGCGCTCAACGACGCCATCACGCGCCTGCCGCAAGTGCGCGGCACGGACGGCAACGTGCAGGTCAGCCGCGATCTGGCCGGCCTGCTCAACAGCGCCGACAAGGAAGCGCAAAAGCTCAACGACACCTACATCGCGAGCGAAATGTTCCTGCTCGCGGTGGCCGACGACAAGGGCGAAACCGGCCGTATCGCGAAGCAGCACGGCTTGACGCGCCGTGCGCTCGAAGCCGCGATCAACGCGGTGCGCGGCGGCGCGCAGGTCAATAGCCAGGACGCCGAGAGCCAGCGCGAAGCGCTCAAGAAATACACGGTCGACCTGACGGAGCGCGCGCGCTCGGGCAAGCTCGACCCCGTGATCGGCCGTGACGACGAAATCCGTCGCGCGATCCAGATCCTGCAGCGCCGCACGAAGAACAATCCGGTGCTGATCGGCGAGCCGGGCGTCGGCAAGACGGCGATCGTCGAAGGGCTCGCGCAGCGCATCGTCAACGGCGAGGTGCCGGAGACGCTCAAGAACAAGCGCGTGCTCTCGCTCGACATGGCTGCGCTGCTCGCGGGCGCGAAGTATCGCGGCGAGTTCGAGGAGCGGCTGAAGGCCGTGCTCAACGACATCGCGAAGGACGAAGGCCAGACCATCGTCTTCATCGACGAAATCCATACGATGGTCGGCGCAGGCAAGGCCGAAGGCGCGATGGACGCGGGCAACATGCTGAAGCCGGCGCTGTCGCGCGGCGAGCTGCATTGCGTCGGCGCGACCACGCTCGACGAATACCGCAAGTACATCGAGAAGGACGCGGCGCTCGAACGGCGCTTCCAGAAGGTGCTGGTCGACGAGCCGTCGGTGGAGGCGACCATCGCGATCCTGCGCGGCTTGCAGGAAAAGTACGAGCTGCACCACGGCGTCGATATCACCGATCCGGCGATCGTCGCGGCGGCGGAACTGTCGCATCGCTACATCACGGACCGCTTCCTGCCCGACAAGGCGATCGACCTGATCGACGAAGCGGCCTCGAAGATCAAGATGGAAATCGATTCGAAGCCGGAAGAAATGGACCGGCTCGACCGCCGGCTGATCCAGCTGAAGATCGAGCGCGAGGCCGTCAAGAAGGAAAAGGACGAAGCGTCGCAAAAGCGTCTGCAACTGATCGAAGAGGAAATCGAACGGCTCAATCGCGAATATTCCGATCTGGAGGAAATCTGGACCGCCGAGAAAGCGACGGTGCAGGGCAGCGCGCTCCTGAAGGAAGAGATCGAGAAAGTGCGCGCGGACATCACGCGTTTGCAGCGCGAGGGCAAGCTCGAAAAAGTCGCCGAATTGCAGTACGGCAAGCTGCCCGAACTTGAGACGCGTCTGAAGCAGGTCACGCAAGCCGAAGCCACGGAGCAGAACAATCCGACGCGGCCGCGTCTCTTGCGCACGCAGGTCGGCGCGGAGGAAATCGCGGAAGTCGTGTCGCGTTCCACCGGCATTCCCGTGTCGCGGATGATGCAGGGCGAGCGCGAAAAACTCCTGCAGATCGAGGGCAAGCTGCATGAGCGCGTGATCGGGCAAAACGAAGCGATCGGCGCCGTCGCCGACGCGATCCGCCGTTCGCGCGCCGGTCTCTCGGACCCGAACCGGCCGTATGGCTCGTTCCTGTTCCTCGGGCCGACGGGCGTCGGCAAGACCGAGCTGTGCAAGGCGCTCGCCGCGTTCCTGTTCGACTCGGAAGATCACCTGATCCGCATCGACATGAGCGAGTTCATGGAGAAGCACAGCGTCGCGCGGCTGATCGGCGCGCCGCCGGGTTATGTCGGCTACGAGGAAGGCGGTTACCTGACCGAAGCGGTGCGACGCAAGCCGTACAGCGTGATCCTGCTCGATGAAATCGAGAAGGCGCATCCGGACGTGTTCAACGTGCTCTTGCAAGTGCTCGACGACGGCCGCATGACGGACGGCCAGGGACGCACGGTCGACTTCAAGAATACGGTGATCGTGATGACGTCGAACCTCGGCTCGCAGGTGATCCAGGCGATGGTCGACGAACCGCACGAAGCGGTGAAGGACGCGGTCTGGGAAGAGGTGAAGCTGCATTTCCGGCCCGAGTTCCTGAACCGGATCGACGATGTGGTCGTGTTCCATTCGCTCGATCGCAGCAACATCCAGTCGATTGCGAAGATTCAGCTGGAGCGTCTGCACGACCGGCTCGCGAAGCTCGACATGCAGCTGGACGTGTCCGACTCCGCGCTGGAGCAGATCGGCAAGGTCGGCTACGACCCGCATTTCGGCGCGCGGCCGCTGAAGCGCGCGATCCAGCAGGAGATCGAGAATCCGGTCGCCAAGCTGATTCTGGCCGGCAAGTTCGGTCCGAAGGACGTGATCCCCGTCGACGTGCGGGAAGGGCAGTTCGTGTTCGATCGCGTCGTGCATTGAGCGAAGCGGTCGGCGGTCTGGAAGGCGGTGGAGCGATGCACCGCCTTTTTTTTCAATCCGTGTGAGCTGCGGGATTAATCCGCGTGACTGACGTTGCTACGGATTATCCGTGCGATCGCAACGAAATGGTGCGACATAGAAAGTTTAATCAAAAAATCCCGCTGATCGAATGGATAAGTTGCAGACCGGGTTGAACGGCTGCTATGATCCTTGCGATCACACGGATTCAATCCATGAAAATCGATCTCATTGAATCGCATGACATCGGCGTGGCAGTGCGCGCCGCGCGCAAAGCGCAACGCCTGCGTCAGGACGACGCCGCGGGCAGCATCGGCGTAAGCGAGAGCTTTCTCGGCAAAGTCGAAAAGGGCGCGGAAAGCGTGCACTGGGGCAAGCTTTTCCAGGTGCTGGAAGGGCTGGGCGTGCGCGTGAGCGTCGATATTCCGGACGCCGCCGCCGAACTTTTCGCAAGCGAAGAGCAAAAGCGCTATGCCCGAGTCGAGCGCGCGGAAAAGCGCAAGGCGGCGCGGGAGCAGACGGATGGCTGAACAGCAGCAAGCCGACGGCACGAGCGCGAGCATCGCCGGCCGCCGCCTGATCGCGAGCATCAACGACGTCGAAGTCGGCACGCTCGCCGCCGACGACGACATCTGGTCCTTCACCTATCTCCCGGCGTGGCGCGAGCGCGCGGACAACTATGCGCTGAGCCCGGCGCTGCCGCTCGCCGACGAAACCTGCCGCGACGGCAGCACGCGCCGCCCGGTCCAGTGGTATTTCGACAACCTGCTGCCCGAAGAGGGCCAGCGCACGCTGCTCGCCCGCGACGCCGCGATCCGCAACGAAGCCGACGCCTTCGCGCTGCTCGCGCATTACGGCGCGGAATCGGCGGGATCAGTCACGCTTTATCCGGCGGGCGCGCCGCCAGAGAGCGCGATCGCCGAGCGCCGGCTCACCGACGACGCCTTGCAGGCGCGCATCGAAGCGTTGCCGCGCGTGCCGCTCACGCACGACGCGTTAAAGCGCATGTCGCTCGCGGGCGCGCAGCACAAGCTCGCCGTCGTCCTGCGCGGCAACGAACTGTTCGAGCCGGCCGGTCACACGCCGTCGACGCACATCCTCAAGCCGAATCATCAGGACACCGACGACTATCCGCATTCCGTCATCAACGAATGGTTCGTGATGAAGCTCGCGGCGAAGATGCGGCTCGACGTGCCGGCGGTGCATCGGCGCTATGTGCCGTCGCCGGTGTATCTCGTCGACCGTTTCGATCGCGAGAAGCGCGAGGGCGCCTGGCGCCGCCTCCATTCGATCGATGCCTGCCAGTTGCTCGATCTCGCGCGCACGTTCAAGTACGAGCAGGGCAGCGTCGCGCAGCTTGCGGCGATCGCGGCGCGCTGCCGCAATCAGGCGTCCGCGCGCACGCGGCTTTTTTCTTGGCTCGTGTTCAACGTGCTGGTCGGCAACTCGGACGCGCATCTGAAGAACCTGAGCTTTCTCGTCTCGCACGACGGTATCCAGCTCGCGCCGTTCTATGACTTGTTAAGCGTCGCCGCGTATGGCACGCCGTCGTATCAGAAGAGCGACTGGCCCGCGCGGGCATCGTTCGCATGGGACGTACTCGACGCGCGCTACTACGCCGACTTCGATCGCGCGCTGATGCTGCGCGCCGCCGACGTCCTCGGCATCGCGCGCAAGACGGCCGAACGGCTGCTCGATGCGCTCGTCGACGGCATCGTGAAGGCGGCCGCGGACCTGTACGCGCAGGTCGAAGAGGAGAACGCCGCGCTGCTCGGCGGCGATCCAGCGCTTGCCGCGACGCTCGGCGGCGAATTGACCTGCCTGCGCGTGATCCGTCATACGATCATCGCGGACATGGTGAAGAAGCTCGCCTAATAGAAACGCCGCCGGCGCTTGTCGCGCGGGCGGCGTCGTCGGGGCATCGAAACGAACGCGTGCTCAGGCGTTCTTGTCGCCTTCGCTCTTGCCGAAAAGGCCCGCCAAGCCGCCGAGCGAACCCAGCACGCTCGTCAGGTCCAGCTTGCCTTCGGGGGGCACTTCGCCGTTGGGCGTCGCGCGATCGACGAGATTCGGCAGCACGGCGGCGAGCATGCCCGACAACTGATCGCCCGAGACGCCGGCCTTCTGCGCCAGCGCGCCGACTTGCTCGTTGCCGAGCACGTTGGTCACGGTATCGGGACTGATCGGCTTGTTCTCGCCGGTGCCGATCCACGACGAGATGACGTCGCCCGCGCCGTGTTCGTGAAAGCGCTGGATCAGGCCGGAGAGGCCGCCCGGCTGGTTGTTGATGAATTCCATTGCTACGGCGATCAGATTGGAGGAACCGCCGCCGCCTTCAGGCGACGATTTGCCGAGGGAAGATGCGAGGGAATCGAGTAGGCTCATGGCTGTCTCACTACAAGGTGACGCGGGTTGGATGCCGCCGCGACGCCGCGCGCGGATTGCGCACGTGACGTCGCAGCGGGAGGCGCCGTCCGCGCGCGGACGACGAAAACGATGCTGCTGCGCGGTCGCTGCTCGCCGATTGAACGATCCGGCTTCGCGAGCCGCGCACGTCGGTATCGAGTGCCGGCCCGCTGATTGATTCGATTGGTTCGATTCGATTTGCAGCGCTTGCCGTTCGCTGCTATGGGTCCGTCGATGCCGTTGCGTTACTGGCTCGCGGCTGCGGTGCTCGCGGCCTTGTCCTTTTTCTTCTTCGACTTGGATGGCTTGGCGTCGCTTGCGCCCGAGGCGGCGTCGGCGGCGGCAGCCTTCTCCTTCTTCGATGCCTTGGTCGCCTTCGTGCCCGATGCGGCCGGTGCGGTCGCCGGCGTGGTCGCGGTCGTGGCGGCGGGCGAGGTCGCGGCGGTCGCCGCTGTCGACGATTTGACCGTCGAGTTCGACGCAGCCGCGCCCGTCGTGGACGAAGGACGCGTCGCGGTCTTGCCGGTCGGCGGCGCGGACGACCCGCCGATGGTCAGGCCCGCCGTCTCCAGGTTCGCGACGGACTTCGTGCCCAGTCCCTTGACGCGGGTAGCGAGGTCGTCAGCGTCCTTGTACGGGCCGTTTTTCGTGCGTTCGTCGATGATCGCCTTCGACTTAACGGGCCCGAGGCCCTTGACGGACTCGAGCGCCGCCTGATCGGCGGTGTTCACATCGACAGCCGCGAACGCGGCGCCGATCGACAGCATCATTGCAACCCACAACATCAGAAGCTTTTTCAGCATGACAGGCACTCCAGAAAGAGAGAGCTAGATTGAAAGTCGGGCGGGCGAAGTCGATCGGTGCCGTTAAGCATAGGATAAAAACCGTCCCGGACGATAACCGGCCGCATTCTGCCTGACCATCGGGCCGGCATCGCGCGGACGCACAATATTTAACGTTACCGACGCACGACGGGATGACGTGTCCACGACGACGACACCAAAACTTCGTGCTCCCGATGTTCTTTTTGACGTCATTGCGCCGGATTTGCCGGGGAACTGGCGGATCGTGACGGATCGTGCAACGGCTTTTTCGTCGCTTGCCGCGGTTTCGCGAATGCGCCGCGCACTTCGAAACCCACGTGGTCGAGCACCGCGCCGTTGGCGTCGACGAGTTCGAGCGTGTGCCGTCCGGGCCACGGCAGCCACGCGATGCGCGAGGTCCGCGCGAGCCGCTTTCCGTCGAGTTGCCAGGCCGTCGCATCGTGCGCGCCGCCCGCGCGCTCGAACCAGACGCGCTGCGCGCTCGCGGGGATGTCGGGATCGAGCGCGAAGATGGTGCCGTCTGTGGGCGAGCCGATCTTCGGCGCACCGCGATTCGATGCTGGTGCTCCGGCTGTGGCGGAAAGCGCGATGGTCGTCATCTGCGTGCCGCGCACGAACCAGTCGTCGCGCGCTGGCTCGATGCCGTCCTGATACGCGATGCGCGTTTTCACGACGCCTCCGGGCGCAGCCGGTTCGCGGCTCGCCGTCCTTCGATGCAGGTAGTTGATGAGCGCGGCCCAGACGGGCGCGGCGCCCGTGACGCCGGAGACGTCCCACATCGGCGCGCCGTCCGCGTTGCCGACCCACACGCCCACCGTGTAGCGCGATGAAAAACCGATCGCCCAGTTGTCGCGCATGTCCTTGCTGGTGCCGGTCTTCACGGCGCTGAAGAAGCGCGTCGCGAGCACGCTGTCGAAGCCGAAGGTTCGCGTGCGTGCGTTGTTGTCGGCGAGGATGTCGGTGACGATGAAGCTCGCTTCTCGACTGAATACGCGCATGCCGGGCGCCGGCGCCGCCTTGCTTGCAATGTCGCGCGTCGGGCCGGCCACGCCGCCGTTCGCCAGCGCGCGATAGGCATTGGCGAGCGACAACAGCGACACGTCCGCGCTGCCGAGCGCGAGGCTGAAGCCGTAGTAGTCGCCGGCCTCCGTGAGCGGCAGACCGAGCGCCACGAGCGTTTTCGCGAAGCGATGCGGCGTGACCATCACGAGCGTGCGCACGGCCGGCACGTTCAGCGACGAGCCGAGCGCCGTGCGCACGCTCACCCAGCCCTTGAAGTCATGGTCGTAGTTCTGCGGAATGTAGAGACCGCCGCCGGTGGCGAGATCGAGCGGAGCGTCGTTGAGCAGCGTGGCCGCGGTCAGCCGCTTTTCGTCGATGGCTTGCGCGTAGAGAAACGGCTTGAGCGTCGAGCCGGCCTGCCGCGCGGCGAGCACCGCATCGACTTCCGGCGCATTCGAGAACCCGCCCGCCGATCCGACCCACGCCAGCACGTCGCCGCTGCGGTTGTCGATGACGATCGCAGCGCCATCGTGGACATTGCGCGGCGCCGCGCGCGCGTTCAGCTCGGTCAGCGTGCGCGACAGCGTGTCGCGTGCGAAGCGCTGCAGCCGTGCATCGAGCGTCGATGGCACGCGCGCGCCCGCCGCCGGATGCGCTTCGGCCGCGACGCGCCGCGCGAAATGCGGCGCGAGGGCGTCGTAGTCGGAAGACAGCGCGGACGCGGAGGCGGTGCGCGTGAGGGTCAACTGCACGTAGCTTTCGACGTTCACGCAGTCTTCGGGCGCGCGCATATCGCGCAGGATCGCGCAGGCGCGCGCCGCGACCTTCGCGTAAGGCGCGTTCGGCGCGCGCACGAGCGCGGCGGCGAGCGCCGCCTCGCGTTCGTTCAGCCCGGAAGGCGCCTTGCCGAACACGGTCTGCGAAAGCGCCGACAAGCCGACGATCTCGCCGCGAAACGGCACGAGATTCAGATACGCCTCAAGAATCTGATCCTTGCGCCACGCGTGATCGAGCCACAGTGCGCCGACCGTCTGCTGCGCCTTTTCGCCGACGGAGCGTCGGCCGGGCCGGCGGCTTTCATCGTCGATGAGGGTGGTGAGCTGCATCGTGACCGTCGATGCGCCGCGCGTTTTCGTGTTCCAGAGGTTCGCCCACGCGGCCGCCGCGGCACCGTGCCAGTCGACGCCGCCATGTTCGTAGAAGCGCTTGTCCTCCGACACGACGATCGCCTCGCGCAAGGCCGGCGAGATGTCCGCGAGCGCGACCCAGTCGCCGCGCCGCGCCGATTTGTCGATGCGAACGCGCTGTAGCGGAACGCCTTCGCGGTCGAGCAGCACCCAGTCGGAACTGCGCCAGTTGGCGCGCACTTCGTCGAAGGTCGGATACGCGTGCGCGTTCATTGCGAACACGCACGCGATCCAGCCGATGAAAAGACGCGCGGCGCGTTTCATCGCGTCACTTCGCCGCGACCGGCTTAACGACCATCGGCGCATTCGGCAGCGCGCCGAAGGACGAGGGCGCGTAGAGCGCTTCGACGCGCGTCGGCGGCAGGCCGAACGTGCCGACGTTGTTCAGCCGCATCGTGTATTCGACTTGCAGCTTGCCCTTCGGCAGATAGTCGTAATACGCGCGATAGCCGTCGAAGCCGCGCTCGACGAACGCGGGCCACGCGCCGTCGCGCTTTTCGCCTTCCGTCGCGGCTTCCGAATCGCGGCCGAGCCCCGAGCCGAGGATCGTCGCGCCCGCCGGAACCGGATCATTGACGACGACCCACGTCATGTCGCTTTGCGCATCGATGTCGAGGTGCACGCGCACGATGTCGCCGCGCGTGAATGCGCCCTTGACCGCGGGATCGACCGGGGTGACGGTCTTCGTGATGCGATAGCCCGCCGCGAACGGCGCCTTCAGCGCGACCGCCGCGAGACTTTCGATGGTCGCCCACGGCTTGCCGCTGCCTTCCTGCGTGAGCGTGAGCGCGCCGCTCGTCCACGGCAGCGTGGCGCTGGCGGCGGGCGGCGGCGCCGGCCATGTCACCGTTTTCTCGGTCGCGCCGAGCTGGATCTTCGTCTGCCCGCTGACCGGCGTGCTTTCGAAGACGCGCGAGAAGTGCTCGACGGCGAGCGTGCCCCAGAGGTTCGCGGTCGTCGTCTGCCACGCGCCGTTCTTCTGCAACGCCAGCAGGCCGCCGACGAGCCGCGGCATCTCGTCCTTCCAGCCGGGCGCGTCGGCGAAGAGGAGCGCGGTGCGCGCCGCGTTCGATTCGGTGCCGGTCATGAGCCAGTAGAGATCGTCGTCGCGCTCGGTCGAGAACGTGAGGCGCGTGCCCTGATACGTCAGCCGCGCGCGCAAAATCTGCTCGACCTGCGCGCGCTTGTCGTCGCGACCGGCGATGCCTTCGACGCGCGACAGGATCGCGTAGTAGTCAAGCAGCGCGGAGGTCGGCCACTGATTCGGCGCGATCGTGATCGAACCGAGCATGCGCGGTTGCGCCATGCCGTAGCGCGACAGCGCCTCGATGGCCGCGAGCTTGCGCAGATCGAGATCCTGACGCGGCGCCCAGAAGTCGCGCTGGAGCTTGCCTTCGACGAAGTTGACGAGACCCGCCGCGAGCTTGCCGCGAAGGTCGTCGGGCAGCGCGAAGCGGCGGTCCGCCTTCGTCGCTTCGTCCGACACCGCGAGCAAGTACGCGGACAGCGTCGGGCTGCCGGTCGGGCGCTCGTCGTCGGCGGGCGGGAAGTAGTTCGCGAGGCCGTCGCGGTCCAGATACGACGGCATGCGCGCGATCACGGTCTGCCATTGCGCGGCATCCGCGAGACCGAGTGCGCGCGAGGTCTGCTGTTCGAGACAACTGTACGGATAACGTTCGAACCAGCGACGCACGCCGGGCAGACCCTCGGCGAGCTTCGGTTGCAGCGATACCGCGACGCCGCCGCGAATCGTGCCGTCGCTCGACGCGGTCGCGTCGGCGGGCGGCGCGACGGGCAGCGTGAGCGTGCCGTCGACCTGCGTGATGGTCGCCTGCTGGACCGTCACGGGAATCGCCGCCGTGACACGCTGCGTCAGTTTCACCGCATCGCTCGCTTTCGCGCCGCCTTGCTCGACGGCGCTCACATCCCAGGCAAGCGCCGCCGACGACGCAGCGGCGCCGAGCGTATCGGGCGCCGTCACGTCCCACGCGAGTTCCTGCGACGAATCCGGCGCGAGTTCGATCGTGCGCGCGTCCAGCGTGAGCCCAGCAACGCGCGGCGTCACGACGACCTGCATCTTGCGCGCGGTCGTGTTACGCAGCGTGAACTGCGCGCGGAACGCATCGCCGACGCGCACGAGCGGCGGCAGCCCCGAAATCAGTTGCAAATCCTGCGTGCTGCGGATCGACGCGCTGCCGCTGCCGAACTGCCCCGCGCCGACCGTTGCGATCGCGACGATCCGAAAGCTCGTCAGCGCGTCGTTCAGCGGCACGTCGACCGATGCTTCGCCGTTCGCGTCGAGCGTCACGCGCGGGTTCCACACGAGCAGCGTGTCGAAGAGTTCGCGCGTCGCGCTGTGCCCGCCGCCGCCGCCTGCCGGCACCGCCTTGCGCCCGAAATGCCGGCGCCCGACGATCTCCATCTGCGCCGTCGCGGTCTCGACGCCATACGCGCGCCGTTGCAGCATCGCGTCGAGCACGTCCCAGCTCTGGTTCGGCATCAGTTCGAGCAGCGCTTCATCGACGGCGGCGAGCGCGATCTGCGTGCCCGCCGGCGCGGGTTTGCCGTCCGGCAGCGCCACGCGCACCTTGACGTGCGCCTTCGAGCGCACCGCGTAGGACTTCGCGTCGGGCGTTACCGTGACGGCGAGCCGGTGCGCCGCCGTGCCGACCTTGATCTCGGCGAGACCGTAGCGGAACGCGGGCTTCGAAAGATCGACGAGCGGCGTCGGCGCTTCGTATTGACGGCCTTCGTACCAGAAGGCGCGCGCCCACTCGACCGGCGCCTTCCAGCCCCAGGTGAAGAACGAGTACCACGGCACTTCGTGAATCCGCCCGCGCAGCGCGAGCACCGACACATACACGTTCGGCCCCCACGATTCCTGCACCTTCAGGTCGATGGTCGGGTCCTTGCCGTTCAGTTCGACGACGCGCGTCTCCACGACGCCCTCGCGTTCCACCGCGACGAGCGCGGTCGCGAAGCGAAACGGCATGCGCACCTGGAAGCGCGCGGTTTCGCCGGGCTCGTAGCTCGGCTTTTCGGGCAGCACGTCGATGCGGTCGGTGTTTTCGCCGCCGAACCACAGTTCGTCCTCGCGCGTGACCCAGACCGACGTGGTCGCGTTCGCGGCGTGGCCGTCGCCGTCCTTGACGACCGCGATCAGGTCGACGTTGCCCGCGTCCTTGAGTTTTGCGTCGCAGGAGAAGAGCCCGTGGTCGTCGCTCTTGCCGCTGCAGAGGGTGCCGAGATCCCTGGTTTCGGTATGGTTGTCGTAGGCGTAGAAGCCGCCGACCATGCGCTTGCGCGAGCTCGACATCAGCCGCGCGACGCCGCGAATTTCGAGCGCGACGCCCGCGCGCGGCTTGCCTTGCAGGTCGACGGCGAGCGCCTGCACCGGCACCGCGTTGCCGACCGAGACCCACTGTCCCGCCTTGATGCCGACGGCGAGTGCAGCGGGCCAGAGCGTGGCGTCGCCGCGAATCGTCTGGATTTCGCCGTTCGGGTCCGCGAAGGTCGCTTCCATCGCGAGGCGCTTGGGCGACTCGACGGCCGGGAGCGACTTCAGCGTGACCGTTCCCGCGCCATTGCGATCGAGCGTGACCGGCAGCTTGTCGGCGACGAGTTTCGCCGTCGCGTTCTGTTCCTCGGCGCCTTCTTCATCGTCCGATGCGGCGCTTGCGCCGTCGTCGGCGGGCTTGCGGTAGGGCGCGAAGCTGAAGCCGTCGAACTGCGAGGCGAACGCAGGCGACGTGTCGCGCAAAAGCGCCGAGACGCGCACCGGCAGGTTCGACGCCGGCCCGCCCGATACGTATTCGATCTGCACCGCGACCGGCGCTTCCTTCGCCGCGACGAGCGCGCTCGTCTTCTGGTCGCGCACGCCGACCGATCCCTTGAACACGGGCAGCCGGAATTCCTCGACCCGGAAGCTGCCGCCATAGAACGAGGCGTTTGACGAGCCTTCTTCGCTGTCGTTATCGTCGCCTTGATTGCTCGCCGAGCCATCGTCGAGCGACACGCTGTATTCGCCGAGCTTCGCCGCCGCCGGCACCGCGAACGAGGAATCGGCGCTGTGATCGGCGGACCACGTGAGCGGCATGCTGTACGTCTGCCCGCTGCCTTCATGGCGGATCGTCACGCGCGTCGGATAGTGCTCGGGAAACGCGAAGCCCTTGAGCGTCTCGACGCGCATCAGGTGCTTCATCGACACCATTTCGCCCGCGCGCACGAGCGTCCGGTCGAAGACGGTATGCGCGCGCGTCGTGCGTTCGAGGCCCATGTCGGTCGGCACGTTGAAGCGCCACGACTCGATGCCGCGATTCCAGTCCGAGCGCACGAACGCCATGTCGGGACCGGTCGCGGGATCGTCGACGCGCGCGGACACGAAAAAGCCGTCGTAGCTGAAGCTGTTTTCGTCGCACCGGCGCAACGGCGAGAGCGGCTTGCTGATCGTAACGAGCCCGTTCGCGTCGGTTTTGCCGAGCGCGAGCTGTTCGCCGTTGCAGTCGGTCACGCGCACTTGCGCGTTGGGCACGGGTTTGCCGCTGTCGAGCGTCGTCACCCACACGACGCTGCTCTCGCGGCCCTGCTTGAAGTGCACGCCGAGATTCGTGACGAGCACCGAGGTGCGCACGTACATCGGCTGCGTTTTGCCGAGCAGCGATCTGCCTAGCGCCGGCGACGCCAGCTCGACGACATAGAAGCCCGGCTTCGCGAGCGGAATGCCGACCACTTCGAACGGCCGGAGCGCCTTTGGATCGGCGGCGGGCACGGTGAGCGCCTCGACGCCCGGCTGCCGGTTCAAAAGCGAGAGCGACCGCACGTCGATCCGCGGATCTTTCGCGTGGGCGTTGTTGCTGTTGTCGGGACTCGGCGTGTAGACGGGCGCGGCGCCGTTGCCGAGCGCCTGCGGCATCAGTTCCCGGATCTCGGAACGTGCCATCGACGTGCCGTCGAAACGGTCGACGATGCGCATCCAGCGGCGGATTTCATCGTCCGCGTCGAGTTTCAGCTTCGTCACGCGCGAGGTGCCGGCGTTCAGTCCCTGCACGTGCAGGTCGGCCTCGACGTGACGCAGCGTGACGGGCAGCATCGCCGGCATGTTCGGCTCGGCGAAGCGCTCGATGATCCCGAACGTCGCCGACGAAAATTTCGCGAGCGGCGGCATCGGCGCAGTGGACGTTTTCAACGGGAAGAGATCGGCATTCGCGAGCTTGCGGCCGCTCGTGTCTTTGAGATTCGCGGGCAATTCGATCGACAGTTGCGCGCGTTCGGGCAGGGGCGCCGCGAACTCGATGCTGTCGACTTCGGCGCTCTTGTCGTTCGCATCGAAGCGCGGCGCGGCGTTGCCGCCCGGGCCGTGCAGGACGATCTTCTGCGCGTCGGCGCGGGCGATCGGCGCCGAGAAGCGCAACTGCAACGGACGCAGCGGCGTGCACGGCGCCTTCGCGTTTTCGCGCTCGCACGAAAAGCTCGCGGTGAAGGGATCGCGCACGGTGAAGTCGAAACGCTTTTCGACGTCGTTCGCGATGCCGCTCGGGCCCGCGACGCCGGCGCCGTAGACGAGCTGCATTTTGGTCGCGGACGGCAAGGTCTGCTGGCAGGCGAGCGTGAGCACGCGATCGCTTTCCTTGTCGAGCCGGAAATGCTTGAGGAGCGCAGTGCGCGTGTCGGCGTCGAGCATCTTGACGGGGATGCGGTTGCCGAGCGCATTCGATTCGCACCAGACGTCCGCGAGCACGGAGGCTTCCGTCGCAGGGCCGTTGAGGCGCAGCACGAAGGCCTGGTCTTCCTCGATTTCGCCGCCGCCCGGCATCACGCGCGCGACGAACGGGCCACCGGTTTCGAACACGAAACTGCGCTTGCCCGTGACCGCGTTGCCCGCGTCCGACTTCAGACTGTCGATGAAATCGACCGCGCAGCGCATGCCTGGCGGCAGGTCGCGCTCGAAATCGTAGGCCCAGGCCTTCGCGTCGATCCAGCGCCCCGTGCCGCCGACGCTCGCGCCGCTGCAAGAGACTTTCGCGGGCGCGGCGGCGCCGGGACTGCCGAACGCGATCATCGCTTCGTCGAATTTGACGACGACTTGCCGCACCTGCGCGACCTTGCCTTGCGGCGATACGCTCACGGCGCGGGCGGCATCGGCGCGATGCATCGCGGTGCCGAAGACGGCGGCCGTCAGCAGGGCCGTCGCGGCCAGAATCCATTGTTTTTTTGTTGTGACGCGGCTCATTCGCGCTCGCTCCGGGTTCGGCAGACGCCGCAGATTCTACCGGAGCCCTACACGCATCTTTCAGTTTCAGTGCATGAGACGCGATGTTGAAACGCAGGAGTTTGCGTTTGGTGACAATTCAGATCCGGACGTCGGAAGACTTCGTCGCGACGGACACGTGCCGCGTGCTGACACGGCGCCAGTAGAGAAAGAGCCCGACGCCCGCGACGCCCAGACTCAGCGTGTTCGCCACCCAGAAGCCGCGCGCGCCCTGCAGCCACTGCGGCACCATGCCGCCGGCGTCGAAGCCGAGCAGATAGCCGCCGCCCAGTCCGATGCCCCACAGCGCGAGCGCGTAGATGACGGTCGGCACGAGCGTCACCTTGTAGGCGCGCAGGATGAATGCGGTCGAGATCTGAAGCGCGTCGAAGAGATGATAGAAAACGACGATCAGCACGAGCGGCATCGCCGCCGCGATGACCGCTTCGTTCGGCGTGTAGGCTGAGACAATTTCCAGCCGCAGCGCCAGCACGAGCACGCCGTACAGGCACGCGATCCCGCTCGCGAGCGCGATGCCGTGCCGCGAAATCGACGCGGCCGCGTCGAAGCGGCCTGCGCCGAGCGCCTGCGAGACGAGCGTCGACGAAGCGATGCCGATCGACAGCGGCGTCATGTAGAGCACCGCGCCGAGGTTGCCGGCGATCTGGTGGCCGGCGAGCGACGTCGTGCCGAAGCGCGAGATGAAGAGCGCCATGAACGTGTAGGACGTCACCTCGATCAGATAGGAGAGCCCCATCGGAATGCCGAGCTTCAGCAGCGCGGCCTGACGTTTCCACACCGGCCAGCAGAAGTGAGAAAAGATGCCGAACGGGCGGAAGAACTCGAATTTCACGAGCACCGTCATGCCGACCGCGGCGAGCAGCCAGTTGATCAGCGTGCTGGCGAGCGCGCAGCCCGGACCGCCGAGCGCCGGCACGCCGAGCTCGCCGAAGATGAACCACGTATTGAGCGGAAACTTGACGATGAGCGCGCCCACTTGCAGGAACATCACGAGGCGCGGCTTGCCGACCGCGTTCGTGAGCGAGCTGTAGACGCGAAACACGAGGCTCGCTGGCAGCCCGAACGACACGATCCGCAGATACTGCACCGTGCGCTCGTGCAGCGCGGGCGGGGCGTCGGCAAGACCGAGCAGCGGCTCGGGAAAATAGAGCAGCACGAAGCCGATGACGGCAAGCAGCGCCGCGAGCCAGAGCGCCTGCCGCACTTCCTCGCCGATTTCCTTTTCGCGCGCCGCCCCGAACAGTTGGCCGGCGATCGGCTGGAGCGCGACCAGAATGCCCGTCAGGCCGATATAGATCGAAATGTAGACCGACGAGCCGAGCCCGAGCGCGGCGAGATCGGTGGCGGAAAAGCGGCCGACCATCGCCGTGTCGATCACGCCGAACGCGATGATCGCCAACTGGCCGATCAGCACCGGCCACGCGAGCGAGGCGATTTTGCGCACATCCGCGAGCATGTCGTGAAACGCTGGACGCATCGGTTTACGGGCGCCGCAGCGTCTTCGGGCGCTCGCGCTTGACGGGCGGAACCGGCCGTTCGATGCGCACATACAGGCGGAAGCGCTCGTCGCGGTCGGCGACGCGCCGGCCTTCCCAGACGAGCTTCCACGCGAACGCCGACATCGACGACGGCTCGCCGAAATCCGCGCGGTCCTGGCGCAGGATCACGTCGCAATCTTCGTAGAAGGAGAAGTGCATGCCGCCGAAGTAGGCGAAGGTCGCGATCTGCGCGTCGCCGAGACGCACGGGCGAGATGCAGCTGTAATCGGGCGGCAGGTGGTCGGCGATCCGCTCCGCGACGTCGCGATAGGTCCGGCTGTAGTTCACGACCGGCAGCCACAATGTCATCAGCAGCACCCACATGAGTGTGGTGCCCGCGCTCGAGAGCACGACGCTGCGCCACAGCACTTTCGGATGGCGCGCGAGCCGCCAGCGGGCGAGCAGGATCCAGCAGAGCGTCACGGCCACCGCGCACACGAACGACAGGATCTTGAACTCGGGATGAAACCCGGGCGCGAGCCGCGCGAGATTACGCGCGAGCGGCGGCGGAAAGCCGAAGATACCGGCCGTCCAGACGAGCCACACGAACGTGCCGAGGATCGTGAAGCTCAGCATCGCAAACCAGTCGATCGCGTTGATCGCGCCGCGCTTCAACGTCGGCAGGGCGAAGGTCGCGAGCACCGAGAGCGGCGGCAAGAGCAGCATGAACAGACGATTCGTCTCGTGGCTTTGCAGCACGACGAGCACGAGCAGCGGCCCGATTACCGAGAGCGGCACCGCCACGTGCGGCGAGCGGCGCTGTCCGCCCCAGCTGACGAAGGTCCAGATCGCGAGCGGCCACGCGGGCCAGGTGAAGAGCGGCAGGTTCTTCATCGCGTAGCCGAGCACTTCCGACGGCGGCCCGGTGAACGTGTGAAAGCTGCTGCGCCACCACTGGCGCAGCCACCATTCGCCGTCGTCGGGATAGAAGTGCAGCGTCGGCAGCACCCACGCGGCGATCAGCGCGATCGCGAGCGGCAGCCCCATGATGACGAGCGGCAGTGCCCGCACCGGCCGCACGACGATGGTCATCGCGAGCGTGCAGACCAGGAGCGCGAACACGAGCACCGGGCTGCTCGACAAACCGACCACGCCGATCGCCGCGCCCCAGATCAGCGCGCCCTGCACGGGCTTGTCGATGCTGCGCACGAGGCCGTAGACGAGCATCGCGCTTCCGGCGAACTGCGCGACGAGCGGCGAGGTTTCGTGACCGCGCTCGGCGAGCCCGAAGCACGCGAGCAGGATGAGCAGCGCGCCGTCGGCGAGCGTGCGGCCGTAGTCGCGCGGCTCCGGCTCGCCGCCGAATGCGTACTTGAACGGCTGGGCCTCGTCGCGCCGGCCGAGCAGATAGGCCGTGTACCAGACGAACGCGCAGGCAAGACAGAAGAGCAGACCCGTCGCGACGCGCGACGCGTTGCTCGCATCGACCCACGGACTCAGCACGCGGATGAAGAGGGCGCCGAGCCAGTACATCAGCGGGCCGTCGGCCGTGAGCGCCTTGCCGACGAGATTCGGCAGCAGCCAGTCTTTCGCGTCGCCGTTCGCCATCGTCCACATCACGCCGAAGCCCGCCGCGTCCTCGTTTTTCCACGGATCGCGGCCGAACAGCCCGAACGACGCATAGACAATGCAGATGGCGAGCAGAAGCCAGCGCGGCAGGGCGCTGGTGGCGGAAGCGGTCAGGCGGACGACAGAGCGCATGCGAAAAGGAGCAGTGGATGGAAAAACAGCGACCCCGCGGCCGCGAGCGGCGCGGGTCGTTCAGCCGGCGCGCGAGCCCCGACGACGCGTGAATCGAAGCATCCGGCATTGTAGACGCGAGCCGCGCGGGTCGGCAGAAGCCGGGCGCGGCCGGGGCCGTGAGGCGCGACCCGTGTCACGGTGCGGCCGGCGCCGGCGCCGCGGGCCGCACCGAGCAGGGACAAAAAAGGGCAGCTTTCGCTGCCCTTTTTGTCCGTATCGACGAATCGGCGTGTTGCGCCGACCGTGAAACGCTGCCGTCTTACTTCTTCGCCGAGAACGCAGCGAACTTCTTGTTGAACTTTTCGACGCGGCCTGCCGTGTCCATGATCTTTTGCTGACCGGTGTAGAACGGATGCGATTCCGACGACACTTCGATCTTCGCGAGCGGATAGGTCTTGCCTTCGAACTCGGCGGTTTCGCGCGTGTTGATGGTCGAACGCGTCACGAACTTGAAGTCGTTCGACATGTCGATGAACAGCACTTCGCGGTAATTCGGGTGAATGCCTTCTTTCATGGTCTTTCCTGATATCTGACGGTAGCCAACCCACTCGGCGTCTCCGAACTATTCAGAAATCCGCCTGTTTTCAAGCGAGTCACTTGCCTGAGGTCGAAAAACGGCGATTATGCCAGAAAATCAGTCGTTTGGCATGATTTCGCGGCGCCCGGCTCACGCGGACGGAAGCGCCAGCGCGCCCACGCCCGCCGGGTCCTGCCGGTAATAGCGCGCGAGCAGCCGGTACAACTCCGGATAAGCCGCCTCGAACGCCTGCGGCGTGACGAAGAGCGCCTCGCTGCACACCGCGAAGAACTCCGACGGATGGTCAGCGGCGTACGGATCGATCAGCGAATCGCGCTCGAACCGGCTCCATCGGCGCTCCGGCACGGCGTCGACCTGCGCGCAGAAGTGGTCGTAGGCGTGGTCGAAGACGTCGGCCCAGCCTTGGGCGTCGAGCGGCGCATGCCAGCGGCGAAAAAGCGGCGGATGGCCGTCGGCCTCGCCGTTCACCATGTCGATCTTGTGCGCGAATTCGTGGATCACGACGTTGTAGGCGTCCGCGCCGTCCGTCATCTGCGCGTCTTCCCACGACAGCACGACCGGGCCGCCTTCCCACGCCTCGCCGCTCGCGTCGTGCTCGACTTCGTGGACGACGCCGTCCTCGTCCTCGACCGTCTTCTTGATCACGAATTCGCCCGGATAGACGATCACGCCGACCCAGCCGCGATACAGGTCGAGGCTCAGGTTGAGCACCGGCAAGCACGCTTGAGCTGCGATCGAGACGATCATCGCGTCGGTGAGTTCGAGGTCGTGCGCGGTCGAAAACTCCTTCTGCGCGATGAAGAGGCTCGCGCATTCGCGCAGGCGGACGAGATCGGCGGGGCCGAGGTGGCCGAAGAACGGCAGCGCGCCGAGCGTGCGCTGCCAGAGCGCATCGTCGATGGCGTACTTGCGCAGCGCGCGTTCGCGCCGTTGCGCGCCGAACCAGCGTGAGAAAAGATTGGGCATCGTGTCAGTCGATCTGTTTTTGCCAGCACGCGAACGCGCCGCCGACGAGCGCGACGCCCATCAGGAAATAGAAGCCGTCGAGCGACGCGAGGAAGCTCGCCTGCTGCGCGACCATCCGGCTCACGTCGGCGATCGCGAGCGCATGCGCCTCGGCGACGCTGCGCCCGGCAGCGGCGAAACCGTGCGCGAGCGTCTCGACGGTCTGCTGGAACACCGGATTGTACGGATTTGCGCTTTCCGCGAGGCGCGTCTGATGCACCGCCTGCCGATGCTGCTCGACGATGATCACCGAGGCCGTTCCGAACGAAATCGTCAGTTGACGCACGATGTTCTTCAGCCGGTAGCCGTGCGTGAATTCCTCGATCGCGAAGATGCGGAACGTGAGATTCGCGACCGGCAGCACGATGAAGAGCAGCAGGAGGCCGCGCAGCAGCATCGGCAGGATGAGCGCCGACTGTCCGACCGCGGGCGACATGCGCGTCATCAGCCACGCGACGAGCGCCGCGATCGCGAATCCGGGCACGATAATCCATTTCTTGCGCGGCAGCAGCTTCGCGTAGCGTAAGTAGGCGAAGAGCGCGGTGCCCGAAACCAGCGACGTCACGCCGACGAGCCGTCCCGCGTTCTCCACCGGATAGCCGAGACCCTGTTCGAGAAAGCGCGAGATCAGATAGCTAAAGCCCGTCGACTCGAAGTAATAGAACATGTAGAGCAGGAGCCCGACCTGGAACGTGCGCTCGCGCAGCGCATGCAGCCGCACCAGCGGCGACGGATGATGCCACTGGTGCCAGACGAACCAGCCAAGCGCGCCGATGCCCGAAACGGTCAGAAGAATGAGTATCGGAGAGGCGGTGAAGAGCTGGAAGCGCACCTGCTGCATCACGATTTGCAGCGCGCCCTGCGCGAATGCGAACAGCAGATACGGCCAGAAGTGCGACTCGCCGCGCGCTTCGGGCTGCACGTTGCCGGAATCGGGCACCACGAGAAACGCGAACACCGCGAACGCGACGCCGACGGGCGCGGTGCAGAAGAAGATCGCGCGCCAGTCGAAATGCGCGATCAGGATGCCGCCCGCGAGCGGCGCAAGCGCGCTCGAGAGCACGATCAGCGCGAGAAAGGAGCGCAGCGCGTTCGCGCGCGGTTGCGGCGCGAAGCTGATCTGGATCAGGATGCGGCAGGCGCCCATCATCGGACCGATGAAATAGCCCTGGAAACCCCGCGTGAACATGAGTTGCAACGAGGTGTCGCAGAGCGCTGACATCGCCGCGCCCGCCGCGTAGAGCAAAAGGCATCCGGCGATATAGCGCCGATGCCCGAGCCGCTCGACCCACCATTGCTGCTGAAGAATGCCGAGCACGGCGGCGACCGCGTAGGCGCTCGACGACCACACGAGTTCGTCCGGCGACGCATTCACGCCGCCTGCGATATAGCTCGCGAAAAAGGAAAAGATCGCGTTGTCGAAATAGTCGAGACCGGTCGCGAGCGCGAGCACCCACGGGAAGAAGTCGCCGCGAAGGCGCTCGGCGGTGACGGCCTGCGCACTCATGCGCCGCCGCGCTTCGCGCGTTTCGCCTTCGATGCCGCGCGCGCGTTGCGGCGCGCTTCCAGCAACTGGTCGGCGGGCGTGCCGGCAACGCGCGCCTCGACGTAATCGAGATCGCGCCGCAACTCCGCACGCACGGTTTGCGCTTCCTTCAGTTCGCGGCGCACCGCTTCGATGCGCGCGTCGAGGGCGTCGAGTTGCTGCTGAAGGCCGCCGCGGATCTCGTCGAGCGATTCGGCCGAATAGCGCCGGTTGCCCGCCTCGGTCGATTCGAGCGGGCGCTTGAGCATTTCGACAATGCCGTGCAGCGAGAAACCCAGCGAACGCAGACGCAAAATGCGCCCGAAACGTTCGAGGTCGCTTTCGTCGTACAGGCGATAACGGCCTTCGCTGCGGCTCGGCGTGACGAGGCCGCGTTCCTCGTAATACTTGAGCGTGCGCGGCGTCACGCCGAGCCGTTCGGCGGCGTCGCGCACGGTGAGAAGCGGGGTGGATTCGTCGGACATGCACGAGATTATAGTGCAACCTGAACGTGAACGTACAGGTTCGGCATCGGCGGCGTCCAGGCGAAAAAAAACCGCTCGGCGAAGCGAGCGGTTTTCGTGCGGTGCGGCCTGAACGGCGAAGCGGGTTCAGCCTCCGCCGCGGCGCATCAGATCGAAGAACTCGGAATTGCTCTTCGTCTGGCGGATTTTGTCGAGCAGGAATTCCATCGCTTCGACTTCGTCCATGTCGTGGATGAACTTGCGCAGCACCCAGACCTTCTGCAGCAGGTCCGGCTTGATGAGCAGTTCTTCGCGGCGCGTACCCGACTTGTTCAGGTTGATTGACGGATAGACGCGCTTTTCCGCAAGACGGCGCTCCAGGTGCACTTCCATGTTGCCGGTGCCCTTGAACTCTTCGTAGATCACGTCGTCCATGCGGCTGCCGGTTTCGATCAGCGCCGTGCCGATGATGGTGAGCGAACCGCCTTCCTCGATATTGCGAGCCGCGCCGAAGAAGCGCTTCGGACGCTGCAATGCGTTCGCATCGACACCGCCCGTCAGCACTTTGCCCGACGCCGGCACGACCGTGTTGTAGGCGCGCGCGAGACGCGTGATGGAGTCGAGCAGGATAACGACGTCGTGCTTCATTTCGACGAGGCGCTTCGCCTTCTCGATCACCATTTCTGCAACTTGAACGTGGCGCGCGGCGGGTTCGTCGAAGGTGGAGGCGATCACTTCGCCCGCCACCGAGCGCTGCATTTCCGTCACTTCTTCAGGACGCTCGTCGATCAAGAGCACGAAGAGCACGATGTCCGGATGGTTCGACTTGATGGCATGCGCGATGTGCTGGAGCATCACCGTCTTGCCCGACTTCGGCGACGCCACGAGCAAACCGCGCTGGCCCTTGCCGATCGGCGAGATCATGTCGATGATCCGGCCCGTGACGTTCTCCTCGCCGCGCATTTCGCGCTCCAGCGGCAGCGGCTTGTTCGGATGCAGCGGCGTCAGATTCTCGAACATGATCTTGTGCTTCGAGGCCTCGGGCGGCTGCCCGTTGACCTTGTCCACCTTGACCAGCGCGAAATAGCGTTCGCCGTCCTTCGGCGTGCGCACTTCACCTTCGATCGTATCGCCGGTATGCAGATTGAAGCGGCGAATCTGCGACGGGCTGATATAGATGTCGTCCGTGCTCGCGAGATACGAGGTCTCGGGTGAGCGCAGGAAGCCGAAGCCGTCGGGAAGGACTTCCAGCGTGCCGTCGCCGAAGATCGTGTCGCCCGTCTTGGCGCGCTTCTTGAGAATCGCAAACATGAGTTCCTGCTTGCGCAGTCGGTTTGCGTTTTCGATCTCGAGGCCATTAGCCATTTCGATCAGGGCTGACACGTGCTGAGACTTGAGCTCGGATAAATGCATACGGATTTCCCGCCAGGGAGAAGAGGTGCGACAGAAAGATTTGGGAGAAGAGGTGAGCGGAACCGCTCTAGGACTTGTACGTCTTTGAAGTCTTGTGATTCTAGCATAGCACACGCCGGGCGAGCCCCGGGTGGCGGTGCGACGCGGCTTTGGCGCCCATGTTGTCGCGAGACAACATGGGCCGGCTTCCGCCCGATGACGCAGAAGCAAAGCAGGGCGCCTTCGCAGCGCCCTGATTTATGTACTAGCCCGGGGTGTCACAGGTTGCTGTCGAGGAACGCGGTGAGTTGCGACTTCGACAATGCGCCGACCTTCTGAGCGGCCACGGCGCCGTTCTTGAACAGGATCAGCGTGGGGATGCCGCGCACGCCGAACTTGACCGGCGTCGACTGATGTTCGTCGACGTTGATCTTCGCGATCTGCAGGCGATCGCCGTAATCCTTCGCGACTTCGTCGAGGATCGGGGCAATCATCTTGCACGGACCGCACCACTCGGCCCAGAAGTCGAGCAGGACAGGTTTATCCGACTTGACGACATCCTGTTCAAACGATGCGTCGCTGATATGCTTGATTGATTCGCTCATTATCTGAATACCTCTATGGATTCGAGGCCTGCGTTTGAATGCTCGCCACGATACACCAAAACAAGAAAGTTCTTCGTTGCTGCGGAAGTGAAAACCGCTCGCATGCCGCACGCGACAAAGCCTTTGCTTTGAGCCGCGAACGTGCCGGAGCACGCCGGTTACGGGTAATTCACATGTCATCTTAGCCTACTTTGCTATCCGTTGCCGGATGCCGATAGGGACGTCGAGCGAGCATCGATACGACCCACATGCGGGCGCAAACCGAATGCGCAAGAGGCCGCCGAAACGCTTGCGGAACAAGGCCCGACGGACGCTCGTCCAAGCGCGATCGAAGCCGGAGGTGCGCTTCTGTCCATCCGATGATACAATTCGTCGTGACGGGCCTCCTCGCATGGCGGCGCGGTCAACCTGGTCAGGTCGGGAACGAAGCAGCCACAGCCGTTTTCCGCCAGTGCCGAGGGTCGGGCTCGTCACCTTCCGCTTTTTCTCTGCTTTTCTCCCCCTCGTTTTCACGCCGCTCGGCACGCTTTGAACGCATGCCCGAAGGGCCATTGCGTCCGCCTTTGTCGCGTGACGTTGCTGATACAATTTCGGCATGACCTATCAAGTTCTCGCACGCAAATGGCGGCCGAAATCGTTCGCGTCGCTCGTCGGCCAAGAGCACGTCGTTCGTGCGCTCACGCACGCGCTCGACGGCGGCCGCCTGCACCACGCCTATCTGTTCACGGGCACGCGCGGCGTCGGCAAGACGACGCTCTCGCGTATCTTCGCGAAGGCGCTCAATTGTGAAACGGGCGTGACCTCCACGCCGTGCGGCGTGTGCCGCGCGTGCCGGGAAATCGACGAGGGGCGTTTCGTCGACTATGTCGAGATGGATGCGGCGAGCAATCGCGGCGTCGACGAGATGGCGGCGCTGCTTGAGCGCGCCGTGTACGCGCCGGTCGATGCGCGCTTCAAGGTCTATATGATCGACGAAGTGCACATGCTCACGAACCACGCGTTCAACGCGATGTTGAAGACGCTCGAAGAGCCGCCGTCGCATGTCAAGTTCATCCTCGCCACGACCGATCCGCAGAAGATTCCCGTGACCGTGCTGTCGCGCTGCCTGCAGTTCAATCTGAAGCAGATGCCGGCGGGGCACATCGTTTCGCATCTCGAGAACATTCTCGGCGAAGAAAAGATTCCGTTCGAGGCGCAGGCGCTGCGGCTCTTGTCGCGCGCGGCCGACGGCAGCATGCGCGACGCGCTGTCGCTCACCGATCAGGCGATCGCCTATTCGGCCAATCAGGTCACCGAGGAAGCCGTGCGCGGCATGCTCGGCGCGCTCGATCAGAGCTATCTGATCCGACTGCTCAATGCGCTCGCCGCCGGTGACGGCGAGGCCGTGCTTTCGGTCGCCGATGAAATGGCGCTGCGCAGCCTGTCGTTCTCCACCGCGTTGCAGGATCTGGCGAGTCTGCTGCACAGGATCGCGTGGGCGCAGTTCGCGCCGGCGTCGGTGCTGGATGAGTGGCCCGAAGCCGAAGACATCCGCCGCTTCGCCGATGCGCTTTCCGCCGAGCAGGTCCAACTGTTCTATCAGATCGCCACGGTCGGACGCAGCGAACTGGGGCTCGCGCCGGACGAATACGCCGGCTTCACGATGACGCTGCTTCGCATGCTCGCCTTCGAGCCGGCTGGCGGCCCGGGCGGCGGCGGTGGCGTCGCGGTCAATGCGCCGGCGGGCGGTTCGGCGAGAAAGGCGGGGGCGGTAGCGGCAACGGCTGCGAACGCCGCGTCCGCGCAGGCGTCTCGCGTGAACGGAGCCGCGACGGTTGAACGTGCGGCGCCTGCAGCATCGGCACAAAGCGGGGCGATGCCCGTCATGCCGGCCGATGCGAAGCGTACCGCCGAGTCCGCCGAACCGGTGGCGTCCGGGCTCGACGCAGCGTCCACCGACTCGTCGGCCACCGACGCTTCGGCCGAGCCGCAGCCGTCGTCGCGCGATGAAGCATCACCGGCTGCGCCGGTCGCACCGATCGCCGCCGCCGCGCAGCAGGCCGCAACCGCGTCCGAACGCGACGCGGAACCGCCCGTCGACAATAGCGGCCGGACCGCTGCGCCGCGCGCCGCTTCCGGCGCGAGTGCTGCGCTGGACGTGCTGCGTAGCGCCGGCATGCGGATTTCGTCCGATCGCGGCGCGCGCGCGGCGCCGGCCACGCCGAAGCCCGTCGCAGCGAAACCCGCAGCCCCCGCTGTTCCAATCCCGACGCCGCGTCGTTCGTCCGCAGCGCAGCCGGTCGAATCGACGCCAGCTGCCGCGCCGAAGCGCGACGCCGCCGCGTCGGTGCCCCCGTGGGAAGACATGCCGCCGGACGATTACCAGCCGGCATCCGCGGAAGACGCCTATTTCATGCCGCCCGACGACGGCTTCGTGCCCGCGTTCGAAAGCGGCCCGGACGACCTGCGCTTTAACGCGACGCCCGCTCCCGCACCGAAAGTCGATACGCGCCCGCTGCCGCCCGCCGTCCCGCTCGATGCGATCGGCGTCAAGGGAGACTGGCCCGCGCTCGCCGTCGATCTGCCGCTGAAAGGCATCTCCTACCAGCTCGCGTTCAACAGCGAACTGACCGCCTGCGACGCCACCTCGATTGCGCTCAGCGTGCCCGTGCCGCAGTACGCCGAAGCGTCGCAGGTCGCGAAGCTGAAGACGGCGCTTGCCGACAAGCTCGGCCGCGCACTCGAAGTCAGCGTGACGGTCGGTCCGGCGCGCCGCACGGCCGCCGCGCTCGACGCCGCCCTGCGCGCGAAGCGCCAGCAGGAAGCGGAGCAGGAAATCGCGCGGGACCCGTTCGTGCAGTCGCTGATCCGCGACTTCGGGGCGAGTATCGTGCAGGGGTCGATCAAGCCGCTGGCATCGTCGGGCACGGCGGCCGGCAACTGAGTATCGACGCACCCCGCAGTAACGAACACGCAGCATCGGACAATCAAGGCGCACCCGACGCACACGCATGCGCCGATGTCCGCCACGCATACGCACCACATCGATTTCCAGGCAAGGAGCCACATCATGATGAAGAATCAACTCGCCGGGCTGATGAAGCAGGCCCAGCAGATGCAGGAAAACATGAAGAAGATGCAGGACCAGCTCGCGCTGATCGAAGTGGAAGGGCAGTCGGGAGCGGGCCTCGTCAAGGTGACGATGACCTGCAAGAACGACGTGCGCCGCGTGCAGATCGACCCGAGCCTGCTCGCCGACGACAAGGACATGCTCGAAGACCTCGTCGCCGCCGCCTTCAACGACGCCGTGCGCAAGGCCGAAGCCACCACGCAGGAAAAGATGAGCGGCATGACGGCCGGCATGCCGATGCCCCCGGGCTTCAAGATGCCGTTCTGATCGCCTGCGCTCGTCGAACACAGGGAATACGCAGGGAAACATGAAACAGCCTTCTGCCTTGTCGGCGCTCGTCGAAGCGTTGCGGGCGCTGCCCGGCGTCGGCCCGAAGTCGGCGCAGCGCATGGCCTACCACCTGATGCAGCACGACCGCGCGGGCGCCGAGAAGCTCGGGCGCTCGCTCGTCTTCGCGACGGAGCACCTGAAGCACTGCGAGATGTGCAACACGTTCACCGAGGCGGCGATCTGCGAGGTGTGCAGCGATGCCGAGCGCGATCCCGCGCTCCTGTGCGTCGTCGAAACGCCCGCAGACCAGGTCATGCTCGAACAGACGCTCACGTATCGCGGCCTCTATTTCGTGCTGATGGGCCATCTGAGCCCGCTCGACGGCATCGGCCCGAAGGAGATCCACTTCGACCGGCTGATCGGCCGCGCGAACGATGGCCTTGTGCAGGAAGTCGTGCTCGCCACCAACTTCACGAACGAAGGCGAGGCGACCGCGCACTATCTCGCGCAGACCTTGAAGTCGAAAGGCCTGAAGGTGACGCGGCTCGCGCGCGGCGTGCCGGTGGGCGGGGAACTCGAATACGTCGACGCCGGAACCATCGCGCGCGCGATGCTCGACCGGCGTTCGGTATAGGAGCATTGCAATGACGGAAGAAGAAGCGAAGGCGCTCGCCACGCATCGGCATTACAAGGGCGGGCTGTATCGCGTGATCGGCGTGGCGCGGCATTCGGAGACGGAAGAACCGATGATCGTCTACGAACACCTGTGGCCGCATGAACGCGGACTGTGGGTGCGGCCGGCCGAGATGTTCAACGGCACGCTCGCGGACGGCACGCCGCGTTTTACGGCGCTCGACATTCCGCTCTAGTCCGGGCGCGCCAGAACAACAAAATCGGAGACGACACCATGAGCACATCGACCGGGCCGCTCGCCGGCGTCAAGGTGCTGGAACTCGGCACGCTGATCGCGGGCCCCTTCGCCGCGCGCTTCATGGGCGAATTCGGCGCGGACGTCATCAAGATCGAAGATCCGAACGGCGGCGATCCGCTGCGCAAGTGGCGCAAGCTCTATCCGGAAGTCGGCGGGACGTCGCTCTGGTGGGCCGTGCAGGCGCGCAACAAGAAGTCCGTGACCGTGAACCTCAAGGCCGAGGAGGGCAAGGAGATCGTCCGCCGGCTCGCGAAGGAAGCGGATATCGTCGTCGAGAATTTCCGGCCGGGGCTGCTCGAAAAGCTCGGGCTCGGCTATGAAGTGCTGTCGGCGGAAAATCCCGGACTCGTGATGGTGCGCCTCTCGGGCTACGGGCAGACCGGCCCGTATCGCGACCGGCCGGGCTTCGGCGCGATCGCCGAATCGATGGGCGGCCTGCGGCACATCACGGGTTATCCGGACTTGCCGCCGCCGCGCATCGGCATCTCGATCGGCGATTCGATCGCGGCCCTGCACGGCGTGATCGGCGCGCTGATGGCGCTGCACCACAAGAAGGCGAACGGCGGCAAGGGACAGGTGGTCGACGTCGCGCTATACGAAGCCGTCTTCAACATGATGGAGAGTGTCGTGCCGGAGTACGGCGTGTACGGCCTCGTGCGCGAACGCACGGGCGCGTCGCTGCCGGGCATCGTGCCGTCGAACACGTATCCGTGCCGCGACGGCAGCATCGTGATCGGCGGCAACAGCGATCCGATCTTCAAGCGCCTGATGAATGCCATCGAGCGCGACGATCTCGCGAACGATCCCGCGCTCGCCTCGAACGACGGCCGCGTGCCGCGCACGCAGGAAATCGACGACGCGATCGCCGCCTGGCTGAAAACGCGCAGCATCGACGAGGCGCTCGCGGTTCTTAATGCCGTTGACGTGCCGGCGGGGCGGATCTTCAGCGTCGCGGACATGTTCACCGATCCGCAATACATCGCGCGCCAGATGCTGCAGCGGTTTCCGTGGCAGGACGGCCGCGAGATCACGCTGCCGAACGTGACGCCGAAGCTCTCGGAGACGCCCGGCGAGACCCGCTGGCTCGGGCCGCAACTCGGTGAACACACGGATGAAGTCCTTCAGTCGCTCGGGTATCATCCTGACGATATTTTGAGACTGCGGACCGCAAAGGTGATCTAGGCACCTGGCTGGAAGGCGCGTCCGCTGACAAGAACACAAAGACCGGAGATGGAAGTCGATGAAACGCAGAACGTTCGTGGCGAGCGGTGTCGTGCTCGCAGGTGGTGCATTGTCGGGCGCGCCGCTCGCCTTCGGGCAGGCGAAGCTGGAGCAGTCGAAGGTGTCGGTCGCGGTCGGCGGCAAGAATCTGTTTTATTACCTGCCGCTCACGATCGCGGAGCGCCGTAACTACTTCAAGGATGAAGGGCTCGAAGTCGAGATCGCCGACTTCGCCGGCGGCGCGAAGGCGTTGCAGGCGGCAGTCGGCGGCAGCGCCGATGTTGTCTCCGGCGCGTTCGAGCACACGCTGCTCTTGCAGGCGAAGAACCAGTATTTCCGCGAATTCGTGCTGCAGGGACGCGCGCCGCAGATCGTGCTCGCGGTATCGAAGAAGGCGATGCCGAACTTCAAGTCCGTCGCCGACCTGAAGGGCAAGAAGATCGGCGTGACGGCGCCCGGTTCGTCGACGTCGATCATGGCGAGCTACGTGCTCGCGAAGGCCGGGCTCACGGCGAGCGACGTCTCGTTCATCGGCGTCGGCGCGGGCGCGGGCGCGATCGCCGCGCTGCAGTCCGGGCAGATCGATGCGATCGCGAATCTCGATCCGGTGATGACCAAGCTCGATCGCGCGGGCGACATCCGCATCGTCTCGGATACGCGCACGCTCGCGGACACGAAGGCCGTCTTCGGCGGCAACATGCCGGCGGGGTGCCTGTACGCGTCGCAGAGTTTCATCACGAAGAATCCGAACACCACGCAGGCGCTGACCAACGCGATGGTCCGCGCGCTGAAGTGGCTGCAAACGGCGTCAGGCTCCGAGCTGATCGCGACGGTGCCCGAAGGCTTCCTGCTCGGCGACCGCGCGCTCTACCTCGATTCCTGGCAGCACGTGAAGGAAGCGATGTCGCCCGACGGCCTGATGCCGGCCGACGGTCCCGCGACGTCGCTCAAGACGCTCCAGGCGTTCGACCAGACGGTGAAGGGCAAGCCGATCGATCTGTCGAAGGCGTGGACCAACGACTTCGTGAAGAAGGCGCTCTCGACGGTCAAGGCGTGACGCCGATGCAAGCTTCTCTTCAGGGTTACGCGCTCGCGCTGGAAGACATCACCTGCACGTTCGCGTCGCGCGAGAACCGGGCGGCGCGCTACACCGCCGTGAAGGACACGACGCTTCGCATCGCGCCGGGCGAATTCGTATCGGTCGTCGGGCCGACGGGTTGCGGCAAGTCCACGCTGCTCAACGTCGGCGCGGGGTTGTTGCAGCCGTCGTCGGGCGCGGTGACCGTGTTCGGCGAAACGCTCGACGGCATCAACAAGCGCGCCGGCTACATGTTCCAGGCCGAAGCGCTGATGCCGTGGCGCTCGGCGCTCGACAACGTCACGGCGGGTCTCTCGTTTCGCGGCGTGCCGAAAGACGAGGCGCGCGAGCGCGGCGAGGAGTGGCTAAAGCGCGTGGGTCTCGGCGGCTTCGGCGACCGCTATCCGCACCAGCTGTCGGGCGGCATGCGCAAGCGCGTCGGCATGGCGCAGACGCTGATCCTCGATCCGGACATCATCCTGATGGACGAGCCGTTTTCCGCCCTCGACATCCAGACGCGCCAGCTGATGGAAAACGAGCTGCTCGATCTCTGGGCCGCGAAGCGCAAGGCCGTGCTCTTCATCACGCACGATCTGGACGAAGCGATCTCGATGTCCGATCGCGTCGTCGTGCTGTCGGCGGGGCCGGGCACGCATCCGATCGGCGAATTCGTTATCGATTTGCCGCGTCCGCGCGACGTCGCCGAAATCCGCTCGCATCCGCGCTTCGTCGAACTGCACGCGCAAATCTGGGGCGTGCTGCGCGAAGAGGTATTGAAAGGCTATCAGCAGCAACTCACCGCCGTCTAACCAAACGCCGCGAAGGCGGAACAAGATCATGTGGAACAAATTGCGCCCGAATCGCGCAAACCTGGCGGTGTGGCAGTGGCTGCTGCTCGTATTGTGCTTCGTGCTCTGGTACGTGCTCACGAGCCCGACGCTCCTACCCGCGTTTTATTTCGACGACAACAGCAAGGCCGCGTTCTTCTTCGGCGAGCCGCAGAAGGTGCTCTTGCGCATCTGGGAATGGTTCACGACCGGCGAAATCTACGTTCACCTGTGGGTGACGCTGATCGAAACCGTGCTCGCGTTCGTGATCGGCACGGTGTTGGGACTGGGGGTCGGGCTGTGGCTCGCGCTCGCACCGATGATGAGCGCGCTCCTCGATCCGTACATCAAGGCCGCCAACTCGATGCCGCGCGTGATTCTCGCGCCGATCTTCGCGGTCTGGTTCGGTCTCGGCATCTGGTCGAAGGTTGCGCTGGGCGTCACGCTCGTGTTCTTCATCGTGTTCTTCAACGTCTATCAGGGCGTGAAGGAAGTGAGCCCGGTCGTGCTCGCGAACGCGCGCATGCTCGGCGCGAACCGCAAGCAACTGCTGCAGCACGTCTATTTGCCGAGCGCGACGAGCTGGGTGTTTTCGAGCCTGCATACGTCGGTCGGACTGGCGTTCGTCGGCTCGGTGGTCGGCGAGTATCTGGGCTCGGCGCGCGGCGTCGGCTATCTGATCCTGCAGGCCGAAGGCACCTTCGACATCAACACCGTCTTCGCCGGGATTCTCGTGCTCACGGCGTTCGCGCTGGTGCTCGACGGCATCGTTGCGCTGGTCGAGCGGCGGCTGATGAAATGGCAGCCGAAGACCGGAGAAACCGAGAAGCTGTGACGCGCTTGATGCCAGATTGAAAAAAGGCGCGCCGGATTGCCCGGCGCGCCTTTTTTTCATGCCACGCGGTGCCCCGTCGCTGGGCTCACGGCACGATGACCACTTTCCCGGTGACGCGGCGGTTCGCCATGTCGTCGAGCGCTTGCGGAGTTTCATCGAGCGAGTAGCGTTTCGACACGTGCGGCAGCAGCCTGCCTTCCCTGATCCAGCCGATCATCCGCTCGAAGCCTTCGTGGGCGAGCTCCGCCTCGCGCTTCATGTGCTCGCCCCAAAACACGCCGACGATGCTCGCGCCCTTCAGGAGCACGAGATTGAGCGGCAGCTTCGGAATCTCGCCGTTGGCGAAGCCGATCACGAGATAGCGCCCGCGCCACGCGATGCTGCGAAACGCCGGTTCCGCGTAGCTGCCGCCGACCGGATCGAAGATCACGTCGGGGCCGCGGCCGTCCGTCAGCGCCTTGATACGTTCGCGCAGATCCTCACGCGCATAGTCGATGGTCGCGTCCGCGCCGTTTTCGGTGCACAGCGCGAGCTTCTCCGCGCTCGATGCCGCCGCGATCACCCGCGCGCCCAGAGCCTTGCCGATCTGCACCGCCGCGAGGCCGACGCCGCCCGCGGCGCCGAGTACGAGCATCGTCTCGCCGGCCTTGAGCGCCGCCCGGTCGACGACCGCGTGATACGACGTGCCGTAAGCCAGCGTGAACGCGGCGGCGTGCGCGAGATCGACGTCATCGGGAAGCCGCACGCACGACGACGCGCTCGCCACCGCCTGCTCGGCGAAGGCGCCCTGCGCGGTGTAGGCAGCGACGCGCATGCCCGGCGAGAACTGCGTCACGCCCGCACCGACTTCGCGCACGATGCCCGCGAGCTCGGCGCCCGGCGTGAATGGCAGCGGCGGCTTGAACTGATATTTGTTCTGGATGATGAGCACGTCGGGGAAGTTCACGCTCGCGGCTTTCACGTCGATCACGACTTCGCCCGCACCCGGATGCAGGTCGGGGAAGGTCTCGATGGAAAGGGCTTCGGGTGGTCCGTAGCGGGTGCATCGAACGGCGCGCATCTCGTCTCCTGATCGGGGTTCACGGCATCGCGCATCAGTGTAGAGCATGGGCTGCCGCGTCGTGGGCGTGCCATCTTTCCTCGGTTACAATCGTCGGATGCGAATCCTACTCAGCAACGACGACGGTTATCTGGCGCGCGGCATCAACGTGCTGCACGACGCCCTGTGTCCGCTCGGCGAGCTCACCGTGATGGCGCCGGAGCAGAACTGCAGCGGCGCGTCGAACTCGCTCACGCTTTCGCGGCCGCTCAGCATCCATCAGGCGGCGAACGGCTTTTACTACGTGAACGGCACGCCCACCGACTCCGTTCACATCGCGCTCACCGGCATGCTCGACAACAAGCCGGACCTCGTCGTGTCGGGAATCAACAACGGTCAGAACGTCGGCGAGGACACGCTTTATTCGGGCACCGTCGCCGCCGCCACCGAAGGCTTCATGTTCGGCATTCCGGCGATCGCGTTTTCGCTCGTCGGGCGCGACTGGCTGCATCTCGATGCGGCCTCGCGCGTCGCCGCGGAAATCGTCGCCCATTTTCTAGAGCATCCGATGCCCGGCCATCCGCTTTTGAACGTGAACATTCCGAGCCTGCCTTACGAGCAGATGGGCGAATGGCAGGTGACGCGGCTCGGCAAGCGCCATCCGTCGCAGCCGGTGATCCGCCAGACCGATCCGCGCGGCAATCCGATCTACTGGATCGGGCCGTCGGGCGATGCGCTCGATGCGAGCGAAGGCACCGATTTCCACGCCGTCGCGAACGGCCATGTGTCGATTACGCCGCTGCAACTTGACCTCACGCATACGAAGCTCTTGTCGGACACGCGCGAATGGGCGCGCGCCGGGAGCCATCGCTCATGACCGACGAGCGCGCGAAGCGCTTCCCGCTCGCGCTCGCCGATCTGGTCCGCGAGCCGAAGAAGCCGGGCGCCCGGCCGAACGAAGTGCGCGCCAAGGCCGCGACGGCCGTGAGCAGTGCGCTGCGATCGGTGCCGGGTGTCGGCGCGGTGAATTCCGCGACGCAGAAAAGCCGTACCGGCAAGCCGGTCGTCGCCGTTCAGGCCGCGGTCAAACCGGCCAAGCCAACTGTGCCGAGAACCGCGAATCCCGCGTCGGTCGTCGCGACCAGGACGCCGCTGCGCACCGTCGCGCCGGCGGCACCGGCCAGCCCAAGGGTTGCGAGCGCCGTCGCGCATCAGTTGCCGGGCGCGTTGCGCGCGGCGCCGCGCCAGAACGAGCACCGCGAAGCGACCGCAAGCACCGCCAACGTGAAACGCGGCGCGCCGAATGTCGCGCTGAACACGGCGCACGCGCTGACCTCGGAACGGGTTCGCGAGCGCATGGTCGAAAGGCTGCGCGCGAACGGCATCGCCGATGCGCGGGTGCTCAACGCGATGTCAGTTGTCCCGCGCCATATGTTCGTCGATCCCGGACTAGCCGCGCAGGCCTATGAAGACGCCGCGCTGCCGATCGGCCATCATCAGACGATCTCGAAGCCATCGGTGGTCGCGCGCATGATCGAGCTCGTCGCGGCGGGGCGCTCGCTCGCGAAGGTGCTCGAGATCGGCACCGGCTGCGGCTATCAGGCGGCCGTGCTGTCGCAGGTCGCAACGGAGGTCTATTCGATCGAGCGGGTGCGCCCGCTGTCGGAGCGCGCGAAGCTCAATCTGCGCCCGCTGCGCGTGCCGAACATCCGCCTGCATTACGGCGACGGCCGCCTCGGCCTGCCGCCGGCGGCGCCGTTCGATGCGATCGTCATCGCGTGCGCGGGGCTCTGCGTGCCGCAGGCGCTGCTCGAGCAACTGGCGGTCGGCGGCAGGCTCGTCGCGCCGGTCGGCTCGCAGGACGCGCAGTCGCAGGTGCTGACGCTCGTCGAGCGCGTATCGCCGACGCAGTGGCGGAAGTCCCAGCTCGATCGCGTTTTCTTTGTACCCTTAAAATCCGGAGTGATTTGACACCGATGAGTATGTTGCGTTTTGTGCGAGAAGGGAGCGTGTTGGTCCGCCGGACGGCGGTCGAGCGCGGCGTGTGCATCCTCGCGCTGTCCATGCTGGCAGCCTGTGCGACGCGGATGGAGCAGGCGCCGGTCGTCGACCGGACCGGCGCGCCGCTGTCCACCGAAGCGGCGCAGGCGGCGCAGAACGGTCCGCCGCCGCCCGGCTATGTCCGTGTGAAACCGGGCGACACCCTATATCGGATCGCACTGGAAAACGGTCAGAATTATCGCGATATCGCGGCATGGAACAACATGACCAATCCGAACCAGATCGAAGTCGGTCAGCTGGTTCGGGTGGCGCCGCCGGGAGCGAATCTCGCCGCGACGACGCCGGGCGTGTCGACGGCGCCGATCGCGGGCGGTGCCGTGCTGGCGCAGCCGCTCAACAATTCGACCTACGGCACGCCGCAACCGGGCGTGACGACCGGAACGACCGCGGCGGCGCCGGTGTACGGCTCGGCCTCGGGAATGGGAACGGCGCCGGGAATGGCACCGGGAGTCGGCGCGGGCGCCGCGGCAGGCATGGCCGGCATCGACAACAACGCGGCCACGGCGCCGGCGACGCAGCCGGCGTTCATCTGGCCGGTGCGCGGCCCGATCATCGGCACGTTCGACGATGCGAAGAACAAGGGCTTGAACATCGGCGGCGCGCCGGGCGACCCGGTGAACGCGTCGGCGGACGGACGCGTGGTTTACTCCGGAAATGGGCTGCGCGGCTACGGCAATCTCATTATCATCAAGCACGATGCGACTTTTCTCACGGCATATGCACATAACCGCGCTTTGATGGTAAAAGAGGGTGACGCGGTGACAAAAGGGCAGAAAATCGCTGAGATGGGTAATAGCGATTCGGATCGCGTGATGTTGCATTTCGAAGTCCGCCGGCAGGGCAAACCTGTCGACCCGCTGAAGTACTTGCCGCCGCAATAAAAAGCGAAACCATCATGCCTAAAACGAAGCGCCGCCTCCCTCAAGCCGAGACTGAGTCGATCAGCCGACCTATGCAAGTGTCGGTGGAAGACGGTGCTTCGAGCCACGACGAAGAAGACACCGAAACGGTCGACGTCGAAATCGACGCCGCCGACGACGAATCCGGCGAATCCGGCATACGCACCAAAGACACGATCGACGCCGCAAACGATTCCGCGCCCGACGCCGACGATTTCCGCTCGATTTTGCAGGCGGAACTCACCGCCGACACCATCCAGCATTATCTGAATCGAATCAGCGTCAAGCCGCTTTTGACGGTCGAGGAAGAGCAGCGTTATTCGCGCCTCGCGAAGGCGGGCGAATTCGAGGCGCGCCAGGTCATGATCGAGCGCAATCTGCGGCTCGTCGTGAGTATCGCAAAGGGTTATCTGAATCGCGGCGTGCCGCTGCTCGATCTGATCGAAGAGGGCAATCTCGGTCTCATGCACGCGATCGAAAAATTCGATCCGACGCGCGGTTTCCGCTTTTCGACCTACGCCACCTGGTGGATTCGCCAGAGCATCGAGCGCGCCATCATGAATCAGGCGCGCACGGTGCGCCTGCCGGTGCATGTGATCCGCGAGTTGAACCAGGTGCTGCGCGCCAAGCGTCATCTGGAAAAAAATTCTGCGAATTCGAACACGGCGATCGCGCCGGACCGCCGCGACGCGAGCATCGACGACATCGCGTACCTGACCGGCAAGACGCCCGAGGAAGTTACCGACATCCTCGCGCTGAACGAACACACCGCGTCGCTCGACGCGCCGCTCGATCTCGACCCGGGTTCGAGCCTGCTCGACCTCTTGTCCGACGACCAGAGCCAGTCGCCCGACGCCGAAGTGCAGCACCGCGAACTGGAGACGCTCACGCGCCTGTGGCTGTCGCGTCTGTCGGACAAACATCGGCATGTGATCGAGCGCCGGTTCGGGCTGAATCACATCGAACCGGCGACGCTTGAAGAGCTCGCCGACGAAATGGGCCTCACGCGCGAACGTGTGCGCCAGATCCAGCAAGAGGCGCTCGTGCGGCTCAAGCGCTTTTTCGCTTCCAACGGCGTGCGCAAGGACGCCGTGCTCTAGCATTCGATGACTCCCATCCTCGTTTTCGACATCGAGACGATTCCCGATGTCGACGGTATTCGCCGTCTCGAAGATCTGCCCGCTGACCTCTCCGACGCCGAAGTCGCCGAATTTGCCTTTGCCGCGCGCCGCGAGCGCGTCGGCAACGACTTTCTGCCGCATCATCTGCAGCGGATCGCGGCGATTTCCTGCGTGTTTCGCGACAACACGGGTTTCCGCGTGCGCTCGCTCGGCACGCCGCAGGACCCGGAAGCGTCGCTGATCCAGTCGTTCTTTCGGGTGATCGAAAAGTACACGCCGCAGCTCGTCTCGTGGAACGGCGGCGGGTTCGATCTGCCCGTGCTCCATTACCGTGCACTGGTGCACGGCGTCACGGCGTCGCGCTACTGGGACGCCGGCCAGGACGACCGCGAGTTCAAGTTCAACAACTACCTGAGCCGCTACCACACGCGCCACACCGACCTGATGGACGTCCTCGCGATGTACCAGGCGCGCGCGAACGCGCCGCTCGATGCGCTCGCGAAGCTCTGCGGCTTTCCGGGCAAGCTCGGGATGGACGGCGGCAAGGTGTGGGAGGCGTACTGCGCGGGCCGGATCGACGAAATCCGCGCTTATTGCGAAACGGACGTCGTCAATACGTACCTGATGTACTGCCGGTTCCAGTTGATGCGCGGCGGTTTTTCGCCCGACGAGTACGCCGACGAGATCAATTTCGTGAAGAACGCGCTCGCGCTCGAACCCGCACCGCACTGGGCCGAATATCTGGCCGCGTTCGGACGCTGACGCGCCGGCGGTTTGGCCTGCCGCGCTGCGACGTTCGTCTACAATCTCGCCTTTGTCATGTCAGTCAGGAAGTACGCAGGTGTCTGAAGCCGCTCGAAAACCGCATCGCCGCCGCGCCGCGCCGGCCCGAAACGTCGTCGCCGATCCTTCGTTCGTCGCGCCCGCCATCGAAATCGATTCGCTCGACATGGACGCGCGCGGCGTCGGCCGCACCGTCAACGAAGACGGCGAGCCGGGCAAGGTCATTTTTGTCGAAGGTGCGCTGCCCGGCGAGCGCGTCACCTATTCCAGCTATCGCAAGAAACCCAGTTTCGAGCAGGCGCAGATCGTCGACGTATTGCGCGAAAGCGTGATCCGCACGAAGCCGAAGTGCCCGTTTTTCGGCACCTGCGGCGGCTGCTCGATGCAGCATCTCGACGTGCGCGCACAAATTGCCGTGAAGCAGCGCGTGCTCGAGGACAACCTCCAGCACCTGAGCAAGCTGCGCGCGGAAACCATGTTCCGGCCGATCCACGGGCCGTCGTGGGGCTATCGTTATCGCGCACGGCTGACCGTGCGGTACGTCGAGAAAAAGGGCGGCGTGCTGGTCGGTTTCCACGAAAAGAAGAGCAGCTACGTCGCCGATATGACGAGCTGCGAAGTCCTGCCGCCGCATGTTTCCGCGATGCTCGTGCCGCTGCGGCATCTGGTGGCGGGGCTGTCGATCCGCGAGCGTATGCCGCAGATCGAACTCGCGGTCGGATCGGACGTGACGGCGCTCGTGCTGCGCATCCTCGAACCGCTCACCGAAGCCGACGAGGCGCTGCTGCGCACCTTCGCCGACGAGCACGGCGTGCAGTTCTGGCTGCAGCCGAAGGGCCCGGACACCGTCTACCCGTTCTATCCGCTCGACAAGGAACTGGCTTACACGCTGCCGGAATTCAATATCCGCATGCCGTTCAAGCCGACCGATTTCACGCAGGTGAATCACCAGATCAACCGCGTGCTGGTGAGCCGCGCGCTCAGCTTGCTCGCACCGGCGAAAACCGATCGCGTTCTCGACCTTTTTTGCGGCATTGGCAATTTCACGCTGCCTCTCGCGCGCGTGTCGCGCGAGGTGGTCGGGATCGAGGGCAGCGAGGCGCTCACGACGCGCGCGCTGGAAAACGCGAAGGCGAACGGCGTCGATGCGCATACGTCGTTCGCGTGCCGCAACCTGTTCGAAGTCACCGCCGACGATCTGCGCGCGCTCGGCGCGTTCGACAAATTCCTGATCGATCCGCCGCGCGAGGGCGCGTTGGCGGTCGTGAAGGCGCTCGCGGACATCGCGCAGAGCGGCGACGGACCGTTGCCGAAGCGGATCGTGTACGTGTCGTGCAGCCCGTCGACGCTCGCCCGCGATGCCGGACTGCTCGTGCACGAAGCGGGCTACCGGATGAAGGGCGCGGGCGTCGTGAACATGTTTCCGCACACGTCGCACGTCGAATCGATTGCGCTTTTCGAGCGCGATTAAGCCGCTTTCGGATCGCGCAGACGTAAAAAACCGGCCCGAGGGCCGGTTTTTCGTTGAGGCGAACGCCGGATCAGTTGCGGTTGCCGCCGAAGATGCCGAGCAGCGCCAGCAGGTTCGTGAACACGTTGTACAGATCCAGGTAGATCGCGAGCGTCGCGCTGATGTAGTTCGTCTCGCCGCCGTTCACGACGCGCTGCACGTCGAACAGCATGTACGCGGAGAAGATCACGATCGCGAGCACGGACACCGTCAGCATGAGCGCTGGCAGCTGCAGGAAGATGTTCGCGAACGCCGCGAGCAGAATCACCAGCACGCCCATGAACAGCCACTTGCCGAGGCCCGAGAAATCACGCTTGCTGACCGTCGCGATGGTCGCCATGACCGCGAAGATCACACCCGTGCCGCCGAACGCCATCATGATGAGCTGCGGCCCGTTCGAGAACCCGAGAATGAAGCTCAGGAGACGCGAGAGCATCAGCCCCATGAAGAATGTAAAGCCGAGCAGCACGAGGACGCCGATGGCGCTGTCTTTCGTCTTCTCGATCGCGAACATGAAGCCGAACGCGATGGCGAGGAACGCAATGAAGCTCATCGTCGGGCTGGTGGCCGCGAACAGCGAGAAGCCGGTCGCGACGCCGACCCAGGCGCCGAGCACCGTCGGCACCATTGAGAGCGCCAGCAGCCAATAGGTGTTGCGCAGCACGCGGTTGCGCGTCTCGACCGACGTGACCGTGCCGCTGCGGCCAAAACTGTAGGGTGATTCGTTCATGGTTTCTCCTTGCCTTTGCCTTGATTTGTCGAACAAGACATCCGTAAAGCGGTGGTTTGATGCTCAGGCGCAGCGTCCGCCGGTCGCATGCGCCACAAATATGGGTCTATCTTGCACTGAATTCAATACCGCTGCACCGAAGCGCGCGCCTTCCCGAGCCATCTGTGACGCTTTGTTTGATTCTTACAATATCGTAAGGTTTCAATCGCAATCATACATGTCTTCGTGCTACAATTGTCGATTCATTTAAATTCGTAACCCATTCATTTTTTGGAGTTTTTCATGGCAATCGAGCGCACCCTGTCGATCATCAAGCCGGACGCAGTGGCAAAGAACGTTATCGGCCAGATCTACAGCCGTTTCGAAAATGCTGGCCTCAAGATCGTTGCGTCGCGCATGGTCCACCTGTCGCGCGCCGACGCTGAGAAGTTCTACGCCGTGCACGCCGCACGTCCGTTCTTCAAGGATCTCGTCGAATTCATGATTTCGGGCCCGGTGATGATCCAGGCGCTCGAAGGCGAGAACGCAATCGCCAAGAACCGCGACCTGATGGGCGCGACGGACCCGAAGAAAGCCGACAAGGGCACGATCCGCGCGGATTTCGCCGACAGCATCGACGCCAACGCCGTGCACGGTTCGGACGCACCGGAAACCGCGCGTCAGGAAATCGCGTTCTTTTTCCCGGAAGTGAACGTTTACTCGCGCTAATCTACAGATGATGGCGCTGCCGTCCTCGCGGCGGCGCCTCTCGAATTGGCGCGAACGGCCCGGGCACCCCGCTCGGGCAACGCTCAAGACAGAAATGGCAGAATTCGATATGACGAGCAGCTCAACCGTCAACCTTCTCGATCTCGACGCCGCCGGGCTCGTGGCCTACTGCGACAGCCTGGGGGAAAAGCCGTTTCGCGCCAAGCAGTTGCAGCGCTGGATCCACCAGTACGGCGTCGACGACTTTGACGGCATGACCGACCTGGCAAAATCCCTGCGCGAAAAATTGAAGGGCCGCGCCAACATGGCGATGCCCGGAATCGTCAGCGATCACGTTTCCACCGACGGCACGCGCAAGTGGCTGATCGACGTCGGCAACAGCAACGCGGTCGAAACCGTTTTCATCCCCGAAGAAAATCGCGGCACGCTGTGCGTGTCGTCGCAGGCGGGCTGCGCCGTGAATTGCCGCTTTTGCTCGACGGGCAAACAGGGCTTTTCGCGCAACCTGACGACCGGCGAAATCATCGGTCAATTGCGTATGGCCGAGTTCGCGCTGCGCAAGTCGCTCGGACGCGAGGTCGGCGGCCCGGCCAAGGGCGAGCGCGTCGTGACGAACGTCGTGATGATGGGCATGGGCGAACCCATGCTGAACTACGACGCCGTGGTCCCCGCCATGCGCCTGATGCTCGACGACAACGCCTACGGCCTGTCGCGCCGGCGCGTGACGCTGTCTACCTCGGGCGTCGTGCCGATGATGGACCGCCTCGCCGCCGATCTGCCGGTGGCGCTCGCGGTGTCGCTGCACGCGCCGAACGATCCGCTGCGCGACATGCTGGTGCCGTTGAACAAGAAGTACCCGTTGCGCGAGCTGATGGCGGCCTGCCAGCGCTACCTGAAGGTTGCGCCGCGCGATTTCATCACGTTCGAATACTGCATGCTCGACGGCGTGAACGACACCGAAGCGCACGCGCGGGAACTGCTGGCCGTTATGCGCGACGTGCCGTGCAAATTCAACCTGATTCCGTTCAATCCGTTTCCGGAATCCGGACTCCTGCGTTCGCGCAACGATCAGATCAAGCGTTTCGCGCAGGTGCTGATGGATGCCGGCATCGTGACGACGGTGCGCAAAACGCGCGGCGACGACATCGACGCCGCCTGCGGACAACTCGCGGGCGCCGTACAGGATCGCACGCGACTCGCCGAGCGCATGGGCCGGCAGTCGAAGGTAATCGAAGTCCGGGCCGTGTGAGGCGCGGGCGCGCGAATCGAACAGGCGCGTTTCAGCGCAAAAAGAAAGAAAAACGAAGCAAGCGATCGGATGCGGTACAAAAAACCGCACATTTTGTTATAAAGCGGTCTGCACGAAGCGGCGGGTTGTATTGTGCGCATGACGCGTGCAACCCGGCGCTTTCGAGCGTCAAGTAAAAGAATCGATGCGAGGAATTTGGCATGAGTGAACCGCAGCACCCGACGCCTTTCGGCAGTCGAACCGGCAATCCCTCCGGCCGCGAGCCGGAAGGCGAAGCGTTGGCCGGCCAGGCGGCGTCGAGCGGGAATCAGGCGGGGAGCTTGGAATCGATCGTCGCAGTCGGAGCGCGGCTCGCGCAGCTTCGCACGGCCAAGGGCTGGTCGATCGACGATGTTTCGGCGCGGCTCAAGGTATCGCCGCAAAAAGTGCGTTCGCTCGAAGCGGGCGACCTGAGTCATCTGCCCGACCGCACGTTCGCGGCAGGCATCGTGCGCAGCTACGCGAAAATGCTGGGCGCCGACCCGGCGCCGTTTACGCAGGCGTTGCGCCGCGTGAACGGACCGGTCGAGCAGAATCTGTCGTTGCCGGCTGCGGCGGGCGGCGGCTTGCCGCGCGCACGCGTGTCCGTGCCGCTCAATGGCACGGGGCGGCGCCGCTCGTGGCTGTGGGGCGTGGCCGCCGTGATCGTCGCGGTGATTGCGCTCGCGATGTGGCACACCGGCGGCGACTCCGCCGCGTGGCTCGCGCGCCTGAAGGCGAGTGCGAACGGCACGTCGCTGTCCGGTTCGAACGGAAACAGCGCAACGAGCGCGGCGTCGACCGTTGCGACGCCCGACGAACTGGCCGCTGCCAATACCGGCGAGGCGTCGTCGGCGGAACCCGGCGCCGCCGGAACGCAGCCGATGCCGCATCCGCTTGGCACCAACGCATTGCCGAATTCATCGTCGACGATTGCGGCCGTGCAGGGCGCGAGCGGCGCGGCGCTGGCACCCGCAGCGCCCGCGGTCGCGCCGCCGGCACCGGCCGCGACGGACGCTTCCGCTTCGGCACCGGCCGTCGCGGGGACGGGGACGAATGCACTGGAACTGAAGGTGAAGCAGGACAGCTGGCTCAGCGTGCGCCAGAAAGACGGCAAGGAAGTATTCTCTGGTCTCGTGCACGGCGGCAACGCGCAACGCGTGGAAGGCGAGGCGCCGTTCAAGGTGACGATCGGCAATCGCGCGGGCATGGACTCGCTCACGTTCAACGACGAACCGGTCGATCCCGCCAAATACGCCGCGGCAAAAGGCAACGTCGCGCGCTTTTCGGTGCCCTGAGGCGCGCCGTTCGACGCGTACCGCGCCCACGCCACGCAACGTATCAAGAGCGCCGCCGGCCCCGCCGGCGGCGTCGGTTTGAGGGTTCCACATTCGTCGCCGCATGGTAGCCGGTGACGCAAGAGGGTTTTTCGATGCAATCCGAAGCGCAATCCCTGATCAGCAGCACGATTTGTTCGACCGAGCCGGTGTTCGGCGGGCCGCTTCGACGTCGGGCGTCGCATGCGGTCGACGTCCGCTGGGGCGGCCAGCTCGTGACGATCGGCGGCGACGCGCCCGTGCGTGTCCAGTCGATGACCAACACGGACACGGCGGACGCCATCGGCACGGCCATCCAGATCAAGGAACTGGCGCAAGCCGGCTCCGAACTCGTGCGCATCACGGTCAACACGCCGGAGGCGGCCGCCGCCGTGCCGCACGTGCGCGACCAACTGGACCGCATGGGCGTGACGGTGCCGCTCGTCGGCGATTTTCACTACAACGGCCATCTGCTGTTGCGCGACTATCCCGCATGCGCCGAGGCGCTGTCGAAGTACCGGATCAATCCGGGCAACGTCGGGCAGGGCGCGAAGCGCGACACGCAGTTCGCGCAGATGATCGAAGCCGCCGCGCGCTACGACAAGGCGGTGCGCATCGGCGTGAACTGGGGCAGCCTCGACCAGGATCTGCTCGCCCGCATGATGGACGAGAACGCCGCGCGCGCCACGCCGTGGGACGCGCAAAGCGTGATGTACGAAGCGCTGATCCAGTCGGCGGTCGGATCGGCGGAACGCGCCGTCGAACTCGGACTCGGGCGCGATCGCATCATCCTGTCGTGCAAGGTGAGCGGCGTGCAGGACCTGATCGCGGTGTATCGCGAACTCGCGAAACGCTGCAGCTTCGCGCTGCATCTCGGGCTGACCGAAGCCGGCATGGGCTCGAAGGGCATCGTCGCGTCGACGGCGGCGCTGTCGGTGCTGCTGCAGGAAGGCATCGGCGACACGATCCGCATCTCGCTCACGCCGGAACCGGGCGGCGCGCGCACGGGCGAAGTGGTCGTCGGCCAGGAAATTTTGCAGACGATGGGCCTGCGTTCCTTCACGCCGATGGTGATCGCGTGTCCGGGCTGCGGGCGCACGACGAGCACGCTGTTCCAGGAACTCGCCTCGCAGATTCAGTCTTATCTGCGCAACGAGATGCCGGTCTGGCGTGACCAATACCCGGGCGTCGAGAAAATGCACGTCGCGGTGATGGGCTGCATCGTCAACGGACCAGGCGAATCGAAGCACGCGAATATCGGCATCAGCCTGCCGGGTTCGGGCGAGAATCCGGCGGCGCCCGTGTTTATCGACGGCGTGAAGGTCAAGACGCTGCGCGGCGAGCATATTGCCCAGGAATTCCAGCAAATCGTGAGCGACTACGTCGCGCGCACCTACGGCCGTCGCGAAGAGACGGCCGCGGCATCACTCTAAAGACAGATGACAGAACAGAAGAAACGGCTCGAAAAACTGAGCGGCGTGAAGGGCATGAACGACATCCTCCCGCAGGATGCCGCGTTGTGGGAGTTCTTCGAATCGACGGTCAAGTCGATGCTGCGCGCCTACGGTTATCAGAACATTCGCACGCCGATCATCGAGCATACGCAGCTCTTCACGCGTGGGATCGGCGAAGTGACCGATATCGTCGAGAAGGAAATGTACAGCTTCGTCGATGCGCTCAACGGCGAGCATCTGACGATGCGTCCGGAGAACACGGCGGCCGTCGTGCGCGCGACGATCGAGCACAACCTGCTCTACGACGGCCCGAAGCGCCTGTGGTACATCGGTCCGATGTTCCGTCACGAGCGTCCGCAGCGCGGGCGGTATCGCCAGTTCCATCAGGTCGGCGTGGAAGCGCTCGGCTTCGCGGGCCCCGATGCCGACGCCGAAATCATCATGATGTGCCAGCGTCTCTGGGACGACCTCGGTCTTACCGGCATTCGCCTCGAACTCAATTCGCTCGGCCAGGCCGATGAACGCGCCGCGCATCGCAAGGAACTGATCGCGTATCTCGAAAAGCACGTCGACCTGCTCGACGAGGAAGCGAAGCGGCGTCTTTACACGAACCCGCTGCGCGTGCTCGACACGAAGAATCCGGCGCTGCAGGAGATTGCGCAGAACGCGCCGAAGCTCGTCGATTTCCTCGGCGACGAATCGCGTGCGCATTTCGAAGGCGTTCAGCGTCTTCTGAAAGCGAACAATATTCCGTTCAAGATCAATCCGCGCCTCGTGCGCGGGCTCGATTATTACAACCTCACCGTGTTCGAATGGGTGACCGACAAGCTCGGCGCGCAGGGCACGGTCGCGGGCGGTGGGCGCTACGATCCGCTGATCGAACAGCTCGGCGGCAAGCCGACCAAGGCGTGCGGCTGGGCGATGGGCGTCGAGCGGATTCTCGAACTGTTGAAGGAAGAGCAGCTCGTGCCGGAAGCCGAAGGCACGGATGTCTACGTCGTTCACCAGGGCGAAGCGGCGGCCGAGCAGGCGTTCATCATCGCCGAGCGGCTGCGCGACACGGGTCTTGACGTGATCCTGCATTGCAGCCCGGAAGGCGCATCGGCGAGCTTCAAGTCGCAGATGAAGAAAGCCGACGCGAGCGGCGCCGCGTTCGCCGTGATTCTCGGCGAGGACGAACTGGCGCAGGGCACGGTCGGCATCAAGCCTCTGCGCGCGGTCGAGGGCGACGGTCAGAAGAACGAGCAGTCGAACGTTCCGCTGGAAAACTTGACCGAATTTCTAATCAATGCGATGGTTGCATCCGCCGACGACGGCGCTGATTAAATTTTAGGCAGCGACCGTGCGCGCAGTGCGCGATCGAGAGGATCGCGCGTGGTGCGCGCCAAAACCAAGGCGCAGAAGGAATAGTTGGGCAATGAGCTATCACGACGAACAAGAATCGCTGGAAAATCTGAAGCACTGGTGGGCCAAGTGGGGCAACGCGACGACATGGATTGTCCTCGCCGTGCTCATCGTGGCCGCGGGCTACAACGGCTGGAATTTCTGGCAGCGTCGCCAGGCGGCCGAGGCCGCCGTGCTGTACGACCAGGTGCAGCAGGCGGTCAACGCGAACGACAAGGCGAAGATCGCGCGCGTCGCCTCCGACATGGAGGACAAGTTCGGCAGCACCGCGTATGCGCAGATGACCGCGCTCGCTGCCGGCAAGGCGCTCTACACGGCGGGCGATACGGCGGCCGCGAAGGCCCAGTTGCAATGGGCCGTCGATCACGCCAGGGACGCCGAGTACAAGCAGATCGCGAAGCTGCGCCTGTCGCTCGTGCTCCTCGACGAAAAAGCCTACGACGCCGGCCTCAAGGTGCTGGCCGATGCGCCGCTCGACGCGTTCAAGGGCGTCGTGTCGGATCGACGCGGCGACCTGCTCGCGGCGCAGGGCAAGCGCGACGATGCGCGCGCCGCCTACAAGCTGGCGCTCGACTCGCTGCCGTCGAGCGACACGTCCGCGCGCCAACTGGTCCAGTTCAAACTGGACGCGCTCGGCGGCTGAGGCGCTCGGCCGACATCCGCCGCATCCGAACCATCGCCGCACCGTAAGCCGACGGGCACGCGCCGGGAAGCATGCCGGCGGCGCCCGCGGCGCACGCCGATCAATCGAATCTCCTAATCAATGTTGCGTCTACCGATGACTTTTCTGAAACGCTACGCTCTCCCGTTCGCCTGCGCGATGACCGCCTTGCTCGCGGCCTGCTCAGCCACCAAGGACGAACGCCGCGTGCCGACTCCGCTCGTCGAAATCAAGCCGGTCCTGAACGTCGAACAGGCGTGGAAGGCGAGCGTCGGCAAGGCTGGCCGCTATCTGTTCACGCCGGTCGCCTTCGGTGACATGGTGTTCGCCGCGGGCGCGAACGGCACGGTCGCCAAGATTGATGCAAAGACCGGTCTGGACGTGTGGCGCACGAAGCTCAAGGACGATCTGTCCGCGGGCGTCGGCAGCGACGGCAACCTGACGGCGGTCGGCGGCCTCAAGGGTTCCGTCTACGCACTCGGACCCGACGGCAAGGAATTGTGGACGGCCGTCGCACCGGGCGAAATCGTGTCGCCGCCGCTCGTCGGCAATGATCTGGTGATCGTGCGCACGATCGACGGCAAGGTCGTCGCGTTCAATGCGCAGACCGGCGAGCAGAAGTGGGTGTTCCAGATCCGCGCGGTGCCGCTCAACCTGCGCGTCGCGGCCGGCATGACGTTCGCCGGCAACCAGGCGGTGCTCGCGGGCTTCCCGGGCGGCACGTTCGCCGCGATCAACCTGCAGACGGGCGACGCCTACTGGCAAACGCCGGTGTCGTTCCCGAAGGGCGTGACGGAAGTCGAGCGCATCAACGACGTGACCGGCGCGCCGTCGCTCGTCGGCGCGCAGACCTGCGCGGTGACGTTCCAGGGCCGTATCGGCTGCTTCGATGCTAATTCGGGCCGTCCCGTCTGGGAGAAGGCGTTTTCGAGCGACAGCGGTCTGGCGGCGGACGATCAGACCGTGGCCGCCGGCGACGACTGGTCGGTCGTCAACGCGTTTCGCGCAGCCGATGGCGTGCCGCTCTGGAAGAGCGACAAGCTGAAGAACCGTCAGGTCAGCGTGCCTTATATCCTGGGCCGCACGGTCGTCGTCGGCGATTTCGAGGGCTATGTGCATTTCCTCGATACGTCGAAGGGCGAACTGGTCGGCCGCGCGAAGACGGACGGCAGCGGGATCAGCGCCGCGCCCGTGCTCGCCGGCGACACGCTCGTCGTCCAGACCAAGGACGGCGGTCTGTTCGGTTTCCGTCCGCGCTGAGTTTTCATCGTGACCTGATCCGCGAGCCGGCGCTGCCGGCTCGCGCGCTTTATCGGCGCGTCGTAACATGACGGCGCGTCGCGCGGCAAAGAAGTCGCCCACGCGCGTGCGCCGCGCGTTCGATAGGAACAGAAGTAGAAGCGAGGCGCCAGGCATGAGCGCACACTCGCAACAATCACGCGCGGTGGGCGTCGAAACGGCGACACGGCAGCCGCGAAAGAACGCCAACCGGCGCCAGGCTTCGTGCCGACTCCGCGCATCCGACGCGTCCAAGGGCGCCGCATGCCGAATCCATGCTAATTTTCGACAAACGCAGGCTTTCCCGCGGCGTTTCCGTGGCCCGGGCGTATCACGCGCCGGTGTCGCTCGCCTTGCGTTCAACTGTGAACACGATCTGATGAAACCCGTAATTGCCCTCGTGGGGCGCCCCAATGTGGGGAAATCGACCCTTTTCAACCGGCTGACGCGCTCGCGAGACGCGCTCGTCGCCGACCTGCCCGGACTCACGCGCGACCGCCACTACGGCGAAGGGCGCGTCGGCGAGCGCCCGTATCTGGTCGTCGACACGGGCGGCTTCGAGCCCGTCGCGAAGGACGGCATCCTGCACGAAATGGCGCGCCAGACGCGCCAGGCGGTGGAGGAGGCGGACGTCGTCGTGTTCATCGTCGACGGGCGCAACGGCCTCGCGCCGCAGGACAAGGCGATCGCGGATTATCTGCGCAAGACGGGACGGCCGCTCTTTCTGGTCGTCAACAAGGCGGAGGGCATGAAGTACAGCGCGGTCGCCGCCGACTTCTACGAACTCGGCCTCGGCGACCCGCGCGCGATCTCGGCGGCGCACGGCGACGGCGTCAACGAAATGATCGGCGATGCGCTCGAAATCGCCTACGCCGGTCAGCCGGAAGAGGACGACGACGAAAAGGCGCAGCACGGCGTGAAGATCGCGATCGTCGGGCGGCCGAACGTCGGCAAGTCGACGCTCGTGAACGCGCTGATCGGGGAGGAGCGCGTGATCGCGTTCGACATGCCGGGCACGACGCGCGATTCGATCTATGTTGATTTCGAGCGGCAAGGCCGCAAATACACGCTGATCGACACGGCGGGGCTGCGTCGTCGCGGCAAGGTGTTCGAGGCGATCGAAAAGTTCTCGGTCGTGAAAACCTTGCAGTCGATTTCGGATGCGAACGTCGTGATCCTTCTGCTCGACGCCCAGCAGGATATTTCCGAGCAGGACGCGCACATCGCGGGCTTCGTGGTCGAGCAGGGCCGGGCGCTCGTGGTGGGCGTGAACAAGTGGGACGGGCTCGATTCGCACGTGCGCGAGCGGACCAAGGCGGATCTTACGCGCAAGCTCAAGTTCCTGGACTTCGCGAAGTTTCACTATGTGTCGGCGCTGGAGAAGACGGGCATCGGCCAGCTGATGAAGTCGGTCGACGACGCGTACGCCGCCGCGATGGCGAAACTGCCGACGCCGAAGCTCACCCGCGCGCTGATCGACGCGGTGGAATTCCAGCAGCCGCGGCGTCGCGGGCCGGTGCGTCCGAAGCTGCGTTATGCGCACCAGGGCGGACAGAATCCGCCGATTATCGTCGTGCACGGCAACGCGCTCGACGCGATCACGGATACGTATAAGCGCTACCTGGAAGGGCGCTTCCGCGAAACTTTCGGGCTGGCCGGGACTCCATTGCGCATAGAGTTTCGTTCAAGCCGAAACCCTTACGCGGACAAGGGCTGAGTCCCGCGCGCACCAAGCGTTTGGCCGCCTGGCCGAACTGGTGCGGAAAAGAAAATCGGCTATAGTGTAGCGATTGTTGGCGGATCTCTTTTTCTTCGCACACAATCACGTTCAACCTGCAAAAAACACGGAGTTTGCTATGAGCAACAAAGGGCAATTGTTACAAGACCCGTTTTTGAACGCACTGCGTAAAGAGCACGTGCCGGTGTCGATCTATTTGGTCAACGGCATCAAGCTTCAAGGGAACATCGAATCGTTCGACCAGTACGTCGTGTTGCTCCGCAATACGGTCACCCAGATGGTCTACAAGCACGCCATTTCCACGGTCGTGCCGGCCCGTCCGGTGAATTTCCACCCGGACGCTGAATCGTCCTAAACCACGTCGCGGCCGGCGAACCAACGTCAATAAAAACTGACTCGCCGGTCGCTTCAAAAAAGCCAAAACCTCAATTTGATCAACGCCGCGCTCGTCGGCATCGACTTCGGCAAAATCGATTTCGAAGCCAGTCTGGAAGAACTCAGCCTGCTCGCACAAAGTGCGGGCGCCAATCCCGCCGTCACGCTCACCGGCCGCCGCTCGAGCCCCGATGCCAAGATGTTCGTCGGCAGCGGCAAGGTCGAGGAACTGCGTCTCGCCTGCGAGGCGAACGACGTCGAACTCATCATCTTCAATCACGCCCTCGCGCCCGCGCAGCAGCGCAATCTCGAAGTCGCGCTCAACCGCCGGGTCGTCGACCGGACGAGCCTGATCCTCGACATCTTCGCGCAGCGCGCCCGCAGCCACGAAGGCAAGCTGCAGGTGGAACTCGCCCAGCTCCAGTATCTGTCAACACGCCTCATTCGCGCGTGGACTCACCTGGAACGTCAGAAGGGCGGTATCGGCCTGCGCGGCCCGGGCGAAACGCAGCTGGAAACCGACCGGCGGCTGATCGGCGAGCGCATCAAGGCGCTCAAGACGCGGCTCGAGAAGCTGCGCCGTCAGCACGGCACGCAGCGTCGTCAGCGGGTGCGCAACCGGACGATGTCGGTGTCGCTCGTCGGTTATACGAACGCCGGCAAGTCGACGCTCTTCAACGCGCTCACCAAGGCGCAGGCCTACGCCGCCGACCAGCTCTTCGCCACGCTCGACACGACTTCGCGCCGCGTCTATCTCGGCGAGGAAGCGGGGCATGTCGTGGTGTCGGACACGGTCGGGTTCATTCGCGAGTTGCCGCACCAGCTGGTCGCGGCGTTTCGCGCGACGCTCGAGGAAACCATCCACGCGGACCTGTTGCTGCACGTGGTCGATGCGTCGAGCGCGGTGCGGCTCGACCAGATCGAACAGGTGAACGAAGTGCTGCGCGGCATCGGCGCCGACACGATTCCGCAGATTCTCGTTTTCAACAAGATCGACGCCGTGCCCGAGCTGGCGGCCCGCGGCGACGCGGTTGAAAGGGACGAGTATGGTAATATTTCGCGCGTCTTTTTGAGCGCACGCACGGGCCAGGGGCTCGACGCGCTGCGCGCTGCCATCGCCGAAATCGCTGTAGCCGATGCCGGTGTGTCGGGCTTAGAAGCGGGCTTAGAAGCGGGCTTAGAAGCGGGTCCGGAAGCGGGCTTGGAAGCGGACGAGTCCGAATCGAGCGGGCAAAGCGAATCGCCCGACGTCACGGAATCGGCAGAATCCACAGAATCAACCGAATCAACGCAATCCTCGTCGCACGATGCAACCGCGCTGCCGGAAGACCAACGGCCAGCCGAACAGCACGACGAACACGACGACCGCAAGATCCCCGAGCACGGGCATTGAGCGCTTCAGATGCATTGACCCGGCTGTCCAATGGTGAATCACCGAGTGAACGACTACAACGAGCGGAGTAACCGGCAGCATTCGCGTGCCGTCTTTTCGATCGACGATCCGCGCTGGGGGCGGGGCGACGGTAATGGCGGCAGCAGGAACGAACCGAAGCGTCCTTCGGACCCGAAGCGCCCGGGCAACGGGCGCGACGGCGAAGGTCCGCCCGATCTCGATGAAATGTGGCGCGACTTCAACCGGCGCCTGGCCGGTCTGTTCGGCAAGAAGCCCGGCAACGGCGCACCGCGGACCGACAACGGCCGGGGCGCGAAGATCGGCTTCGGGATCGTCGTCGGCGTGCTGATCGCGATCTATTTCGGCAGCGGCGTGTTCGTCGTACAGGACGGGCATGTCGGCGTCGTGTCGCAGTTCGGCAAGTTCAGGGCGACGGCGGAGCAGGGCATCCATTGGCGCCTGCCGTATCCGTTCCAGTCGCACGAGATCGTCAACACCGCGCAGATCCGCTCGGTCGAAGTGGGCCGCAACAACACGCTCACGCAGGCGAACGTGCGCGACGCGTCGCTGCTCACGCAGGACGCCGACATCGTCGACGTGCGCTTTGCCGTGCAGTATCAGATCAAGTCGCCGACCGACTATCTCTTTCGCAATCTCGATCCCGACCAGAGCGTGACGCAGGCCGGCCAGGCCGCGATCCGCGAGATCGCGGGCGCCGAGCCGAGCGACAACCTGCTCTATAACGATCGCGAGGCGCTGCGCGCCCGGCTGATCGATACGATCCAGCGTTCGCTCGACGCGTACAAGACCGGTCTTCAGGTGACGGGCGTCACGCTGCAGAGCGTGCAGGTGCCGTCGCAGGTGCAGCCAGCGTTCGAGGAAGCCGCGAAGGTACGCCAAGACAACGAGCGCGCCCGCGACACCGCCCGTGCCTACGCCAATCAGTTGCTGCCGCGCGCGAAGTCCGATGCGGCACGCTCGATCGATGAGGCCACCGCGTACAGCAATCGCGTGGTCGCGCAGGCGCAAGGCGATGCCGAGCGCTACAAGCAGGTCTACGCCGAATACTCGAAGGCTCCCGCCGTGGTTCGTCAACGCATGTACCTGGACACGATGCAGCAGATCTATTCGCGCGCGACGAAGGTATTCGTCGACAGTAAGTCAGGCAACAACATCATCTATCTGCCGCTCGACAAGCTCGCCGAGGCCGGCAGGCAGCGCGCAGGCGAAGCGGCCGGCGCCACTGGCGCGGCAGACGCGGCAAGCGGCGCGCCAGCGGCCGGGGCGCCCGCTGCGGCCTCGGGCGCCGCCGCAGCCACCGCGCTGCCGGCCAGTGCGGCCAGCGCGGGCGCGGCGAGCGGCGCAAGCCAGAGCGCGGCAAACGATCCGCTGCGCTCGCGCGATGCGTTCCGCACGCGCACGCGTCAAGACGACCTTCAATAAGGAGCGCGATCATGAATCGAATCATTGCGCTCGTCGTGGCGGTCGTCATCGTGCTGTTCATCGGATCTTCGATGATCTTCGTCGTCGACGAGCGGCATGCCGCCGTCGTGTCCGCGCATGGCGAAGGCAATCCGAAGCTCGACGGCCCGGGTCTGCACTTCAAGCTGCCGCCGCCGTTCCAGACCCTCACGCTGATCGACACCCGCACGCTCACCATCGACGAACCTGGCTCCGACCGATTCACGACCTCGGACAAGAACGAAGTGCTCGTGAACACGGTGATCAAGTATCGCGTGGCCGATCCGCTCAAGCTCTTCGTGAGCAACGAGAAGAACACGCAGACCGCGCAGGAACGGCTTACCGCGCTCGCGCGCACCTCGCTTGCGAGCGCGTTCACGAAGCGCTCGCTCAACGAGGCGCTCGCGCAGCAGCAGGCGCTCGCCGGCGAAGCGCTGAAGTCGGTTCAGGAGCCGGCGGCTGCGTTCGGCGTCGAGCTCGTCGATCTGCAACTGACGCGCATCGACTTTCCGCCTGCCGTCGCGGATTCGGTCTACAAGCGCATGATCGCGGCGCGCCAGCAGGCGGCCGCCGACGAGCGCGCGAAGGGCACGGCCGACGCCGACAAGATCAAGGCCGACGCGGACCGCCAGCAGCAGGCGATCCTCTCCGAGGCCTACAGCCAGGCGCAGACGATCAAGGGCGAAGGCGACGGCCGTGCCGCCGCGATCGCCGCCGAAGCGTATGGCGCCGATCCGCAGTTCTACCAGTTCTATCAGAGCCTCGAAGCGTATAAGAAGACGTTCAAGCCCGGCGACGTGATGGTCGTCGATCCGAGCAGCGACTTTTTCCGCTTCATGCGCAGCCCGAATGGCGGAGCGGACGTGCTCGCCCCGCTCAAGCGCTAGTTGCCCGCGTGCCGCCTCGCGGCGGCACCTTCATGCATATGGATATGGCTGCGACGTTATTGCTGGCGCTTGCGCTGATGCTGATCATCGAAGGGATGTTTCCCTTCGTGTTTCCGACCGCCTGGCGCGACACGTTTCGCCGCATCGCCGAGCGGCCGACGCACCATATCCGCATCGGCGGCCTGATCGCGATGGCGCTCGGGCTGATCCTGCTTCTGATCGCGACTTAGAATCTCCGGCGCGCGGTTCATCCGCGCCCGTCGTTGCGGCCTGCCTTTTCCGGACAAGCCCGCGCGCCGCTCAACACCCGTAGGAAAAGTATCGATGTCGACCTGGTTACTCCCCGAGAATATCGCCGACGTGTTGCCGTCGGAAGCCCGCAAGATCGAAGAGTTGCGCCGCCGGCTGCTCGACCGTTTCCGGTCGTACGGCTACGAGCTCGTGATGCCGCCGATGCTCGAGTATCTGGAGTCGTTGCTCACGAGCGGCGGCACGGACCTCAATCTGCGCACCTTCAAGCTCGTCGACCAGCTCTCCGGCCGCACGCTCGGCCTGCGCGCCGACATCACGCCGCAGGTGTCGCGCATCGACGCGCATCTGCTGAACCGCCAGGGCGTGACGCGCCTCTGCTATGCGGGCAACGTGCTGCACACGCGTCCGCGCGGCCTGCACGCGACGCGCGAGCAGATTCAGATCGGCGCGGAAATCTACGGTCACGCGGGCCTCGAAGCCGATCTCGAAATCCAGACGCTGATGCTCGATTCGCTGCATCTGGCGGGTCTGTCGAAGGTTCGCCTGGACTTGTGCCACGCGGGCGTGCTCGCGGCGCTGCTCGAACTGGAGCCGGCGGCGGCGTCGCTCGGCGAGGCGCTCTTCGGCGCGCTCGCGAGCAAGGACGTGCCGCGTCTCAATGAACTGACGGCGCATCTCGGCCAGGTGCCGCGCGAGGCGTTGCGCGCGCTGCCGTCGCTTTACGGCGATGCCTCGGTGCTCGAAACGGCGCGCGGGCGCCTGCCGAATCTGCCGGTGATCTCCCGCGCGCTCGACGATCTCGCGTTCCTCGCGGCTCAGGCGAACGGCGCCGAACTGATGATCGATCTCGCCGATCTGCGCGGCTACGCGTACCACAGCGGGGTCATGTTCTCGGCGTATGTGGACGGCGTGCCCAACGCGGTCGCGCGCGGCGGCCGTTATGACGATGTCGGTTTGGCATACGGCCGTGCGCGTCCGGCGACGGGCTTCTCGCTCGATCTGCGCGAAGTCGCGCGCATTTCGCCCGTCGACGCACGCGGCAGCGCCATCCTCGCGCCGTGGAAGCACGACGAGCCGCTGCGCGCGGCGGTCGCGGCCTTGCGCGACGCGGGCGAAGTCGTGATCCAGGCGCTGCCGGGCCATGACCACGATCTCGATGAATTCGCCTGCGACCGCGTGCTCGTCGAGCGCGACGGCCGGTGGACCGTCGAGGCCCGCCAGTAACGGAAACGGCCACATCCTTGATCGGCAACGCATTTTTTTAGCATCCGCTGATCGACGCGCGTTCACGAATACCGGGAAAAACTCGGAACCTTTCGCGAACATAGGTAAAATACGTTTTTAACCAGCTAACGAATCAACATGTCTGCCAGTGCAGTGAATGTGAACCCGGGGCGCAACGTCGTCGTCGTGGGCACCCAGTGGGGTGATGAGGGCAAAGGCAAGATCGTCGACTGGCTGACGGACCACGCCCAGGGCGTCGTGCGCTTCCAGGGCGGTCACAACGCGGGCCACACGCTCATCATCGGCGGCAAGAAAACCATCTTGCGTCTGATTCCCTCGGGCATCATGCGCGCTGGCACGGCGTGCTACATCGGCAATGGCGTCGTGCTGTCGCCGGAAGCGCTCTTCAAGGAAATCGGCGAGCTCGAAGCCGCCGGCATCGACGTTCAGAAACGTCTGTTCATTTCCGAAGCCGCCACGCTGATCCTCCCGTATCACGTCGCCATCGACCAGGCGCGCGAAGCACGCCGCGGCGCGGGCAAGATCGGCACGACGGGGCGCGGCATCGGCCCGGCGTACGAAGACAAGGTCGGCCGCCGCGGCTTGCGCGTGCAGGATCTCTTCGACGCGCCGCTCTTCGCCGAACGCCTGCGCGAAACGCTCGACTTCCACAATTTCGTGCTGACGCAGTATCTGGGCGCGGCCGCGGTCGACTATCAGGAAACGCTCGACACGATGCTCGGCTACGCCGACCGTCTGGCGCCGATGGTGACCGACGTCTCCCGCCGTCTCTACGACGAGAACCACGCTGGCCGCAATCTGCTGTTCGAAGGCGCGCAAGGCACGCTGCTCGACGTCGACCACGGCACCTATCCGTACGTCACGTCGAGCAATTGCGTCGCGGGCGCGGCGACCTCGGGCGCGGGCGTTGGTCCGCAAAAGCTGAACTACATCCTCGGCATCACGAAGGCGTATTGCACGCGCGTCGGCGCGGGTCCGTTCCCGAGCGAGCTGTACGACGCCGACAACGCCGAGCGCCAGGAACAGGTCGGTCTGACGCTTGCCACCGTCGGCAAGGAATTCGGTTCGGTCACGGGCCGTCCGCGCCGCACCGGCTGGCTCGACGCCGCCGCGCTGCGCCGCTCGATCCAGATCAACGGCATTTCGGGCCTGTGCATGACGAAGCTCGACGTGCTCGACGGCCTTGAGGAAGTGAAACTCTGCGTCGGCTACACGCTCGACGGCAAGCCGGTCGACATCCTGCCGCGCGGCGCCTCGGAAGTCGAGCGCTGCGAGCCGGTGTACGAAACGTTCGGCGGCTGGAAGGAGAGCACCATCGGCATCACGCAATGGGACAGCCTTCCGGCGAACGCGCGCGCTTATCTCTCGCGCGTGCAGGAAGTGGCGGGCGTGCCAATCGACATGGTGTCGACCGGTCCGGATCGCGACGAAACCATTCTGCTGCGTCATCCGTTCAAGGTCTAAGCAGACCGGGAACCGATCGCTTCGAAAAAGTATGGCCGCGTGAAGCGGCCATATTTCATATCAACCGTAGTACGTATTTGAAAGAGCAAGACCATGATCGCGATGAAGGATCCGCGCAACGACGACAAGAACCTCTGGGTCGGCTGGGATGAATATCACCGGCTGATCGAACTGCTCGCGCTCACGGTGCACGAATCCGGCTGGAAGTTCGACAAGATCCTGTGCCTCGCGCGCGGCGGCCTGCGCGTCGGCGATCAGCTGTCGCGCATCTACGACCTGCCGCTCGCCATTCTCGCGACGAGTTCGTACCGCGAAGCCGCCGGCACGGAGCAGGGCGATCTAGACATCGCGCAGTACATCACGATGACGCGCGGCGATCTGTCCGGCAACGTGCTGCTCGTCGACGACCTGGTCGATTCGGGCGTCACGCTCGCGCGCGTGCAGGAGCATCTGAAGGAGCGTTATCCGGCGATCACCGCGGTGCGCTCGGCGGTGCTGTGGTACAAGGCGTGCTCGAAGGTGAAGCCGGACTACCACGTGCAGTACCTCGAAACGAATCCGTGGATCCATCAGCCGTTCGAGGAGTGGGACACGGTGCGTCCGCACAATCTCGGCGCATGGATCAAGCGCGGCACGCAAAACGGCCGCGCCTGATTGCACCGCGATCCGCTCCGGCTCGACGCCGTCCGCTCATGCCAGAGGCATGGCCGGACGGCGTTTTCATTGATGTGTCGTGCGTGCGCGGTGTAATCGCCGTCGCGACGCGCTCGCGCGGTCCGTGCGCATGAGCGCGCATCTCAGCCAATCCGACGCAATGCTAAACTGCCTCGTCTTTCCCGCTTCCGTGGCGTCCCGGCAACACGGAACCGGCGGTTTGCGTGCGACGTTAGAATGGCGTTCGTTTTTTCCGCCTCAAACGGATACCTCGCGTTTATGACCAACCTGACTCACGCGCAAGAGCGCAAGCAGCCTCTCCCGACACTGGCGCTCGCCGCCATCGGCATAGTGTTCGGCGACATCGGCACGAGTCCCCTGTATGCGCTGAAAGAAGCGTTCAGCCCATCGCACGGCATCGGACTCTCCGATGCCTCCATTCTCGGCGTCATCTCCTTGCTGTTCTGGGCGATCGTGATCGTGGTCGCGATCAAGTACGTGCTCTTCGTCATGCGCGCCGACAACAACGGCGAAGGCGGCGTCCTCGCGCTGATGACGCTTGCGCTGCGGACTTTCAGCAATACCGGGCGCATCTCCGGCATCCTGATGATGCTCGGCATCTTTGGCGCATGCATGTTCTACGGCGACGCGGTCATCACGCCGGCGATGTCGGTAATTTCGGCGGTCGAAGGGCTCGAGATCGCCGCGCCGAAACTCTCACCCTACGTGCTGCCGATCACGATGGTCATCCTCGTCATGCTCTTCTGGATCCAGCGGCGCGGCACGGCGGTCGTCGGGCGGCTCTTCGGACCGATCATGCTGCTGTGGTTCGTGACGCTCGCGGTGCTCGGCGTCTATCACATCGTGCTCGAACCGCGCGTGATCATCGCGCTCAATCCGTACTACGCGTTCTCGTTCATGGCCGAGCATGTTTTGCAGGCGTATATCGTGCTCGGCTCGGTCGTGCTCGTGCTGACCGGCGCCGAGGCGCTCTACGCCGACATGGGCCACTTCGGCGCGAAGCCGATCCGGATCGGCTGGTATTGCCTCGTGATGCCGTCGCTGCTTCTCAACTACTTCGGCCAGGGCGCGCTCCTGATGCATTCGCCGCAGGCCATCCAGAGCCCGTTCTTCCTGCTTGCGCCCGACTGGGCGCTGCTGCCGCTCGTGATCCTCTCGACCATCGCGACCGTGATCGCGTCGCAGGCGGTGATCTCGGGCGCGTATTCGCTGACGAGCCAGGCGATTCAGCTCGGCTACGTGCCGCGCATGAAGATCCTGCATACGTCGGAGCTGGCGATCGGCCAGATCTACATCCCGCTCGTGAACTGGATGCTGCTCTTCATCATCTTGTGCATCGTGATCGGCTTCAAGAGTTCGGAAAATCTCGCGGCGGCCTACGGCCTCGCCGTCACCGCGACGATGATCGTCACGACGATGCTCGCCTCCGTCGTGATGACCAAGCTCTGGGGATGGAACAAGGCGGTCGTGACCGGGATCATCGGCGTGTTCTTTCTCGTCGATCTCGGCTTCTTCGGCGCGAGTCTTCTCAAGATCGAGCAGGGCGGCTGGCTGCCGCTGTGCATCGGCGGGGCGCTCTTTTTCCTGCTGATGACGTGGTACAAGGGCCGCATGATCGTGAAGGACCGCACCGCGGCCGACGGCATCCCGCTGATGCCGTTCCTCCAGGGGCTACTCGCGCATCCGCCGCATCGCGTGTCGGGCACGGCTATCTATCTGACCGGCAGCGATTCGCTCGTGCCGGTGAGCCTGCTGCACAACCTGAAGCACAACAAGGTGCTGCACGAGCGCACGATCTTCCTCAACTTCAAGACGCGCGACATTCCCTACGTCGAGGATACGGAGCGGCTAGAGGTGAAGGACATCGGCGGTGGGCTCTTTCTCGTGAAGGCGGCCTACGGCTTCAACGAGACGCCCGACGTGAAGGCCGTGCTCGAACAGATCAGCCGCACGCACGCGATGACCTTCGAACTGATGGACACGTCGTTCTTCATGGCGCGCGAGACCGTCGTGCCGACGGAACTGCCGGGCATGTCGGTATGGCGTGAGCGCGTGTTCGCCTGGATGCACCAGAACGCGGCCAAACCGACCGATTTCTTCAGCATCCCGGCCAACCGGGTCGTTGAACTCGGGACGAAGATCGAAATCTGAGTCGCGGTGATGTCGTGAAAAAAACGAGCCCCAATCGGGGCTCGAATGCTTTCTGGGCAGCGGTTCAGTGCGCCGGCGCTTCCATCTCGGCGCGCGTCGGCGCCCGCGCCACCGCGTGCTGGCGCACCGACCAGCTCACGCCGCCCAGCAGCAGCACGATCGCCAGCACTTCGGGCACGCGCGGCAGCCGCGCGTCGTAGACGAACGCGTAAAGCAGCGCGAAGAGCGTCTCGAATGCGATCATCTGACCCGACAATGTGAGCGGCAGGCGCTTGGCCGCGGCGTTCCAGAGCGTGTTGCCGAGCCACGATCCGCCGAGCGCGAGCGCGAAGCTCACGATCCAGAAGGTCTGCCAGCGCGCCGGCGCGACGCTCGCCTGCACGGTGCCGTGCGGCAGCAACATCAGCACGATCCACACGACGGCGCCGAGCATGCCGGTCACGATACCCCACAGCACGGACCACTCGTTGCCGTCGAAGTGCGTGTTGGCTTGCAGATAGCGCGAGTTGACGACCGCGTACCACGTCCACGCGGCGAGCGCACCGGCCGCGCACGCGAGGCCGCCGAGCTTGGTGGCGATGCTCGTCGTGCTGCCGGCGGCATCGCTGAAAACGTCGATGTTGATGCACACGATGCCCGCCACGACCATCGCGAGGGGCCAGAAGAGGCGCTTGAGGTCGATCGCGCCGTGATCGCGCCGGCCGGCGAGCGTCACGGTGACAGGCAGAATCCCGACGATCAGCGACGACGGCGCGACGCCCACCATCTGCACGGCGGTCGCGAGCAGCATGTAGTAGAGCAGGTTGCCGACGAGCGCGAGCTTGACGAGCGCGACGAGGTCGGCGCGCGTGAGCTTGGCGGCGAGCCGCCGCGCGAAAGGCAGCGCGAACGCGAGCGAAACGAGGCCGTACATCACGTAGCGCCCGCTGCTCAGGTAGAGCGGCGAAAAATCGGGCAACAGGTGCGGCGCGAGAAAAATGAAACCCCAGATGGCACCGGCCATCACCCCATATGCGACACCGCGTTGCATCGACTGCTCCAGCATGACGTGAGGAAAGGCGCGCAGCGTATCACGCCGACCGGGCAGGCCGTCTTGTCGAAAGCTGCAATCGGATGCCGCCCGGCTGCGGGAAAAACGTTCGCGAAGCCAGCCGAACATCCGAAAACGGCGCGAAAACAGGGCGAACCGGGAAGCGAAATCGACGGTCGAAAGAAGGTCCGGAAATTGCCTCCAAAACGCGTAAGCCGATGTTCGGTCAGTGAAAAACCGGGGAACTATCGGTATAATCTGCTTTTGCGCCCATAGGATTTGCCATGCGTCTGATCCATCAAGCACTCACGTTCGATGACGTGCTCCTCGTGCCCGCGTTTTCCAACGTTCTCCCGCGCGACACCAGCCTCAAGTCCCAGCTGACCCGCAAGATTTCCCTGAACATGCCCCTCGTGTCCGCCGCCATGGACACGGTCACCGAAGGCCGCCTCGCGATCGCGATGGCGCAGATGGGTGGCGTCGGCATCGTTCACAAGAACCTCACCGCCGCCGAGCAGGCCCGCGAAGTCGCTAAAGTGAAGCGCTTCGAATCGGGCGTCGTGCGCGATCCGATCACCGTTCCGCCGCAGATGCGCGTGCGCGACGTCATCGCCCTCACGCAACAGCATGGCATTTCGGGCTTTCCGGTGGTCGAAGGCGCGCAGCTGATCGGTATCGTGACCAATCGCGACCTGCGTTTCGAAGAGCGCATGGACGAGCCGGTGCGCAGCATCATGACGCCGCGCGAGCGTCTCGTGACGGTCAAGGAAGGCACGCCGCTCGCCGAAGCGAAAGCGCTGATGCACAGCCATCGGCTGGAGCGCGTGCTCGTCGTGAACGACGCGTTCGAACTGCGCGGCCTGATGACCGTGAAGGACATCACCAAGCAGACCGAACACCCGGACGCCTGCAAGGACGAACACGGCAAGTTGCGCGTGGGCGCGGCGGTGGGCGTCGGCGCGGACAATGAAGAGCGCGTCGAACTGCTGGCGGCGGCGGGCGTCGACGTGATCGTCGTCGATACGGCGCACGGCCACAGCCAGGGCGTGCTCGAACGCGTGCGCTGGGTCAAGCAGCGTTATCCGCATATCGAAGTGATCGGCGGCAACATCGCGACCGCTTCGGCGGCCAAGGCGCTCGTCGAATACGGCGCGGACGCGGTGAAGGTCGGCATCGGCCCCGGTTCGATCTGCACGACGCGCATCGTCGCGGGCGTCGGCGTGCCGCAGATCACGGCGGTGTCGAACGTGTCGGAAGCGCTGAAGGGCAGCGGCGTGCCGGTCATCTCCGACGGCGGCGTGCGCTTCTCCGGCGACGTCGCGAAAGCGCTCGCCGCCGGCGCGGACGCGGTGATGATGGGCAGCATGCTCGCGGGCACGGAAGAATCGCCCGGCGACGTGTTCCTGTTCCAGGGCCGTCAGTACAAGGCGTATCGCGGCATGGGCTCGGTCGGCGCAATGAAGGACGGCGCGGCGGACCGCTATTTCCAGGACAACTCCGCGAACATCGACAAGCTGGTGCCGGAAGGCATCGAGGGCCGCGTCGCGTACAAGGGCTCGGTCAACGCGATCCTGTTCCAGGTCGTCGGCGGCGTGCGCGCGAGCATGGGCTACTGCGGCTGCCGCACGATCGGCGAAATGCACGACAAGGCCGAGTTCGTTCAGATCACGGCGGCGGGCATGCGCGAATCGCACGTGCACGACGTCCAGATCACCAAGGAAGCGCCCAACTACCACGTGGACTAAACCATGAAACCGTTGCTGCGGGCCGTACTCGTCATCAATGCCCTGATCTTTCTCGCGTTCGGCGTGTTGTTTTTGCTGACGCCTTGGGCTGCGTTGTACAGCGCGTTGCAACTGGTTCAGGTGCAGCCTGCGTTTGCCGGGCAATTGCTCGGCATCGCGCTGATCGGGTTGTCGTGGCTCTCGTTTCATGCGGCCGTCGATGGCGCGCTCACCGCGACTGCCGCGAAGGTGTCGGGGCATGTCGAGTGGCTGTCGGGCGTCGTGTTGCTGGTCTGGCTGCTCGGCCTGCGTACCCCGGAACTCGCCGCGTTCGGTCAGATCGTTTCCGCGTTGACGGGCGTCGTGCTGCTGGTCCTCGGACTCGGCAGCGTGCGGCTCGCTTCGGCCGTTCGCCGGCGCGAGCGCGCGCAGGCGGCCGGCGCGGTGTCGGCGGAACGTGCCGAGAAGCATGCCGAGAAGCGTGCAGCGGACAAGCGCGATGAGATTCGCACGACGCCGCCGGTCGTGCCGCCCGCAGCCCCAACCACGCGTCGCGCCGATCCGCTCTCGGGCGAACCGGTCGCGGGCGAGTCGTTCGACGTCGCAGGCCGTCCGGCGGCGCGTGCGCCCGCCGCCACCGCGATTGATCCGGTGACGGGCCGCACGATCGACCCGGCTACCGGCCGTCCGACCGGCGCCACTTTCGATCCGGCGACGGGTCGCACCATCGACGCCGTGACCGGCGAGCGCGCGGAGCCCCGGATTGCACCGGACCCGCTGCGCCCCGACACGCGCTGAATGCCGCATGAGCGAAACGCGCGATGTCCGGTCCGGGCGTTTCACGATGACAAGACCACCTGCGGTCGGCACTTCGTGCCGGCCGTCGATTTTCCGGCGCGAGCCGTGCGTCGCGATGACGTCCGGCCACAGCGCCGCTCCTTACCGTAACCGTTCTCTTCGCCTTTGGCCGCTGCCATGCACGACAAAATCCTGATCCTCGATTTCGGCTCCCAAGTCACCCAGCTGATCGCGCGACGCATCCGCGAATCGCACGTCTACTCGGAAATCCATCCGTACGACGTCGACGAGGTCTTCATCCGCGAGTTCGCGCCCAAGGGCATCATCCTCTCGGGCGGTCCGAACTCGGTCACCGAAGCCGGATCGCCGCGCGCGCCGCAGATCGTCTTCGACCTGGGCGTGCCGGTGCTCGGCATCTGCTACGGCATGCAGACGATGGCCGATCAACTGGGCGGCAAGGTCGAACTCGGCCTGTTGCGCGAATTCGGCTATGCGGAAGTGCGCGCGCACAACCACACGAGCTTCCTGAACGACATCGAGGATTTCCGCGACGCCGACGGCCACGGCATGCTGAAAGTCTGGATGAGCCACGGCGACAAGGTCGCTGACATGCCGGCCGGCTTCAGGCTGATGGCGTCGACGCCGTCGTGCCCGATCGCCGCGATGGCCGACGACGAGCGCCGTTTCTACGGCCTGCAATGGCATCCGGAAGTGACGCACACGGTGCAGGGCCGCGCGATGCTCGATCGTTTCGTGCTGGAACTGTGCGGCGCGACTCCCGACTGGGAGATGGGTCATTACATCGACGAAGCCGTCGAAAAGATTCGCGAGCAAGTCGGCGACGAGCATGTGATCCTGGGCCTGTCGGGTGGCGTCGATTCGTCGGTGGCGGCGGCGCTCTTGCATCGCGCGATTGGCGATCAACTGACGTGCGTGTTCGTCGATCATGGTTTGCTGCGCCTGAGTGAAGCCGAGCAGGTCATGTCCACGTTCGCCGATCATCTCGGCGTGAAGGTGATCCACGTCGATGCGAGCGCCGAGTTCCTCTCGAAGCTCGCGGGCGTGAGCGACCCGGAGGCGAAGCGCAAGATCATCGGCGCGGAATTCGTCGAGGTGTTCCAGGCCGAGGCGAACAAGCTGACCGATGCGAAGTGGCTCGCGCAGGGCACGATCTACCCGGACGTGATCGAATCGGCGGGCAAGGGCAAGAAGGGCGCGCATACGATCAAGAGTCATCACAACGTCGGCGGGTTGCCGGAAACGCTGAACCTGAAGCTGCAGGAGCCGCTGCGCGAACTCTTCAAGGACGAAGTGCGCGAACTGGGCGTGAAGCTTGGCTTGCCGCCGGCGATGGTTTATCGGCATCCGTTCCCCGGGCCGGGTCTCGGCGTGCGGATTCTCGGCGAAGTGAAGCGCGAGTTCGCGGACCTGCTGCGCCGCGCGGATGCGATCTTCATCGAGACACTGCGCACGACCATCGACAAGGAAACCGGCAAGTCCTGGTACGACCTGACGAGCCAGGCGTTCGCGGTGTTCCTGCCGGTGAAGAGCGTCGGCGTGATGGGCGACGGGCGGACCTACGAGTATGTCGTGGCGTTGCGCGCGGTGCAGACACAAGATTTCATGACGGCGCATTGGGCGCACCTGCCGCATGAATTGCTGGGGCATGTGTCGAATCGCATCATCAACGAAGTGCGCGGGATCAATCGGGTCGTGTACGACATTTCGGGCAAGCCGCCGGCGACCATCGAGTGGGAGTGAGGGCGGGGCGGTCTGCCTCGTTTAAAATTCTCGCGCAAGGGCACAGGCGCGATGGCTGGGCTGACCGACTCTCTCTTCTTTGCCATCTATCCCGACGCGGCGGCCGCCGCGCGCATCGCGCAGCTTGCGCTCAGGCTCAACATCGAGCACGGCCTGACGGGTAAGCCCGCCGCGACGGACCGCTTTCATGTGACGCTGCATCATCTGGGCGCGTTCGCGGGCTTGCCGGAAGACATCGTGGCACGCGCGAAGGAAGCGGTATCGAAGGTGCCGATGCCGCCGGTCGACGTGACGTTCGATCGCGTGTCGAGTTTTCCCGGGCGACGGAACAAGAAGCCGTTCGTCCTTCGAGCGGGCGCCGACGCCAATGTCGGCGCGCTTCACAACTTTCAGCAGGCGCTCGGCATCGCGCTGCAAACCGCCGGCCTTGCGGTCAAGGTCAATTCCCGTTTCACCCCGCACGTGACCTTGCTTTACGACGAGCGGCACCTCGGCGAGCAGGGCGTCGAGCCGATTCGATGGACCGCGCACGAGTTCGTGCTCGTGCGGAGTTTGCTGGGGCGATTGCAGTATGTGCAGCTTGCGCGGTGGCCGTTCTCCGCATGACCGCACGTCGTCGGTGCCTTTTGTCAATCACTGTCGGTTTCCAATAAGTTTTATTAGCTGTCGCATGAATATTGGCCCGGTCTAATGTTTGTCTCACAATAGCGGACGACAAGACCCCCGACGCGCCGATGCAGACTTCCCTCGCGAAGACACTCGAAGCATTCTCCTGCCGACCACCCGCGCCGCTAACGCCGCGGGATGCACCGCACGCTGCGGTCGTCGGCGGCGGCAATTCCGGCCGTCCGGCCAAAGCCGTTTTCCCGTTCCACTCGTCTAATCGATCTTCCTTCGCGGCTTTGCGTTCGTGCGCGGCTGCGCAGTTGATCGAACTCCCGCGCGCCACGCGCCTTTTCGCCGACAACGCGATGCCGCGCGCACGACGCGCCGCCGCGTCCTCCCCACGGCTTCAGAAAACAAGATGACCCAAGCACGCCTCATCCCGATCACGCCTGACTCCCACCACGTCCAGATCGACCTCGCCTACGCGACCGATCGCAATTTCACCGGCAAACCGATCTACAAAGCCGCGCATTGCCTGCTGCTCGAACCGGCCGAAGCCGCGCTGCGCCGCGCGGTCGGGATCGCGCGGAGCATCGGCACGACGCTGAAGATTTTCGACGCCTACCGTCCACCGCAAGCCCAGCAGGTGCTCTGGGACTTCCTGCCGGACCCGACCTTCATCGCCGAACTGGGTCGCGGCTCGAACCACAGCCGCGGCACGGCGATCGACCTGACGCTCGTCGATGCAAACGGCGCCGAACTCGACATGGGCACGGGCTTCGACGCGATGATCGCGGCGTCCGAGCATTTCCATGCTGGCCTGCCCGAGCACGTGCAACGCAACCGCACACTGCTGCTCGGCGTGATGCACGGCGCGGGCTTTACTCATATCGCGAGCGAGTGGTGGCATTATGAATTGCCGGGCTCGCGCGATCTCGCGGTCATCGACAACAGCGAAAGCGGACCGCTGCGCCTGATGTGAGCCGCAAGCAGCAGACAACAACCATCGACCGAACGGGAACGCGAAGATGAAACTCGTATTGCCTGACGTAAAAGCAGCCCTCGCAGCCCTCACCGCACTCGCAGCCGCATCGGCTTTGACGCTGACATCCGCCGGCCCGGCGCAGGCCGCGACGCCGAAGGACATGTTCGTCATGGCGACCTTGCTCGACGAATTCACCACGCTCGACCCCGGCGAGATCTACGAACTGGTGCCGGAGGAATACGTCGCGAATACCTACGACCGGCTTGTGCGCGTCGATCTGAAAGATCCGTCGAAGTTCAACGGCGACGTCGCAGCGTCGTGGACCGTGAGCCCCGACGGCCTGACCTTCACCTTCAAGATTCGCACGGGTCTCAAGTTTCACTCGGGCAACCCGCTCACGGCCGATGACGTGGCCTGGTCGATCCAGCGCACGGCGCTCCTCGACAAGGGTGCGGCCGCCGTGCTGGCGGGCATCGGCCTGACGAAAGACAACGCGCTGAAGAACGTGAAGAAGATCGACGACACGACCGTGTCGATCACCACCGACCAGAAGTACGCGCCGACCTTCGTGCTCAACGTGCTCGGTGCGTGGCCTGCGTCGGTCGTCGATCGCAAGCTCGCGGAGTCGCATGCGAAGGGTAACGACTTCGGCAACGAATGGCTGAAGACGAACGAAGCGGGCTCGGGCGCGTACAAGCTCGTGAAGTGGACCGCGAACGATTCGATCGTCCTGCAGCGCTCCGAAGGCTACCGCCTGCCGCTCGCGATGAAGCGCATCGTGCTGCGTCACGTGACCGAGGCGGCGAGCCAGCGCCTGATGATCGAGAACGGCGACATCGACGTCGCGCGCGACCTGAGCCCCGACGATCTCGACACGCTCTCGAAGGCCGGCAAGATCAAGGTGACGTCGGTACCGCAGGCGACGCTCATGTATCTCGGGCTGAACAACAAGAACCCGAATCTCGCGAAGCCCGACGTGCAGGAAGCAATGAAGTGGCTTATCGACTATCAGGGCATCCAGAAGAACGTGATCCGCACGACGTACAAGGTGCACCAGACCTTCCTGCCCGAAGGCTTTCTCGGCGCGCTGAATTCGAATCCGTATCATCAGGACGTCGCGAAGGCGAAAGCGCTGCTCGCGAAGGCGGGTCTCGCCGACGGCTTCACCGTGAAGATGGACGTGCGCAACGACTATCCGTACAGCGAGATCGCGCAGGCCGTGCAGGCGAATCTCGCGCTTGGCAACATCAAGGTGCAGCTCATGCCGAGCGACAACAAGCAGACGCTCGGGCGCTATCGCGCGCGTCAGCACGACATCTATATCGGCGAGTGGTCGGCGGATTACATCGATCCGCACAGCAACGCGCAGGGTTTTGCATGGAACCCGGACAACTCGGATGCATCGAGCTACAAGATGCTCGCATGGCGCAACTCGTGGGACATCCCCGCACTGACGAAGGAGACGCTCGCGGCGCTCGCGGAATCGTCGACGCAAAAGCGCGCGCAGATGTATCAGACGATGCAAAAGGAAATGCTCGCGAACTCGCCGTTCGTGATCATGTTCGAGAAGGTGTCGCAGGTGGCGGCGCGTCCGGGCGTGAGCGGGCTCGAAGTGGGGCCGATCAACGATCTCGTGTCGTACCGCGACCTGAAGAAGCAATAAGTGACGACCGCGCCGAGCACAGTCGAACGCGTGCGCGCGCTCGCCGCGCGCCGGGCCGACGTGCGCGTGACGCTGCGTCTCGCGCGCTGGATCGCGATGCTCGCCGTCACTTTCACGGGGCTGCTCGCGATCACGTTCTTCATCGGCCGCAAGATTCCGATCGATCCGGTGCTGGCGATTCTCGGCGACCGCGCGTCGGCCTCGGCGTATGCGGCCGCGCGCCTCGAACTCGGGCTTGACAGGCCGCTCATCGAGCAGTTCTTCATCTACGCGCGCGACGTGCTGCACGGGCATCTGGGCGTGTCGCTGCTGACGGCGAACCCCGTCATCGACGACATCAGGCGTGTGTTCCCCGCGACGCTCGAACTCGCGACGCTCTCGACGTTCGTCGGCGTGATGGTCGGCGTGCCGCTCGGCGTGATCGCGGCGGTGCGCCATAACCGCTGGATCGATCACGCAGCGCGCTTCATCGGCCTGATCGGCAGTTCGGTGCCGGTGTTCTGGCTCGCGCTGATGGGGCTCTTGCTCTTCTACGCGCGCCTGCACTGGGTCTCGGGCCCGGGCCGTCTCGATCCGCTTTACGACGGCATGGTCGATACCCGAACCGGCAGTCTCTTGATCGACGCCGCGATCGCGGGCGAGTGGGACGTGTTCGCCAATGCGTTCTCGCATATCGTGCTGCCGGCCGGCGTCCTCGCGTTCTATTCGATCGCGTATCTGAGCCGCATGACGCGCTCGTTCATGCTCGACCAACTGAGCCAGGAATACGTCACGACCGCGCGCGCGAAAGGGCTGACCGAGCGTCGGGTGATCTGGCGGCACGCGTTCGGCAACATCGCGGTGCCGCTTCTGACGGTGATCGCGCTTGCGTATAGCTATCTGCTGGAAGGATCGGTGCTGACGGAGATCGTGTTTGCCTGGCCTGGAATCGGCTCGTACCTGACGGGCGCGCTGCTCAACGCCGACATGAACGCCGTGCTCGGCAGCACGCTCGTGATCGGCGCCACGTTCATCACGCTCAACCTGCTGACGGACGCGCTTTATCGCGTGTTCGATCCGCGTGCGCGCTGAAGCGCCTGATCGATACCCATGCCTCCAACCGACGATTCGACCCAGGACTGGCCCATGAAGGACAAGCGCGGTCAGTGGAAAGCGTGGCTGCTCACCGATACGCCCGCGTCGCGCAGACAAGCCGCGTTCGGCCGCGCGTATCGGCGCTGGCGGCGGTTTTCGAGCAATCCGCTCAGCCTGTTCGGGCTCGTGATTCTGCTCGTATTGATCGTGGCCGCTGCGATCGGCCCGCTGCTGGTCGGCGAAGATCCGCTGCGGCAAGTGCTCTCCGACCGCCTGCTGCCGCCGGGCACGGCGGCGCACTGGCTCGGCACCGATCAGCTGGGCCGCGATATTCTCTCGCGGCTCGTGCACGGCTCGCGGCTCACGCTGTCCATCGCGATCCTCGTGGTGGTGCTGGTCGTGCCGGTGGGGCTTCTGATCGGCACGGCGTCGGGCTTTTGCGGCGGCTTCGTCGATACCGTGCTGATGCGCCTGACCGACGTCGCGCTCGCCTTTCCCAAGATCGTGCTCGCGCTCGCGTTCGCGGCGGCGCTCGGGCCGGGCGTGTTCAACGCGGTCATCGCGATTTCGATCACCGCGTGGCCGCCGTATGCGCGCCTCGCACGCGCGGAGACACTCAGACTCGTGCAGGCGGATTTCATCCACGTGGCGCGGCTGCAGGGCGCGTCGTCGATGCGCATCCTGTTGCGCTATATCGTGCCGCTCTGTTCGTCGTCGGTGATGGTGCGCGCGACGCTCGACATGGCGGGCATCATCCTCGCGGTGGCGGGGCTCGGCTTTCTCGGGCTGGGCGCGCAGCCACCGAGTCCCGAGTGGGGCTACATGGTCGCCTCGGGCCGCAACGTGCTGCTCGATGCGTGGTGGGTCGCGACGATCCCCGGTCTCGCGATCCTCTTCGTGAGCCTCGCGTTCAATCTGCTCGGCGACGGCCTGCGTGACGTCTTCGATCCGCGTCAGGGAGGCTAGCGTGAACACGCCTCTGTGTGAAATCGAGAACCTGCGGATCGGCTTCGCGGCCCACGACGGCACGATGGCCGATGCGGTGCGCGGTATCTCGCTGACGCTGCAACGGGGCGAGCGGCTCGGTATCGTCGGCGAATCGGGTTCGGGCAAGTCGCTCACGGGCCGCGCGCTGCTCGGTCTGTTGCCGCCGTCGGCGCAATGGTCGGCCGATACGCTGCGCTTCGACGGCCAGGATCTGCTCGCGATGCGTCCGAAGGAGCGGCGGCGTTTGTGCGGCACGCAGATGAGCATGATCCTGCAAGACCCGAAGTATTCGCTGAACCCGGTGATGACGGTCGCGCAGCAGTTGCGCGAGGCGTTTCGCCGGCACGAGCCGACGCTCGGCGCGCGGGCGATGCGCGAGAAGATCGTCGCGGCGCTTGCGGCGGTGCATATCCGCAATCCGGAGCGCGTCGCCGACGCGTATCCGCACGAACTGTCGGGCGGCATGGGACAGCGCGTGATGATCGCGATGATGGTGTCGGCTGGGCCGCGCCTTCTGATCGCCGACGAGCCGACGAGCGCGCTCGACGTGCTCGTCTCGATGCAGGTGCTGGCCGTGCTCGACGAGATGATCGAGAAGCACGACACCGGGCTCGTCTTCATCAGCCACGATTTGCCGCTCGTGATGTCGTTCTGCGACCGCGTCGTCGTGATGTACGGCGGGCGCGTCGTGGAGACGTGCGCCGCGCGCGACCTGAAGCACGCGGAGCATCCGTACACGCGCGGCCTGCTCGCGGCGAATCCGCCGCTGACCGATCCGCCCGACGAACTGCCGACCTTGCGCCGCGACGCCGCGTGGCTCGTCGAGCCGTCGGTCAAGGAGCGCTGAACGATGATCGACGTCAACAGCGCGCATATCCGCTTCAAAACGAAGACCGGCCACGTCGACGCGGTGCGCAACGCGTCGTTTCATGTCGGCGAGGGCGAGGTGTTCGGTCTCGTCGGCGAATCGGGTTCCGGCAAGTCGACGATCCTGCGCGCGCTCACCGGCCTCGTGCCGCTCGCCGGGGGCACGATGCGGGTCGGCGCACATACGCTCGGCAGAAAGATCGACCGCGCGTTTCGCCGCGACGTGCAGATGGTGTTTCAGGATCCCTATGGATCGCTGCATCCGCGTTTCACCGTCGACCAGACGCTGCGCGAGCCGCTCGCGATCAACGGCATCGGCGACGAGGACGAGCGCATTCTGAACGCGCTGCGCGAAGTCGGGCTCGGGCCGGCGTTCCGCTTTCGCTACGCGCATCAGTTGTCGGGCGGCCAGCGACAGCGCGTGTCGATCGCGCGGGCGCTGATCGTCGAGCCGCGCGTGCTCCTGCTCGACGAACCGACGTCCGCGCTCGACGTCTCCGTGCAGGCGGAGATCCTGAACCTGCTGCGGCGGCTGCATCGCGAGCGCAAGCTCACGATGATCCTCGTGAGTCACAATCTCGCGGTCGTCGGGTTTCTGTGCCAGCGCATCGCGGTGATGAGGAACGGCGAAGTGATCGAGCAGCTTTCCATCGAGGCCGTGCGCGCGCGTGATGTGCAGCACGACTACACGCGCACGCTGCTCCTCGCTACGGATGGGTACAAGCGGAAAGTGGCGGACGTCATCGGTGTGGACGCGGCGCTTTAGAGCACGCGTGCGGTGGCGTCAATAGCAGGCCGTTGCGTAAAGCAGACTGACTTCGAACGTTCGTGCCTTCCGGCCGAAGCGCCCGGCGCCGGCTGCTAGAATGCGAGATGACTTTCCGATGCCCTCGACACGGCGACACCCGTCGTGGCGGGCGTTCCGGCCCCAAGGCCACTTCAACGAAATCGCGAAAGACCGGCAGGCCGTCAAGCTGCAAGCTGGTCGTAATCCCCGATGAAACTGCTAGATGCCTTAGTCGAACAGCGGATCACCGCTGCCGCCGCGCGCGGCGAGTTCGACGATTTGCCCGGTAGCGGCGCGCCGCTCGCATTTGACGACGACGCTCTTGTTCCCGAGGAAGTTCGCATCGCGAACCGCATTCTGAAAAACGCCGGCTTCGTGCCGCCCGCCGTCGAGCAACTGCGGGCGCTGCGCGATCTGCAGGCCGAATTCGACCTGGTCGCCGATCCGGCGGCGCGTTGCCGTCTCCAGGCGAAGATGCTCGCGCTCGACATGGCGCTCGAATCGCTGCGCGGCGGCTCGACCGTGCCCCACGAGTATCGCCGGCGCATCGCCGAACGGCTCTCCGAGCGGGCGCAAAACCGCGCTGCGGAGCCGAAGTGAGCGCGCCGGCGCCCGCCGCAAAGCACATCGCCGAACCGGATGCGGGCGGGGAGGCCGCCGAACGCGACCGCCGCTTCATGGCGCTCGCGCAGGAAGCTGCCGAGGCGGCGCGCGCAGCGGGCGAAGTGCCGGTGGGCGCCGTGCTCGTTCGCGGCGACGAAGTCATCGCGACGGGCTTCAACCATCCGATCCGCGGACACGATCCGTCCGCGCATGCCGAAATGGTCGCGCTGCGCGCGGCCTCGCGCGCGCTCGAAAATTACCGGCTGCCCGGCTGCGAGCTCTATGTCACGCTGGAACCGTGCGTCATGTGCGCGGGCGCGATCATGCACGCGCGCATCGCGCGGGTCGTGTTCGGCGCCGCCGACCCGAAGACGGGCGCCTGCGGCAGCGTCATCGACGTGTTTGCCAACGAGCGGCTGAACCATCACACGACGGTTGTCGGCGGTGTGCTCGCCGACGAATGCGGCCACGCGCTGCGCAATTTCTTCGCGGAACGCCGGCAACTCGCGCGCGCCGAGCGCGAACTGCGCAAGGCACGCGAAGCCGCCGATTCAATCGACCCTTCATCCACCAATCCATGATCGTCAAGCCCCGCACCATCGATTTCGTCGCGCCATCCGGTTATCCGCACGATCCCGCGGCGGTCGAGCGGGGGCTGGAGCGATTGCGCGCGCAGGGGCATCGGCTCGAAAACCTGAGCGCGACCGAGCGGCGTTTCCAGCGCTTCGGCGGCACCGACGGCGAACGCGCCGCCGACCTTAATCGTCTCGCCGATCCCGCGCGTCGCCTGCCCGACATCGTGCTGGCGGTGCGCGGCGGCTACGGCGCGGCGCGCATCCTGCACGGACTGGATTTCGAAGGGCTGCAGCGTCGGCTCGCAGGGCAGCCCATTGCGATTGTCGGTCATAGCGATTTCACCGCGATCCAGTGCGCGCTCTTTGCGCGCGCCGGCGTGAAGAGCTTCGGCGGTCCGATGTTCGCGGGCGATTTCGGCGCCGAGCATCCGAGCGCGTTCACGATGCAGAACTTCTGGCACGCGATCACGCGCTCCAGCTTCACGGTGACGGGCGACACGCCGCAACAACAGTCCGTCGACGCAACCGGCATGCTGTGGGGCGGCAACCTCGCGATCCTGGCTTCGCTCGTCGGCACGCCGTACATGCCGCCGGTGGAGGGCGGCATTCTTTTCATCGAGGACGTCAACGAACATCCGTTTCGCGTCGAGCGGATGATTTATCAACTGCACCTGTCTGGCATTCTCGGACGCCAGCAGGCACTCGTGCTGGGCGAATTCTCGGGCGCCCGGCTCGCGGACTACGACAACGGTTACTCCTTCGATGCGATGCTCGAACAGGTGCGCGCGGTGATCGGCATTCCGGTGGTGACGGGATTGCAGTTCGGCCACGTCGAGAACCTGCTGACGTTGCCGTTCGGCGCGACGGCACACCTCATTGCGCGCCCGCAGGGGTTCAAGATGACGCTGAACGACTATCCGCATCTTGCGTGAAACGAAGCGCCCGGCGAGGGCGCTTTTTTCAAGCTTACATACGCAACTAACAGTCTATTTAGTAACGCTCCGAGTTAACCCCGATCACGTTTGCGACGGCAAAATTGTCGACAAAAAGATGCGTTCAGTCCTGACAAAAACTTTCCTTATCTCCGCAAATCCTTGTGGCTGCTGGGTTTCGCGCGGGCCATATCCCATTACAAACATGATTGCCGACAATTTCCAAAATGAATTGTTGACAATATTTATGTCGGTTCTAAGATGACCAACATGCGAGCGAACACATCATGTCCGACCCAAACATCAGCGCTTCATTGAACGTCAACGGTACGGCAAACGCCGAGTCGATCGCCGAGCACATTCGCGCCGCGATCCTCGAGCATCGCCTCGCGCCCGGCGCAAAGCTGACGGAAGCGCAATTGTGCGAAGTATTCGAAGTGAAGCGCGGGACGGTGCGTCAGGCGCTCGCGCAACTCGCCGGCGAACGGCTCGTCGATCTGGAGCCGAACCGCGGTGCTTTCGTCGCGAGTCCAACGCTTCAGGAAGTGCATGAAGTGTTCGAGATGCGGCGGATCATCGAAATGGCCGTGGTCGAACGTATTTGCAGCGGGCACGGCACGCGTCGGCTGAAGTCGATCAGCTCGACCATCGGACGCGAACGCCGCGCCTTCGAAAGCCATGATTTCACGGCCTGGATCCGGCTTTCGGGCGAGTTTCATACCGAACTCGCCGCGCTCACCGGCAATACGGTGTTGTGCGAATGTCTGTCGGGGCTCGTCGCGCGATCGACGCTGATCTCGGCGCTATACGAATCGCTCGGCAAGAGTTCGTGCTCGTTCGAAGATCACGAAGAGATCCTCGCGGCGCTCGATGCGGGCGACAGCGCGAAGGCAACGGAACTGATGGCGCGGCATCTGCGCGACGTCGAATTGAAGATGCTGGAGCGGCCTGCGCGTGGCGCGGTCGATCTGCGGGAAGTATTTGCAAAGCCTGCCGAGCGGAACAAGACGCCCGGCATGTGATGGAAGGCAAGCCGGCCAGGACCGGCGCCGGAATCAAAGGAATGGAGACCGCGCCCCGCCAGAGGGCGCGTGACAGCAAAACAGATGGCCTGCATGCGCCTTCATGCGCAGCATGCGGCTGCACTGAACGAAGCGCTCCGACGAGCGCATGAAAAGCCGTCCCGGCGTCGTTTCGAGGGCTCGCGCGCAGCACGGGCCGGGCGAAGCACTGCCGGGAGAGATTCGACAATCACGAAGAATACCGCGCATGAAATGCGAAGGTATCCGAATCGATTTGCACTGCGTAATCCACGCTCGAACGCACGCAGCGGAATTTTCATTACCCGAGTTGCCTTTCTCATCGAAGGAGAAGTCATGGCCCAGTTCAGTGCAGCATCCAGTGAGAGCACGCTGCCGCCGTACGGCGAGCAAGCAGGCGGTCACGAGTCGCATCTTCCGGCAGGCTACAGCGACCGTCTCTATAACGAAGACCTCGCGCCGCTCAAACACCAGACCTGGGGCGCGTACAACATCTTCGCGTTCTGGATGTCGGACGTGCACAGCGTCGGCGGCTACGTGTTCGCCGGCAGTCTCTTCGCGCTCGGCCTGACGAGCTGGCAGGTGCTGGTGTCGCTCCTGATCGGCATCGGGCTCGTAAATGCGCTCTGCAATCTCATCGCGAAACCGAGCCAGCAGGCGGGCGTGCCGTATCCGGTCGCATGCCGCGCGACCTTCGGCGTGCTCGGCGCGAACATTCCCGCCGTGCTGCGCGGGTTGATCGCGGTGGCGTGGTACGGCATCCAGACCTTCCTCGCGTCGAGCGCGCTCGTGATCGTCGTGCTCAAGTTCGTGCCGCAGTGGATGCCTTACGCGGACGTCCACAAGTACGGCTTCGTCGGCTTGTCCGCGCTCGGCTGGGCCGGCTTCATGCTGCTGTGGGTGTTGCAGGCCGTGGTGTTCTGGCGCGGCATGGAGATGATCAAGAAGTTCATCGACTTCGCCGGTCCCGCCGTGTATGTAGTGATGTTCATTCTCGCGGGCTACATGGTGTGGCGCGCGGGCCTGAAGAACATCGGCCTGAATCTCGGCGGCGTGAAGTATCACGGCACGGAAGTGATCCCCGTGATGATCACCGCGATCTCGCTCGTCGTCTCGTACTTCTCGGGCCCGATGCTCAATTTCGGCGACTTCTCGCGCTACTGCAAGAGCTATCGCAGCGTGAAGCGCGGCAACTTCTGGGGCCTGCCGGTCAACTTCCTGGCGTTCTCGCTCGTCACCGTCATCACGACCGCCGCGACCTTGCCGGTGTTCGGCCAGCTCATCACCGATCCGGTGGAAACCGTCGGCCGCATCGATCATCCGACGGCCGTGATCCTCGGCGCGCTGACCTTCACCATCGCGACGATCGGCATCAACATCGTGGCGAACTTCGTGTCGCCGGCCTTCGACTTTTCCAACGTCGCGCCGCGTCACATCAGCTGGCGCATGGGCGGGATGATGGCCGCGGTCGCGTCGATCTTCATCACGCCGTGGAATCTCTTCAACAATCCGGCGGTGATCCACTACACGCTCGACGTGCTCGGCAGTTTCATCGGACCGCTGTACGGCGTCCTGATCGTCGATTTCTTCCTGGTGAAGCGCGGCAAGCTCGTCGTCGACGACCTGTACACCGTCTCGGAGACGGGCCGCTACTGGTACACGAAGGGCGTGAATCGCCGCGCGGTGGCGGCGCTGTTGCCCGCCGCGGCGATCGCGGTCGCGTGCGTGATGGTTCCGTCGCTCGATGGTGCCGCGAACTTTTCGTGGTTCGTCGGCGCGGGACTCGCCGCGGTGTTTTATTGGTTCCTGGCAGACCGGAAGGGTTCGAACTAACCTGAGAGAAAGCGCGGGCGATGTGCGCCCGCGCCGCAATCGGAAGCACCAAGCAGCACTCGAGCACGAGAAGGAGCAGGGCCATGAGAATCAAGCTGATCAACCCGAACACGACGCAGCGCATGACCGAATCGATGGGGCGTTGCGCGCTCGAGGTCGCCTCCCCGGGCACGGAAATCATCGCGGTGAGCCCGACGATGGGACCGCCGTCGATCGAGGGCTATTACGACGAGGCGATCGCCTCGCTCGGCCTGCTCGCCGAAGTGGAGGCGGGCGAGCGCGAGGGCTTCGACGGCTATGTGATCGCGTGTTTCGGCGATCCGGCGCTTTATGCCGCGCGCGAACTGGCGCGCGGTCCGGTGATCGGCATCGCCGAGGCGGCGATGCATGCGGCGAGCGTGATCGCGCCGGGCTTTTCGGTCGTCACGACGCTCGCGCGAACTTGCGGCATGGCGTGGCATCTGGCGGAGCGCTACGGCATGACGCGCTTTTGCAAGAACGTGCGCGCGACCGACGTCGCGGTGCTCGACCTCGATGTGCCCGGGTCCGCTGCGCGCGGCATCATCATCGACGAATGCCGGCGGGCGCTCGACGAAGACGGTTCCGATGCGATCGTGCTCGGTTGCGCCGGCATGGCGGAGTTTTGTCACGAAGTGGAGGATGCGATCGGCGCGCCGGTCGTCGAGGGCGTGACGGCCGCGGTCAAATGGGCCGAGGCGCTGATCGCGCTGAAGCTGCACACGGCGAAACGCGGCGACTTCGCGCGGCCGCTCGCCAAACGCTATGACGGCGTGCTCGCCGACTACAGCCCGCGGGACGCGGCGGCCCACATACACCGCAAGTGACCCGCATTATCTGCGTGGCCGTATGGGCGCACGGGGGTGTTTTCGCTAAACTGGACCATCGCTTTTCCGCTCATCGTCATTCTCTTCATCATCGCCATGTCAAACGACCCGAACTATCCGCGCGACCTGACCGGCTACGGCCGCAACCCGCCGCAGGCGAACTGGCCGGGACGCGCGCGCGTCGCCGTGCAGTTCGTCCTGAACTACGAAGAGGGCGGCGAGAACTGCGTGCTGCACGGCGATCCGGGCTCGGAGCAGTTTCTTTCGGAGATCGTCGGCGCGGCTTCGTATCCGTCGCGGCACATGAGCATGGAGTCGATCTACGAATACGGATCGCGCGCGGGCGTCTGGCGCATCCTGCGCGAGTTCGAGAAGCGCAAGATGCCGCTCACCATCTTCGGCGTCGGCATGGCGATCGAGCGGCATCCGGAATTGGCACGAGCGTTCGTCGAACTGGGGCATGAAATCGCGTGTCACGGCTACCGGTGGATTCACTATCAGGACATGTCGCCGGAGCGCGAGGCCGAGCACATGCGCCTCGGCATGGAAGCGATCGAGCGCGTGACGGGCGTGCGGCCGCTTGGCTGGTACACGGGCCGCGACAGTCCCAATACGCATCGGCTGGTGGCGGAGTACGGCGGCTTTCTCTACGACTCCGACAACTACGGCGACGACCTGCCGTTCTGGACGGAAGTCGAAGTGACGGGCGGCAACAAAACGCCGCATCTGATCGTGCCGTACACGCTCGACACGAACGACATGCGCTTTGCCACGCCGCAGGGCTTCAACACCGGCGACCACTTCTTCACGTACCTGCGCGACGCGTTCGACGTGCTCTACGAAGAAGGCGACGAAGCGCCGAAGATGCTGTCGATCGGCATGCACTGCCGCCTGCTCGGCCGCCCGGGGCGTTTTCGCGGACTGCAGCGCTTTCTCGATCACATCGAAAAACATGACCGCGTGTGGGTGACGCGTCGCGTGGATATCGCGCGGCACTGGCGCGAACATCACCCCTATCAGGGCGGCAACAACACCAACGGGACGACGGCATGAAGGCGATGCAAACCACACTCGATCAACTCAACGCGCTGCCCGCCGACACGTTCGTGACGGTGCTATCGGGCATTTTCGAGCACTCGCCGTGGGTGGCCGAAGTCGCAGCGGCAGAGCGGCCGTTCGCGAGCGTCGACGCGCTACACAAGACGATGTCGGGCGCTGTGGAAGCGGCGGGCGAAGAGAAGCAGCTTGCGCTCATCAACGCTCACCCGGAGCTCGCGGGCAAGGCCGCGGTGCGCGGCGAACTCACCGAGGAATCGACGCGCGAGCAAAGCGGCGCAGGCCTCGGTCTCTGCACACAGGAAGAGTTCGACCGCCTGCAGGCGCTCAACGCCGCATATCGCGAGAAGTTCGGTTTTCCGTTCATCCTCGCCGTGCGCGGCTACGACCGTCACGGCATCATCGCGAACTTCGAAAAGCGCGTGAATCACAGCCGCGCCGAAGAGCTTCGCACGAGTCTCGAACAGATCTACCGGATAGCACGCTTCAGGCTCGATGATCTGATTCAATGAGCTGAACCGCTGATCCGCTTTTCACCGCAGAACGAACAAGGACGAAGACAATGGCAATCCCGACACTCGATCCCAACGCGCCCGAATTCACGCGCCGCTATGTGAATCTCGCGGACCCGCGTCTGGGCGCGGCGGCGCTCGAAGCGAGCGACGACTTTTTCGCGCCGAAAGAGCGCATGCTGAACCCGGAACCGGCGGTATTCATCCCCGGCAAGTTCGACGATCACGGCAAGTGGATGGACGGCTGGGAAACGCGCCGCAAGCGTTCGACGGGCTATGACTGGTGCGTCGTGAAGCTTGCGCGTCCGGGCGTCATCAAGGGCATCGACCTCGACACGAGCCATTTCACCGGCAATTTCCCGCCGGCCGCTTCGATCGAAGGCGCGCACGTCGCCGACGGCGCGCCGAACCAGTCCACCCAGTGGACCGAGATCGTCCCGTCGACGACGCTGCAGGGCAATAGCCACCATTACCTGGAAGTCGGCGCCGAGCAGCCGGTCACGCACCTGCGCGTGAACATTTACCCGGACGGCGGCATCGCGCGTCTGCGGGTGTACGGCCAGCCCCAGCTCGACTGGAGCAACGCGAGCAAGAGCGAATTGTTCGACCTAGGCGCGATGGAAAACGGCGCGTATCTCGTCGGCACGAACAACCAGCACTTCGGGCTTGCGTCCACACTCCTGATGCCGGGTCGCGGCGTGAACATGGGCGACGGCTGGGAAACACGGCGCCGTCGGGAGCCGGGCAACGACTGGTGTATCGTCGCGCTCGCGCAGCCGGGTGTCATCAAGAAGATCGAAGTCGATACCGCGCACTTCAAGGGCAACTATCCGGACCGCTGCTCGCTGCAGGCGGCGTATGTCACGGGCGGCACCGACAGCTCGCTCGTCACGCAGGCGATGTTCTGGCCGGTGCTGCTCGGCGAGCAGAAGCTGCAGATGGACAAGCAGCATTTCTTCGAATCGGAACTGGCGGCGCTCGGCCCCGTGACGCACGTGCGCTTCAACATCATCCCGGACGGCGGCGTATCGCGTCTGCGTCTCTTTGGAACGCTTGCATCATGAAAAAGCTCGCCATCGAGCCGTTGACGCGTGCTGCGTTCGAGCCTTTCGGCGACGTCATCGAGCTCGATGGCGCGAAGCAGATTCCGATCAACCTCGGCACGACGATCCGCTTTCACGATCTCGCGAATATCGACGTGGAGGAGCAGAACGGCCGGCCGCTCGTGAACCTCTTTCGCGGCCAGCCGCGCGTGCTGCCGTTCGAAGTGAAGATGATGGAGCGGCATCCGCTCGGCAGCCAGGCGTTCGTGCCGCTCAACGACAAGCCTTATCTCGTCGTGGTGGCGCCCGCCGGCGATCTCGACGAAAGTGCGATTCGCGCGTTCGTCACGCGCGGGTGGCAGGGCGTGAATTACGCGAAAGGCGTCTGGCATCATCCGCTGATCGCGCTCGACGAAGTGAGCGACTTCATCGTCGTGGATCGCGGCGGCGAGGGGCTCAATCTCAACGAGCAGGATCTGCGCGAATCGCTATGGCTGACCGAGGACGCGATGCGTTGATTCGCAGTCAGGCAAGGCAGCAAGAACCAAGGACCGACAACGGTCCTTTTTCTTTATGCAGCGGCCGATGAACACGCCGCCACGGTCGTGGCATTACAATTGCCTTTCGATGCGCCGTATCGTGGTGCGATCGACCCGGCGTGCGTCGCATCGATTCGCATGCCGCGGCAGACAAGGAGGCTAGACAATGCAGACCGAACCACAGAAAGAACACGCGTGGCTGATGAAGCTGTGCGGCGACTGGACATCGAAGGGCGAGATGGCGGGGGAGCCGGGCAAGCCAGCAGAAACCTGGGAATCGACCGAGCGCGTAAGCCCGGTCGGCGACATCTGGGTGCAGTGCGAAGGGCGCACCGACATGAAGGACGGCACCTTCGGCACGACCGTCATGACGCTCGGCTACGATCCGGCGACGAAGGAATTCGTCGGCAACTTCATCGCGTCGATGATGACGCACATGTGGATCTACGAAGGCACGCTCGATGACAGCGAAAAGGTGCTGACGCTCAACACCGAAGGTCCGGATTTCGGCAAGCCGGGCACGTATGCGAAGTACAAGGATGTGATCGAGATCGTCGACGACGACCATCGCACGCTGACAAGCTGGATGCATACCGACGACGGCAACTGGAACCAGATCATGCGCGCGGACTACTGGCGCAAGAAATAAAACAAGGCCATGAATCTGCATTCATGGCCTTGTTTCAAGCGCGAAAGCCGCTTACTTCACCGCGCCGCCATCGAACCATGCGGCGATCTTCTGACGTTCCGCGTCGGTCATCTGCGTGACGTTGCCAAGCGGCATCGCCTTCAGCGTCACCGCCTGCTGATGCACGCGCTTGGCGTTCTGCGAGATCTCATCCGGCGTATCGAGCATCACACCAGCCGGCGCGCTGCCCATCATCGTCGGATGCGCGGAGTGGCACGACGCGCAGCGCTGCTGAATGATCGGGGCAATGTCGGCGACCTTGATCGCCGGCGCGCCCGCTGCCTGCGCAACCGGTACGGTCGGCGCCGGCATCGTCCACGCGAACGCGCCCAGCACCAGCACGAGACCCGCGACCGGCATGTACCACAGCACCTGTCCGCGATGGCGCATCACGAAGAACTGCCGGATCAGCGCGCCCGCCAGCATGATGAGCAAGAGAATCAGCCAGTTGTACTTGTGCGTGTAAGTCATCGCGTAGTGGTTCGACAGCATCGCGAACACCACCGGCAGCGTGAAATACGTGTTGTGCACCGAACGCTGCTTGCCGCGCTTGCCGTAGATCGCGTTCGGCGTTTCGCCCTTGAGCATCGCCGCGACCATCTTGCGCTGGCCCGGAATGATGACGAAGAACACGTTCGCCGACATGATCGTCGCGATCATAGCGCCGGTGATCAGGTACGCGGCGCGTCCGGCGAACACGTGGCACGCGATGTACGCGGCGATCAGCACATACACGCCGACGCAGATGCCGAGCAGCTTGTCCTTGGTGCCGAGCAGACGGCACAGCGAGTCATAGACGATCCAGCCTGCCATCAGGAAACCGAGCGCGGCGGAAACGGCGACGACCGGGCCCATGTCGAGCACGTTCTTGTCGATGAGATACGTGCTCGGCGACAACAGATACAGCACGAGGAACAAGCCGAAACCGGACATCCACGTGGTGTAGGACGGCCAGAACGACCAGTGCAGGTTCTCCGGCATGTCCTGCGGCGCGACGGAGTACTTCTGCATGTGATAGAAACCGCCGCCGTGCACGTGCCAGAAATCGCCGAACACGCCGCGTCGCTTGGCGTTCGGGTCCTGCGGCGGTTTCAGACTGTTGTCGAGTGCGACGAAATAAAACGACTCGCCGATCCACGCGATCGCGACGATGACGTGCAGACAGCGCAATACGAGATTGAGCCAGTCGGTGACAAAACCTTCCATGAACTCCTCCAACCGATTGTGTCGCGCGGCGCTCGGGGGACATGAGGCCGGCCGCGTTTATAGATATGCGTTCTAGCTTCCGCGATACGTGCTGTACGCCCAGGGCGAAACGAGCAACGGCACGTGATAGTGCGAGGTCGAATCGGCGATACCGAAGCGCAGCGCCACGCGATCGACGAAGCGCGGTTCCGGCACTTTCACGCCGATCGCCGCGAAGTAGTCGCCCGCGTGGAACACGAGTTCGTATTCGCCGATGACGAGTGCGTCGCCTTCGAGCAGCGGCGAGTCGCAGCGTCCGTCGTCGTTGGTGAGGGTGGTTTTGAGCGCGCGGCGGGTGTCGCCCGAGAGCGCGAAGAGTTCGACCTTGATGCCGGCGCCGGGACGGCCGTGCGCGGTGTCGAGCACATGGGTTGTGAGCTTGCCCATTCGCATGTTCCTTGTGTTGTGCGATGAACGGCTGCGCATCGATCCAACCAGTGCGTCGGCGGCGGATCGAGGCTCCACTCGCGAGTGGCTACATACCCGTCGGCGTGATCAGATGCGCGCCGTGTACAGCATTTTAGAAACTTGCGCGCCGCCGTGCGCCCGCGATAGGAAAGATAATCCACGGCACATGACAGCGGCGCGTAAGCCTCGGGCCACGTGGGCCTTCACGACGCATTCGTTATGCGCTTCAAACGGTCACGGCTACCGGGCGATGCTACCTGCGCCAAAATTCGCGAATATATTGGGGACGTGAAGGCGACTATGGCGGCGCTCGCATTGCCAGCGGGATTTTGGCAACCGACATTGAGGCCTCGCGCAGAACGGCTGTGCGTCCCGAAGACGGCGATCGACGCTGGGTAACCGGGGCTTTTCTCTCACCCTTGTTGTCCCCGCCGATATGGAGATCGACCGTATGGAACCACGCGCCAAAACCCTGCTCGTCAAGAACGCTCAGGTGCTCGTCACGATGGACGGCGCGCGCCGCGAGATTCGCGACGGCGGCATGTTCATCGAAGGAAACCGGATTGTCGCGGTCGGCGCGACGGGCGATCTGCCCGCCAGCGCCGACGAAGTCCTCGACATGCGCGGTCATCTCGTGATTCCGGGCCTCGTCAACACGCATCACCACATGTATCAGAGCCTGACGCGCGCGATTCCCGCCGCGCAGAACGCCGAGCTGTTCGGCTGGCTCACGAATCTGTACAAGATCTGGGCGAACCTGACGCCCGAGATGATCGCGGTATCGACGCAGACGGCGATGGCCGAACTGCTGCTTTCGGGCTGCACGACGTCGAGCGACCATCTCTACATCTACCCGAACGGCAGCCGGCTGGATGACAGCATCGCGGCGGCCCGCGAGATCGGCATGCGTTTTCACGCGGCGCGCGGGAGCATGAGCGTCGGCCAGAAGGATGGCGGCCTGCCGCCGGATTCGGTCGTCGAAAAGGAAGACGCGATCCTGAAGGACACGCAGCGCCTGATCGAAACGTATAACGACGAAGGCCGCTACGCGATGCTGCGGGTCGTCGTCGCGCCGTGTTCGCCGTTTTCGGTCAGCCGCGAACTGATGCGCGATTCGGCGCTGCTCGCGCGGCAATACGGCGTCTCGATGCACACGCATCTGGCCGAGAACGTGAACGACGTGGCGTACAGCCGCGAGACGTTCGGCATGACGCCCGCCGAATACGCCGAGGATCTTGGCTGGGTCGGCCACGACGTGTGGCATGCGCACTGTGTGCAACTCGACCGCGCGGGCATCGACCTGTTCGCGCGCACCGGGACGGGCGTCGCGCATTGTCCGTGCTCGAACATGCGCCTCGCCTCCGGCATCGCGCCGATCCGCGCGATGCGCGATGCGGGCGTGCCGGTCGGCATCGGCGTCGACGGGTCGGCGTCGAACGACGGCGCGCAGATGGTCGGCGAGGTGCGACAGGCGTTGTTGCTGCAGCGCGTCGGCTTCGGGCCGGATGCGATGACCGCGCGCGAAGCGCTCGAAATCGCGACGCTCGGCGGCGCAAAGGTGCTCGGCCGCGACGATATCGGCGCGCTCGCGCCCGGCATGGCGGCGGATTTCGTGTCGTTCGACCTGTCGCAGGCCGCGTTTGCGGGCGCGCTGCACGATCCCGTTGCGGCGCTCGTGTTCTGCGCGCCGTCGCAAGTGGCAACGAGCGTGATCGACGGAAACGTAGTCGTGCGGGAAGGGCGGCTGACGACGCTCGAACTCGGAACGCTGGTCGAGCGGCACAACCGGCTCGCGGGCGAACTGGCGAACGCAGCCTGACCAAAAAAAGGCCGGCGCGTGAGCGCCGGCCGGCGGGAATCAAGGCTGATCGATGAGCGAGCGCGTCGCCTCGCCGACGAGCCCGCGCAGCCAGCGCACTTCGTCGGAGTAATGACAGCGCTCGTGCCAGAGCTGGTAGTACTGCATCGGCGGGAAGTCGAGCGGCGCCGGCACGACGGCGAGCGGCAAAAAGCGCGCGTAGTGATCGGCGAAAAGGCGCGTCGTCGTGAAGACGAGGTCCGACTTGATCAGCACGTAAGGCGCGAGATTGAAGTAAGGCAGCGTGACGACGACATGACGCTTCAGCCGCTCGCGCGCCAGATGCACGTCGATCGCCCCGCGCTGGCCGACGGAATAGGGCGTCGGCGCGAGATGCGGCGCGTTCAGATATTGATCGAGCGTGAGCCCGCCGCGTTTGGCGAACGGATGCGTGTTGGAAACGAGACACACGATCTTGTCGACGAAGAGATTCGACAGGTGCAGTTGCTCCGGCGGCTCCGGCCAGTTGCCGACGACGATATCGAGCTTGCCGTCTTCCAGTGCGAGTTCGTAGTCGAACGCGGGCCCGAGCGAATGAAATTCGAGCGTGGCGTTGGGCGCGGCGATGCGAAAGCGCTCGACAACCGTCGGCACGAAGAGCACGTTGAGGTAGTCGGGACAGCCGATGCGATAGCACCGCACGGAAGTGGCGGGATCGAAGTTGTGCTGCTGGACCTTGATGCGCTCGATTTCGCGCAGCGCGTTCTGGGTCGGTTCGAGCAGGCGCAGGCCGTATTCGGTCGGCACCATGCCGGACTTGCCGCGCACGAGAAGCGGATCGCCGGTGATGTCGCGCAAACGCCTCAGCGCCGCGCTGATGGCAGGTTGCGACTGGTTGAGCTTGACGGCCGCGCGCGTGACGCTGCGCTCCATCAGCAAGGTATGCAAGACGCGCAATAAATAGGTATCGATCGCCTCGCGCTGCTGACTCATGTTATCTCCGGTATATGTTCTGGCTGATCGACAACGGTGTGGACCATATCATTTTTAATATGACACAAAAAATGCGTCAAGGTGGGCTTACCCGCAAACACTGGCTTCGCGCGGTGTCCCCGGCTTTTTTGAGTTATCGACGGATGGCGTCGAATTCGGTATCTTCTGCCCGCGGTCCGATTCGCCTTCTGTGCGAGCCGGCCTTTCGAATCACGGCATTGCGCACTTTCTGACCTCATGGGCGACGCTACCTCCACTTCCAATCCGCCGCCGCGTCTTTCGCTCACCGGCATCAGCAAGCAATATCCGGCCGTCAAGGCCAACGATGACGTCACGCTCGTCGTCATGCCCGGCGAGATTCACGCCGTGCTTGGCGAGAACGGCGCGGGCAAGTCGACGCTGATGAAGATCATCTACGGCGCCGTGCGGCCGGACGAGGGCGAGATTCGCTGGGAGGGGCAGGCAGTCGAGATCGGCAGCCCGGCGGCCGCGCGCAAGCTCGGTATCGGCATGGTGTTCCAGCACTTTTCGCTCTTCGAGACGCTGACGGTCGGCGAAAACATCGCGCTCGCGCTCGACGACAAGTTCGATCTGAAGACGCTCGCCAAGCGTATCCGCGAGGTGTCGGCGGATTACGGGCTCGACGTCGATCCGCAGCGGCACGTCCATAGCCTGACGGTCGGCGAACGGCAGCGCGTGGAAATCGTGCGGTGCCTGTTGCAGAATCCGCGGCTGCTCATCATGGACGAACCGACCTCGGTGCTCACGCCGCAGGCGGTCAAGAAGCTCTTTACGGTGCTGCGGCGGCTCGCGTCGGAGGGCTGCAGCATTCTCTATATCAGCCACAAGCTCGACGAAATCCAGGCGCTCTGCGAAACCGCGACGGTGATGCGCGGCGGCCGCGTCACGGGCAGCGTCGATCCGAGGCAGGAAACGCACGCGTCGCTCGCGCAACTGATGGTCGGCCATTCGCTGCCCGGCTACACGCGGCGCGCGCATACGCCGGGCGATGCGCGGCTCGTCGTGAAGAACCTGTCGGTGGCGAGTCCCGATCCGTTCGGCACGTCGCTCGACAACGTCTCGTTCGCGGTGAAAGCCGGGGAAATCTTCGGGATCGCGGGCGTCTCGGGCAACGGCCAGGCGGAGCTGCTCGCGTCGCTCTCGGGCGAAATCCGCGACCGGCACGTCGCCGCCGACGCCGTCGCGATCTGCGGCAAGCCCGCCGCACGCCTGTCGGCCGGCGCGCGCCGCTCGCTCGGCTTCGCCTTTGTGCCGGAAGAGCGGCTCGGACGCGGCGCGGTGCCGGCGATGTCGCTCGCCGAAAACGGCCTCTTGACCGCCTACCGCGAGAACATGGTGAAGGGCGGCTGGATCAGCACGAAGGCCGTGCGCGCGTTCGCCGACCGCTGCATCGAGTCGTTCGACGTGCGCTGCGGCGGCAACGGCGCGCTTGCACAGAGCCTGTCGGGCGGAAACCTGCAGAAGTTCATCGTCGGACGCGAAATTCTGCAGGAGCCGAAGGTGCTGGTCGTCGCGCAGCCGACCTGGGGCGTCGACGTCGGCGCGGCCGCGTTCATCCGCCAGCAGTTGCTCGACCTCGCGGCGCGCGGCGTCGCGATCCTCGTGATCTCCGAGGAACTGGAAGAACTCTTCGACATCTGCGACCGGCTCGCCGTGCTCGCGCGCGGCAAGCTCTCGCCGGTGCGCGCGACGGGCGAGACGAACGCGGAAGAAATCGGCCTCTTCATGGCAGGACTTTTCGACGGCAAGCGCGCCGAGCCCGCCGCCATCGACCCAATCAACAAGTAACGACGATGATCTTTCCCTACCGACTCGAAGCGCGCCCGAGCCCGTCCCGCGCGATGCAGCTCGCCGTTCCGCTCGTGGCGGCGGTGGCGACGCTCGTCATCGGCTTCCTGATTTTCAGCCTCGTCGGACAGGACCCGTGGCGCGCGATGCACGCGTTCTTCGTCGAGCCGCTCTCGAACGTGAACGGCTGGTCCGAGCTCGTGCTGAAGGCGTCGCCGCTTTGCCTGATCGGCCTCGGGCTCGCGGTCGGCTATCGCGCGAACGTGTGGAACATCGGCGCGGAAGGGCAGATGCTGTTGGGCGGAATCGTCGCGGGCGGCATCGCGATCCATCTCGGCGACGCGTCCGGCTGGTGGACGCTCCCGCTGATGATGCTGGGCGGCGTCGTCGGCGGGATGGCTTGGGCGGCGATTCCAGCGCTCCTCAAGAGCCGCTTCAACACGAACGAAATCCTGACGAGCCTGATGCTCACCTACGTCGCGACGCAGTTGCTGATCTATCTGGTGAGCGGCCCGTGGCGCGATCCCGAAGGCATGAACTTCCCGATCTCCGCGATGTTCGTCGACGACGCGCTGTTCCCGCGTCTCTACGGCGACTGGCACTGGGCGTGGCTGAAAGGCACGCGGATCAACGCGTCGGTGTTCCTGACGGCGATCGCGATTCCGCTTGTCTGGGTGTTCATGAGAAAGAGCTTCGTGGGCTACCGGATGAACGTCGGCGGACTCGCGCCGCTCGCCGCGCGCTACGCGGGCTTCTCCGACAAGAAAACGATCTGGACCTCGCTGCTGCTCTCGGGCGGCCTCGCGGGTCTCGCGGGGATGGGCGAAGTGGCGGGGCCGATCGGCCAGTTGCAGGCGGGCTGGTCGCCGGGATACGGCTTCACGGCGATCATCGTCGTGTTCGTCGGACGGCTGCATCCGGTCGGCATCGTGCTGGCGAGCCTGCTGATGGCGCTTCTTTATCTCGGCGGCGAAGCGGTGCAGACGTCGCTGCAATTGCCGCAGGCGCTCGCGGGCGTGTTCCAGGGCCTGTTGCTGTTCTGCCTGCTCGGCGCCGATCTCTTCGTCAACTATCGCGTGCGGCGCCGGATATCGGCGCATCACGCGGCGCAATCCTGAATTTCGAAGGACCTACGAGATGGATATCAACCAGGCCAGCACGCTGGCGTCGAGCGCCGTCGTCGCGGCGATTCCGCTGATGTTCGCGGGCGCGGGCGAACTCGTCGCCGAGAAGTCGGGCGTGCTCAATCTCGGCGTCGAAGGGATGATGCTGATGGGCGCGGTCAGCGGCTACGCGGTCACCGCGATCACGGGCAATCCGTGGCTCGGCATCGGCGCGTCGATGCTCGCCGGGCTCGCGATGTCGCTCTTGTTCGGCTTTCTCACGATCACGATGCTCGCCAATCAGGTCGCGACGGGCCTCTCGCTCACGATCTTCGGCATCGGTTTTTCTGCTTACATTGGCAAACCGTACACGTCGGCGGCGGTGCGCGCGTCGATCGAGGTAATGCCGATTCCCGGCCTCGCGTCGATCCCGGTGCTCGGGCCCGCGATCTTCACGCTCACGCCGCTCGGCTATCTCGCGTTCATCATGTTCGGCGTGATCGGCTGGTTCCTCTATCGCACGCGCGCGGGACTCGTGCTGCGCTCGGTCGGCGAATCGCCGGCGGTGGCGCACTCGGTGGGTTTTCCGGTCGTCGGCGTGCGCTACGGCGCGACGCTCTTCGGTGGCGCGATGGCGGGCATCGGCGGCGGCTACTACTCGATCGTCTATCTGCACATCTGGCAGGAGCAGCTCACCTCGGGACGCGGCTGGATCGCGCTCGCGCTCGTCGTGTTCGCGACGTGGCGCCCCGGGCGCCTCATGATTGGCGCGCTGCTCTTCGGCGCGGTGATGGCGCTGCAGTTCTACGCGCAGGCGATCGGCGTGCCCGTGCCGACGCAGTTCCTCGCGATGCTGCCGTATATCGCGACGATCGTCGTGCTGGTGCTCATCTCGCGCAATCCGAACACGATCAAGCTGAACGCGCCGGCGTCGCTCGGCAAGCCGTTCTTCGCGGCGAGCTGAACGGGCCTTTGCAGCCGGTGTTGTACATCGGCTGCACGTGCGGCGCTTCGGGTCCCGCTCCCATTTTTGACAGACGAAACTGACGCGCAGCGTCTCGAACACATCCGGCTTTTCACCAACAACATCGACCAGGAGAATCACAATGAAGAAATCATGGCTGAACGCGCTGACGGCTGCGTCGACCGCAGTCGCGCTGTCCGCCACGCTTGCGGCAGCGAGCGCCCGCGCGGCCGACGCGCCGGGCATCGCGTTCGTCTATCTGGGCAACCCCGGCGACGCGGGCTGGACGTTCGCGCACGACGCCGGCAGCAAGGAAGCCGAGGCGAAATTCGGCAGCAAGGTGAAGATCACGCGCGTCGAGAACGTGCCGGAATCGGCGGATTCGGAGCGCGTGTTCCGCGATCTCGCGAACAAGGGCAACAAGGTCATTTTCGGCACGAGCTTCGGCTATCAGGACTTCCAGCTGAAAGTGGCGAAGGACTTCCCGGACACCATCTTCCTGACGGCCACCGGCTTCAAGAAGGCGAAGAACTTCGGCACCTATGACGTGCGCATGTACCAGGGCGCGTACCTCGCGGGCGTCGCGGCGGGCTACGTGACGAAGACCAACACGCTCGGCTTCGTGGCGTCGGTGCCGATTCCCGAGGTGATCCGCAACATCAACGCGTACACGATGGGCGCGCGTTCGGTGAATCCGAAGATCCACACGAAGGTCATCTGGATCAACAGCTGGTTCGATCCGGGCAAGGAAAAGCAGGCGGCCGAGACGCTGATCGGCCAGGGCGCCGACGTGCTCCTGCAGAACACCGACTCGAACGCGACGCTCGCCACGGCCGCGGAAAAGAAGGTTTTCGCGTTCGGCTGGGATTCGAACATGAAGAAGTTCGGCCCGAGCGCGCATCTGGGCTCGGTCGTTGCGCACTGGGGCGTGTATTACAACGCGGTGATCCAGCAGGTGCTCGATGGCAAGTGGAAGAACGATCCGGTGTGGCTCGGCATGCCGCAGAAGGCAGTGGACCTCGAAGACCTGAACAGCACGGCGATCCCCGCGAAGGCGATGCAGGCGGTTGCCGCGAAGCGTGAAGAACTGCACGGCGGCAAGTGGGACGTGTTCACGGGTCCGATCAAGGATCAGTCGGGCGCGGAGAAGGTCGCAGCCGGCAAGACGCTCACCGATTCGGAAATGCAGCGCATCAACTGGTACGTGGAAGGCGTGGACGGGTCGTTGCCCAAGTAAGCGCGTCGTGCGGCCGGGCTTCGACGGCCGGCCGCCGGACCAGCACCCAAACGAAAGGCCGCGCTTCGCGAGAAGCGCGGCCTTTTCACATGAGCGTTGCTTGCAGCGTCACGCCTGAATTCAGTCCTCGAGCCGCAGTCCCACCTTCAGCGTGACCTGCCAGTGCAGCACCTTGCCTTCCTCGATGTGTCCGCGCGTTTCGAGTACTTCGAACCAGTGCATGTTGCGCAGCGTCTTGGCCGCCTTTGTCAGCGCGACACGCACGGCGTCGTCGCTCGACTGGGTCGAGGAGCCGGTGAGTTCGATCATCTTGTAGACGTGTTCCGACATGGTCTTCTCCTTGGAATGAAGCAGATTGACGTTGCATTGCTGAATATGCAACGGTGCAGCAGCAAGGGATGCGCCACGGATTTGCTGACCGTGCTTCGGGGTCGGCGTGCGGCGTGCGTGAACTCAATTAAAGAACACGAACGAGCGGCGGTGAAGAGAGGATTTGGCGGAACGGGCCGCATGAATGCGCTGACGCTGCCACTCTTTGCACGCTTCGAATTGACACCGACGCGATCGTTCGAGGGCAGGCCGCGTCGCAAGACGCGGCTTGTTCCGAAGACGATTTGTCGGCGGTGATCGAGGTATTGAAGTCGCCTGGACGCCAGCACGCCAGGCGACCATGCGATGGCGCTCAGCGCAGCGGCCGCGAGGCTGCGTCGCCCGCATCCTGCCGGCGCGTGCCGCGACGCGTGCGAGCCGTTGCCGATGCACCGAATTCGCTCAGGATCTGCGAGCGGGCGCGGCTCGCGAACACAAGGAAGCCGAAGCCGTTGGCCTCGTACCAGTAGCCGCCGTTCTCGAGACCGTCGAGCGGCTGTTCGAGCGCATTGGTGATGGATTCGATGCAGCGCCGGTGCAATTCCTCGGTGGCGGGATAGGGCGGCTGCGCGCCGCGCACACTGCACAGGAGCACGTCGAGGCCGGGCAGGACGTGTGCGTAGAGCACGGGTTCGTCCTGGGCGCGGGCGCGCGCGATCTTCGTGTCGAGTTGACCGAACGCCTTGAAATGACGAAGCACGGCGAGAAACGACTCGTCCCCGTCGACCTTCACGCGCTTACGCTTTTTCGGGAAGGACATAAAAATTCGCCTGAAAAAGAATTGCAAGAAACGCAGCGTCCTCATGCGGCCACTCCCGTCTTGCGGGCCGTACATCGATCTTTGCACGTCGATCTTTTATAGCACATCGAAGTGGTCGGTTCACGGTGATTCGGGAAGGGCGCTGCACGTCGCCGGCGATGATTCTCCGACAATGCGCCACGCGCACGAATCGTGCCGAAGACCTGCGGCGGCTCGCTTGGCATCAGTCTCAATAATAGTCCTGCAATTCCGCGTGCGACGAAAAATCTCGCAGAAAAAAGATGCATCGCCCACCAACGCGCGCGCCGCAGACGCAAAAAACCCGCGCCGTGGCGCGGGTTCGGTGGCAAGGCGTACAGACGAAAAGAGCGAAGCGGCACCCATTCGCAATTCAGTGCGGCAACGCGCGCGGCCCGGAAAAACTCAGACGCGCGGCGAGCCCTTCAGCGAATCGCGGATCTCGCGCAGCAGCAGCACGTCTTCGGGCGTGGCGGCTGGCGCCGTTTCGGCGGGCTTGCGCAGATTGTTGATGAACTTGACCATCATGAAAATGATGAACGCCAGGATGATGAAGTTGATCAGCACCGTGATGAACGAGCCGTAGCCGAACACGGCGACGCCCGCTGTCTGCAGGTCTTTGTAGGAGCCGGGATTGCCTTTGAAAGTCTCCGGTATGGGACCTAGCCTGACGAACAGGTTCGAGAAGTCGAGCCCGCCCGTTGCGAGCCCGACGACCGGCATGATGAGATCCTTGACGATGGAGTTCACGATGGTCGAGAACGCGCCACCGATGATCACACCGACGGCGAGGTCCATGACGTTGCCCTTCAGGGCGAAGTTCTTGAATTCCTCAATCATGCTCATGCGCGGCTTCCTCCAGTAAAAAAGTTCGCTTGGATCGGCACAGGCGGGCAGCAAGGGCTGTGCCAACGAGAGAGCGGTGTAACCATTCCTCGGACTCGTGCCATCCGCTCTCGTCTTCGGGGCCATGATAGCCGCTCGATTTGCATGGCGTGCGCGGTTTTTCCGCACGAGGCTACTTCTTCGGCTCCGCCGCCACGATGCGCCCTTTCGCGATCGCCGCGACGAACGCCGTGTGGTCGGCGACTGTCTGCGTGCCGTAGCGCTCGGCCCATCCTGCATAGGCGGCATCGAGCTTGTCGGAACTGCCGCAATAGCCGGCGATGAGCGCGGCGTCGCCGGTGCGGGCATGGGCGCGCGCGAGCAGCAGGCCGAGACACCACGCGTAGAAGTCGAAGGTCGCGCCGTGCAGCCAGTCGACCGGGATCGAGCCGCGCATGTCCTTCATCTGGCGCACGTAGAAGTCGCGGCCCGAGATGGTCGTCCAGCCGAGCAGCGCATCCGACGAACTCTGCAAGAGGCGCTGGCCGTGCACGACGCGGCGTCCCTGATGGCGGAACGGCTCGTCGAGCGGCGGCACGAAGGGCGCCGCCGCCGGCACGATCCCTTCCTTCACCTGCATAAAAAGCGGGTCGCCGAGCGCGCGGCCGATCAAGAGCACGAGGTACGCGCGCGTGCCGACACTGCCCACGCCCACCACGCGATGCGCGACATCCGCGACGTCGTAGCGCTCGAGCATCATGCGCCACTCGCCCGCGATGGTCTGCAGATACGCCTTCAGCCCGTCGACGACGTGATTGCGCTCGGCGGCGTCGAGCTTCGTGAGGATCGGCGGATCGTCCTTGAAGCGCCAACTCTTGCCGGCCTGCTCCGCGACTTTCGTGAGCATCGTCGCGTGGGAGCGCTTCATCGCGCGCTCGACCGTTTTTTCGATCGTCGCGCGCTCGGCGGCGTTCAGGTGTGTCGGGGCGTCGATGTGCGTGGCGCTTGCGTAGGACCGCATCTGCCAGAGGTCGTAGGGGCTCACCTGCGCGAGTTCGGCCATCGTCGTGCGGTAGGCGGCGCACGTCGAGCGCACCGCGCGAGCGCGCCCTTCGGCGTCGACGCCGTTCTCGCGCGCCGCGACGTTGATGCTCGCCGTGAGCCGCTTGAGGTCCCACTCCCAGGGCGCGACGAGGGTTTCGTCGAAATCGTTCAGATCGAACACGACATCCTGGCGCGGCGTGCGAAAGAGGCCGAAGTTGCTGACGTGCGCATCGCCGTCGATCATCACGTTGTGGCCGATCGACGGTGACTGCGCGAGATCCCACGCCATCACGGTCGCCGAGCCGCGCAGGAACGCAAACGGAGACTCGGCCATGCGCGCCATGCGCAGCGGAATCAGCCGCTCCTGGCGGCCGGCGTTGCCGGCAAGCACGCGCTCGACCGGGTCGGGACGGCCGGGGGCGGGGTGCCAGTCGGCGTGGGCGTCGAAGGGGACGGCATCGCGCAGGGACCGGCCGTTCGCACGGCTTTCGTCAGCGGTTCCGCCCGCTGCATGCCGGTTGGACGGCGAATCCTTCGTCGAGCTGGCTTGGGTCGGCAAGCGGTTTCTCCTTAAAGAGGTTGTCTTGCTTCGCAGGGCGCGCCGCTGGTTTAGATCCCGTGCGCACTTGCGCGCGCGATACGTGTACGTTTTACACCGGGGTGGATTGAGGTTTACACCGTTTGATGTTCCTGTGTTTCCGTTCCCCGCGATGCCGCCGCAAAAAGCGTCAACGCACGCCCCCATCCCGGGCACGTAACCTGCTTGACTCGACCGCTCGGAGCCGCAAGAGGCTCCCCAACGCCCGCACCGATCCACACTTCAACGCGGCGCATCACCATTACCGAGAAACACCACCACATGCCGAACGATATCCGCATTGCAGAAGGTTCGCCGTTTCCGCTCGGCGCCACCTGGGACGGCGAAGGCGTCAACTTCGCGCTGTTTTCCGCGAACGGGACGAAAGTCGAACTATGCCTGTTCGACGAAAAGGGCGAAAAGGAACTGGAACGCATCGAACTGCCGGAATACACGGACGAAGTCTGGCACGTCTACGTGTTCGGGCTGAAACCGGGCGCCGTGTACGGCTATCGCGTGCACGGGCCTTACGAGCCCGAAGCGGGGCATCGGTTCAATCCGAACAAGCTGTTGCTCGACCCCTACGCAAAAGCGCACGTCGGCGAACTGAAGTGGGACCCGGCGGTATTCGGCTACACGCTCAACGCCGACGGCGACGATCTCACCTTCGACGAACGCGACAGCGCGCCGTTCATGCAGAAGTGCCAGGTCGTCGATCAATCGTTCAGCTGGACCCACGCGACGCGCGTGCGCGTACCGTGGGAACGCACGATCTTCTACGAAACCCACGTGCGCGGCTACACGAAGCGCCATCCGGCCGTGCCGGAGCCCATGCGCGGCACCTTCGAAGGCCTCGGGCAGAAGGAAGTCATCGAGCACATCAAGAGCCTCGGCGTGACCTCCGTCGAATTGCTGCCGATCCACGCGTTCGTCAACGACAGCCATCTGCTCGACAAGGGCCTCACGAACTACTGGGGTTACAACACGATTGGCTTCTTCGCCGCCGACCCGCGCTTCTTTTCGCGCGGCCCGGGCGTCGTCGCCGAGTTCAAGGAGATGATCGACCGGATGCACGAGGCCGGGCTCGAAGTGATTCTCGACGTCGTCTACAACCATACGGCCGAAGGCAACGAGCGCGGCCCGACGCTTTCGTTTCGCGGCATCGACAACGCGTCGTACTACCGCCTGATGCCCGACGAGCCGCGCTATTACATCAACGATACGGGCACCGGCAACACGCTGAACCTGTCGCATCCGCGCGTGCTCCAGATGGTCACCGACAGCCTGCGCTACTGGGTCACGGAGATGAACGTCGACGGCTTTCGCTTCGACCTCGCGACGATCCTCGGCCGCGAGCCATACGGCTTCGACGAAGGCGGCGGCTTCCTCGACAGTTGCCGTCAGGACCCGATCCTGTCGAGCGTCAAGCTGATCGCCGAGCCGTGGGATTGCGGCCCGGGCGGCTATCAGGTCGGCGGTTTTCCGCCCGGCTGGGCGGAATGGAACGACAAGTATCGCGACACGGTGCGCTCGTTCTGGAAGGGCGACGACGGCGTCGCCGCCGAACTCGCGACGCGCATCACCGGCTCGGGCGACAAGTTCAACCACCGCGGGCGCCGCCCGTGGGCGAGCGTCAACTTCATCACCGCGCACGACGGTTTCACGCTCAACGATCTCGTGTCGTACAACGACAAGCACAACGAGGCGAACGGCGAGGACAACAACGACGGCCATTCCGACAACAAGTCGTGGAACTGCGGCGTCGAAGGCCCGACCGACGACCCGGAAATCCGCGCGCTGCGCGAGCGCCAGAAGCGCAACATGCTCGCGACGCTGCTGTTCTCGCAGGGAACGCCGATGGTGCTCGCCGGCGACGAGTTTGGCCGCACGCAACAGGGCAACAACAACGCGTATTGCCAGGACGACGACATCAGTTGGGTCGACTGGGAAGGCATCGACGACGACGGCCGCGCGCTGACCGAGTTCGTCCGCAAGCTGACGACGCTGCGCCACACGCTGCCGGTGCTGCGTCGCGGGCGGTTCCTCACGGGTGAGTGGCGCGAGGACCTGCAGGTGGCCGATGTCAAATGGCTGAGCCCGTCGGGCGACGAACTGACGCCCGAGCAATGGGACGATCCGTCGATGCGCTGCTTCGGCCTTGTGATCGACGGCCGCGCCCAGGCGACCGGGATTCGCCGGCCGGCGTCGGATGCGACGCTGCTTCTCGTCGTGAACGCGCATCACGATGTCGTGGACTTCACGCTGCCCGACGTGCCGGGCAGCGATCAATGGAGCTGTCTCATCGATACGAATGCGCCGATCCGCGAGGAACTGGAAGACTTCGATTCGGGCGCGGTGTATCAGGTGACAGGGCGCTCGCTCCTGCTTTTCGCGCTGCATGCGCGAGGCGCGACGCGGCGCATCTTCAAGCGGCTGGAGGAAGCGCTGACGGATGAAGTCGAGCCGGAGGGCGGCGAACCGAAGCAGGAATAAGCCGGGGCGGCCGCCGCGTTATGATGCGGGACCTGCCGATGCGGCATGTCCCGCTTTTCCATTTGACGCGAGCGCCTCCCGAACGATGAACGAAACGAACACGCCATCCCGATCCTGCCTGCTCCCAGCGACATGATTCTTCACGCCATCGCGCGCGTCGCGGGTTGGGACCAGTTGGAGCGGGTGTGGGAGTTCATCGTCGGGTTCTTCAAGTTTCTCTGGGCGCTGTTGCGCTTTCTCGGCGGCGGTTGAAGCTCGGACCGGTGCAACAATGAAAAAGGCTCCGGTCATCACACCGGAGCCTTTTGCTTTCTCTCTCAACGTCGGCAAATTCGAATCACGTATCGCGCCAGTTGTCGTCGTTGTTGCCGAGATCCAGGCCGCCACCGCCACCGCTACCGCCGTCATTCCACTCGTTCGAGCCATTGCCGAAGTCGAGTCCGCCGCCGTCGCTGCCGCCATTGCCTGCGCCGTTGCCGAAAGTGTTGTCGGGCGCCGGGCGCTCGATCACGCGGTCGCGCCCGTGCGACAGCGCTTCGCCGAGCAGCACACCCGTCAGCAACCCGCCCATGCCGCCGCCAAAACCGCCGCCGCCCTGCTGGATGACGACGGGCCCTTGTTGCTGCGGATAAGGCTGCTGCGGCGGATAGGGCCCTTGCTGATTACGTCCGAAACGCTCGGCTTCCTGCGCGTACACGGAGTCGCCTTCGCGCGCTGAGGCCGCAGCGGCATTCGCGGCATTGGGATCCGGCCGTCCTTCGGCGCGCGCCTTTAGGCTCTCGACGCGGTTGGCGAGGTCCTCGACCTGATATGGCGGCACCGGGTTCTTCGCATTCGACAGCGCTTCGACCAGTTCGCGCAATTGCGTCTCGACGCCCTCGACATCCTTCAGCAGCGCTTCGTGCCCGGGCGCCGTGGACAGCCGCACATCCAACTTGAGCGTGCGCACGTCGTTGAGCAGTTCGGTCGCGCGCTTCAGTTGCGTGCGGCGATCGTCGTTGGCGCGGCCGTCGTCGCGCGCGCGGGCGCGGCGCAGACCCCAGCGCAACACCAGCGCGATGGCCGCGAACAGCACAGCGAAGCCGACCCACCCGCCGACCGACGGCCCATGTTTTTCTTGCGCCGGTGCGGGCGCCGGGTTGAACGGATTTTGCGCGACCGAGCCGGTCTGGTTCGCCTGCTGCCCGCCGCCGGGGACATTGGCGACGACGTTCGCGCGATTCGCGTCGCCGCGAATGCGCGCTTCGGTCGCCGCGAAACGCATCGGGTCGGTGAACTTGAGTTGCGGATCGAGCGACTTCGCCTGCCGCAGATGCGAGAGGGCGTCGTCGTAGCGACCCTCGCGATCGAGCACCTGCGCATAGAGATAATGCGCGTGCGCATTGTTCGGATGCGCCTGCAGGACCTCGGTCAGACCGGCGTCGGCTTTTTGCCAGTTGCCTTGCGACATCGCCTGCTCGATCTGCTGGGCGGTCGGCACCGCGAACGCCGCCGAAGCGACGAACAGCAGCGACGCCGCGACAGCCGTCAGATATTTTTTCATGATGCGGGCCGGGCGCGATGAACGCCCGCCTCCTGTCGATCCCAATCGATGACACATTCCAGTGCGACGCGCGCCGAGCCGATAAGTTCGCCGCGCCGCCTGGCACAGCCTCGTCAAGCCTACTGCGACGGCGAATTCAACTGTTTCTTCAGCGCTTCCAGCCGGTCGTCGACGGACGGGCCGCGGTTAAGCGCCGCGAGCTTGTCGTCTAGCGCCTTGCCGGACTTCTGGTCGGCGGAATTCAGGCGGGCGTCCGAGCGGGCGTTGGCGAGTTGCACCTTGTCTTCGAGCTTCTGGAAATCCTCCGACAGGTTTTTCCCGCCGATGCCGCCGAGTGCGGTCGCCGCGACGTCCTTCGCCTGCGCGATCTGCTGCTTCGCCTGCAGGATGTTGGAGCGCGCGTTCAGGTCGTTGCGGCGCTGGCGCATGTCGGCGATTTGCTGCTTCAAATGATCGACCGACGGTTCGAGCGTGCCAAGCTCCCCGGCGAGCGCGTCGCGCTCGGTTTCCGCGTTCGCCTGCGCGGCGAGCGCCTCGCGGGCGAGCCCTTCGTCGCCCGTTTGCAGCGCGCGCTTCGCGCCGTCTTCGTACTTCTTCGCCTTGTCGGCGGCGACATCGCGCTTGCTTTGCTGCGTCGCGACCTGCGCCTCAATCTCGATCAGCGCGTTTTCCGCCTTCGCGATGCTGTCGTCGAGTTCGCGCACGATCTGGCGCGAGTCGCGCGACGGGTCCTGCATCGTGTCGGCGGCGTCGTTCAGCAGACCCTTGACGGTGCGCGTGATGGAATCCAAAAGCGACATGTGTTTCTCCTTGATGAAAGCTGCGGACCGCCCGAGGCTGCCGCGCGGCGCTCGTGCGCGATCCGCGCCACGTAAGTTCGGGCCGCCCGCGCGGATTGCAAGCACAAGCTTCAATAAGACGCGCAGCCTGGGTCGGATGCTGTTTCTCGCGTCGTCTATTAGAGCACGATGCGGCTTAAGCGGGTCTTAATCGACCGGGCGCGCAGCGTTAAGGAATGTAACGGCAGGCGCGGCGCAGCAAGCCCCGCACGCCATCGAACGCCATAGAATCAGCCAGCGGAAACATCATGTCGAAGATGCTCGTCATAGCGTTCGCGGTCGGGGCCGTCGTGTTCCTCGCGCTCGATGCGCTGTGGCTCGGGGCCGTGGGGCGCGGTCTCTATCGGCGCGAGATCGGCGCGTTGCTGCTCGAACGGCCGAACTTCGGCGCGGCGGCCGTGTTCTATGTGCTGTATCTCGCCGCGATGACGTACTTCTGCGTGATGCCCGGTCTCGCCGAAGCGAGCGCGGCGCGAGCGCTCATCAATGGCGTGCTGTTCGGCGCGATCGCCGACGCGACTTACGATCTCACCAATCTCGCGACGCTAAAGGGCTGGAGCACGACGATCGTCGTCGTCGACATCGCCTGGGGCGCGTTCGCGACAGCGGTCGCCTCGGCGGCGGTCGCGGTGCCGATGCGTTTCGTCTCCTGACACACGACATCGGCGCTCATTGCTCCGAGTGGCCGCGCGTGAGGGATGCGCCTTCGCCTTCGTCGGTATCGGAGTCGCCAGGGTCGGCCGGTTCCGTGGAGTGCGGCGATTCGGCCTCGGGCTTCGCCTTCGCCAGCGCCGCCTTGTGCGCGGCGGCCGCGTTCTTCGACGCATTCGCCGCGGCGGTCTTCGCTTCGCGCGCCGCGGCTTTTTCCGCGACGTGACGCAGCGCGACGTTCAGCGCATCGGGCGTTTTCGGCGCGCGCAGGCGCTCGACCAGACCGGCCACCTTGATCTGCTCGCTCGTGGCATTGAAATTCAGGACCGCCCGCCGCATGAGTTCGCTCACGCTGATGCCGAGTCCCTCGGCGGTGTTGCTGATGGCGAGTTTCTGCGCGGGTGTCACGAAAACAACGATGCGTTCGCTGGGTTTGGTAGACATGAGCGGCTCGCAAACAGTAAGGCGATTGCAAAGAAGCGATGCGACAAAGTTACCGCAAGACGGCTCGCCGGCCGCGTTCGTTCTACCTCGCAACGACGCAGCCCGACGCATCCATCATATCGTTTTGTGCTTCGGCGTGGGTGGGTCCGGCCGGTTCGAACCGAAATCGCGGCACACGCCAAAAGTGGCGCTCGCTCAATGACTTGGCGATTTTCTCATACGGTTGTCCACAGCGCTCTCAATAGTTTCTGTGGGTAACCTGTCCGTGCGTGAGCGCACTGTCGGCGTGATTTACTTACAAAAAAATCGGGCGTCTCGCGGAGAAGTGCGCTCGAATTCTTTAAAATGTGCTGTTACCCTGCGCGTGCAGCCGGACAGGCGCTTTGCCGCCGCGCGCGTCCCGAGCATCCGGGCCATGCCGGCCGGTCCGTGCCGGCAAACATCTCGCGCGCGGTCTGGTTCACGTGGCGCGGGGCGCGCGGCGGCCAACCGCGAGCCTCACGCGACCACTCACGTGACTGATTCAGTCAAACGGCGCATCCGACCGGGCCAAGCGTCCGGGTCGCGCGCCGAACCATCGAAGTCATGCCAATCATCAAACGACCGAATTCCTCGAACCCCTCACGCGACGTCCGGCATTACATCGGCGACGGCAACCGTCACGGCGAAGACCGCAACGACCGTAACGACCGCAACGACGGCCGCTATCGCGACGAGCCCGAAGGGCGCTCGTTCTTCGCGCGCATCGCATTGTGGTTCGCGGGGCTGTTCGCGCTCGCGGGCGTAATCGGCGCGCTCATCATCGGTTATGCGCTCGTCGTGATGGGGCCGAACCTGCCCTCGCTCGACGCGCTCACCGACTATCGGCCGAAAGTGCCGCTGCGGGTCTATACCGCCGATCACGTGCTGATCGGCGAATTCGGCGAGGAACGGCGTTCGCTCGCGCGCTTCCAGGACATCCCCGACCAGATGAAGAAGGCGGTCCTCGCGATCGAGGACTACCGTTTCTACGATCACGGCGGCGTCGACTTCCTCGGCATCCTGCGCGCGGGCGTGAGCGACGTGATGCATGGCGGCGCCTCGCAGGGCGCGAGCACGATCACGATGCAGGTCGCGCGCAATTTCTTCCTGTCGAGCGAAAAGACCTACACGCGCAAGATCTATGAAATGCTGCTTGCGTACAAGATCGAGCGCGCGCTGACGAAGGACCAGATTCTCGAGCTGTACATGAACCAGATCTATCTGGGCGAGCGCGCCTACGGCTTCTCGGCCGCGGCGCGCGTCTACTTCGGCCGCGACCTGAAGGACATCACGCTCGCGCAGGCCGCGATGCTCGCGGGCCTGCCGAAGGCGCCGTCCGCGTACAACCCGGTCGTCAATCCAAAGCGCGCGAAGATCCGCCAGCAGTACATCCTGAAGCGCATGCTCGACCTGAACTACATCACGCGCGAGCAGTACGACCAGGCCGTCGTCGAGGAGATCCACACGAAATCCGCCGGCACCGAGTACGGCGTGCATGCGGAATACGTCGCGGAAATGGTCCGGCAGATGATGTACGCGCAATACAAGGAAGAGACCTACACGCGCGGCCTCACGGTCACGACGACCATCGATTCCGCCGATCAGGACGCCGCCTATCGCGCGGTGCGAAAGGGCATCATGGATTACGAGCGGCGCCACGGCTATCGCGGGCCGGAAGGCTTCGTGAACCTGCCGAAGGACGACGACGACCGCGAGCAGGCCATCGAGGACGCGCTCGTCGATCATCCGGACGACGGCGATCTGGAGTCCGCGGTCGTGACGGCCGTGAGCGCGAAGCAGGTGAGCGCGCAGTTCGTCGGCGGCGAAACCGCGAACATCGCCGGCGACGGCCTGCGCTTCGCCGCGCCCGCGCTACGGAGCAATGCGGCGGCGGCCTTGCGCATCAAGCCCGGTTCGATCGTGCGCCTGACGAAGGACGCGAAGGACAACTGGCAGATCACGCAATTGCCGCAAGTGGAAGGCGCGCTCGTCTCGCTCGTGCCGCAGGACGGCGCGATTCGCGCGCTCGTCGGCGGCTTCGACTTCAACAAGAACAAGTTCAACCACGTGACGCAGGCATGGCGCCAGCCGGGTTCGAGCTTCAAGCCGTTCATCTACTCGGCGGCGCTCGACAAGGGCCTCGGACCGGCGACGATCATCAACGACGCGCCGCTCTATTTCCCGCCGACGACACCCGGCGGCCAGGCCTGGGAGCCGAAGGACGACGACCAGCCCGACGGCCCGATGTCGATGCGCACGGGTTTGCAGCGTTCGAAGAACCTCGTGTCGATCCGTATCCTGTCGTACATCGGCACGGGCTACGCGCAGGAGTTCGTCACGAAGAACTTCGGTTTCGACGTCGACAAGACGCCGCCGTATCTGCCGCTCGCGCTCGGCGCCGGGCTCGTCACGCCGTTGCAGCTTTCCGGCGCGTATTCGGTGTTCGCGAACGGCGGCTACCGCATCAATCCGTACCTGATCGCCGAAGTCGCCGATGCGCGCGGCACGGTGATCTCGCGCGCCGACCCGCTGACGGCCGGTGGCAACGCGCCGCAGACGCTCGAGCCGCGCAACGCGTACATGATGAACAGCCTCCTGCACACGGTCGCGACGCAGGGCACGGGAGCCGCGACCAACGCGCTCAAGCGTAACGACCTGCAAGGCAAGACCGGCACGACCAACGACGCGAAGGACGGCTGGTTCGCCGGTTATCAGCACTCGCTCGTGGCGGTGGCGTGGATGGGCTACGATCAGCCGAAGTCGCTCGGCAGCAAGGAGTTCGGTGCGCAGCTCGCGCTGCCGATCTGGGTCGATTACATGGGACGCGCGCTGCGCAACGTGCCGCAGCAGCAGATGCCGAAGCCCGACGGCATCACAGACTTCGACGGCGAACTCTTTTACGCCGACCGGACGCCCGGCAGCGGCTTTATCGCGAGCATCGGCATGGACGCGGCCGATCCGGCGGGCGCCGTGACGACGACATCGGGCGGAGTCGGCCCGGGCGGCATGCAGGCGCCCAACGTGAACGCCGACGAGCGCAAGCAGATCATGGATCTGTTCAGCAAGCACTGAACGCTCCGACCGCATCCGGCATCGCCTAAAAGAAACGCGCCGCAGTTCACACTGCGGCGCGTTTCTTTTTCGATGCCTTCAATCAGTTGCCGAGCGCGGAGGCGGGCTTCACGGTGCACATCGTGCTGACCTTCGAGTGATCGGCGAAGGAAAGCGAGAGCGGAACCGTCGAGCCGACCTGGAGCGGCTTGCCCGCGCCTTCGAGCATCAGGTGATAGCCCTTCGGTGCGAAGCGCAGCGTGCCGTGCGCAGGCACTTCCGCCGATGCCACGTGCGACATCGTCGCGGTGCTGCCGTTGCTTTCCGACTTGTGCAGCATCGCCATGCCGAACGCAGGCGTCTCGGCGCCGACGAGCGATGCCGGCGCGTCGCCGTCGTTCGACACCGTGAAGTAGCCCGACGACGGCAAATTCGGCGGCATCGAGCGGATCCAGCAGTCGCTGACCGAGAGCGTCGCCGCGTGAGCGAGCGGCGCGCCGAGCAGCGCGGCGACGAGCGTCGCGCAGAGCGTGGTGAAAGGGGCGGCGATTTTTTTCATGCGAGTCTCACTTGACCTTGAAGTTGTAGTGGCCTTGCGTGCGATGGCCGTCGTCGGCGACGGCTGTCCAGTTCACGCGATACGTCCCCGGCGGGAGCGTGCCGAGCGCCACGCTCATGTGCTTCTTGTCGCTCGCGTCGACGGCCGACGGCGCCGTGTTCACCTGCTTGCCGCCGGCATCGACGACAACCAGCTTGCTGAACGACGGCTCCAGCGCTTCGCCGAATTCAATGGAGACTTCCTGCGGCGCGGACACGGTGGCGTTGGGCGCCGGGTCCTGCTGCTTGGGGACGGCGTGCGCGAAGGCGAATTGCGCAGAGACGAAAAGGCTGACGGCAAGCGTGCCGTGCTTGATGATGGATGCGTTCATATCGATTGACTCCCGCCGGATGGGAAGGTGTTGACGAGCGGCGCGCACGCGTGAGGCCGTTGGCGGTTCACGCTTCGCGTCGCGAAGGGGCGAGTGAGTCAGGCAAACGAGGGCGGGGCGCGCGGCTGGGCCGCGATGACGGCCGCATGCGGCCGCTCGAGCGTATCCAGTCGTGCGACGGGCCTCGGGCCCGCCAGCACAGGCACGCGATGCGCGTGCGCGGGCGGTGGCGTGACGGGCGTATGAGCGGCGAGATTGCAATAACCACACGCCTGCAGGTGCGCGAGGGCGGTGTCGCCGTCGTGCTTCGATACCTTTGTCGTCTCGACTGAACAGAACGCCGCGAGCATCGACTCGATGCGCGTGCGTTCGAGCATCTGCGATGCGGCGGGGGCGAGCGCCGTCATCAGGATCGCGAGCAATCCGACAATACCGCCGATCTTCCGTATCAGGGCGCTACGCATGAACGCGTGGATGCATCGAATGGGAAACGAGCAGGCGATTATGCCATGCGCGATAAGCGACGCCCGGGCAGGCTGCGCGATAACGTGAGCACGCGCAAAGGCCGGAAAAGCAAAAAGCCCGGCGAGCCGGGCTTTTTGCTTTGAATGCTTGGTTGCGGGGGTAGGATTTGAACCTACGACCTTCGGGTTATGAGCCCGACGAGCTGCCAGACTGCTCCACCCCGCGTCCGTCGAAGAAAAGATTATAGAGCATCGGAATAGCCGCCGCAAGCTTTTCGAGAGTTTGATGAGACGCAGAGGTCGATTCATGCGCGCCTTGCCCGATTTCAAGAAAAGTCTATGAGCGGCCGTGAAGCGGCGTCAGATATTCTTGACTGAAGCGAGCGATGCAGATATCGCTGTGACGTGAATTAAGGGATCCAAATCATGCGGGCGCGCCAGGCCGATCGATCACGCCCGCCGCCGACGCGCCATGTCGCTGCAATGAAAGTCCGTGACGGTGCACGCTGCGTCGTTTGAACGCGGGCGTGTCAAAATCGCATTCGCTCATGCGAGTTCCACTTCATTCGAAACGATCACGAAGGCATCCCCATGGACATCCCCCACGACCTCAACGCCATCGCTCATCAGGAAAAAACGCTGGTCTTTCCGAAGTTCGACTGCGATCGCGCGTGGCAGATCGGCGCGCAACTGCGCGAGATGGCGTTTGCGCGCGGCGCGGCCGTCGCGATCGACGTTCGCACGTTCGGCCAGCGGCTCTTCTTCGCCGCGCTCGACGGCGCGACGCCCAACAACAGCGCCTGGATCGAGCGCAAGTCGCGCACCGTCGAGCACTTCCGGCGCAGTTCCTATGCAATCGGACTGCAGCTCCAGCAGCAGGGCGTCACGCTCGGCGAAAAATACGGTCTTCCCGTCGCCGAGTTCGCCTCGCACGGCGGCGCCTTTCCGCTCTCGGTGGCGGGCGCGGGCGTGATCGGCTCGGTGGCGGTCTCCGGGATGCCGCAACGCGACGATCACCAACTGGTGGTCGAAGCGCTCTGCGCGGTGCTCGGTCAGGACTTCGGCGCGCTTCTGCTCACGCGGGAAGCGGGGCAATAGGGCGCATGCGTTCGTCCGCTTATGTGCTCCTTGCGTTCGCGATCGTCGCCGAGGTCGTGGCGACGTCCGCGTTGCGCGCTTCCGACGGCTTCACGCGCCTGATCCCGTCGATCGTCGTCGTCGTGGGCTATTGTTTTTCGTTCTATTTGTTGTCGCTCACGCTGCGCTCGATTCCGGTCGGCATCGTCTATGCCGTCTGGTCCGGCGCGGGGATCGTGCTGATCACGGCGGTCGCCGCGATCCTCTTCAAGCAGATCCCGGACTGGCCCGCCGTGCTTGGCATGGGCCTGATCGTGTCCGGCGTCGTGGTGCTGAATGTGTTCTCGAAGGTCAGCGCACACTGATGACGTCGCCGGGCGGGCGCCTTCAGACGCCCGCGCTCACTTGCAGCGCACGACCATCGAGCGGTTCTTGACGTTCGCGGAGATCACGTTGCTGATGCCGCCGCCGGTCGGGCCGCCTTCCTCGTTGTCCTTGGAGACGATGTCGTAGCCGGTCGCGCCGCAGGCCTTGCCCGCGAGCACATAGCAGCTTCCCCAGCTCGACGACGCATCCGCGCCGCTGCAGTTGATCGCGTAACCGGTTTGCCCGTCGGGCAAGTTGATGAGCGACGCATTGTTCGACGACGCGCACGCCGACAAACCCGCGGCCACGACGACAAGGGCCGCGCCAAGCGGCAGGCCCGGCAATCTCGGCGAAGTGCGGCACACGCGCCGCGCAAATTCCTTCATTTCTACCTCGTGAAAGTGTGGTTCAAGCTGGGATGCCATATTTTCCCACACGCGCTTTACGCGCCGCGTAAGCGGTTGTTAGCGCGGCGTCACGCGGGCGCGCGGTTTGCGAGAGCGTCAGGCGCAGCGCGGGCCGGTCGGTTCAAAGGCGGGCGCGATAATCGGCACGGTTTGCCGCAAGGCGGAAATCGACGCGAACTAATTTCCGGATCGCGAACCTTACTGCATGCGCCCGCCGGTCGCGGCCACGAGCCGGCGACCGGCGTACCGGCGCCTCGAACCGCATAAGGAGAACTCCATGGCAGAACGTGTTTCCGGTCCCTGCCGGGGCTATTACATCAGCGCGTCAGCGCGGCTGACCCATACGCATCAGCCCGACGCCGCCGCCGGCAGCACCGCCGAAGCGCCGATTTACGTCGGCGCCGTCAGCGTCGCGCAACGCGGTCCCGACGACGCGCATCGCTTCGAGGCACTCGTCGATCTCGGCAGCGAGCAACGCTTCGCGACCGAAGACGAAGCGCTCGCGCACGTCGAACAGGCGGCCCGCGACTACATCGACCGACTTCTCTCCGTGACCTGATGCGCCAGCTCAACGTCCGCCATCCGCTGTTGCACGACATCGCGCGTTGCCTGCTCGACCTGTTCCCGAGCAACGCCGATGTGAGCGAGGTCGGCCCGGAACTCGCGCCTTCGCTGTTCGTGAGCTGGCGCACGAGCGGCGTCGCCAATCATCCGGGCAACGTCGCGTGGGGCGTGCACTACCGCTTCGACGCGCAATTGCTGAAGAGCGGCACCGAACTCACCGGCGAAGCGTGCGAGCTTGCACGCGAGCGCGTGCGCGAGATGAGCCGGCATCTGCGCTTCGACTACGCGGACCCTCAGGCGACGTCGCTTTTCATCGTCGACGTGCCGATCGCCGTGTTCGAGGCATGACCGACGCCTCGCATTGCCCGTTGCATGGGGATGCGCCGAGCCGTCGCTGTTCGCTCTGGACCGCGCATCGCGCTCGCGAGTACCATATTCGCCGATCCATCGGACTCAGGCGGGGCTCGTCCGAGCCCCTAACGGCCACTGTCCGATCTTTTTGTTCCAGTCACGAGGCGATCATGGTTATCGAATTTCCCCCAGACGCTCCCGACTATCACAGCGCCAACCTGACGATCGTGTTCGCCGCGCTCGTCGACGGCGCGCGGGTTCCGTGTGCAATCTCGGTCGAGGCGCTGGAAGATCATTTCGATGCGCGGAGCTTCGACAGCAGCGGCTGGATCAGCGCATTCGACGCCGGCCGTCCGCGCATCGAAGCCGTGGCGCGCGAACATCTGCGGGTGAGCAACGGCTCGCCGGTCTTACTTAAGAGCGGACATTTCCCGCCGGGGAAAGTCATCGCCTGAGCGCTGCCTTCGTTTGTCCCGCACGCCGGGACGCAATTACACGCCCTTGTAAGGCCTGCACGCGGCACGCGCTCTCATACCGCCGGCGCGCAGCGCGCACAGACGCCCATCAACGCGCAGCAAAAGCCGCCAGCGACCCTCACGCGCAGCCCGATTTGCGATTACCATTCCAGTTATCGTGCGCCGCGCATCGCGACTGGTGCGGCACGCAGCTTGCTCCGCGAGACCCGCTTTCACGGCAGCAGCACACTATAAAAGTCGTTCGGGGGTTGTCATGTTGCACACCCTGGCGAGTTCGCTCGTCGAATTCAATGCGTTCTGGCTGATCTGGGCCGCCGCCGGCGTGCTGTTTCTGGCCGCGTGCATCGTGATCGCGTCGGCCATCACGAGCGAGCAGGAAGAACCGTTCGAGCGCGCCGCGCCGCGATCTGACAATAAGCGCAAAATAATAGTCTGAAGCGCCCGGCCGGGCTGAATGACCGTCAGTCCGGGCTCATTTTCCGAGAGTGCCCGCATGGGAATCCAGGAACGACGGACCGAACAGCGGCAGGCGGTGCGGGAGCGCATCTTGAGTGCGTCGCGGGAAATCGTCGGCCGGGAGGGCTTCGCCGCGCTGTCCATGCGCAAGATCGCGGAGGCAATCGATTATTCGCCCGCCGCCCTGTATCTGCATTTCAAGAGCCGTGCCGAGATCGCCCGCGCGCTGCGCAGCGAGGGCTACGCGCAACTGCTGACGGCCTTCGCGCCCCACGCGAGCATCGTCGATGCCGCCGAGCGGCTGAAAGCCATGGGGCGCGCCTATGTCGAATTCGGGCTCGGCCATTGCGAAACCTATCGCCTGATGTTCATGGAAGCGTCGGGCGTCGACGCGAGCGCCGCCACCGTCGATGCCGCAAAAACCCTGTCCCTCGTGACCGACGCGTTCGTCGAACTGCGCGCGGCCGGGCGGCTGCCCGCGCAAGCACCGGCAGCCGCATGCGCCGAGGCGCTATGGGCGAACCTGCACGGCATCGTCGCGCTTGCCATCGTCAATTCCGCGCGGTCGTCGCGTGTTTCGCACGCGCCGCATCCCGCTTCTTCAACGCATTCCGCGCAAGTTCCGCTGCCGCGCTCGCCGGCCGAAGCGCTCGCCGAGCTTTCGCTCGACGCGTGGTTCGGCCGCGACCCCGGGCGGGCATGAACCTCGCGTGGAAACGAATCGACACCCAGCGAACCGAACCCCTTTGCACCGATGAGAACCCACGACATCCATATCGAAACCGCCAACGGCATCGGCTTTATCGCGCTCGATCGGCCGCAGGCGCTGAACGCGCTCACGAGCGGCATGCTGCACGCCATTCGCAACGCGCTCGGCGACTGGCGCCACGACCACGCAATCCGGGCCGCGGTGATCTACAGTCCGCACACGCGCGCGTTCTGCGCGGGCGGCGACATCCGTTTCCTCTACGAGGCGGCGACGGCGGGCGAACGCGCGACCGTCGACAAATTCTTCACCGACGAATATCGCCTCAATCACACCGTTTTCACGTTTTCGAAGCCGTACATCGCGGTGACGAACGGCGTCGTGATGGGCGGCGGCGTCGGCATTTCGCAGGGCGCGCATCACACGGGCGGCCTGCGGATCGTGACCGGATCCACGAAAATGGCGATGCCCGAGACGCGCATCGGCCTCTTTCCGGACGTCGGCGCGAGCTGGTTTCTCGCCCGCGCGCCGGGGGCGATCGGGCGCTATCTGGCGGCGACGGGCGCGACGATCGGCGCCGCGGACGCGCTCTACGCGCGGCTCGCCGACGCCTATCTCGACGACGCCGCGCTGCCCGGCCTGATCGAGGCGCTGAAGCACGAGCGTCTGAACGACGGCGTGGACATCGTGCGTTTCGTCGGCGCCGAGTGCGTGAAATACAAGGTCGCGCCCACGCCCGACGCGAGTCCGCTCGCCGCGGTCCGCACGTCGATCGACAAGCATTTCGCGGCGGGCGATGGCCGTGCGATTCTCGCGTCGCTGGAAAAGGAAGCCGATGGCGGCGCCGCCGCCGAGTGGGCGCGCGAGACGATCGGCGTGCTGCGTGAGCGCTCGCCGCTGTCGATCGAGATCGCGCTGGAACTCGTCGACCGCGCGCGGCTCTCGACGATGGCCGACACGCTGCGCCGCGACCTGGACGTCACGCGCAATGTGTTCGAGCACGGCGACGTGGTGGAGGGGATTCGGGCGCGCATCGTCGACAAGGACAACCGGCCAGCGTGGAAGATCGCGCGTCTGGAAGACGTCACGCCCGAGGACGTGAAGCGGATGCTCGAGAGCCCGTGGTCGCGCGACCACCATCCGCTGAAGCTGCTGAAGGACTAAAGGACTAAGACGGCCGGCGCCCGCTGCGCTCGTCGCGGCGCGCGCCCGCCGTTTCCGCCATGAAGGCGCGCATGAAGACGAGCGCGCCCCAGCCCCACATCGCGTTGGTCACGAAGCCGATCGCAAGACGCGGCAGCAGGTTGCCGCTCGGCCAGATGCCGTGCGCCGGATCGACGACGAACACGCTCGCCGCCGTCAGCACGATGCCGCCGAAGACGAGCGCGCCGACCCACGGCGCGTTGCGATCGGGCGCGATGCGCAACAGCCACGCCATCAGCACGCCGAACACGGAACGCCACAGCGCGTTGGCGATGAATTCGGGGATGCCGAGCGGCAGGAACGGCGCGGTGGAGAACCCGGCCGGATCGACGACGCCGGCCGCGTGCAGCAGCGCGAGCGTCGCTTCGCGGAAAAACAGGGCCGCGAGAAAGCCGGAAACGAACGGCAAGATGACTTTTTGCATTGAGTGCACCGCGAATGGCGCGAGCCGCCGGCTGCGCCGTGTTTTTTGGGTTGAGCGCCATTATAGTGGCGCGCTTCCGGTCATTCCCCGCTCATGCGGCGCCGAAGCGCTTCGCACGCCAGCCAAATCACGAAAGCGGAAAACCTAAGCTCGAAAAAATCGTTCTAAACGATAGGGGGCATCCCTAGACTGTTTCTCCAGCGGGACGGAACGGCCGTCCCGCGCGAACGCGCGCCTGACATCACGAGCGCGAGCACAAGGAAACAGCAGCGATGTCCTACGTAGTGTCGATTTCCGGAAGTCCCGCCGCCCAGTCTCGCAGTACGTATCTGCTCGCGCTTGCCGAAAGCGCGTTGCGCTCGCGCGGCATCGCCGTGAGGCGCATCGACGCGCGCGCGCTGCCGCCCGCCGCGCTGATGCATGCGGACTTCGCCCATCCGTCGATTCGCGAGGCGCTCGAACTGATCGAGCACGCGCAGGCGGTGGTGATTTCGACGCCGCTCTACAAGGCGTCCTACAGCGGCCTCGTCAAGACGCTGCTCGACCTGCTGCCGCAGACGGGGCTCGCGGGCAAGATCGTGCTGCCGATCGCGACGGGCGGTTCGCTCGCGCATCTGCTCGCGCTCGACTATGCGTTGAAGCCCGTGCTGTGGTCGCTCGGCGCGCGGCACCATCTGCCGAACGTGTTCGCCTCCGACGCCGATCTGCCGCGCTCCGCGAACGGCTACGCCGCGTCCGCGGAAACGGTGCAGCGCGTGACCGCCTCCGCCGACGCGCTCGCACACGCGCTCGACGAACAGGCGCAACTGCGCGAACTGCGCACGAAGGCCGCGAGCCTCGCGGCGGCCAGCGCGCCGCGCGAAACGGCCGCGACGCTCGCCGCGCTGATCCGCTGCGCGAGCTGACGTCGACATCGTCTTGTTCGGGCTTGCGCACGCTCGCCTCCTGCGGCATCGCAGCGCCTCATTTTCTTTTCGAATTCACAAAAAACAGTGCAGGAGCCCCTGATGAATGTGTTCTGGTTCATTCCGACCCACGGCGACAGCCGCTATCTCGGCACGACCGAAGGCGCGCGCGCAGCCGACGCCGACTATTTCCGCCAGATCGCCGTCGCCGCCGATACGCTCGGCTACGAAGGCGTGCTGCTGCCGACCGGACGCTCGTGCGAGGACGCGTGGGTCGTCGCGTCGAGTCTGATTCCCGCCACGAAGCGCCTCAAGTTTCTCGTCGCGATCCGGCCGGGACTGTCGTCGCCGGGATTGTCGGCGCGCATGGCCGCCACCTTCGACCGGCTCTCGGGCGGGCGGCTCCTGATCAACGTCGTGACGGGCGGCGATCAGGCCGAACTCGAAGGCGACGGCGTGTTCCTCGATCACGACACGCGCTACCAAGTCACCGACGAATTCCTGCACATCTGGAAGAAGCTGCTCGCGGCGTCGCACACGAGCGAATCGATCGATTTCGAAGGCACGCATCTCGCGTCGAAGGGCGGCAAGCTGCTCTATCCGCCGGTGCAGAAGGCGCATCCGCCGCTGTGGTTCGGCGGATCGTCGGCGGCGGCGCACGGGATCGTCGCCGATCACATCGATACGTATCTCACTTGGGGCGAGCCGCCCGCCGACGTCGAAAAGAAGCTCGCGGACGTCAGAAAGCGCGTGGCGGCGGAAGGGCGCGAGATCAAGTTCGGCATTCGCCTGCACGTGATCGTGCGCGAGACCGAAGAAGAAGCGTGGGCCGCCGCCGATAAGCTCATCAGCAAGCTCGACGACGAAACCATCCAGCGCGCGCAGGCACAGTTCGCGAAGATGGATTCCGAAGGCCAGCGGCGCATGGCGGCGCTCCACGGCGGACGGCGCGACAAGCTCGAGGTCTATCCGCATCTGTGGGCGGGCGTCGGGCTCGTGCGCGGCGGGGCGGGCACGGCGCTCGTCGGCAATCCGGAGCAGGTCGCGGGGCTGATGAAGGAGTACGCGGCGCTCGGCATCGATACGTTCATTCTCTCCGGCTACCCGCATCTCGAAGAGTCGTACCGGTTCGCGGAACTCGTGTTCCCGCTCTTGCCGCGCGAGCAGAAGGAACGCATCGCCGGTCCGCTGTCGGGTCCGTTCGGCGAGGTCGTCGGCAATACCTACGTGCCGCGCGCGTCGCAAAGCTGACCAAGGAGCGACTCATGGCGCATATCGACATCGCCCAGCCGGGCACCGCGCGTGCCGGCGTTCGCGCCGGCGGCCTGTTGCGCCGCGTCGCGGCTCCGTGCGCGCCGTGGCTCGTGCCGCTCGCGATCCTCGTCGCGTGGGAACTCGCCGCGCGCACCGGCGGACTGTCGGCGCGAATTCTGCCCGAGCCGCTCGCGGTCGTCACGGCCGCGTGGACGCTCGTGCAGTCCGGCGACCTGTGGGCGAACGTGAAGGTGAGCGCGTGGCGCGCGCTGGCGGGTTTCGCGATCGGCGGCGGCATCGGCTTCGCGCTCGGGCTGGCGACGGGTCTTTCCCGCAACGCCGAGACCGCGCTCGATTCGACCATCCAGATGATCCGCAACATCCCCGCGCTCGCGATGATCCCGCTCGTGATCCTGTGGTTCGGCATCGGCGAGGAGGCGAAGCTCTTTCTCGTCGCGCTCGGCGTGTTTTTCCCGGTGTACGTGAACACGTTCCACGGTATCCGTTCCGTCGATGCAGGCCTGGTCGAGATGGCGCGCAGCTACGGGCTCTCCGGCTTCGCGCTGTATCGCGACGTGATCCTGCCGGGCGCGCTGCCGTCGATCCTGGTCGGCGTGCGCTTCGCGCTCGGACTCATGTGGGTGATGCTGATCGTCGCGGAAACGATTTCGGCGCAATCGGGCATCGGCTACATGACGATGAATGCGCGCGAATTTCTCCAGACCGACGTCGTGGTGGTCGGCATCCTGCTGTACGCGCTGCTCGGCAAGCTTGCCGACATGCTCGCGAAGGGCATCGAGCGCGCGACGCTGCGCTGGCACCCGGCATATCAGGCAAAAGGAGCCCATCGATGAGCGCGATCACTTCTTCCACCGATTTTCCGCGCGGCGAACTCCACCTCGAACCGAGGCGAGACGCGAAGCGCGCCGCGCCGCTCGCCCGCGCCGCGACGCCCGCACCGGGTGCGGATTTCGCCGTCGAGATGCGCGGCGTCGACAAGCGCTACGGCGAGCGCAACGTGCTCTCGAACTTCGACTTCGCGATCGAGCGAGGCAGTTTCGTGTCGATCGTCGGCCGGAGCGGCTGCGGGAAATCGACGCTGCTGCGGCTTGTCGCGGGCCTCGAAGCGCCGGGCGGCGGCACGCTTGACCGACACGGCGAGCGCGCGGGCGAAGCGTTGCAGACGCGCATCATGTTCCAGGACGCGCGGCTTCTGCCCTGGAAGACGGTGCTGCAGAACGTGATGCTCGGCCTGCCGCGCACCGCGCGCGACGACGCCCGCGCGGTGCTCGCCGAAGTGAACCTGAGCGATCGCGAAAACGACTGGCCCGCGCAGCTTTCCGGCGGCCAGCGGCAGCGCGTCGCGCTGGCGCGCGCGCTCGTGCATCGGCCGGACCTGCTGCTGCTCGACGAGCCGCTCGGCGCGCTCGATGCGCTCACCCGCATCGAAATGCATGCGCTGATCGAACGGCTCTGGCGCGAGCATCGCTTCACGGCGCTGCTCGTCACGCACGACGTGCAGGAGGCCGTGTCGCTCGGCGATCGCATCGTGCTGATCGAGGCGGGGCGCATTGCCTACGATGCCGCGATCCGGCTGCCCAGACCGCGTTTGCGGACCTCGCCTGCGTTCGCCGCGCTGGAGGAAGCGGTGCTCACGCGCGTGCTCGGGCACGCGCCGGGCGAGTTTCGTCCTTTCCCGGCGGCGTCCGTCGCCTGAAACAACCCGACACGAAGGAACCGAGCCAATGACCATCACCGCCATCAACGTGCGCAATCAGTTCCGAGGCAAAGTGAAGGAGATCATCCGGGGGCCGGTGGTATCGGAAGTCGATGTCGAGACGCCGTTCGGCATCGTCACGTCCGTGATCACCACGCGCTCGATCGACGAACTTGCGCTCGCCGTCGGCACGGAAGTGGTGGCGCTCGTCAAGTCGACCGAAGTCTCGATCGCGCTGATCTGAACGCTCATCTGGACGCGCGGTCGGCTTATTTCGCGATCGCGTCGCTGGCGGGGCTGTGGTGGAGCATGCGGTCGCTGTTGGGCGGCGGTGTCGGGCGCTTGACCGGCATGTTGTCCGGATTGTTCGGGCGTGTGGCGCTCGCGGCCGCCGCGCCCGGCGGCTTCACCATCGATGCGTTGGCGTCGCCCGGCGGCGCCGTCTGCGCGCTGGCGTTCGCCGCGGCGAGCGCGCTCGCGAACGCGAAAAGGGCTGCGAACAAGGGTCGGCTCGTCATGACTTGCTCCCGATTTACGCCGGCGTGGAGTTTTAGCGCGGCGTCGCTTTCCTGATGTGACCGGTTGCGGGCATCGCAGTTCGACCGCCGTCGCGGCGGTGCGGCCGGCCGGTTTCATCGCGCTGCGGTAAAATCGCGGATTCGGCGCGCTTTGGCGCGCCTCACGCAATCTTCCCGCGTTTTCCATGTCAGCAGTTTCCAAGCCCAGCCCCCGCCGCGTCAGCGTCGCCCCGATGATGGACTGGACCGATCGGCATTGTCGTTCGTTTCATCGTCTGATCACGCGCGACACGTGGCTTTACACCGAAATGGTGACCACCGGCGCGCTCCTTCACGGCGACGTCGCGCGGCATCTCGCCTTCACGCCCGCCGAAGCGCCGGTCGCGCTGCAACTTGGCGGCAGCGAGCCGGCCGACTTGGCGAAGAGCGCCAAGCTCGGCGAACAATGGGGCTACGACGAGATCAACTTGAACTGCGGCTGCCCGTCGGAGCGCGTGCAGCGCGGCGCGTTCGGCGCGTGCCTGATGAACGAGCCGCAACTCGTCGCCGATTGCGTGAAGGCGATGCGCGATGCCGTCGCGATTCCGGTGACGGTGAAGCACCGCATCGGCGTCGATGCGGTCGAGAACTACGAGTTCGTGCGCGATTTCGTCGGCACAATCGCCGATGCGGGGTGCGAGGTCTTCATCGTGCACGCGCGCAATGCGATCCTGAAGGGCCTGAGCCCCAAGGAAAATCGCGAGATTCCGCCGCTCAAGTATGAGTATGCGTACCGGCTGAAACGCGATTTCCCGCATCTGCAGATTTCGATCAACGGCGGCATCAAGACGCTCGACGAAGTGGAAGAGCATTTGAAGCACGTCGACGGGGTGATGCTCGGACGTGAGGCGTATCACAATCCGTTCGTGCTGGCGGGCGTCGATTCGCGGTTCTACGGCGCCAGCACGCCGGTGCCGACGCGCGAGGAGATCGAGGCGGGACTGATCGCCTACGCGCGCGCGGAGCTTGCGCGCGGGACGTATCTCGGCGCGATCGTACGGCACGCGCTCGGGTTGTACCGGGGCGTGGCGGGGGCGCGCGGCTGGCGCCGCGTGCTGTCGGACAGCCGTCGGCTTGCGGCGCGCGATCTCGCGATCTTCGACGAGGCGCGCGCTCATCTGCGCGAGGCGCTGGAACTGGCCGAGGAGTCTGGCACGAATTGATTCGCGAGGGGCTAGGCAAACGGAATCTTTATTCGTATAATCTCGCTTCTCGATCGGCAAGCCAGTTCTGGCAAGCCCGGGAGCAGTAAATCAGGTTTGGTCAGTGGTGGCTGTAGCTCAGTTGGTAGAGTCCAGGATTGTGATTCCTGTCGTCGTGGGTTCGAGTCCCATCAGCCACCCCAATCAAACTAAAGCGTTAGCCCAGTCTTCGATACTGGGCTTTTTGCTTTCTGCGTTCCTTGTAACCGCGCCTTCCTGATTCCTGTCCCCTAGATCCGCATTAAGCCGGCTGAGTGATTCGTCAGGCTGCAATCCGCGCCTTAATCAACCTCTCCGAACGATCCCGTTTTCACCTCGCCGTTGCGCACGTATCGGTTAATCAGCACGCCGCCCGGCGTGCTGATCGAGTGCGCCAGCGTGAAGGCGGACGCCCGGGCGTCGTCGCCGAACAGACGCTTTCCACGTCCAAGCAAGATCGGGTAAGTCAGAAGCCTGAGCTCGTCGACCAAGCCAGCCGCGAGCAGTTGACACACCATGTCGCCGCTGCCGAACGTCAGGAGATCGGCGCCGTCCTGACGTTGAAGCGCGCGTATCGCGTCGGCAAGGTCGCCTTCCAGCGCGCGACTGTTCTGCCAGTCGAGCGTACCGGGTCGGTGCGTCGCGACGTGCTTGGGTACGCTGCCGAACCGGTCAGCGATGGCGCGGCTCGCCGAATCGGCCGGCACGCGCGGCCAGTACGACGCGAATATGTCATAGGTGAAGCGTCCCAGCAGCAGGTCGAACGGCCGCGAGAGCAGGTCCTGCAAGTGCCGGCCGATGGCGTCGTCGGCATAGGGAACGATCCAGCCACCAAGGCCGAATCCACCGCCGCGATCTTCCTCGGGCCCGCCAGGGGATTGAATGACCCCATCCAGACTGATGAAAGCGGAAACAACGAGTTTGCGCATCCTGTCCTCCAGTTCGATGAACCCGATCGGTCCGTCAATACGACGAACGGCTCGCGTGTGGATCGACGGCAAGTCGATGAAATAATGCACGCGCGTCAAAAACAGTAAACTCACGGCACGGACCGTGCTCGCGTTCCGGCGTTTGAACCTTGAGGAGGGACATGTTCGTGGCTAACGAAAAAATGCTGGCGCAAATGAGGGAGAAGCAGGGATTCATCGCCGCTCTGGATCAGAGCGGTGGTTCGACGCCGGGCGCGCTACGGCAGTACGGTATTCCGGACGACGCCTACAACGGCGACGCCGAGATGTTCAAGCTGATGCACGAGATGCGCGTGCGCATCATCACCGCGCCGTCGTTCTCGGGCGAGAAGGTGATCGGCGCCATTCTCTTCGAAGCCACGATGGACGGTCAGGCGAACGGCAAGCCGGTGCCTGCGTTCCTGTGGGAAGACAGGGGCGTGGTGCCGTTCCTCAAGGTCGACAAGGGCCTCGAAACGCAAGCCGACGGCGTGCAGGTCATGAAGCCCAACCCGGGTCTCGATGCGCTGCTGGCTCGCGCGGCGAAGCTCGACATCTTCGGCACGAAGATGCGTTCGGTGATCCATCAGGCGAACGAGCAGGGCATCGCCGCCGTGGTGAAACAGCAGTTCGAAGTGGGCGCGCAGATCATCGGACATGGTCTCGTGCCGATCCTCGAACCCGAAGTATCGATCAAGAGCCCGGACAAGAAGGGCGCGGAAAAAATCCTGCGCGATGAATTGATCAAGGGTCTGGACGCGCTGCCCGAGTCGAGCCAGGTGATGATCAAGCTGACCATCCCGGACGAAACCGACCTTTATCGTCCGCTGATCGAGCATCCGCGTGTCGTGCGCGTGGTCGCGCTGTCGGGCGGCTATACGCGCAGCGACGCGTGCGAGCGCCTTGCGAAGAACCACGGCATGATCGCGAGCTTCTCGCGCGCGCTCATCAACGAATTGAAGAAGTCGATGAGCGACGACGAGTTCAATACGACGCTCGAAGGTTCGATCGACGAAATCTACAACGCTTCGGTTCAGAAGACCTGATCCCTCGATAGCGGCGTCTGCAAGACTCAAGGCGGCAGCGGGAATCTCTTCGCGTCTGCCGTTCTCTGCCGGATCATCATTCGATCGTGCGCCGGGCCGCGTCAGCGGTGCCGGCGTCTTCCCCCATCCCGCCTTATCGCCGCACTCACGTCTAGCGGCGACGTTTATACGATTTTTATACCGAAGACCCGATTCTTAGCCGGGCTTTTACGCGGATTTGCGTACGCTTCAGTTCGTCCGAATCCGCTACGGGAGCTCATCACAATGGACTTGCTTTACATCGCCGGCATGGCCGTTTTCGTTGGCCTTTGCGTGGCGCTTGTCGCCGGCTGCGAAAAGCTTCGCCGCGCTCCGGGAGGTCGCCCATGACGCCCTGGATGCTGTGGCTCGCGAGCGCATCGACGCTGCTTCTGTTCGTCTACCTCGTGTACGCGTTGCTGCGTGCGGAGGATCTGGAATGAACGCCAATAACCTGCTTCAGACCGCGCTCTTCATCATCGTCCTGATTGCGCTGGCGATTCCGCTCGGCCGCTATATCACCGGCGTGATGGATGGATCGTCGGTCGTCGTGCGCCGTATCGGACGGCCGATCGAAGCGGCGCTTTACAGGCTCGCGGGCGTCGATGCGCAAGCCGAAATGTCATGGAAGCGCTATGCGCTTGCCGTGCTCGCCTTCAATGCGCTCGGCGCGCTGGCCTTGTTCGGTCTTTTGCGCCTGCAGCAGTGGCTGCCGGCCAATCCGCAAGGCGTCGGCCCGATGACCGTCGATGGTGCGTTCAATACCGCCGTGAGCTTCGTCACCAACACCAACTGGCAGGACTATTCGCCCGAAGCGAGCGCCAGCTATCTGTCGCAGATGCTCGGACTCACCGTGCAGAATTTCCTGTCGGCGGCGACCGGGATCGCGGTCGTCGTCGCGTTGATCCGCGGCTTTGCGCGCCACTCCGCGATGACGATCGGCAACTTCTGGGTCGATCTCACGCGCATCACGCTGTACGTGCTTGTGCCGCTTGCCGTCGTCGTGTCGCTGGTGTTCGTGAGTCAAGGTGCGATCCAGAACTTCGAGTCGTACGGGGAGGTGTCGACGCTACAGATCACGACCTATCAGACGCCCAGGACCGATGCGCAGGGCAACGCCGTCAAGGACGAGAAGGGCAATCCGGTGATGGAGGGCCACCAGGTCGACAAGCAGACGATCGCCATGGGCCCGGTCGCGTCGCAGGAAGCGATCAAGATGCTCGGCACCAACGGCGGCGGTTTCTTCAACGCGAACTCCGCGCATCCGTTCGAAAATCCCACACCGTTCTCGAACTTCGTGCAGATGATCGCGATGCTCGCAATTCCCGCGGCGCTCTGCGTGGTGTTCGGCCGCATGGTCGGCGACCGGCGGCAAGGCTACGCCGTGCTTGCCGCGATGACGATCGCGTTTGCGGTCGCGTGCTGGGGCGAGATCTCGGCGGAGCAGGCCGGCAACCCGCTCTTTGCATCGCTGCACGTCGATCAGGGTGCGTCGGCATGGCAGGCGGGCGGCAACGCGGAAGGCAAGGAAACGCGCTTTGGCATCGCGCAGTCCGGCATCTTCACGGTCGCGACGACCGCTGCATCGTGCGGCGCGGTCAACACCATGCACGACTCGCTCACGCCGCTGGGCGGCTTCGTTCCGCTCCTGCTGATTCAACTGGGCGAGGTGATCTTCGGCGGCGTCGGATCGGGTCTCTACGGAATGCTCGTGTTCGCGCTGCTCGCGGTGTTCGTCGCCGGCTTGATGATCGGGCGTACACCCGAGTACGTCGGCAAGAAAATCGAATCGTATGAGATGAAGATGGTGGCGATCGTCGTCCTGCTCACGCCGTTCCTCGTGCTGGTTGGCGCGTCGATCGGCGTGCTGAGCGCGGCGGGCACGGCCGGGATCTTCAATCCCGGTCCGCACGGATTCTCCGAGGTGCTCTACGCGTACAGCTCGGCTTCGAACAACAACGGCAGCGCATTCGCCGGCCTGTCCGTGAACACGCCGTTCTACAACACGACGCTCGCCATCGCGATGTGGTTCGGCCGCTTCGGCTCGATCGTTCCGGTGCTCGCCATCGCGGGCGCGCTCGCGGCCAAGAAGCGCATCGCCGTCACGGCCGGAACGCTGCCGACTCACGGTCCGCTCTTCGTCGTGTTGCTGCTCGGCACGGTAGTGCTGGTCGGCGCGCTCACCTACGTGCCGGCGCTCGCACTCGGTCCGGTCGTCGAGCATCTGATGATGCTCGCGGGCCAATAAGTGGTCAATGAAAGCGCTCAATGATCCAGAGGAAAGCATGTCTACACTTGTCAAACCGCCTGTCGAGAATCCCGACCAGGCGCCCCGAAAGACGCCGGAGCCGGGCGCCCATACGCGCTCGGCAGCACGTTCGATGTTCGATCCGCGGATCGTCAAACCGGCTATCGTCGATTCGTTCAGGAAGCTCACGCCGCGCACCCAGTTGCGCAATCCGGTGATGTTCTGCGTCTACGTGGGCAGCATCCTGACCACGGTGCTGTGGTTCGCGGCGCTCGCCGGTCAGGCGGAAGCGCGCTCGGGGTTCATTCTCGCGGTCGCGCTGTGGCTGTGGTTCACGGTGCTCTTCGCGAACTTCGCCGAGGCGCTGGCGGAAGGCCGTTCGAAAGCGCAGGCGGCGTCGTTGCGGCACGCGAAGCACAACGTGATGGCGAAGAAGCTGAACATGCCGCATCCGAAGTCGCCCGTGCAGATCGTGGCCTCGACGGATCTGCGCAAGGGCGATGTCGTGCTGGTCGAAACGGGCGATGTCATTCCCGCCGACGGCGACGTGATCGAAGGCGTGGCCTCGGTCGATGAATCGGCGATCACGGGGGAGTCCGCGCCGGTGATCCGCGAGTCGGGCGGCGACTTCTCGGCGGTCACGGGCGGCACGCGGGTGCTCTCCGACTGGATCGTGATGCGCGTGTCCGTCAATCCGGGCGAGGCGTTTCTCGACCGCATGATCGCGATGGTCGAAGGCGCGAAGCGGCAGAAGACGCCGAACGAGATCGCGCTCACGATCCTGCTCGTCGCGCTCACGCTCGTGCTGCTGTTCGCCACCGCGACGCTCCTGCCGTTCTCGATCTTCTCCGTTGCAGCCATGAAGTCCGGTCACGTCGTGACGATCACGGCGCTCGTCGCGCTGCTCGTCTGCCTGATCCCGACGACCATCGGCGGGCTGTTGTCGGCGATCGGCGTGGCGGGCATGAGCCGCGTGATGCAGGCGAACGTCATCGCCACATCGGGCCGCGCGGTGGAAGCAGCGGGCGACGTCGACGTCCTGCTGCTCGACAAGACCGGCACGATCACGCTCGGCAACCGCCAGGCAGCGGCTTTCCTGCCGGCGCCGGGCCGCTCGGAACACGATCTCGCGGATGCCGCGCAACTGGCGTCGCTCGCCGACGAAACGCCGGAAGGCCGCAGCATCGTGGTGCTCGCAAAACAGCGCTTCGACATCCGCCAGCGCGACATGGCGACGCTGCATTCGACCTTCCTCGGTTTCAGCGCGCAGACGCGCATGAGCGGCGTCGATTTGCCGGACCGCGAGATTCGCAAGGGCGCCGCCGATGCGGTGAAGCGCTACGTCGAGACGAACGGCGGCCGCTTGGCGCAAGAGGTGCAGACCGCCGTGGACACCGTCGCGCGGCGCGGCAGCACGCCGCTCGTGGTCGCCGAGAAGCAGGGCGAGGTTGCGCGCGTGCTCGGCGTGATCGAACTGAAGGACATCGTGAAGGGCGGCATCAAGGAGCGCTTCGCCGAGTTGCGCAAGATGGGCATCAAGACCGTGATGGTGACGGGCGACAACCGGCTGACGGCGGCGGCGATCGCGGCCGAAGCGGGCGTCGACGACTTTCTGGCCGAAGCCACGCCCGAAGCGAAGCTCGCGACGATCCGCGCGCATCAGGCGCAAGGACGCCTCGTCGCGATGACGGGCGACGGCACCAACGACGCACCGGCGCTCGCCCAGGCCGACGTCGCGGTGGCGATGAACTCCGGCACGCAGGCGGCGAAGGAAGCCGGCAACATGGTCGATCTCGATTCGAACCCGACGAAGCTGATCGAGATCGTCGAGATCGGCAAGCAGATGCTGATGACGCGCGGCTCGCTCACGACGTTCTCGATCGCCAACGACGTCGCCAAATACTTCGCCATCATCCCGGCCGCGTTCGCGACGACCTATCCGCAACTGCGCGTGCTCGACGTGATGCACCTGAGCTCGCCCGCCTCGGCGATCCTCTCGGCGGTGATCTTCAATGCGCTCATCATCGTGTTCCTGATTCCGCTGGCGCTCAGGGGCGTCAAATACCGCGCGCTGGGCGCGGCGTCCCTCCTGCGGCGCAACCTGCTGATCTATGGTCTGGGCGGGCTGGTGCTGCCGTTTCCGTTCATCAAACTGATCGACATGGTGCTCGCCGGCTTCGGCTGGGCGTGAAGACATGTCGAGTGAATCGCTTCAAACAAACGAGCCAACCATCATGAAAAACCTCATTCGTCCCGTGCTCGTGCTGTTCGCCGCGTTGACGGTCGTCACGGGCGTCGTCTACCCGGTCGCCGTCACCGCGATCGGCAAGACGGTCTTTCCGAGGCAGGCGGGCGGCAGCCTGATCGAGCAGAACGGCAAGGTGGTCGGTTCCGCACTGATCGGCCAGCAGTTCGACGCGCCTCGATACTTCTGGGGACGGCTCTCGGCCACGTCGCCGAATCCGTATAACGCGCAGGCGTCGGGCGGCTCGAACCTCGGGCCGACCAACCCCGCGCTCGCCGACGCAGTGAAGGGCCGTCTGAGCGCACTTCACGACGCCGATCCGTCCAGCACCGCGCCGGTGCCGGTCGATCTCGTCACGTCTTCGGGCAGCGGGCTCGACCCGGAGATCAGCCCGGCTGCCGCCGCCTATCAGATCGACCGCGTCGCGAAGGCGCGCAAGCTGGCGCGCGAGGACGTCGAAGCGCTCGTGCAACGCAACACGACCGGACGTCAGTTCGGCGTCTTGGGCGAAGCGCGCGTGAACGTGCTCAGGCTCAACCTGGCGCTCGATGCCGCGACGCGGCCGTGAAGCGTTCGTAAAGCATGGCCTCGCAAGCCGGTGAGTCCGGTGAAAATTCTCGCCCGGGCGCAGCCACAAGGCGCGTATGCTTCATACATCACACCGGAGACGATCATGGCAGGCAAGCATCATTTTTATCAGGGATACGACCTGGAGGCTCTGGTTTATCCGCGCGAGAGCGATCCGCTCATGCGCCGCAACATGCGCGACGGACAGGGCTACGACGCGGCGATCCGTCTTCGGCCATCGGACGGCGCCGATCCTTCCGCGCCTTTCCGCGTGTTCAAGATCAACACGACCCACGGCTACGAAGACCTCGGAGACGCCCAGCGCGCCGCGTTTGCTTATGGGGAGTCGATCATCGACGGCCTCGTCGCGGGAAAATCGTCGAATTCATTGTGACGGGAAACCTTCGTCAGCCGGTGACGCAAACCGCTGGCGGGTAATGCCCCGACCGCGTTGTCACCGGCGCGAAGCGCGCCTGAATGCCCCCATCCGCTTCGTCATTTTCATTTCAGATGTGCTCCGCGTAACAGAAGCCGCGCCGCTTCGGTTCTACTCTCGTGCTGCGATTCCTGCTCAGCAACCGGAGGCCGAAATGGCGCTCAGCAAAACCGAAAACAAGGTGTTCAGCGACAAATGTCTGCCGTTTCTCGTCCGAAGCGTCGCGACCGACTTCGGGCGTGATTTTCATGTCTCGCCGCGCCAGATGAGCGCGTCGCCGACTATCGGCCTGCACATCACCGCCCATCGCAGCGCGGGCGCGCGGCTCTCCTTTCCGCTCAACGTGTTCGTCTACTGGCCGGCGCCGGGTATTCGCCAGTTCCTCTCCAACATCGACCGGCCGATCGTCGCGGCGAGCGTGAGCGATCGCGTCCCGCAAGAGATCCGCAAGGTCATGGAGCGCTCCGGCATCGACTTCGCGAGCCGCTCGCAGGAAAAGGGCGAAGTCCTCACGCTGGAACTGAAGGACAGCGTCCTCTGATCCGGCGCGGCCGGGCGCCTTTTGCCCGTCCGTCCGACGCCCGCGGTGGGCGATAATGCGCGCTCCTGAACCCGACGGACGACGCCCGCATGAGACCGCCGCGCCTCGATCAACTCGACGACATCGACCGCAATCTCGTCGCGCTCCTGCAAACGAACGCGCGCGAGAGCGTGGCGAACCTGGCGCGGCAACTCGGCGTCGCGCGCACGACGGTGATCGCGCGTATCGCTCGCCTTGAAAAGAACAACGTGATCGCGGGCTACGGCGTGCGGCTCGGGCAGGACGTGCTCGACGCGAGTATCCAGGCGTATGTCGGCATCAAGCTCGCGCCGAAGTACGGCCGCGACGTCCAGAAGCGTTTCGCGAAGATGCCCGAGATCCAGTTGCTCTGCGCGGTGAGCGGCGAGTTCGATTACGTCGCGTGGCTGCGCGCCGATTCCCCCGATCGCCTGAACGACCTGCTCGACGAAATCGGCGCGCTGGAAGGCGTCGAGCGCACGACGACGTCGATCATCCTCGCGCGCAAGATCGACCGCACCGGCTGACTTTCGACGATTCGTATCGCATCGACGTCAAAACGACGAAAACACTCGTCGATCCGCATCATTTTGGCTCTAGGATCAGTATTCGGGCGCTTCTACACTTGTGCAGGAAGGTTTTCACGCACAAGGAGACAAAAGATGAAAGTAGCCCTCGTCGGAGCCGGACTGATCGGTCAAAGCATTGCTCACCTGCTGCGTGAAACAGGGGACTTCGAAGTCGTCGCGTTCGATCGCGACGCCGGCGCGCTCGCGCTGCTCGACGCGCAAGGCATCGGAACGCGCCGCGTCGATTCCGCCGACGCCACCGCGCTGCGTCATGCGCTGCACGGCTTCGACGCGCTCGTCAACGCGCTGCCGTATTACCTCGCGATCAACGTGGCGTCGGCGGCGAAAGCGGCGGGCGTCCATTACTTCGACCTCACCGAGGACGTGCGCGCGACGCACGCGATCCGCGCGATCGCCGACGGCGCGACGCACGCGTTCATGCCGCAGTGCGGCCTGGCGCCGGGTTTCATCGGCATCGTCGCGCACGATCTGGCGAAGCGTCTCGACGACTTGCGCGACGTCAAGATGCGCGTCGGCGCGCTGCCCGAGTTTCCGACCAACGCGTTGAAATACAACCTGACGTGGAGTATCGACGGGCTCATCAACGAGTATTGCCAGCCGTGCGAGGCGATCCGCGACAGCCGCCAGCAATGGGTGCAGCCGCTCGAAGGCGTCGAGCATTTCTCGCTCGACGGCATAGAATACGAGGCGTTCAACACCTCGGGCGGGCTCGGCACGCTCTGCGAGACGCTCGCGGGCAAGGTCGAGGCGCTCGACTACAAGTCGGTGCGCTATCCGGGCCATCGCGACCTGATGAAGTTCCTGCTCGACGACCTGCGCATGTCCACCGACCGCGACGGCCTGAAGGCGATGCTCAGGCGCGCGGTGCCGTCGACGGCGCAGGACGTCGTGCTGATCTTCGTGACGGCCACCGGCATGCGGCGCGGCCAGCTCGTGCAGGACGTGTTCACGCGCAAGATCTTCGCGAAGGAAGTGTGCGGCGTGCCGATGAGCGCGATCCAGATCACGACGGCGGGCGCGGTCTGCGCGGAACTCGACCTGTTCCGCGAAGGCGTGCTGCCGCAAAGCGGCTTCATTCGTCAGGAGCAGGTGCCGCTCGAAGCGTTTCTGAACAACCGCTTCGGGCGTCTTTACGAAGGGGAGAGCGTGTTGAAGGCGACGCGGCAACTGGCTGCGGCGTGAACCGAGGGCCGTCAGAGCCACTGAGAGACGAAAAGGGCGCTGCGGCGCCCTTTTTGTCGCGCTGACGGCGCTAGACAAGCCGCTGCAGCAGGTCCTCATGCGCCTCGTCCGACGGCGACGCGTTGTCGAACATTAAGAGCGCGCGGCTCGTGGGTCCGTCCGGCACGAAGCGCCGCTGCCGGTATTCGTCCCAGTGCGCGAGCTTGTAGGCGTCGTTCGGATTGCCCCGCGCGACGATCCGCTCGCGCGCGACGTCCTCCGTCACGTGCACCCAGACCACGCGCACCTTCACCTCGTCGCCGATGCGAAGCCATGTGCGATCGAAGAGACGTCCCTCGCGGACTTCGCGCGTGAGCGGCGCGACCACCGCGACGCTCACGCCGAGATCGAGATTTTCCCGCGCGGTATCGATCAGCGCGCGGTACTCGGGATCGCGCAAATGCTGAAGGAAGAGCGGGCTGTCGCGATCGTTCGGATCGCCGGTCAGCGCGTTCATCGCGGCGGCGCTATACGCGCCGTAGAGTGTGTCCTTGTCGAGCAGGCAGAACGGCTCGCCGCTCGCCTGCGCGAGGCGCGCAAAGAGGCGCTTCGCGAGCGTCGTCTTGCCCGTGCCCGCGTGGCCGCAGAAAAAGATCAGATGCGTCATGCCCGGCGTTCCATGTGAACCAGCGGATTTCCATCATACCCAGCGGCGCCGTCAGCGTCCGCGCTGATACCACTTCATGAGCGGCGTCGACGTGATGCCGTGCACGATCACCGACGCGGTGATGACCCCGATCACGAGCGGCACGAGCGGCGCGGCCGCGCTTTTCGGCGCGTGCTCCAGCGCGTACATCAGATAGTAGAACGAGCCGACGCCGCGTATCCCGAACCAGCTCATCAGGCGCCGCTGCGGCGCCGTCGCGAGCGAGCCGATCAGCGACGCCTCCACTGCCGCCGGCCGCACGATCGCGAACAGCGCGACGATCAGCGCCGCGGCCTGCCAGTTCAGGAACTGCCGCCAGACGTCCGCGAGCGTCGCGCCGACGACGAGCATGATCGCCACCTCCGCGATGCGCTCCAGTTCGATCGTGAAGCCGAGCACGCGCTCGGCCATGAACGCATGCGCGCGTTCGGGATCGGACGCCGTGGCGCCGACATCCGCCGAGTCGATGGTGCCGACCGCCTCTCTCGGCGACTTGTCGCCGCTCGCTTTCTGCTCGACGCGGCGCATCGCGAGGCCCGCCGCGAACACCGCGAGAAACGCGTAGGTGTGCAGGAGTTCGGCCACGCCATAAGACAGCGCGATCAGGCCGAGCGCATAGAAGCCTTCCGGACCGAGCGCCTGGCCGTGGCGCGTGCGCAGGAACGCCACGAGCCGCACCGACAGCTCGCCGAGAAGCCAGCCGCTCGCCAGCGCACCCGCGACGCCCCAGAGCGCAAAACCCGCGAACGTCCACGAAAGCGCCTCGCCCGGCGACGCCTCGTAGTTGCACACGGCGATGCCGAGCAGCGCGAACGGCAGCGCGATGCCGTCGTTCAGGCCGCCTTCGCCGGTCAGCGAAAAGCGCAGCAAATCGACGTCGCCGGGGCTTTCGACCTGCACGTCGTGGGCGAGCACGGGGTCGGTCGGCGCGAGCATCGCGGCGAGCAGGATCGCGGGGCCCCAGTTCAGCCCGAGCACATGCACGGCGAACAGCGTGAGCGCGATCACGGTGATTACCATCGCGACGATGCCGAGCCGCACGGGCAGCAGCCAGATGCGGTCGGTCGGCGGCACGCGCAGGCGCAGGCCGATCGCGAAGAGCGATACGAGCATCGCGACTTCGGTGATGCGGCGCAGGAGGGTGGCGTCGGCGGCGAGATCGGGTGCGAGCAGGCCCGCACCAAGCGGGCCGAGCGCGAAGCCGATCGCGAGATAACACATCGCCGTGCTGATCGGCAGATGCTTGAACGTCGAACTGGCAAGCCCCATGAAGATGAGTACACCGCCAACGACGAGAAACCACATCGTCTCGGTCATGGAAACCTGTCTGCTGTGGGGAGTGGCCGGCGCGCATTGCATCAATGGGCCGCAGTCCGGACAACGTAGCACGGGCCATGCCCGTGACGCTCGCGATGCCGACGAGGCGCCTCCTTCGCGCGTAAGATGGCAACGATCTTTCCTCGCACGACCCTCGTTCAACGTCACGCTTTCGCGGGAGGCTGGCATGTCACACCATTTCGACGCCGTCGTGATCGGTACCGGACAAGGCGGCGCGCCGCTCGCCGTGCGGCTCGCGGAAAGCGGGCGCAAGACGGCCGTCATCGAGCGGCATCTGTTCGGCGGCACCTGCGTGAACGTCGGCTGCACGCCGACCAAGACCTACGTCGCGAGCGCGCGCGCCGCGCATGTCGCGCGCCACGCGGCGGAGTACGGCGTGCTGATCGGCGGAGAAGTGCGGATCGACATGGCGCGCGTGAAGGCGCGCAAGGACAAGGTGATCGGCGCGTCGCGCGACGGCGTCGAACAATGGCTGCGCAACACGCCGAACCTGACCGTCTTCACCGGCCACGGGCGCTTCACGGGGCCGCATTCGATCCGCGTCGACGGGCACGACGGCCAGCCGCACGAGCTGGAAAGCGACGCGACCTTCGTCAACACCGGCACGCGCCCGACCGTTCCCCGGATCGACGGCATCGACCGCGTGCCGTATCTGACCAACTCTACGCTGCTCGAACTGACCGAGGTGCCCGCGCATCTCGTGATCGTCGGCGCGAGCTATATCGCGCTCGAATTCGCGCAGATGTTCCGCCGCTTCGGCAGCCGCGTGACCGTGTTCGTGCGCGGTCAGCGCGTGCTCACGCGCGAGGACGCGGATTTCGCGGAAAGTATTCAAAAGGTGCTGGCGAAGGAGGGCGTCGAATTTCGCTTCGGGGGCGAGCCGACGCGCGTCGAGCCGCTCGGCACCGGCGCGCGCATCTGGCTCGACGATGACACGCTCGATGCGTCACATCTGCTCATCGCGACCGGCCGTCAGCCGAATACCGACGACCTCGGGCTCGACGCGGCGGGCGTCGCGGTGAACGCGCACGGTCTGATCGACGTCGACGGCGAGCTGCGCACGCAGGTGGACGGCATCTGGGCGATCGGCGACGTGAACGGACGCGGCGCGTTCACGCATACGTCGTACAACGACTTCGAGATCGTCGCGGCGAATCTGATCGACAACGAACCGCGCAGCGTCGATACGCGGATCATGACCTACGCGGTGTTCGTCGATCCGCCTTATGCGCGCGTCGGCATGAGCGAGAGCGAAGTGAGCAAGGAGAGCCGCGAGAACGGCCGCGAGGCGCTGATCGCGACGATGCCGATGTCACGCGTGGGCCGGGCGCGCGAGCGCGGCGAGACGGACGGCTTCATGAAGGCGCTCGTCGATGCGAAGACGAAGCAGATTCTGGGCGCCGCGATCCACGGCATCGAAGGCGACGAGGCGATCCACACCTTCGTCGACATCATGAACGCGGGCGCGCCGTACACCACGCTCAAGAACGCGATGCACATCCATCCGACCGTCAGCGAACTGATTCCGACGCTGCTTGGAATGCTCAAGCCGCTGAAATGATCAGGCTTCCACCGCCGGCTTTTCGACTTCCTGCTTGACGGCCGCTTCGCGCGTCTCGGGCATCGCGAGCCACACGAGCGCGACGGCGAGCGCTCCGGCGCCCGCGAGTCCGAAGAAGCTCATCGCGGTGCCGAAGCGGTCGGCGGCGAAGCCCGCCGCCGCCGTCGAGAGCGTCGCGCCAATGCCCGCCGCGAGTCCGAAGAAGCCGATCGTCAGGTTGTAGTGGCCCTTGCCGCCCGCGACGTCGGCGGCGATCAGCGGCAGCATCACGCCGAACACTGCCGCGCTGATGCCGTCGAGCATCTGCACCGGCACGAGCAGGTAAGGGCTCGACACGCCGGCGAACAAAAGCGCGCGCACCGGCAGCGCGGCGAAGCCGAGGATCAGCACCGGCCGCCGCCCCCAGCGCTGCGCCTGTCTTCCGACCCACGGCGACATCGCCGCGACCAGGAACTGCGGCACGATGATGCACGCGGCGATCACGAGTTGAACGTTGTCGCCCATGTGTGCCGTGACTTCGCCCGCGGCGAGATTGAGCATGGCCGCATTCGAGAGGTGGAATAGCACCACGCACGCCGCGAAGATCAAGAGCCGCCTGTCGCGCAGCAGTTCGCGCAGCGAGACGCGCTCTTCGCCTTCGGGCGTGATCTTGCTGTCCGGCTTCGGGGCGCCGCGAGGCATTTTCGCCGGCATCTCGTGATGGATCATCGACAGCGCGACGAGCGCCGGCAGCGCGAGCGCGGCCGTCAGGAAGAACACCGAGCGCAGCGAGAAATATTCGCCGAAGACGCCCATCAGCGCGGCGGTCAACGCGCTGCCGATCGACGCCCAGCGTGCATTGCGCCCGAGCCGGTCGCCGAGATCGGCGCGCGAGACGAGCGCGTAGGAGATCGCCGCCATCGCGGGCACCAGCATGCAGCTCGCGAAGCCGTGCAGCACTTCGGCCGCGAACACCGGCACGAAGGTCGGGCTCGCGGCGAGAAAGAGGGCGCTCGCGATGATCGCCACGATCGCGGAGGCGGCCGCGAACTTCTTGTTGCGCATCGCATCGACGAGCGCGCCCGCCGGCAGTTGGCTCGCCATCGCGCTGATCGTGCCGACCGAGAGCATCAGCCCGATTTCGCCCTGCGTCCACTTGTTGGCGGCGAGGTACGAAGCGATGAAGGGGCCGAAGCCGGTCTGCACGTTGGCGACGAAGAAATTCAGCCAGTCGAGTGCGCGAAGACTTCGTGCAGTTACCATTGTTTGTGATCGATACCGGTGTCGTTATCTGGAAGCGCGCGCGCCGGAGGCGGCCGCGCCCGACGCCACGGGACCGGTCGCGACCGGCCCGGACGAAGTGGACGCCGACGCAGCCGAGGCAGCAGCCGCAGTGGAAGCCGGCGCCGACGCGGGCGCGGGCACGACAGGAGAAACGATCTTGATCGGTTGTTCGGGTCCGTAAGTGGGCGACGCCTTCAACTGGGCGTCGGTGAAATCCATCTGGAATTGAGGCGTCTTGTTGCGCGTGAGCACGTGCAGGTCGCCCCAACTCGCCGCGACGTGGCGCTTGTCGCCGGAAAGCGAATCGCTCAGATCGATGACGACCGCCTGCGGCTCGGCCTGCGAATCGATCAGCACGTCGACGACGCGGCCCATGCGCGCGCCGTTCTTCTGCAGGACCGTCGAATCGACGAGCTGCATCAGGTTGGGCGGCACGTCCTTGACCGGCTGCGGCTTGGGCGGCGCCGCATCGGCTTTCGGTTTGCCGGCGGCGGGCGCGGCGGACGCGCCGAGCGTGATCGCCGGGGTCTTCGCGGCCGGCGCGAAGCGGAACGCGGACCACGGGAAGATCACCTTGCGATCGCCCACGCCGAGAAAGCCCGCCAGATTGACCATCATGACCTTCGGCTTCGCGGCGGTATCGACGTACATGTCGACCGCGCGGCCGATCACCTTGCCGTCCGGGCGCTGCACTTCGCTGTCGAGCAGACCGTGCAACTGGTCGTGCTGGAGGATGCGCGTCGAGATGATCTGCGGCGGAGGCGGCGGCTCCGGTTCCTCGACGGGCGGCGGGGCGGGCGGTGCGGCGGGCTTCGGCTTGACGACGCGGCGCTTGGGCTTCGCGGGGCGCGGCGCCTTCGGTTCCGACGCGGGCTCGGCGGCGGCCACGGTCGACGGCTCTTCCGCTTCGGCGGTTTCCTCGGTCGGCGCGGGCGGCTGGAACGAATGCTCGACGATCGGCACCGGCGTCTGCTGCGGCAGCAGGCTGCACGCTGGAAGCATGGCGAGCGCGAGAAGCGGCGCGAGGCATCGACGCGTCGCAAGCACGCGAAGGAGCGCGGCTCTCGCGAGGGCGAGCGCCGCCGTGAACATCGAAATGAACAGACCTCGGGCTGAGAAACCTCGACGCGAGAAACCGCCAGTCATCACAAAAGCTCCATGTGTCCGGGCCACCTGCCTGGGTCAGATCGCCCCGGGCGAACCGGAGCGGATTGATTTGCGAGAAGTCGTGGGAGCGTGCCTGCCGGAACGCCGATCATGCTTTTTGTCATGCGCCTGCCGGGCGCGCGGCGTCACACGCCGGACGGGCGTTCGCGCGCTTCGGCCGCGGTGGCGAGCCGCGCAACCGTATCGGGCGCGCCCATCTTTTCGGCCGCGTCGCGCGCGGAGAAGCCGTTCGCATCGCGCGCGTCGGGATTCGCGCCGCGCCCGATCAGATACTCGACCAGCTCGACGCGATTGAACATCGCCGCGAGCATCAGCGCGGTGCGGCCGTCGGGCGATGCGCCTTCGACATCGGCGCCGTGATCGAGCAGCACTTCGATCACCGCTCTGAAGCCCTTGAACGCCGCGCCCGCGATGGGCGTCTGGCCGCGGTCGTTGCGCAGGTCCGGGTCGGCCTTGTGTTCGAGAAGCACGCGTACCGCGTCCGCGTGGCCGTGGTAGCTCGCGAGCATCACGAGCGTGTCGCCGCGGTCGTTGCGCAGGTTCGGCGGCAGGCCCTTGTGCAGCAGCGCGTCGAGCATGGCGGCGTCGCCGCGCCGCGCGACTTCGAAGACTTCGCTTGCGAACGCGATCATCTCGTCGTCGGGGCCTTGCTGTTTTGCGTCGTTGGGTTCTTGCATGGGATTGCTCCGTCCTTGCTTCGTGCTTGCTTCGTCGTTAGCTGGCATTGCTGCGCGGAGCAAAATGCGCGGCGAGAGACGCCGGTCGAGCCGGCGCTTCGTGCTCGCGCGGCTTACCGCGCTGTTCGAAGGATACAGGTTTGCTCGCGGGAGGCGTTCGCGCGGGCTCCTCGCCAGCACGATTCGCGCCATGGGCAACGGGCGGGAGCGATTCGCGCTTGCCTGCTTGGTTGCTTGACGCGCCGCAAGCCGCGCGCTTAGGCTCGATGCCGTTCGCTTTCCGCGCTCATCACTTCACCGCTTCGACAAGGAACCTCGCCATCATGAACCACCCCGACGCCGGCGCCGATCCCGCAGTGCGCCGCAACGCGCCCGCCGCGACGCGCAATCGCGACGCCATCCTCGCCGTGCTCGGGCGCGTGCTGCCCGCAAGCGGCGTCGTGCTGGAAATCGCGAGCGGCACCGGTCAGCATGCGGTGCATTGCGCCGCTGCGCTCCCGGGCATCGACTGGCAGCCGAGCGACCCGGACGCCGCATCGCGCGCGTCGATCGACGCCTGGCGCATGCACGAGAAGCTCGCCAACATGAAGCCGCCGCTCGCGATCGATGTCCGCTCGGCCGACTGGGGCATCGAATCGGCGGCGGCGATCGTCTGCATCAACATGATCCACATCGCGCCGTGGCAGGCGGCAGAGGATCTGTTCGAAGGCGCGAAGCGGCTTTTGGCCGCGGGCGGCGTTTTATATTTGTATGGCCCGTACCGGCGCCACGGCGCCCATACGGCGCCGAGCAACGAAGCGTTCGATGCCCAGTTGCGCGCAACCGATCCGCGCTGGGGCGTGCGCAACATGGAAGCGGTCGAGGCGCTCGGGCGCGCGGCCGGGCTCGCGCTGGAGGAAGTCGTCCCGATGCCGGCGAACAACTTCAGTCTGGTGTTCAGGAAAAACTGACCCGGTGCGGGCGCGCGCGATCAGGCGTTTTTTGCGCCCAACGCGCGCCGGCGATTCCCGAAGGCGCTGGTCCACGGCACGGTAGCCATGAGCGTTGCCGCGACGATCATCGCGCCGCCGATGCATCCGCTCGCCGACACCGCCTCGCCGAGCCACACGCTCGCGAACAGTGCGCCGAAAGCCGGCTCGCTGCCCATCAGCAGCGAGACGCGCGTCGGACTGCTGCGACCGATCGCGAAGTTCTGCGCGAAGAACGCGAACAACGTGCAGGCGAGCACGAGATAGATCACCGATCCCCAGAAGAGGCCGTGGCCGCCGAGCGACGGCACGTGCCGGAGTTGCGCCGGCGCGAAGACGAGCGCCACGACGGCGCTGCCCGCCGCCACGACGCCCGACTGCACCGCCGTGATCGAGAGCGCGGGCATCGACGCGTCGCGCATCACGCGCTTGGTCACGCACACGTTGAGCGCGCGCAGCACGGCCGCGACGAGGATCAGCGCGTCGCCGGCATTGAAGGCGAGGGCGCCGTCGCCGGTGAGCAGCCACGCGCCGCCGAGCGAGACCGCCACCGCCGCCCATTCGACGCGGCCCGGCCGCCGCGCGAGCAGCGCCCATTCGACGAGCGGCGTCAGCACGACGCACAGACTGATGAGGAACGCCGCGTTCGATGCGCGCGTGAGCAGCACGCCGAAGGTTTCCGCGAGAAAGATGCCGAGCAGCAGTGCGCCGACGCCGAGCACGCCGCGCAGGGTGGCGGCATCGGCGTGGCGCAGGTGCCGGAGGGCCGGCGAGAGCAGCACGAAGGTGATCCCGAAGCGCAGCGCCAGCAACCCGAGCACCGGATAGACGGCGAGCGTTTCCTTCACCACGCCGTAACTGCTGCCCCACACGATGGCGACCGCGAGCAGCATCAGGTCGGACAGGAATTGGACGCGGCGGGCGGGGCGGTCGGGTTTCATGGTGTCGAGGACGGAAGTGAGCGAGCCGCCATTGTCGAATGATGCGCGCAGCGCGATAATCCAGTTCACGCGCATAGGCTTTTTGCGCTCGGTGCACAGATAAAACCTCATGAATCCAGCCGACCTTTTCGCGTTGTTGCCTGACATGGCGGTCTTTGCACGCGTCGTCGACGCGGGTAACTTTTCGGTCGCCGCCCGCCAGCTCGGCAGCACGCCATCGACCGTCAGCCGCCAGATCAAGCGTCTCGAAGAGGCGCTCGCGACGCGTCTGCTCGAACGCTCGACGCGCAAGGTCCGCGTGACCGAATCGGGGCAGCAGGTCTACCGCCATTGCCGCGACATGGCCGCCGCGGCGGCGGGCGCGGTCGATGCCGCGGGGCAGAGCGTCGGGCGGCCGCAGGGACGCGTCGCGCTGAGCGCACCGTCGGCTTACGCGAAATCGGTGATCCATCCGCTCGTGCCGGCGTTTCTCGCGGCGTATCCGGACGTCGACGTCCAACTCTTCTTCTCCGACCACGAAATCGATCCGCTCGCGAGCGACCTCGATCTCGTGATCCGCGCGACCGACCGGCCGCCGCCTGGGCTCGCCGCGCGGCCGCTCGGCCGGATCCGCTGGGTGCTGTGCGCCGCGCATTCGTATCTGCACGAGCGCGGCGTGCCGGCGCATCCGCGCGATCTCGCGACGCACGACTGCATCTATCTGGGCGAAACGGCCGACGACAATCGCTGGCAGTTTCGCCGCGGCAACGAGACGGCGAGCGTGACGGTCAAGGGCCGCTACATCGCGAATCATGCGGGCGCGCGCCTGGAGGCGGCGCAGGACGGGCTCGGCATCGCGAACCTGCCGGAGTTTGCCGCGCGCGAGGCGCTCGCGATGGGCAGCGTCGCGCGCGTGCTCGGCGGCTGGGACCTGGAGGCGCGGGCGTACCAGGGGCCGGTCTGGCTGCTGTATCCGCCGAACCGGTTTCTGCCGCCCAAGGTCCGCGCGCTGATCGATTTCCTGGCGCAACGGCTGGGGTGACGGGGCGGCATCGCCGGGAGCGCTCCGTGACTTCCCGGAGTCGCGCACTCGAATCGCCGTCGCCGTGTAGACTGCGAATGCCCGTTCACAACGCTGCCCTTGCGAGCAGCGATTCGTCGTATTCGCGCACGGAGGCTCGTACATGCCCGCAGCATCGCCGCAGCAAGCAGCGCAAGCCGGTTCCAGCGACGCTCCCGCATCGCAGACGCCGCGCGACCTGCGACGCGTCGACATCCACCCCGATCACTGGTATCCGCTCGCGTGGTCGCACGAGGTGAAGGCCGGCCGTGCGCACGGCGTGTCCTTCGCCGGCGACCCGATCGTCATCGTGCGCACGGAGTCGGGCCGCGTGTTCGCGCTGGAGGACCGCTGCGCGCACCGGCAGGTGCCGCTGCACGCGGGCGTCGTCGACGGCGAGTCGATCCGCTGCTGCTATCACGGCTGGACCTACGACTGCTCCGGCCGCTGCACCGACGTTCCCTATCTCGGACGCGAGCGCTTGCCCAACGGCGTGCGCGCGTACCCGTGCCGCGAGGCGGCGGGGCTCGTCTTCGTGTTTCCGGGCGACCCGCTGCTCGCCGACACGGCGGTATTCCCCGAACTCGGCTCGGCCAGCGACAAGGCCTACAAGACGCGCCGCTTCGGCCGCGAGGTCAAGTGCCACTACACGTTCATGCACGAGAACCTGATGGACATGAACCATCAGTTCCTGCATCGCCGGCAGATGGGCCGGATGCGCGCGCGTTCGCTCGGGCGCCGGCGCGGCGAGGACTGGGTCGAGGTGGATTACACGTTCGCGCGCGAGGAGGGCCGCCAGCCGATCGGCGAGGCGCTGGTGTTCGGCCAGAAGCGCGGCAAGGACGGCAGCGACGATCCCGAGGGCGCACACAAGGACGTCATGACGATCCGCACCGCGTATCCGTACCAGACGCTCAGGATCCGCACGAAGGACGGCACGATGGTCATGGACCTGTGGATCGTCTATGTGCCGCTCGACCGCGAGCAGCGCACGAACCGCACCTTCGGTCTCTTGTCGATCCGCCGCCCGAAGTTCGGCGCATTGCTCGATGCCGCCTGGCCGCTGCTCGTGTGGTTTACCGAGCGCATTTTCAAGGAAGACCGCTGGATCGTCGAGCGGGAGCAGGAAGCGCACGACCGGCAGGGCGCCGATCACAACCAGGAGGTCTTTCCGGTGATCAACGATCTGCGCGCGCTCCTGACCGAACGCGGCGCGCCAGCAGGGATGCGCCCGGCGCACGGTTTCGAGACGCGCCGCGTGCACCTGATCCAGCCCGTCACCGAAGCGCCGGCGCCGTGATCCGCGAATTCCATTCGATCGGGACATGGCCCACTGGCGCGGAACGCGCGCTGGCACTATACAGAAGGAACGCTCCACACGAAGGAGGTTGTCACCATGACACGCGACTCGACTGACCCGTCCGCCGACGACACCGCGGCGCCCGAGCACCCGCAGCCCGAGCTGGAACATTTCGATGCGGCGATCGCTCACGTCGACGATTCGGTCGCCGCCGGGCGGATGGCCGCAGGCGCGGCGAAGGGCATCCTGTACAGCATCATCGAGACGCTCGGCACGCTCGTCGGCGATCCCGACCTGCCTTCGCATGCGCGGTCGGGCTACGAAGGCCTGCTCGAGACGGCGCGCGAACTGCGCGCGCGTATCGAATCCTAGAAACTCGAGCCCTAGAAACGTCGGCGAAGCGGCATCTCGCTCGGCCGGCGCCACGCGAACCGCGGCGCCGGCTCGCGTGAGCGGTGGCTCGGGATGGATCGCCATCGCGGAGCGTGTACCGTTTGGGGCCGCACGCATGTCCTCGTCGTTCCGTCGATACCATCAAACGAAGTCATGCCTGAAATCAGCAAGCTCGTCGCGTTCGGTTTCGTCGCGCTGGGGATGGTGCTCACGCCCGGACCCAACATGGTCTATCTCGTCTCCCGCTTGATCTGCCAGGGACGGCGCGCCGGACTGATCTCGCTCGCGGGCGTCGCGCTCGGCTTCGTCGTCTACATGCTGTGCGCGGCGCTCGGCATCACGGCGCTCCTGCTCGCGGTGCCGTTCGCCTACGACGCGTTGCGTTTCGGCGGTGCCGCCTATCTGCTCTATCTCGCCTGGCAGGCCGTCAGGCCGGGTGGACATTCGCCGTTCCAGGTCCGCGCACTGCCCGCAGACAGTCCCCGCAAGCTCTTCGGGATGGGCTTCGTCACGAACGTTTTCAATCCGAAAATCGCGGTCATGTACCTTTCACTGGTGCCGCAATTCATCGCGCCCGCAGCAGGGCACGGCAGCGTGCTCGCGCAGTCGCTCGTGCTCGGGTCGCTGCAGATCGCGATCAGCGTCGCCGTGAATTCGGTCATCGCGATCATGGCCGGATCCATCGCGACGTTCCTCGCGGGCCGGCCGTTCTGGCTCGTCGTCCAGCGCTGGCTGATGGGCACGGTGCTCGCCGGACTCGCGTGGCGCATGGTCACCGAAGCGCGTCGCTGACGCGTTCGGATTGCGGTCCGCTAGCGGCTTAAAGCGCGATCCCTCAGCATTCAACCTGCAATCGAAAGCTGTATGAAAGCAGGTCGCGCACGCTTTCGTTGATGATTTTTTCTTCTTGGTGGCCTCGCCCGGAGGCCATGTCCCGTGCGGTTTCCGAAGCTCGCCTCAACCAGTCGGCCGCGAAAATACTGGTTAACCAGACAGTGAAAAAAAACGACAGTCGCTGTTCGTGGAACTTTCGCTTTCGATCTCGATAACATTACACTGGCGAGCATTCTAAGGCCGCGCCTTAAGCCAACTGGCATAAAGGTGTCGGGCGTCAGGCCTTGTCGCTAAGCAAGCCCAAAGAATCCGACAAACCGCTCAGAGGAGATGAGAATGAAGCGTTACAACAAGACTAAAGCCGCTGTGATCGCCGGTGCGGCGCTGAGCGCAGCACCGGCGTTCGCGCAGAGCAGCGTGACGCTGTACGGTATCGTCGATGACTCGGTCGTCTACCAGAGCAGCCAGACGAACCTCGCCAAAACCACACCGGGCCGTTCGAACGTCAAAATGGCTTCGGGCATCTGGGCGGGCAGCCGCTTCGGCCTGAAGGGCGCGGAAGACCTCGGCGGCGGCAGCAAGGCAATTTTCCAGTTGGAATCGGGCTTCGACATCAACTCGGGACAGGCTCAGTTTTCCAACGCGCTGTTTGCGCGCCAGGCATGGGTCGGCCTGACGAACCCCGCCTACGGTACGCTGACGGCCGGCCGTCAGTACAGCTCGTACTACACGCTCCTTTCGCCGTATAGCCCGACGAACTGGCTCACCGGCTACTTCGGCGCGCACCCGGGCGATCTGGATGGCCTCGACACGATCTACCGGGCGAACAATTCTATCGTCTATACGTCGCCGAAGCTTTACGGCCTGACGGTGAGCGGCTCGTACTCGTTCGCCGGCGTGCCGGGCAGCGCGTATCAGGGCTCGACATGGTCGGCCGGCGCGCAGTACGCTCAAGGCCCGATCGGCCTCGCGGTGGCGTTCTCGCGCATCAACAACGCGGCTAACGGCGGCGGCATCTACAGCGGCAGCTCGACGACCATCAACGACACGACGAGCACTACGGGCGGCGGCCAAGCGGGCGTGTCCGCGATCACGTCGGGTTATCAGCGGGCGCAGGCGCAACAGCGTTTCGCGGTTGCGGGCGGCTACACGTTCAACAGCTCGTGGGACATCACGGCGACCTATACGAACGTTCAGTACATCCCGGGCCTCAACTCACTGTTCGCCAGCGAAGCGGTCTTCAACACGGCGGGGACCGTGCTTCACTGGAAGGCGTCGCCGGTGTGGGACTTCGGCGCGGGCTACAGCTACACGTGGGCTAGCAAGGCGAACGGCATCAACGACGCAGCGTCGTACCACCAGTTCAACCTGTCCCAGTACTACTCGCTGTCCAAGCGCACGGGCCTGTACGCGCTCGAAGCGTTCCAGCGCGCGAACGGCAACACGCTGTACTACCCGTCGGCTGGCGTTGTACGCCAGACAGCGGCCAATGCGTCGATCGGCGATGGCTTCCAGGGCGCACCGTCGGCCTCGCGCAGCATGTTTGCGGCGGGCGTGGGTATCATCCACCGCTTCTGATCCGCACAGCTTCTGCGGCAGGCAGCACGAAAACCGGACGCCCAGGCGTCCGGTTTTTTTTTGGTCTTTCGGCATCGTTCGGTGTGGATTGCGGGACCATGCGCCATACTCGACGCGCAATCGACATGAAGCCGCGCAGGCGCCTAAACAATTGTTCACAGTGCGTGACTGGCGTTTGCGCTATGTTGGCAAGTTCATCAATCAGTGATGCCAATGATAATGAACGCTCGCCACCGTCTTGCGCTTCGTCCAACTCAGGCCACGCTCGCTCGCGGTGCGGCGAGCTCTACGGCCAGTGTCGCTTCGCTTGCGCTCCTCAGGCGGGCGGCGTTGGGCGTGCTCGCACTTGTCGGATGGGCTCCGTCGTTTGCCGGAGCGCAGGCGCAGTTGCTGCCCGATGCGGCAGACGCGACGCAGTCGATGGCGACGAATGCGGGCGGCGTCCGAGCGTCGCTGGGCGGCGACACGATGGATTCCGTTCTCGAATATGTGCCGCAGCGGTTTTCCCAGGCCAGACGGCCCGATGACACGGCAAGCAAAAGGCGGGTCAAGCATCATCGACCCGCGTTCAATGTGCATGCTGCTGCCATCCGGCCGCGCGTCGGCGTGTCCGAAGGCCACGTCGTGCATGCTGCGCCGTCCAGTCATGGCGTGTCACGCGGACCCCAAATTGCGGCCGACGCGCAGGCAGCGAGCGCTGCGGACGATTGGGTGTCGGCCGCGAGCGTCGGCAGTGCAATGGACGGTGGACCGAATTCGCCGCAGATCGACACGATGGCCGGGCGAGCGCAACCCGCACCACATCTGGCCGCGAGCGTCAGTCAAACGCAATGGATCGAAGGCGACGTGCGCGCCCCGCAGCGCCACGCGGTGACTGCGACCGCGGCGTCGCTAGAACGCGCCAATGCAACGCAGGCCGGGAATTCGCCGAACGGCGGGTCCGCGTCGCACGTCACGCCGCCCGGCGACGCCGAGCCCGACCCGTGGAGCGCCGCGTGGCTCGAATGGAGCAAATCGACGCACGGCCAATCGGCGCGCGGCGCTTCTGTGACAGGGCAGGCCCTGGACGCGGCGTCCGATTCCGCGATAGCCACGACGTCGCTTGCACACGATGCCAGCTTCGATGACTGGACGCGCGTCGGCGCGGCGCGCCCCCCTATCGCGACGATGGACGCGCAAGGCGTATGGTAACGCCCGATCTCGGCTAACCGCGACGCAGGCGTCGCGACAATCTCCTCGCGACGCATCCCTTCGCGCTCATTTGCATTCCGCAACGCCAGAGTCCCGATATCCGCATTGCGCCGCACGTTCCTGAACGCGTCGAAGCCCCGCGCAAGGTGGTAGGCGCGCGACGTGCTACATAGCGATGGAATCCCTTCCAAGGACACATCGCCATGACAGACGACACGCAATCGGCCCGCCCGACACCTCCGCAGCAGACCACGACCGATCCCACCGCCGCCGACCGGCGCCTGACCCCGGAACAAAAGCGCGATTCAAAGATGGAGCCGGAGCCGCCGGCGCCGACAGAAGGCAAGCCCGATCTGCCCGATCCGGGCAGCGTCGGCGAGGCGGGCTGACGCGGTTTCTCCCGCGACCCACTGGAGCAGAAAATGACCACCAAGGATACTGGCGATACCGCCGCGCGCCTGGAACGCCCGTTCCGGCTGTTCGCGGTGGAGCAGCGCATTCTGGCGCAGAACGTCGATGGCAAGGTCATCGACGTGGGCGCGATGGAAACGAAGGGCGGCCAGTTTTGCGCGTGCCTCGACGTCGACGAGATCGCGGTCGAGCCGAAGAAGAGTGCGGAACTCGCGCTGAAGGCGCTGGTGCCGAAGCTCTCGTTCGACTATCTCGACGGTTTGTTCACCAGCGAGCGCGAGGCCGAAGTCAACGGACGCCTGCAGGACTTCCCGAACGTCGAGTTCTCGCTCGATGAAACCTTGCCAGGGGGCTCTTAGGAGCAAAAGATATGGGCGGAATCTGCATGAATTCGTGCGGCGCGCCTCATGGCGATGCAATCCGCAGTTGAAGGGCGAGTTCGTGCGGACGTCAAATACAGCTGAGGGCGCACGTAATCCCAGGCGACGCCCTCCGATTGTTTCGTCCTGAGCAAGTCCGGAGACGTCTGGAGCGAATCATGAAAAGAGAGCTTGTGGCCGTGTCGTTGCTGGCACTGACATCCTCGTTTGCGGCACCCGCTTTTGCACGCGGCGACGGACCGCGCTTCGCCTCCGATCGGCTCGATACGCTCGTCGCGCAGCACGCCGAAGCCGCTCGCCACATCACGGATCGACACCCCGCTCCAGCGCCGACTCCGACTTCGGGCACACCAACGCCGCGGTAGTCCGATCCGTTTCGGCACCGCGCACGCGCGCACGCGCGCACGAAAAGGCGCGCGGGGAGGCTCAATTCGCGCATCCGCGTCGTCGATTCAACCTTAAAGGTATGAAATTTGCGCCCGTGGCCCGGGTTGGCGGCGTGCTGCCGCCTGATCGAAACCGATCCAGCTCTCAAAAGGCCATGACAAGGAAAGCAATTTCGACAGCGGTGCTTGGTCTCGCGTGCCTTTGCGCGGGATGTTCGATGATCGGACCGAACCGGCTGAAAGCCGATCAGGTCGATTATGCGCGGGCGCTCGGGGATGCCAAGAAGCGTGAAATTCTTGCCGCGATCGTCGGCTTGCGATTCGCGGATTCGCCGGCTTTCCTGACGGTCAGCCAGATCATCGCGGCCTATACGTTCGACACGACCGCCGGCACGACGCTCAACGCCGGGTCCGGCGCGCAGCCGAACTATGCGCTCGCGACGGGCACCGTCTCGTACTCGAACCACCCCACGTTCACCTTCACGCCGACGACCGGCGAAGCCTACGCGAGCGCCTACATCCGGCCGCTTTCGCCGACGCTCGTCATGCCGCTCGCCGAAAGCGGCATGCCGATCGATCTTTTGCTGCGCATCACCGCGCAGTCGATTGGCGGACTGCAAAACGGCACGGCGCTTGGCGGCCCGAACAATTCGGGCGCGCCCGAGTTCTTCCAGTTGCTGCGCTCGCTGCGACGCCTGCAACTGGCAGGCGAACTGAACATCGAGTCGCGCGACGACGACCATGTCGGTCGTGTGTTCATCACGCTCGGCGCGACGACGAGCGGCACGTCGAAGGAAACGTCCGCCGATCTCACGCGCGTGCGCAAGCTGCTGAAGCTTTCGCCGAAGACGAAGACCTATGAGATCGTCTACGGGCAATCGACGCAGCGCGGCGACCACATTCAGATGGTCACGCGTTCGGTGCTCGGCATTCTCACCGACCTGGGTGCGCAGGTGAACGTGCCCGACGAGCAGATCGGGAGCGGCGCGACCAAGCCGACGATCGGCCTGATCGGCGGAGAAACGCGGCCGACGATCATCGTGAAGGTGGGGAAGAAGGCGCCGCCCGATGCCTACGTGGACATTCTGTATGGACAGCAGGAGTATTGGATCGAACGGCGCGACTTCGATTCCAAATACGCATTTACGGTCGTGCAGAACCTGATGGCGCTCGCCGAGGTCACGCAGAGTTCGAAAGCGCCGATCGTGACGATTCCCGCGAATTAGCCGCCGCTCGCCGGACGTCCTTACGCGTGGGCGAAAAACCGGCAGCCCGTCGGTCGGCCATTCTTCAGCGGATTATTTTCCGCGCAAACGTCCGCAACCGTTTGCGCAATTTGTTTTGTAAGCTTCAGTTGTGTCATCGTAGCGGGTGCGTTGCATAGTCCAATAACCGGCTTACAGGGACCAACCGGGCAAGCGAAATCGATGTGGATCGTCAGACTCGCGCTGAGGCGCCCGTACACGTTTATCGTTCTGTCCCTGCTGTTGCTGATCATCGGTCCGCTCGTGATCCTGCGCACGCCGACCGACATCTTTCCCAACATCGATATCCCGGTCGTCTCCGTCATCTGGTCGTACAACGGCCTGCAGCCCGCCGAGATGGAACGCCGCATCACGCTCAACTACGAGCGCGGCCTTTCGGTGGCGGTGAACGACATCGAGCACATCGAATCGGAATCGCTGCCGGGCATCGCGGTCATCCGCATCTATTTCCAGCCGAACGCGAACGTCGATGAAGCGATCGCGGAAATCACCGCGCTTTCGCAGACCCAGCTTCGCTCGCTGCCGCCCGGCATCACGCCGCCGAACATCCTGCGCTTCAACGCATCGACGGTGCCGATTTTGCGGCTCGCGCTGTCGTCGCCCGAACTCACCGAGCAGCAGCTTTACGACTTTGGCAACAGCTTCCTCAAGACGCAACTCGCGACGGTGCAGGGCGCGTCCGTGCCGCTTCCTTACGGCGGCAAGCAGCGCCAGATCATGGTCGATATCGATTCGGCGAGACTGCAGGCGAAGAACCTCGCGCCCACCGACGTCGTCAGCGCGATCACCGCGCAGAACCTGATCCTGCCGACCGGCACGACCAAGATCGGCCCGACCGAATATTCCGTCGGCCTGAACGCGAGCCCGAATTCGATCGAAGGCCTGAACGACATCCCGATCCGCACCGGCCCGAACGGCACGATCTACATCAAGGACGTCGCCCACGTGCGCGACGGCTTCCAGCCGCAGACCAACATCGTGCGCCTCGACGGCACGCGCGCATCGCTACTGACGATCAACAAGAGCGGCAACGCCTCGACGCTCGACATCGTCGCGCGCGTGAAGGCGCTCTTGCCCACGCTGCGCGGCCTCGTGCCCGAATCGCTCAAGATCGACCCGGTCGCGGACCAGTCGCTCTTCGTGCGCGCGTCCGTGTCGGGCGTGCTGCGCGAAGCGGTGATCGCCGCGGGGCTGACCGCGCTGATGGTGCTGCTCTTTCTCGGCAGCTGGCGCGCGACGCTCATCATCGCGATCTCGATTCCGCTCTCGATGCTGACCTCGATCGTCGCGCTCTCCGCGATCGGCCAGACGATCAACATCATGACGCTCGGCGGCCTCGCGCTCGCGGTCGGCATTCTCGTCGACGATGCGACCGTCGCCATCGAAAACATCAGCCAGAACCTGGAGCAGGGCAAGGAACTGGAGCAGGCGATTCTCGACGGCGCGCAGCAGATCGCCGTGCCGACGCTCGTCTCGACGCTCTCCATCTGCATCGTGTTCATTCCGATGTTTCTGCTGACGGGCGTCGCGCATTATCTTTTCGTGCCGCTCGCGGAAGCGGTCGTGTTCGCGATGCTCGCGTCGTACTTCTTCTCGCGCACGCTGATCCCGACGCTCGCGAAGTACCTCTTGCGCAATCACGAGCACATGGGCGGCGATGTCGAAGGCATGAAGGGCTCGCGCAATCCGTTCGTGCGCATCCATCTGGGTTTCGAGCGACGCTTCGAAGCGGTCCGCACGCGCTATCGCGGCTTTCTCGAAGCGCAACTCGCGCATCCCGGCCGCTTCGCGCTGATCTTCCTCCTGTGCTGCCTGCTCTCGCTCGGGCTCGCGCCGTTTCTCGGCCGAGACTTCTTTCCGTCCGTCGATGCCGGCGTGATCGCGATGCATCTGCGCACGCGCACCGGCACGCGCATCGAGGAGACGGCCGCACTCACCGATCGCGTCGACCAGCGCGTGCGCCAGTTGATCCCGAAGAACGAAGTGCATTCGATCATCGACAACATCGGCCTGCCGGTGTCGGGCATCAACCTGTCGTACAGCAACACGGGCACGATCAGTTCCGCCGACGCCGATATCCTTATCAGCCTGACCGAAGAGCACAAGCCGACCGCCGACTACATCCACGAATTGCGGCAGCGTCTGCCGGCCGAGTTTCCGGGCGTGAGCTTCTCGTTCCTTCCCGCCGACATCACGAGCCAGATCCTCAACTTCGGCGTGCCCGCGCCGATCGATGTCGAGATCGTCGGGCGCGACGTAAAGGGCAATCGCGCGTTCGCGAACCGGCTGCTGGAGAAGATGCGCCGCGTGCCCGGTCTCGTCGATGCGCGCATCCAGCAGCCGTCCGATCTACCTTCGATCAACGTCGAAGTGGACCGCACGAAGGCACTGCAGGCGGGCTTCACGCAGCGCGACGTCGCGAACAATCTGCTCATCACGCTCTCCGGCAGCCAGCAGACGACGCCGACGTTCTGGCTCAATCCGGCCAACGGCGTGAGCTACAACGTCATCACATCGTCGCCGCAATACGACATGGATTCGCTGCAATCGGTCGCGAACATTCCGCTGACGTCCGCGTCGGGCCGGACCAATCTGCTCGGCTCGCTCGCCACGCTGTCGCGCGGTTCGCGCGAGGCGGTCGTCTATCACTACAACGCGCAGACGAGCATCAACCTCTACGCGAGTACCGAGCGGCGCGATCTCGGCGCGGTATCGGACGACGTCCAGCGCCTCATCGACGAATCGCGCGGCGAATTGCCCAAAGGCTCGTCGATCCGCATTCGCGGTCAGGTCGAGACGATGAACACGTCGTTCAACGGCCTCGCGCTCGGCCTCATCCTTGCGGTCGTGCTGGTGTATCTGCTGATCGTCGTGAATTTCCAGTCGTGGCTCGATCCGTTCATCATCATCACGGCGCTGCCGGGCGCGCTCGCGGGCATCGTCTGGATGCTGTTTCTCACGCACACCACGCTTTCCATTCCCGCGCTCACCGGCGCGATCATGTGTATCGGCATCGCGACCGCGAACAGCATCTTGGTGGTGAGCTTCGCGCGCTCGGCCCTGCAGGAGCACGGCGACGCGGTAGCGTCCGCGCTCGAAGCGGGCTACACGCGGTTTCGCCCGGTGCTCATGACGGCGCTCGCGATGATGATCGGCATGGTGCCGATGGCGATCGGTTTGGGCGAGGGCGGCGAGCAGAACGCGCCGCTCGGGCGCGCGGTGATCGGCGGGCTGATGGTCGGCACCATCGCGACGCTGTTTTTCGTGCCCGTCGTCTTTTCGATGATCTACAAGCGCATCGAGGCGCGCGAGCGCAACAAGCCGGACGCGGGCGCGGTCGCACGTCAACAGCACTGAATAAGAATCCAGCGGAGCATCAATGGAAGAGCAGCAATCGCAACGACCTCACCGGCGACGCGGCAGGCTTTGGCTCCTGCTCGCGGTGCTGGTCGTGCTAGCGCTGATCGTGCAGGGCATCGTCTCGCGCCGTTCGGCGCATGCGGAACTCGAACGCAATGTCGAGCGCTACAGCGTGCAGACCGTCGAAGTCATCACGCCGACGCGAATGAAGGCGACCCAGGACCTCATCCTCGCGGGCGACATCCGCGCGTTCTCCGACGCGCCGATCTTCGCGCGCACGAACGGTTATTTGCGGCGCTGGACGGTGGATATCGGCGAGCATGTGAAGAAGGGGCAACTGCTCGCGGAGATCGACGCGCCCGAGATCAACGATCAGCTCCGCCAGGCCCGCGCCGACGAGCAGACCGCGCGCGCGAACTATCTGCTCGCGAAGACGACGGCCGAGCGCTGGGAACAGATGGCGAAGAACAATTCGGTGTCGCGCCAGGAAACCGACGAGAAGAACGGCGACATGCTCGCCAAGCAAGCCGCGCTCAACGCCGCGCAGGCAAACGTGTCGCGGCTTTCGCAACTCGTGTCGTTCCAGAAGATCTACGCGCCGTTCGACGGCGTCGTCACCGCGCGCAATACCGACGTCGGCCAGTTGATCGACGCAGGCAGCGGCACGGCAACGCGCGAACTCTTCCACGTGCAGGACCCGACGACGCTGCGCGTGTTCGTCGACGTACCGCAGGCGTATGCGCGGCTCGTGCATGTCGGTCTGCCCGCCGAACTGCTGCTCACCGAGCAGAACGAGCGCAGGTTCGAGGGCGTCACGGTGCGCACGGCGGGCGCCGTCGATCCGGTCGCGCGCACGATGCGCGTCGAGGTGCAAGTTAAAAATCCGGCGGGCGAACTGCTCGCGGGCGCGTATGCGCAGGTGCGTTTCAGGCTGACGAGCGCGAACCCCGGGCTGATGCTGCCGGGCAATGCGTTGCTGTTTCGGCCCGAAGGCGTGCGCGCCGCTACCGTCGACGCGAACAGCCGCGTGAAGCTCTTGCCGGTAGTGCTCGGCACCGACTACGGGACGCGCGTGTCGATCGTCTCGGGCCTGACGGGCGATGAGCGCGTGATCATCAATCCGCCGGATTCGATCATCGACGGCGCGGCCGTGCGCGTGAGCGACGCGCAGAAAAAGAGCGGCGACAAGAAGGAGGACAAGGCGTCATGAATCGCTGGCCGGTTTGCGCGATGGCCGCTTTCACAGCCGCGCTCGCGGGCTGCGTCGCCGGTCCCGACTATGTGCGTCCGGAAGTGAGCACGCCCGCGAACTACAAGTCGATCGATGCGGGCGTGCAGGCGGCGGCGTCGAAGGACTGGAAGCCCGCGCAGCCCGCCGACGCCCACGCGCGCGCACCGTGGTGGGAAATCTACGGCGATGCGCAACTGAACGCGCTCGAAGAGCAGGTCGCATCGGCGAACCAGACGGTCGCGGCGGCGTCCGCGCGCTTTCGCGGCGCGCGCGCGGCCGTGGCGCAATCGCGCGCCGCGTACTTTCCGACCGTGACCGCGAACGCCGCGTTCAACCAGTCGCGGGCCTCGGAGAACGTGCTGTACAAGTCGAGCGCGGGCGTCACGCTGCCCGACTACATGATCAACGCGCAGATTTCCTGGGAGCCCGACCTTTGGGGCCGCATCTCGCGCGCGGTCGAGGGCGGGCGCGCCGAGGCCGAGGCGAGCGCCGCCGATCTCCACAGCGCGATCCTCTCGATGCAGGCCGAACTCGCGACCAACTACTTCGAACTGCGCGGCACGGTCGAGGAAGAGCGCCTGCTCACGGAGACGCTCGCGGCCTATCAGAAGGCGCTCACGCTGACCAAGGACCGTTTCGCGGGCGGCATCGCGGCGGAATCCGATGTCGCGCAGGCCGAGGAGCAACTGAAGTCGACGCAGGCGCAACTCATCGATCTGGAAACGACGAAGAGCCGCCTCGTGAACGCCATCGCGATTCTGGTGGGCGAGCCGCCATCGACGTTCACACTCGACGTCCCGCCGCTCAACGCGGGTAACGTGCCGAACCCCGCGGCCGCGCTCGATGCGCTGCCGCTCGGCATTCCGTCGGCGCTGCTCGAACGGCGTCCCGACATCGCGGCCGCCGAGCGGCGCGTGGCGGAGGCGAATGCGCGCGTCGGCGTGGCGACGGCAGCGTTCTTTCCGAATCTGCTGCTCGCGGCGACAGGCGGGCTGGAAGCGACCAACTTCAGTTCCTGGCTGATGGCGCCGAGCCGCTTCTGGTCGCTCGGACCGCAACTCGCGTTCACGGTGCTCGACTTCGGCGGCCGCGCGGCGGCCCGCGATGCGGCGCGCGCGGCATACGACGAGAGCGTCGCCGATTACCGGTTGACGGTGCTCACCGCGTTCGGGCAGGTGGAGGACAACCTCAACGCGCTGCAGGTCCTCAAGCGCGCGCTCGCCGCGCAGCGCGAAGCCGTCGATGCGGCGCAGCGCGCGTTGAACAAGGTGGGGAACCGTTACGAGAACGGCGCGATTACGTACCTGAGCGTGGTCGTCACGCAGGCGATCGTGCTGTCGGACCAGCGCGCGGCGGTCAATATCGAACGCAGGCGCATGGCCGCGAGCGTCGCACTCGTGAAGGCGCTGGGCGGCGGCTGGACGGTGGCCGATCTGCCGAGCGCCGAGCAGATTTCGCAAGGCGACTGAGTGCGGCGTTCAGGCGAATCTCGCTGGCCGGTACGGCGCCGGATCGACGACCGGCGTCTCGCCGACGATCAGTTCCGCGATCAGACGCCCCGTCACGGGTCCGAGCGTCAGGCCGTGATGCGCGTGTCCGAAGTCGAACCATAAGCCCGCGTGCCGTCCCGCGGCACCGATGACCGGCCGCATGTCTGGCGTGCACGGGCGCAAACCGAGCCACGGTTTCTCGTCGAGTCTGCACCCGAGACCGAACACCGGCCGGGCGAGGCGTTCGGCGCGGTCCAGTTGGCCGTAGCTCGGCGGCGTCTCGCGACGCGAGTTCCACGCCGGTCGTGAGCCGCAGCCCGCGCTTCATCGGTGCCACGACGAAGCCGTTTTCAATATCGACGACCGGGCGATTCAGCGCGGCGTTTGCCGCGCCTTCGTAATGCATGTGATAGCCGCGCTTTGCCATCAGCGGGACGCGATACCCGAGCGGCCGCAACACATCGCCCGACCATACGCCGAGCGCGACGACGACCGTCGCGGCCTCGATCGCGCCGTCTTCGGTCTGCACGCGCCAGCCGTTGCCGCGCGTTTCGAGCGCTTCGAGCGTCGCGGCGTCGCCTCGCACGATGCGTCCGCCTTCGCGTTCGAGAAGCGCTGCGTAGCCCTTCGTGAGCGCGCCCGGGTCCGACACGCTGAGCGGATCGTGCCAGTGGACCGCGCCGGCATAGCCGGGCGCGAGCGAGGCTTCGGCACGTTGCAGCGCCGCGCTGTCGAGGATGTCGACGGCGAGTCCGTGCGTCGCCGCGAGCCGCTGCGCGCCACGCGCCGTGCGCTCGAACGAGGCCTGCGAGCGACACGCTTCGAGCCAGCCGGTCGGTCGCACGAGCGCGTGCAGGCCGGCGCGATCGATCAGCGCCTCGTGTTCCGCGACGCATCGCGAGACGAGCGGCAGCATGTCGCGCGCGGCGGCGGCGAGCTGCGCAGGCGCCGATTCCCGCCAGTAGCGCGCAAGCCACGGCGCGTAGGCGGGCAGCGAGCGCAGGTCGTAGCGCAGCGCTGTCGAACCGTTGCACGCGAAGCGCAGCACGGTGCGCCAGTCGCGCGGGAACGCGTAGGGCACGACCGACGATGCCTCGATCAGGCCTGCATTGCCGAAGCTGGTTTCTTCGCCGGGCGCGCGTTTGTCGACTAGCACGACGTCGCAGCCGCGCTGCCTCAGATGCAAGGCGGCGCTCACGCCGACGATGCCCGCGCCGAGCACGATCACGTTTTTCGTCATGACGTGCGGCTCAAGATGATTCCACGAGGGATTTCAGCGTCTTCAGGACATCCCCGAAATCGCCGGTGACCATCGGGCCGAATTCATCCTCGTCCGGACCGGTGATCTCAGTGCTGTACGTCACGCGGCTTTTGCCGGAAGACAGCGGAGAGATCTCGTGCAGCACCACGACGCGCGTGCCGTCCAGAATGGTTTCGTCGACGAAAGAGGCGTTCTCGTGAACGGCCAGAAGCCGGCTCGTGAACGTGTCCGCGCCGGGCACAGTCATGGAAAACGTCGTGCCGGTCACGAACGGTCCGTGAAGCTCGACGCGCTCGATACCGCTGTTCCATCGCGGCCAGCTCGCTACATCGCTGAGTAGCGCCCAGATGCGCTCAGGCTTTGCGGCGATTTCGATGCTCTCCTGATGTGCCCACATGCTTGGTCCTGGATGTCATTTGGAGAAAGTTCGTTTACCGGCATCACGTTCCACGCGCTCATTTTTGTCCAAGCACGCGGATGGTCGTGACCCCACGGCTGCCGATCAGGAGGATTCCAGATGAACGGTCCGAGCCTGAACGAACAGCGCCGGATCGAAGGCGTCCCTCAAGTGTGCTTCATCAGGAACACGGTGAGCAACCCCGACATCGTCATCGGCGACAAGCTCGTGATCGGCGGTTCGGCGCGCTCGCGGCCGTCGTTCCCAAAGATTAGGCGACGATCCCGCCTGTGGAACCGTCCACGGATAAGCCCGTAAAATTGCGTCCTCTGCCCACCATCGAGGTCCATGCCAGATGACGCATTCCCCCGTTCGCCGTGCATTGCTCGCCGCCGCCGCCTCCGTTCCGTTCGCCGGTGCCTGCACCGCGTGGCGCGTGGACCCGTCCGCGGCATCGCAACTGAAGGCGCTCGAAGCGGCATCGAACGGGCGCCTCGGCGTGGCGGCGCTCAATACCGGCGACGGCGCGATCGTCAACTATCGCGCGGACGAACGCTTCCCGTTTTGCAGCACGTTCAAGGTGCTGCTCGCGTCCGCGATTCTCACGCGCAGTGCGCACGAAGACGGTTTGCTCGACGAGCGCATCCGCTACACGCAAAGCGATCTCGTCAATTATTCGCCGGTGTCGGAGAAGCACGTCGCCGACGGCATGACGGTTTCCGAACTGTGCGCCGCCGCCATCCAGTACAGCGACAACTCGGCGGCGAACCTGCTGATCCGGCTGCTCGGCGGGCCGCCCGCGGTAACGGCGTTCGCGCGCTCGATCGGCGACGACGAGTTCCGCCTCGACCGCACGGAGACCGAGCTCAACACGGCGATTCCCGGCGATCTGCGCGACACGACGACGCCCGCCGCGATGCTTCGATCGCTTAAGCGGCTCGCGCTAGGCGATGCGCTCGGCGCACGCGAGCGCGACCAGCTTCAGGCGTGGATGCGCGGCAACACGACAGGCGACGCGCGCATTCGCGCAGGCGTGCCGCGCGACTGGCAAGTCGCCGACAAGACCGGCACGGGCGACTACGGCACCTCGAACGACGTCGCCGTGCTGTGGCCGCCATCGAAGGCGCCGATCGTCGTCGTGATCTACTTCACGCAACGCGAGCAGGATGCCAAGGCGCGCAGCGACGTGCTCGCATCGGCGACGAAGATCGTCGCGGGGAAGTTCGGCTGAGCGTGCGGCGCGCACCATCGATTGTTTCAAGCGCGCAGACCTGACCCCAAAACCGCACCGGTAAATCCTTTAGGCGAGACATGGTTAATCTTTATTGACCATCCGCGTGGCCGGTTTATCCTTGCCGATCGGCGCGCAAGACGCCTCGGCAACGGGTTGCATGGGACAAAGGAGACGCCGTGTACGTCAATCACGAAGTATTCAACGACGCAGACCGGCATGCGGCCTCGCTGCGCGGCTGGGACCAGCGCTACGACCAGATCGGGGCGGGCGCGTTCCAGAGCACGGTCAAGCAGGTCGCCGTAGAAGGCGTGCAGGTCTTTCAGGAGGCGGCGAACGTGCGCGTGGTCCAGCGCGGCGGCCTGCCGGCGGGTTACACCACGTTCGGACTCGCGCTCAACGGCAGCGCGCCTTTCACCTTTCGCGGCGTGAAGCTGGAGCAGGGCGCGATGGTCGTCGCGTCGGGGGCGAAGGAATTCACACTGCATTCGCCGGCGGACATGTCGCTCGTGGGGATTGCCATCGAACCGCGCGTGCTCGGCAGGGTCGCGGACGCCGCCGGCATCGACCTGGACGACGCGCTGTTCGACCGCGATGTCATCGACATTCCGCCTGCGGCCGGCATCCGGGCGGGCCGGCGCATGGTCGAGGCGCTCGAACGCGTGCTCGCGCAGCCGGAGCGCATCGCCGATCAGGACGGGCAGCGCCGCTTCGCGCAGGAAGTGGCCGAAGGCATCCTCGATCTCATCACCTATCATTTCCCCGACCAGACGAGCCGCCTCACGCAGGCCTGCCAGCACGAGATCGTGTGGCGCAGCCACGAACTCGTGCTCGCGCGCCCGGAGGAGCCGGTGTCGGTGCTCGATCTGTGCGCGGCGCTGCGTGTCTCCCGCCGCACGATTCAAAACAGCTTTCAGGCGGTCGCGCAGACGAATCCCGCGAATTACCTGCGCTCGATCCGCCTGATGGAGGTGCGGCGCCTTTTGCTCTCGACGCCTCAATGCGACGTCCCGGTTGCCGAAGCCGCGGCCCGATGGGGCTTCACGCATCTGGGCCATTTTGCGAGCGACTATCGCAATCAGTTCGGCGAACTGCCGTCGCAGACGGCTCGCCGTTCTTAAGCTTTTGCCGCCCAGCGAACGATTAGAACAGGCGTTCGCGGTCCTCTCTTTCACCCGTCTTTCGACTATCCCAAATCGGCAAGCACGCCTTGCCGTTCCCGGCGCGACCGCCGTTTTTCCTCGCCTTAGAGTCTGTCCCACGATAGACCTACGGAGGGGATACGATGAAACGCAGACGGCTGGCCGCCTCGATGGCGGCGGTGATGTCTGGTCTAGTGGCATGGCATCTGGCGAGCGCCGCCGAGAAGCCGGAAGAGCTGACCGTCGCCAAGGTTCCGCCCTATAGTCCGCACCAGATCTACGTGCCGGACATCTCGTTCGCGAGCATGACCGATGCGCGGGTGCATGTCTTCGATGCCGATGCCAACCGCTTCCTCGGCCAGATCGACGGCGGCTTTGCGCCGGGCTTCGCGATCTCGCCGGACCACAAGACGAGCTACATCGCGACCACGTATTTCGCGCGCGGCTCGCACGGCGATCGCACCGACGTCGTAGAGCTGATCGACAACACGACGCTCGCCGTCACCGGCGAAATCGCGATTCCGCCGAAGCACGGACAGCACGTGCCGTCGCCGTACAACACCGCGCTATCCGACGACGGCCACTTCCTCTATGTCGCGAACGTCACGCCGTCGACCTCGGTCACGGTGATCGACACGGCCGCGAAGAAGGTGCTCGGCGAAGTCGACACGGACGGCTGCGTGCTCGCGTATCCGAGCGGAAACAACCGCTTCTCGGCGATGTGCGAGAGCGGCAAGGCATTGACCATCACGCTCGATGCGAACGGCAAGGAAGCGAGCCGCAAGCTCTCCGACGCGTTCATCGACGTCGATCGCGATCCGGCGTTCATCAACGCCGCGCGCGAGGGCAACCAGTACTGGTTCCTCACCTACGAAGGCAGCGTGCGCACCGCCGATTTCTCGGGCGACGCGCCTGCGTTCGGCACGCCGTGGCCGCTCGTCAGCGCGCAGGAGAAGAAAGCGGGCTGGCGTCCGGGCGGTCTTCAGCAGATCGCGTTGCATGCCGGCACGCATCGCCTCTACGTCGCGATGCACAAGGGCGCCGACGGTTCGCACAAGGACCCGGCGACCGAAGTATGGGTCTTCGATACGTCGACGAAAAAGCGCATCGCGCGCTGGGATCTGGCGAAGCAGAAGATCGATCCGTTCCTCTCGATCCAGGTCAGCATCGACGACAAGCCGCTTTTCTACGGCCTCACGCCGACCTCCGATCTCGTCGTGATGGATGCGCAGACCGGCAAGCTGAAGCACGTCGAAAAACAGCTCGGCTCGACGTCGACGCTGCTCGTCAATCCTTGAGGTGGCCGCCATGCTCGATCCCGTCGTTCTCATGGTGTGCGTCGCGGCGGTCGCGATCGTCGTTTTGATCGGCGCGGCCGCGAAGCTGCGCGAGCCGGCGAAGTTCGGCGCGTCGCTTGTGGCTTACCGCCTGCTGCCGTCGTTCGTCGTCATGCCGATGGCCTACGCGGTGCCGTTGCTCGAAGCGCTAGGCGCAACCGGGCTGCTGTTCCCAGCGACGCGCAATGCTTCCGCCGTGCTCCTGATCGTGCTGTTCGCCGCGTTCGGCAGCGCGCTCGCCATCAACATCCTGCGCGGCAATACCGATATCGACTGCGGCTGCGCAGGCTTCGCTTCGGCCTCGCGCACGTCGGAGAAGCGCATCGGCTGGTGGCACGTGGCGCGTGTCGCGCTGCTCGGTGTCGCGGCAGCGGCGGCACTCGTCGCCCCGGACCCGCGCGCGATCGTCTGGTTCGACTACCTGACGGTTGGTGCCGGAACGCTCTTCGCCGTCGCCGCGACGCTCACGCTCGACGTGCTGCTCGCCAATCTTCCCAAGCTCGAACACTTAAGGAACTCATGATGCAAACCGCTCTGATCATTTCGACCGCGCTCTCCTGGGCCGCCTTGCTCGCGCTCGGCGCGATCTGCCTCGCGCTCGTGCGGCAGGTCGGCATCCTCTACGAACGCATGATGCCCGCGGGCGCCCTGATGATCGACAAGGGTCCGGCCGTCGGTGCCATCGCGCCTTCGTTCGAACTGCTGGATCTCGCCGGGCGCGCGGTGAAGGTGGGCGGCATCTCGCCGGCACGCCGCAGCACGCTTCTCTTTTTCCTCTCGCCGACTTGCCCCGTCTGCAAGAAGCTGCTGCCACTCCTGCCTTCGATTCAGGCGCGTGAAGGCGCGACCGATGTCGTCCTCGCAAGCGACGGCGACGTGACCGAGCACGCGGCGTTCTATCGAAAGACGGGTCTTCCGCAACTGCCTTACGTGCTGTCTCAGGAACTGGGCCTCGCATACCAGATCGGCAAGCTGCCTTACGCCGTGCTGCTCGACGACGAAGGCAAGGTGCGCGCGAAAGGGCTCGTCAATACGCGCGAGCATCTGGAGAGTCTTTTCGAGGCGAAGGAACGCGGCGTCGCATCGCTTCAGGAGTTCGTGCACGGCAGCGAGCATGCCGCTCATGGACACGATCATGAGCACGATCACGAACACGCCCGGCACGCGTAAGACGCGCGCTTTAACGATCCCACACGTGAACCAAGGACAGCGTCTATGAAATGGCTGGACTCATTTTTCGAACACTCGGCGCGCGGCGTCGCGCAGCGTTCCTCGCGGCGCAGCGCAATGGCGAAGCTCGGGAAGGTGCTGGTCGGATCGGCGGTCGTGCCGCTGTTGCCCGTCGATCGCACGGCTTACGCGGCCGAGCCGAAGAAGCCGGGTGCGTCGAAGACCGACGACCCGACGAGCTGCGATTACTGGAAATACTGCGCGATCGACGGCTGGCTGTGCAGTTGCTGTGGCGGCACGTCGAGCAGTTGCCCGCCAGGCACGACGGCATCGCCGATCACGTGGATCGGCACCTGCCGCAATCCGCACGACGGCTCCGACTACATCGTGTCGTACAACGATTGCTGCGGCAAGACTTCGTGCGGACGCTGCTTCTGCAATCGCAACGAACGCGAGAAGCCGCTCTACAAGCTCTCGCTGAACAACGACATCAACTGGTGCATGGCGAACGGCAACGCGAACTATCACTGTTCCGTGTCGGTCCTGCTCGGGGCGGCGAAGCAATGAAAGTCACCACTACGCTTATCGCGACCGCGCTCGCGTGCGGCGCTTCGCTCGCGCAGGCGCAGGCCGTGCAGTACGCAGGCGGCAAGGCGACCTTCGACGGCAAGTGCGTCGTCTGCCATCAGGCGGGCGGCAAGGGGATGGACGGGCTTGCGCCGCCACTGGTCGAATACCCGGGCAAGTACGCGGGCACCGACGAAGGCCGCAGGCATCTTGGACATACGGTGCTCTATGGCATGTTCGGGCCGATCAAGGTCAAGGACAAGAGCTACAACTTCAAGATGCCGTCGTTCTCTTCGATGTCCGATGCCGAGATTGCCGAGGTGCTCAACTATGTCGTGTTCGACCTGAATGCGCAGCACGGCAGCGCGAAGCCTTTCGACGCCGAACAGATCAAGGCGCTGCGGGCGAGCCCCGTCGTCGGCTCCGCGGTGCATGCGCAGCGCGAAGGCGTCGTGAAGAGTCTCGGGCTATGAAGCTGGCCGGCGTCGTTCTTCTTGCGGCGATGGCCCTGCACGCAGCGGCAGCGAGCGCCGAGGCATACGACGCCGTTCAGGCGAGGCAGGGCTGGGTGCTCAACTGCATGGGCTGCCACACGGCCGACGGTTCCGGCATTCCCGGCAAGGTGCCCGCGCTGCGCGAGTCGCTCGGGCATTTCGTCGGCATGCCGGAGGGGCGGGAGTTCGTGATGCGCGTACCGGGCGCATCGAACTCGGCGCTAAGCGATGCGGAACTCGCCAATGTTCTCAATTGGGTGCTTGCGACGATGAACGCGTCGTCGCGGCCTGTGGGTTTCAGGCCTTATACCGCTGAGGAGATTTCGACGCATCGGCGGCCCGCGCTTACTGATGTCGCTAAGACGCGCATGGGGCTCGTCAAGAAGCTTCAGGCCAATGGCATCACCACCGTGCCCGAGCGCTATTAGCAAGTGTTTAGATCGTTCTGGGTCCGCCGAAAGCGCAGGCGCTTAAAACGGTGTTCAAACAAAAGACCACCTCAAAGGAGACAAACATGACTGCCCGAAAACCCTACGCGATACTCGACAAAACCCGCGCATTCATCGCGGCCGAAAAGTGCATGTTGATCGACGGCACCTGGCACGCAAGCGCGAGCGGCGAAACGATCGACGTGACCAATCCCGCCGATGGCAGCGTACTGTGCCGCGTCCCGGCCGCGCACGAATCGGACGTCGACCGTGCGGTGCAGGCCGCGCGCCGCGCCTTCGACGATTCCGCCTGGTCGCGCATGAAGCCGAGCGACCGCGAGCGTCTCTTGCTGCGCGCCGCCGACGCCATCGAAGCCAACGCCCGCGAATTGGCCGAGCTCGAAGCGCTCGACAATGGAAAGCCGGTGGCGGTAGCCGAAGCACTCGACGTGTCGATGGCGGCGCATTGCTTTCGCTATATGGCCGGCTGGGCGACGAAGATCGAAGGCAGCACGGTCGATGCATCGATTCCATACAGCCCGTCCAATGCGTTCTTCGCCTACACGAGGAAAGAAGCGGTCGGTGTGGTCGGCGCGATCATTCCGTGGAATTTCCCGCTGCTGATGGCCGCATGGAAGCTCGCGCCCGCGCTCGCCGCCGGTTGCACCGTCGTGCTCAAACCCGCCGAAGACACGCCGCTTTCCGCGCTGCGTCTCGGCGAACTGCTGACCGAAACGGGCTTTCCGGCCGGCGTCGTCAACATTGTCACGGGCTACGGCAGGACCGCGGGCGCCGCGCTCGCCAGCCACCCGGGCCTCGACAAGATCGCCTTCACCGGCTCGACACCGACCGGCCGTGCCATCGGCCACGCCGCGCTCGACAACATGACGCGCATGTCGCTCGAACTGGGCGGCAAGTCGCCGGTGATCGTGCTGCCCGACGTCGATATCGACAAGGCCGCCGAAGGCGTCGCCAATGCGATCTTCTTCAACTCGGGACAAGTCTGCACTGCGGGCTCGCGCGTCTATGTGCACGACAAGGTGTTCGATCGCGTGATGGAACGCGTGGCCGCGATCGCGAAGTCGATGAAGATCGGCCCGGGCCTCGATCCGGCGACGCAGATCGGGCCGCTCGTCTCGGCGCGCCAGCTCGATCGCGTGCTCGGCTATATCGACGCAGGCCACACCGAAGGCGCGCGCGCGATCGCGGGCGGCAGGCGAGGCGAGGGCGCTGGCTTTTTCGTCGAGCCGACCGTGCTCGTCGATACCGATCATTCGATGCGCGTCGTGCGCGAGGAAATCTTCGGGCCGGTGCTGGTCGCGATGCGCTTCAAGGACACCGACGCGGTCATCGCGCAGGCGAACGACACGCCCTATGGCTTAGGCGCGAGCATCTGGTCGAACGATCTCTCGGCGGTGCACAAGCTGATTCCGCGCATCAGGGCGGGCACGGTGTGGGTCAACTGCCACTCGCTGCTCGACAACGCGATGCCCTTCGGCGGCTTCAAGCAGTCGGGCTTCGGACGCGAACTCGGCCGCGCCGCGATAGATATGTACACCGAAACGAAATCGGTGCTCATCAACCATGCGTGAGATCGGACCCATGAAGAAACGCTTGCTGGCCGCCGCGCTCCTTGGCGCCTCCACGTATGCATCGGCGCAGAGTTCGGTGACGCTCTACGGCACCGTCGATGCCGGCACCACCTACACGAGCAGCCAGCAGTTCACGCGCCCCGACGGCAGCATCGGCGCGGGTCACGGCTGGCAGATGACGGGCGGCAATCTGGTGCCGTCGCGCTACGGCCTGCAAGGCGTGGAAGACTTAGGCGGCGGACTGAAGGCCACCTTCATGCTGGAGAACAGCTTCTACACGGGCTCCGGCAACTTCGTGCAAAGCGGTTCGCTCTTTAACCGGCAGGCCTGGGTCGGGCTCGCGAAGGACGGCTATGGCACGCTGTCGTTCGGCCGCCAGTACGACTCGTACTCCGACTTCCTCGGGCCCTACGTGTCGAGCAACAACTGGGCGACGCTTTACGGCTCACACATCGGCGACGTCGACAACCTCAACGAAGCGTTCAACTTCAACAACGCGATCAAGTACGTGAGCCCGGACTGGCACGGCTTCACGCTCGGCGGCACGTTCAGCCTCGGCGGTGTCGCGGGCGATTTCGCGCAGAACCGCGGCTATTCGTTCGCGGCGACTTACGCGATGGCGCCGGTGTCGGTGAGCGCGGGCTATCTGAACCTGCAGAATCCACTCGATGCGGCGCTCGGCGGCAGCGCGGGCTATATCGGCGACTTCGCGTGCAGCAACGCGTCGGCGCTCTATTGCCAGTTGCAGAACGCCGACGCGCTGAAAGCCTGGGGCGCGGCGGCGTCCTACGCGATCGGGCCCGCGACGATCGCGCTCGCCTACACGCATAGCCTGCTCGATCACAGCCGCTACTTCGCGAGCGCCGCCGAGCCGATCGGCCGCAACATCGCGTTCGACATCGGCGAGATCAACCTGACGTATGCGCTGTCGCCGTTCCTGCAACTGGGCGCGGCGTACATCTACAACGTCGCGAAGCCGGACGGCGGTTCGTCGACGCGCTTTCATCAGGTGAACCTCGGCGCGAACTACGCGCTGTCCAAGCGCACCGCGCTCTATGGCATCGCGATCATGCAGAAGGCGACGGGCGCAGGCATCGGCGTCGATCCGGCGACGGGCGCGGCGGCGAACTACGCGCAGATTCCGAATCTGCCGAATTCGAACAACGACCGCCAGTTGTCGGTGACACTCGGCATCCGGCATAACTTCTGATGCGCCGCCGGCCCGCGCGGCAGGATGCGCGGGCCGGTCCTACACGACGAGCAGCACGACGCCGCACAGCACGAGCGCGGCGCTCCACACGAAGTCCGCGTTGATCCAGCCGGTGCGCAGAAAGCCGAGACCGCCGGCGCGCTCGTAGACGAACATGGAAATCGCCGCGATGACGGCGAGCATCGCGAGCGTATGGATCGCGAGGGCGAGCGCGCCGAGCGGCAGCGCATGCGCGAGCGCCCCCGATCCGGTCGATCCCGCCGCCGCGCACAGCGGCAACAGCGCGGGTATCAGCATGAACCCCGCGCCATGCGCACTCGACATCAGGAACGACCACAGCGCGAGTCCGGCGAGCCCGGTTCGCATCCCAACGACAGGTTTGCCGCGATGCCCGCGCACCGCGCACCATACGCCCCAGCCGATCAGCAGCACGCCGCACGCGCGGTTCAGATAGACGTGATCGACGAGCGAGCCGAGCGTGAGTGCGCCGCCCAGCACGAGCGCGACCGACGCCGCGTGGCCGATCGCGATCGGCACGAGCGAGATCAGCACGACGCGACGGCTATGCGCGTAAAGACCGAGCGCGACGGCGAAGAGCCAGCCCATCGCGGGATTGATGCCGTGAAAAGCGCCGAGCCCTGCGGCGGACAGCCAGAGCGTGGCCGATTGCGTCTCCATGAAGGCGGCGCTTACGGATAGCAGTACGAATCGGACGAGCAGTCGCCGCCTTGCAGACGGATCTGGTGCGGCCGGCGGCCCTTGGGCCAGTCGATGAAGAAATCCTTGTCGGCGGCGAGACCGCCCGCAGGATCGGCGTCGAGCTTGACCATCCAGCCTTCGATGCCTTTGGGATAGAACTGGTCGTCGATCGCGCCGTACAGCGAATTCGTGAAGTAGACCCGGCGCCCGTCGCGGCTCACTTCCACCATCTGCGGTCCGCCGTTGAGCGCGCCGTTCTTCGCGCCCGGATGCGTCTCGCGCGCCACGATCCCGCCGATGCGAATCTTGCCCGTCAACTTCGGTGCGAACGGATCGGAGACGTCGTATTGCAGCATGTCGCCGGTGCCCCAGCACGAGACGTAGAGAAAGCGGTCGTCCATCGACAGGTCGATGTCCGAGACGAGCGGCGGCACCGCGCCGAAGCCCTTGAGCATCGGCGGCAGCACGGAGGCGTCGGCGGGTTCGGCGGGGATGTCGATGATCTTCTTCACCGCCCACTTGTCCTTGTCGCGATACCACGTCCAGATCGACGACGACAGATCCTTCAGGCTGATCACGCAATTGACGAAGCCATACGGCTTGGTCGGATCGTGCGCGGGACGCAGTTCGAAAACGAGCTGGTATTCGTCGCCGAAGTCGATCTCCTGCACGTGTTTGCGGCGCGTGAAGTCCCAGAAGTGCAGTTTCCTGCCGTACTTCGCGCCGAGCAGGATCTCCGGGACGAGGCCGTTCTCGAACGTGTCAGGCGTGCCCCATTCGCTCGTGACGAGCGTGTCGTAGCCGAGATGCCACCAGCCGTCGTAGGCGAGCTGCTGCGGGCCGCGCTCGACTTCCCAGCGTCCGAGCGGATCGAAGCTCTGCTGGTCGAGCAGCATGATGCCGCCGGGCGCCTTGCCCTCCGCATTTCCGAGCGCGGTCACATAGATGCCGCCCGGGCCGCAGTGAACGGTGTGCGGACGCGTATAGCCGGTCTTCTCGGCGATCTCTTCGGGCTCGATCGTCTTGACGATCGTCAGGTTCCTCGGATCGGGCTTCGTGTCGACGATATGGATGCGCGACGAACGCAGCCCCGGCACGACCAGATAACGCCGCTCGACGTGCGGATGCGGCGCATTCGGGCACAGGCACGAGGAGCACGCGTTCCAGCCGAAGTGATGCAGTTCGTCGCCGGTGTTGGGCATCGCCAGTTCGCCGACGATCTGCGTGTAGGTGGCCGACTGCGGATCGACATCGACCACCGCGATGGCGTCGGGCTGCTGCCGGCCGGGATCGAAGGTTGCGACGTAGGCGAGCGTCTCGGGCGGCGCCTTGGCCGCCAGCCTCGGTGACGGGTAGAAGCTCGGGTCCGGTCTCCATGTCGCCATCGTGCGTCTCCCATGCGAGGTTTAGCCAAGTGGTGCTTGCACTATAGGACACCTTCTGCACACCTGTGGACCGCCCGCCCGATGCCGCAGCGCAGCGAAAGCGGCATCGCCCCTATGACATAAGCGATTCAATCACGGGAATCGAGCCGCAGCGATCGAAAGGGCGAATGGTGAAGCCTGGTGATAATCGGCAGCTCACCTACAATGTAGGCATGGCCCCGACCTCGGAGGAGGCTGCCATGACTGAGCCGATGATCAGCTTGATAGTGGGAATCGTAGTGGTGCTTTGTATTGCCGTCGTGCTGGCGACCCGCCATCGGGCCGAGCACAAGGGAGAGCCGCATGCCGCGCGCTGGCTCGACACCCATGCGCTTCGCGACTGGATGCGGCACAGGCACTGATTCGCGAGTAACGGGCCGCGCAATGCGGCCCTGACGGCGCGATCGCGCGCCGTCTTTCAGCGCTTCGATCCTTTCATGGCCTCGGCTTCCATTGCCGCGTTCCATTCCTCTTTCGCTTCGATCGGGTCCATCGCTTCGTCGATGAAGGCCGACGCGCGTTCCGACACCGCGCGCGTTTCATCGTCGGACTCGCCGTCGATCAGGTCGTCCTCGGCGGGCGGCTCCAGCATGTCGCGCAGCATGGCGCTCAGTTCGGGCGTGTCCCACGGCTCGCCGTGCTGCTTCTTCTTCTTGATGTAATGGCGGACTTCGGCGTCCTGTTCGGCGGTCAGGGGAAGCCCGCGGAAAGTGCGGTCGGCGTCGATGTCGGGCATGGTGTTCCTCCTGGTGATTCGCCACCCAGTGTAGCGCCGTTGCGCCGCACACGGCTCACTCGTGCCCTTTATCCGATGCCGCGCATCGCTCAGGCAAGCGGCGGCAGCCTGCGCGCGACGGGCGTCGACTTGACGATTGCCGTGCTCGTCTCGGCGCGCTCCGTGACCTTCGAGAGAATCGCATCGAGTTGTTCGATCGAATGCAGGAAGAGCCGGCAGATGAAGCAGTCGTCGCCCGTGACCTTGTCGCATTCGACGAATTCCGGAATGCGCCGGATCGCTTCCTCCACGAGATGCAACTGGCCCGGCAACGGCTTCACGCGCACGATCGCCTGCAGCGTGTAGCCGAGTGCGCGCGGGTCGATCTGCACGCCGAAGCCCTGGATCACGCCGAGCGTTTCGAGCCGGCGCACGCGCTCGGCCGTGCTCGGCGCCGACAATCCGATGCGCCGCGCAAGCTCGCTCATCGCGATGCGGCCATCGTCGGCGAGAATCGAGATGAGTTCGCGGTCGAGGTCGTCGAGGGCGGTGGTCGGCGTCGAAAGGCTTTTCGGCATGGTCGGCTTCAAACGGAAGGTGGAACGGCCAGTTTGCCTGATTTCGTGCATGGTTTCGCGCGCCGAGCGTCGATAAACTGATTCGCATCGACACTCCCTTGCACGGAATCATGCACACCACTGAAACGCGCCGCGGCGCAATCGAAATGAGCACCGCGATGCTGATGTCCGGCACGATCGGCTGGCTGGTCGTCTCGTCCGGGCAGACGCCGATGAACGTCGTGTTCTTTCGCTGCGTGTTCGGCGGCGCCACGCTGCTTGCCGTATGCGCCGCGCTCGGCATGCTGCGCCGGCATTACTTTTCGCCGCGCATGCTGGCGCTCGTCGCGCTCGGCAGCGTCGCGATCGTCGGCAACTGGCTGCTGCTCTTCGCGGCCTATTCGCGCGCGTCGATCTCGATGGCGACGACCGTCTACAACACGCAGCCGTTCATGCTCGTCGCGCTCGGCGTGCTCGTGCTGCGCGAACGCGTGACGCGCTCGACGCTCGCCTGGCTCGGCATCGCGTTCGCGGGGCTCGTGATGGTGGTGCGCGTCGAGCCGGCCGTGCTCGCGATGCCGGGGCAGTATCTCGAAGGCATCGGCTACGCGCTCGGAGCGGCGTTCCTGTACGCGATCTCGTCGATCGTCACGAAGCGCCTGAAGGGCACGCCGCCGCATCTGATCGCGCTCCTGCACGTATCGCTCGGCGTCGCGCTGCTCGCGCCGTTCGTGCGCTTCGACCAGTTGCCCGCCGCGCATTCCGGATGGATCGACCTCGTCGTGCTCGGCGTGGTCAACACGGGGCTGATGTATGTGCTGCTCTACGGCGCGATCCAGAAACTGCCGACCGCGATGACGGGCGCGCTGTCGTTCATCTATCCGGTGGTGGCGATCGCCGTCGACTGGCTCGCGTTCGGCCAGCGCCTCGCGTGGATGCAGGTCGCGGGCGCCGCGCTGATCCTTCTGGCCGCCGCGGGCGTCAATCTCGGCTGGCGCATCGTGCCGGCGCGGCGGGCTGAGGCGAACTGAAACGCGCATCGATGCCACGCTCGGTTAGAATGGCCCGCTTTGCTTTTTGCAGGGCGCTCCCATGTGGTTCAAGAACCTTCAGCTTCACCGTCTTCCGGTCCGCTGGGCCGTCACGCCCGATCAACTGGAAACGTGGCTCGCCGCGCACGCCTTCGCGCCCGGCAACACCGTCGAGATGCAGGCGCACGGCTGGGCGTCGCCGCGCGATGACGGCGCGCTCGTCTATTCCACCAATCGCCAGATGCTGCTCGTCTATCGCGCGGAAAAGAAGCTGCTGCCGGCGTCCGTCGTGAATCAGGTGACGAAGGCGCGCGCCGCCGAACTCGAAGAGCAGCAGGGCTTCAAACCCGCCCGCAAGCAGATGCGCGAACTCAAGGAGCAGGTCACCGACGAACTCCTGCCGCGCGCCTTCAGCATTCGACGCGACACGCGCGTCTGGATCGATACGGTGAACGGCTGGCTCGCGATCGACGCCGCGTCGCCGACGCTCGCGGACGAAGTGCGCAGCCTGCTCGTCAAGTCGATCGACCGCCTGCCGCTCGACACGCTGCGCGTCGCGCGCTCGCCCGTCTCCGCGATGACCGAATGGCTCCTGTCGGGCGAGGCGCCCGGCGGCTTCACGCTCGACCAGGACACGGAACTGCGCTCGACGGGCGAAGGCAACGCGACGGTGCGCTACGTCGGCCACGCACTCGATGTCGATGACATGCGGCGCCACATCGAAGGCGGCAAGCAGTGCATGCGGCTCGCGATGACGTGGAACGACCGGGTGTCGTTCGTGCTGACGCCGTCGCTCGCGCTCAAGCGCGTGAGCCCGCTCGACGTGATCAAGGAAGCGTCCGATCCGACCGCGCACAACGACGACGAGCGTTTCGAATCCGACTTCACGCTGATGACGGCGGAACTCGCACGTCTTTTCGCCGATCTCGCCGACGCGCTCGGCGGCGAAGTCGAAGGCGCGCAACAGGCGGCGGCCTGAGGCGGAGTGAGGCGCTTACGACGAAGCCGGCGCGAACGCGAAGCCGTTCTTGCCGTTGCGCTTGACCTCGTACATGGTTTCGTCGGCGGCGGCGACTAGGCGCCAGTAGTCGTCGACGCGATCGGGGAATGTCGCGATCCCGATGCTCGCGCGCACGAGTCCGAGCGCCATCTGCTGGTCTGTCTGCGCGACGCAGGCGATCAGGCGCTGCGCGATCGCGGCGAGTTCGGAATCGGATTCGAATCGTGCGACGAGCACCGCGAACTCGTCGCCGCCGATGCGCGCGACGACGTCGCCCGTGCGCACCGACTGCCGAAAGCGCCTTGACACCGCGATCAGGAATTCGTCGCCGATGCGGTGGCCTTGCGTGTCGTTCACGCGCTTGAAACCGTCCAGGTCGATGTACAGCACCGCGATCCGGCCCGCGCTCTTCGCCGTCGCTTCCAGCGCGGCGAAGAGCCGGCGCCGGTTCGGCAGGCCGGTCATGGCGTCGTGCAGCGCGGCGTGCTCGAATTCGTGCGATTGGCCCGCGAGCAGCCGGTTGTGCTTCGCATACATGCCGAGCGCCGTGACCAGCACGCCGAAGACGATGGCCGAGAGCAGGATCAGCGTGTCGGCGACCCGCGAAATGCGGTTGCGCATCGCGTCGCTGACGGCTTCGCGCTGCGCGCGCCAGTATGACGCGGCCGTATCGAGCGACTGGCTCGCGGCATCGAACGGGGCATCGGGGGCGAGCGCCGCCTTCGAAAACGGCGGCGCCGGGGCCGGGCTTGCGCTCACCAGCGCGTCGAGCGTGGCGAGCCGTTCAGACAGGTCATGGCGCGCGCGAAGGTAGGCTTCGGGATCGGCGGCTTGAGCATCGGCGCTGACAGCAGGCGCGTTGGCGAGCGCCGCCGCCGAGTCGCGGGCACCTTCCGCGCGATCGACCGCTTCCAGCACGAGCCCAATGTATTCCTGCTGCAACTGCCCCGAGAAGATCGCGCGCACTTGCACGGCGACGAACAGGAGGCCGATCAGCAGACAGCCGAGCGACGCACCCGCGATCAGCGCCGGTCCCGGCCGCCGAAAGCGCAGCATGAACGCCGGCCGCGCGCGGCGCGAATCACGGACGGGAATATTCGTCTCGCTGGCTTCCGTTGACATTCTGTCGATAGTTCACGCGATGAAAAAACGAACCCATGCGGGCAAAGAGACTCGGCGGCTGCTTGGCGCGCTGCGGCGGATGGCGGCGATTCTGCGCGACCGCCTGATTCGACGCACGGTTCGCCCGGTTCGGCGCGGCTTCGCGCGCGGAGGTTGCAGGTACGGGCGCGGCGTCGGCGCTTGCGGCCGCGAGGCGGCCCGGCGCGGCTGGAATGGCGGTCGGAGTAGGCGACTGAACCGGGTCGTCGGGCGGCATGACGTTCGTCGCGGTGTCGAGCGCGACACGCGGCTCGACATCGGCGTTTGCCACGGCGACTTGCCGCACGGGCGGTATCGACGTATCGACGGCGCCGTAGGAGAGCGTCTGCTGCGCGCGGGCCGCCTGGTTCATGCCGAGGGTTTCGCGGGCGTTCGCCATCGCTTCGACGTAGGCGCGCTGATCGTGGCTGAACCACACGCGATAAGCCACCGTCCCCGCGACGCCGACCGCCAGCGCGCTCGCCGATACGACCCACAGCGCGAGGCGCCCGAAGCGCGGCGGTGCGCGCTCCGGCAGATCGTCGTCCGAATGGTCGACGTCGGCATCCGGCAATGGGCGCCCGGATGTCGGCGGCATGTCATGTGTTGCCATGGCAGCGTCTCCGAAAACGGTTCGTCAGACGAAGGGAGTTCCCTTCGATGCAGCGCGGCGCGAAGCGCAAAAACGCGCGGCCGCGAGCGGGCGTTTCCCCGGCGCGCCTAAAGGAAACGTTTGCGCGCGACGCGAGCTTTGCCGCGTTATTCGCATGCGGCGCAGAGAAATAGCGAAAACCAGCGGTTCGTCTGACGGAACCGGCCGGCGCCACGCCTGATTCAACTGATTTTACGAGAAAGTGGCGGAAACCATGCAATTCCCGGCACCCGCTCACGACTCCTCGTGCTGGGAACTGACGGTCAAAGGGCGCGGGGCCAGGCCAGTCGGACGTGGGCGGTGCGGTAAATGCGTTTCCGGACGCGGTCGGCCAGCGCACCTGATGAGCAGTTTTCGGTCCCGGTTGTCCGCGCGGCCGCGCCGGATTCAGCCGGTGTGAAACGGCTCCGGCGAGGCCTCGTCGGCGGGCGTGCCGAAGCGCTCGAATTCGGAGATCACCTGCGCGCCGAACAGCAGCAGCGTCGCGAGCGCTTCGAGGCTGAAGAGCACGACGATCGCCGTCGTCAGCGAGCCGTAGACGACGCTCACCTGCGAAAGCGTCGCGAAATACCAGACGAGCACGTGCCGCGTGACTTCCCAGAGCAGCGCCGCCGTGACGCCGCCGATCAGCGCGTGCCGCAGCGACGGGCGTCCCACCGGCATCACGAGATAGATCGAAGTGAGCACGAAAATCTCGCCCGCGAGGCCGAGCAAATAGAGCAGCACGCGCGAAAAGCCCTTGAGCGACACATCGGCGCCGAACAGGTCGACGCTGCTCGCGCCCATCGCCTGCAGGCCGTTCGACACGAACGTGACGATCAGCATGCCCACGCCAAGGCACAGGATGTAGCAGTACGGCAGGAGCGCGGAGAGCAGGAAGTGCCGGCGACGGATCGCGACCCGGTGCACGAAGATCACCGACATCGCGTTTTCCAGCACGGTGAACGCGAGCGAGCTGAAGAAGATCATCGTGAGGAGCAGAAGCCAGCCGATCACCGCGCGATGCGCGAGGAAATTCGACAATTCATGCACGACCGCGCGGGCCTGACCGGGGACGAGCCATTCGAGCAGGCGCGCGAGGTTGTCGAGGAGCGTCTGCTGTCCGACGAGATTGGACAGCGCGATCACGATGAGGATCAGGAGCGGCACGATGGACAGAAGCGCGTAGTACGCGACCGCGCCCGCCAGCAGCATGCCCTGATTGGCGCGAAACGCCTTCAGCGTGCGCAGCACGAACGCGCCGGGATGGTGCGCGACATTGCGCACTTGCGGACCGAGACACTTCCAAATGAACTTCGACATGGGCGCTCCGCCGTGCCGAAAACCGGCGGGCGGCCGTCATCGGCGCCGCGACGCGAGGGTGCAGATCCGCGCGCGGTCGGGCAATCGGGGAATCGGACAGTACGGGCGCGGGAATACCGCGCCACGGTCCGATGCCGCAAGTTTCGCGCCAGCGGCGCGGCGAAGAGGCCCGAGCGACAGGCGCGACGTTAGCTGCGGCGCGCTTCGTCGGGAAGCGGCTCCTTGCGGGCGGCGACATCGAGCGCCATGTTCCAGAACGCGTCGACCTCTTCGGGCGCCAGGTCCGAAGCGTTGATGCCGCGCAGCCGGCAGATCAGCGCGAGCGTCTCGCCGGCAGCGGCGAAGGCGTCGTGCATGTCGCGAGAGGAGAGACGTTTCTTTTTCATGTCCGGCTTATCGGCAGCCAGCGAGACGAACTTTAGGCCAGGGCGTTCCTGTCGCGATTCATTGAGGTCTGGTCGTAGCTGCGGTAAGGGCGGCATGTTAGGCGACAGTGCTCATTGACGCTAAGTGCGCGGCCGCCACTTCCAACGTCAGAAATAGCGCGGCCGGCTGCTCTCGGGCCCTGACTGCCGTTCGAGAAGATGTGACTTCAGCGGCAAATGCGGGGCGTCAGCCATCATGGTTCCGCGCCAATCTCTACCCGGGATAGCGCGTGGATACCACTTGTCCGAAACTATGATATTGGTGTCATCTAAGGGCGAAATCAAAAAGCAAGTCGTAACTAACTCGGTCGCAACCGATTACACGGATTGGCGTGAATGCGCTTCTGGCGGACAAGCGAAATCAGTCAAGTTTTCCTATTCGGGTTTGGCTGCAATTCAGCCTCAGGTAAGTTTCGCCGACTCTCACGACCGGAGACCACCCATGTCTGCACTAACTCGTATGCAATCGGTTTGCGCCGTCCTAGCTCTCGCCTGCTGCATCGACGTTGGTCAGGCCGCTCCAAATCCTGCTACTGACGCGACTCGGAAAGCCAATCAGGCAGTCGCAGATTACCTGCCGTTTTCGAACACGCAGGATTTCGACGATGCCCGGCACGGTTTCATCGCCGACCTTCCAAATCCAATTATCAAAGGCAGCGCCGGGAACACGGTAATCGATCTCTCCCAGTACGACTTCTTGAAGCAAAGTGGACCTGCTCCGGCGTCGGTTAATCCGAGTCTGTGGAGGCAATCGCAATTACTCGGCATTCGTGGGCTGTTCAAAGTTGTCGATGGCATTTATCAAGTGCGCAACATCGACCTAGCCAATATGACGTTCATTCGCGGCAAGACTGGCTGGGTGGTAATCGATCCACTCACATCCACGGAAACCGCGAAAGCTGCCGTCGATCTGGTCAATAGCAAGGTCGAGAACCTTCCCGTCACCGCCGTGATCTTCACGCACTCGCACGTCGATCACTTTGCGGGCATACGAGCGATAGTGGATGAAAAGGATGCACGCGCCGGCAAAGTACCCGTGATTGCGCCGGAAGGCTTTATGGAGGAGGCGGTCAGCGAAAATGTGTTCGCGGGCAACGTCATGAGCCGCCGCGCATCATACATGTACGGCAATCTTCTGCCGAAGGACCCGGAAGGCAATGTGGGCGGCGGCCTCGGCCTTACCACGGCGGCCGGCACGATTACCTTGTTTGAGCCGACGAAGATCATTGACAAGACGGGAGAGAAGCTGACGGTCGACGGCATCGATGTTGTCTTTCAGATGGCGCCAGGCACTGAAGCGCCAGCCGAAATGCTGTTCTACTTTCCACAGTTCAAGGCGATCTGTCTCGCCGAGGATGCAAACCACACCCTTCACAACATCCTAACGTTGCGCGGTGCGAAGGTCCGTAGCGCTCAGAAATGGGCAAGTACGCTGGATCAGACAATCGACCTATGGGGCGGCGACGCGGTAGTTTCATTCGGCAGTCACCACTGGCCGCAATGGGGTAACGACCGCGTCGTCGAACATCTGGAAAAGCAACGCGACCTATACCAATACATCAACGATCAGACGCTGCGTATGGCGAATCAGGGTCTTACGATGAATGAGATCGCCGAACAGTTCGCGCTGCCGGATAGTCTGGCGAAAGAATTTTATAACCGCGGCTATTACGGCGATCTCAAACATAACGTTCGCGCCACGTACCAGCTTTATCTAGGATTCTGGGATGCCAATCCGGCCGACTTCAATCCGTTACCGCCTGTTGAGGAGGCGAAGCGGTATGTCGAGATGGTCGGGGCGGACAAAATGATCGCGACAGCAAAGGCAGCATACGCCAAAGGCGATTATCGATGGGCCGCGACCGTGGCAAACAAGGTTGTGTTTGCGCAACCCCAGAACCAAGCGGCTCGCAACATCGAGGCGGACGCGCTAGAACAATTAGGTTACCAAGCCGAATCGGGGCCGGCCCGTAACTTTTATCTTTCGGGCGCGCAGGAACTGCGCGGCGGCGTCAAGAAAATGGCGACGCCGAATACGAGTTCTCCAGACATCATTCGCGGGATGACGACCGATATGTTCCTCGACTTTCTTGCCATCCACCTGAACGGACCAAAAGTCGGCGACAAGTCCTATGTCTACAACCTGAAGTTCCCTGATATCAAGGCGCAGTATGTCCTGAAAGTAAAGAATGGCGTCATGAATTACAGCAAGGACAGGCAGCTAGACAAAGTAGATGGCACGGTTACGCTCAACCGCTCGACACTGGATGACATCGCACTTGGCAAGCTAAAACTGGGCAATCTCACGGACAGCGGAGATGTGACCATCGACGGAGACAAGGCGAAGTTCAAGGAGATGCTGGGTAACTTCGACAAGTTCGATTTCTGGTTCACTATCGCGGAGCCTTGAGCGAGATGCATCGCACCACCCCCGGTTCAGCTTAAGAGCGGACGACTTATAGCATCGACCATAGGCATGGTGATCTGTAACCGACCGCTCTTTTGACTTAGGCGTGTGACCAAAGTGATTCGTGAAGGGGCATCGCAGCAGCCGGGATCCAGTCCCACTCGTACGCAAAGTCCAAAAAACTCGAATAAGGACTGGCGCGGCCCTCCCAAACGGATATGTTTGATGGCGAAGGCTGACCAGATCAATAGCGGCGCCCCGAAAGTCCGTTAGCTGGACGGTGCCGACCTTCGTGCGGCCACACGATCCTCATGGCCGACGTCCGTTCATGGCCGGACTGAGCCGGACGCCCTCCCAATCCTCCACACCTATACGCCGCACCCCTCGTCCGCCCCCGCGTGGTCTGATGCGGACGTATCGTCGAAGGTCAAAAAAACAGGCGGACGCGGCCCGCCGCATCGAGTAATCTCGAAGCGAGCTTGGCCGTTCAGTCGAACCATGCAGTCGATGTGATGCACGCAAGCCGGCAGTCGCCGTCGAGCTATTCCTTTCGTCAGCGGAATGACGCGCGCCGCCCGGCGCCGTCGGACCCGAGGAGACATCATGGCCGATACCCCCGTCGTCCACGCATCCGCGTTCGACAGCGATGCGCCCATCACCGACGCCAACGAGCGCCTCTGGAACCACGACCTCGCGCCCGTGCCGCGCGCGAAACGCACGTGGACCGGCTACAGCATCTTCGCGATGTGGATGTCGGACGTGCACAGCGTCGGCGGCTATACCTTCGCCGCCAGCCTCTTTCTGCTCGGCATCTCCGGCTGGCAGGTGCTGATCGCGCTCGCGGTGGGGATTTTCGTCGTCTACGTGCTGATGAACTGGGTCGGCAAGCCGAGCCTCACGCACGGCATCCCGTTTCCCGTGATGGCGCGCGTCAGCATGGGCGTGATGGGCGCGAACCTCGCGGCGCTGATTCGCGGCGTCGTCGGCATCGTGTGGTATGGCGTGCAGACCTATTTCGCATCGAAAGCGGTCGTGACGCTCCTGCTGCTCTTCGTGCCCTCCGCGATCGCGCTGCGCGAGACGAGTTTCCTGCGCCTCGATCTGCTCGGCTGGGTCAGCTTTCTTTTCATGTGGCTCTTGCAGCTCGTCATCTTCCAGCGCGGGATGGAAATCATCCGCAAGTTCATCGACTTCTGCGGCCCGGCCGTCTACGTGGTGATGTTCGTGCTGATGGGCTGGATCCTGTCGCGCGCGGGCCTCGACAGCCTGAACCTGACGCTCGGCGGCGAGAAGCTTTCCGGCACGGCGCAATTCCTCGGCATGGGCAATGCGATCCTGCTCGTCATCAGCTATTTCGCCGCGCTCTTGCTCAATTTCGGTGATTTCTCGCGGTTCGCGAAAAGCGAGCGGCAAATGAAGATCGGCAATTTCCTCGGGCTGCCGGTCAACTTCATCGCGTTCGCGATCATCACGGTGATCGTGACCTCGGGCAGCGCCAAAGTCTTCGGCACGATGATCATGGACCCGGTCGAGATCGTCTCGCGCATCGACAACAAGGTCGCGGTGGCGATCGGCAGCGTGACGTTCATCATCGCGACGATGGGCATCAACATCGTCGCCAACTTCGTGTCGCCGGCGTACGACATCGCGAACCTGTTCCCGAAGCACGTCGATTTCAAGAAGGGCGGACTGATCGCCTCGGTGCTCGCGGTGCTGGTCTGCCCTTGGATCTTCGTCGACAGCCCGAAGGCGATCACGATCTTCGTCTCCGTGTTCGGCGCCGTGCTCGCCCCGATGTACGGCGTGATGATGGCCGATTTCTACCTCGTCAAGAAGCAGGTCGTGCAGACCGCCGAGCTCTACACGATGTCGCCGAATGGGCGCTTCTACTACGACGGCGGATGGAACCGCGTGGGGCTCGTCGCGCTGCTGGTGTCGGGATTCATCTCGGTTGGCTGGGAGATCAGCACGCAACTGTTCAAGCTCTTGCCGGCGAACAACTTCGGCTGGCTGATCGGCGCGGTGGCGGGTGCCGCGATCTACACGCTCGCCATGCGCGGCGCGAAGCGCGTGTAGCGCGCGGGCCGCGAACGGGCGCTCATTTGAGCCACTTGCGCACGTCCTCTTCCCACGCCGGCTGGCCGCAGTCCGGCGGATTTTCCGGGCCGAGCACGGTGATATAGCCCTGCGTCTTCATGCACGCCTCGTAGGCGCGCACCTGCGTGCAGGGTCCGGCGCCGGCGCGCTTCGCGGACTGCTTGCAGGCGTCCATCGCGCGGTCCATCGAGGAAAAGTCGGCATCGGCGCGCGCATTCGCGGACGGCGGCGGATTGCCGCCCATCGAAAACTCGACGGGCCCGCCCTGCGCGCACGCGGCGAGCAGGGCGGTGCAGGCGGCGATCGGCAGCAAGCGGGTGATCATCGTCGGGCTTCCTCTTCAGTGGCGCGTGGTGCTCGTTGCGCGTCCGGGCAGGACGAAGCGTCCTTCATTATTATGAAACGAATTGCAAACAGTCACCCACGCGCGGGCGTGCGATTCCCGACGACCGCGCGAGGCGCCGCGACGAATGTTTTCGACGAAGCGCTACTGCTTCATCTTCCCGGTCGATTTGCCGCCGGACGCGCTGTCGGGGGCCATGCCCTTTTCGCGCTGCTGCATCAACGTGCCCGAGGCGCCGCTCGGCGCATTCGCGGCGGGATCACTCTTGCCCGCGTTGCCCATGGCGGCGCCCTGATTCGCGCTTTGCGGCGTCTTGGCATCGTTCTGGGCAAAGGCGCTCGTGCTCGCGATCAAGGCAAGGGCGGCTATCATCGTTCGAAGCGGTTTCATGGTTGTCTCCGTGGTCCCGGTTATCCGGTGCGTTGCTTTCAGCATCCTTCATGCCGCAAACCGCAGATTAAAAGCAGTCGTCCTTTCCTCTTACCTATCGACGGCCGAAAACACATGGATCTGCTAAGCCGGCTTCTTTCGCTGATGCCCGTCAGCGGGCGTCTGGATGTCAGATGCCACTTCGGCGCGCCTTGGGCGATCGAGCACGCAGCCGCCGGCGTGCGCGAGATTCCCTATCACGTGCTGCTGTCCGGCAGCGCAATCGTCGAGGACGGCAACAGTGCGCCGCAACAATTGATCGCGGGCGATATCGTCGTGTTTCCGGGCGGTTCCGCGCACCGTATCCACGATGGCAGCGGCAAGCCGCCGCGGCCCGTCGACGAGCATCAGGGCAACGGCTTTGCCGTCGCCGGCAACGGTTCGCGGCACGACGAAGAGGACGATGCCGCCGACATCCTGTGCGGCCGGTTCCTGCTCGGCGCGATGCCCGAGCGGCTGCTGCGCGATCATCTGCCGGGGAGGCTGGTCGTGCGCAGCGCGGCGGGCGCCGAACCGGCGCATCCGTCCGCCGAAGCGCTCCCGAGCGCCTCGCGCCTGCGACGCCTGATCGAATTGATGCGGGAAGAAGCCGCTGACGAAGGCCCGGGCAGCGCGTCGCTCGTGAGCCACCTGTCAGGGGCGCTCTTCGCGCTGACGCTGCGCTTCGCGAGCGAGGGTTCGCAACCGCCCTCGGGCCTCTTGGCGCTCGCGGCGCGGCCGCGTCTGTCGGCGGCGCTGATGGCGATGTTCGAGCGGCCCGGCCAAGCGTGGACGCTCGACCAGTTCGCCGCCCTCTGCAACATGTCGCGGGCGACGTTCGTGCGCCAGTTCCAGGAGGCGATCGGCCGCTCGGCGACCGACGTGCTCACCGAAGTGCGCATGACGATGGCGGGCCGCGCGTTGCTGGAGACGGCGTCGCCCGTCGCGCAGATCGGCGAATCGGTCGGCTATCAGTCCGACGCCGCGTTCCAGCGCGTCTTCAAGCGCCACATCGGGGTGACGCCGGCGCGCTGGCGCGCGTCGGGCGGCCGCGAGAACGCACGAGGCGCGCAAACCGAATGACCCGCCCGGCGGCCGACGCGCAATCGCCGCGCGAACAGTCTTTTGTTGCAAACGACATTGATCCATCCGGATGCCGTGCCTAGCATGTTCCGATCACCCCCGCCGCACGAATCGATGCGGCATAGGGTCGCCAGGGCCACGACGGCCGATGGGAGCACACATGCTGAAGGTATTGCTTGAAGTAGTCGCGGCGATCGCCGTGACCGGGATCTATCTGCTACCCGCGATTCTCGCCGACCGCACCAAACGCCGCTCGGTGCTGTTGCTCGCGCTGTTCAACCTGCTGTTCGGCTGGACCGTGATCGGCTGGATCGCCGCCCTGTTCTGGGCGTTTCATCCCGACAGCGCGCGCATGCTCGGGCGTGTCGCGAAGAAGAATCGCCGGGCGTCGGCGCACCATACCGTCGATGCGATCGTGTCGCGCGCCCGCGCACGCGGCGCACGGCGCGCGGGAATTGGCTTCGCGCACGGCATGGAGCGCGGCAGCGGGGATTGATCGCGCAGCGCTTCATGCGATGTGCCTCGTGACGCGTGCGACGCGCGGGTCACATTCCGTGCGACGGCATCGTTATCGAAAAGGCATGGGGAAAGGCGCATGAGTATCCGCATCATTCAGCTGGGCAGCGCGCGCGTGGAAGACGAAGGTTTGCGCATCGGCACGGTGCGCCGGCCGCCGCGCGGCGTGCCGAAGGCCGAATTCGCCTCGCGCGACTATTACGACGTCTGGCTGCCGATCCTCTCGCCGAGCGCGGAGTTGATGCCCCAGGGCAGAAACGCCACCGACGACGCGCAATGGTCGGCGTTCGAACGCAAATTCCGCGCGGAAATGAACGCTGGCGACGCGAGCAAGGTGCTCGACCTGCTTGCCGCGCTGTCGAAGACGTCCAACTTTTCAATCGGCTGTTATTGCGACGACGAGCGCCACTGTCATCGCGGCATTCTCCGGCACATGCTCGCGGATCGCGGCGCGACCATCGCCTGAAGCAGGGCGCTTCAAGTGGCGACGACGAAGTCGAAGCGCGCTGCCTGCGGTTTGCCGCTTTCGTCGATCGACATCAAAAGGCGCCGGTCGAACAGCCCGTCGCGCGCGTTTTCCGGCTCGCGGGGAAAATAAAGCTGCGTGACGAGCACCGGCCGATGCGGCGCCTGCACCGATACGTGAAAGTGCCGCGTCCGCCCGGGATAGCGGCCCGGCACGATGGTTTCGATGCGGTATCGGCCGTCGCTGTCGGCGAACTGATGGCCGCGCAGGCGAAATCCGTCGACGTCGTATTGGCCGGCGTCGTCCGCGTGCCAGAAGTCGAGCAGCGCGCCCGCGACCGGCTGGCATCGCGCCGACACGACGCGTCCCGTCAGCACGATCCGCGTGCCTTCGATGCCCGCTTCGACGAGGCTCGTTCGCTCCGGCGAGTTCGGCAGGAAGAACGGGCCGGCGGTTTGCCGGGGCGTGGCGTGATGATCGTCGGCGCAGGCGGGCGTCGGTTCTTCGGCGTGCGCCGTCTCCATCGACCACCAGAGCACCGCCGAGGCCGCGCCAAGGCGGCGCAGAAAATCGCGCCGCCGCAGGTTCCCGTTTTTCGCACGCATCGCCGATGCTCCTTGCCGCTTTCGCTCGCTAAGTGCGGATCAACGTCCGGTACAGCTCGTTCGCGCGGCTCAGATGCGCGCGCATCGCTTCCGCCGCGGCGTCGCCGTCGCGCGCGCCGATCGCATCGACGATCCGCTGGTGCTCCGCGAGCGTGAGTTCCTCGGCGCCCGGCGCGCGGACCATCGGCCGGTAGTATTCGCCCGCCCATCTGAACAGCGACTCGACGATCGACGGAAAAATCGGATTGCCGCTGATCTGCGCGATCTCGCGATGAAACGCCATGTCGCGCTCGATGAATTCTTCCAGATTGACCATCGACGCGCGCTGCTGCGCCACTTTCAGTTGCAGCCGGGCGACGTCTTCCTCGCTGGCGCGTTCGGCCGCCATGCGCGCGGTGCCGGTTTCGAGAAACATGCGCGCGTGCTTCAGATGTTCCAGCATGTCGGGCTGGGTGCGCAAAAGATGCATCGCGCCGCCCGCGATCTGCGCGATCAGGCGTTCGGCCGTCGGCACGACGACGCGCGCGCGTTCGCCATGCACGATCTCGACGATGCCCGAGCGTTCGAGCGTTTGCAGTGCCTCGCGGATCGCGGGCCGCCCGACGCCATAGATTTCCATCAGCTCGCGTTCGGACGGAAGCTGCGCACCGGGCGCGATTTCGCCGGTGCGGATGCGTTCCATCAGCCGGTCGAGCACTTCCTGATAGAGCTTGCGACGCTGAACGATTTCAGCCATTGATTCTTCCGTGCGTTTGACTAAGTGGTCTGATGAGATTACCACGCAGGCACGGAAAGCGAGGCGCGCGGTCAGTCCGGCAGCCGGCCTTCGCGGACCGCCCCGAAAAACGACGCATCGCCGATCTGTCCGCCCTTGAGCACAATTTCGAGACCGTCGCGGCGCGGCTCGTTCGACCACGCGCGGCACAGCGGTGCGCCCGGCGCGAGCCCGCCGGCGACGCTCAGCGCCGAAATCCCGAGCGCGCTCGCGACTTCGCCGGAGCTGTCGCCGCCGGCCACCACGACGCGCCGCACTGCCACGCGATTCAAGAGGCGCCGCATCACGTCCGCCAGCGCGCCGCCGACGCGCCGCGCGGCGTCCTGACGCGAGAGGCCGGCGTCGCGCGCGATCGAATCGAAGGCGAGCACGGCGGGATCGTCCGGGCCCTCGGCGCTGAAGACGAGCGCGCTCTGTCCTTGCCGCAGCGCCCGTTCCGCCACGTCGATCGTGCGCGCGATTTCGGCGTCGCCTGCACGCGAGTCGAGCGCGCGCCGCAGATCGAGCCGCTCGACGCAAAAGCCGTTTGCGCGCGCCCATTGGATCTGGCCGGCCGTGACGGGCGAGCAACTGCCGCTTACGGCGGCGATTGCGGACACGGGTTGAGCGGCGGGCAGGGCGGGCGTCGCGGGCAAGAGGCCGCACGCGCGCCAGTGCGCGGCGAGCGCGTATTGCAATCCCGACGACGACGCGCTGAACACGCCCGCGCCACGGTTCTCCCAGACGAGCCGCCCGGCGGCCGCGAGCGTTTCCTCGTCGAGGACGTCGATCATCACGACCGGCGTGTCGTCGCCCTGGAGCGCGCGACAGGACGCGGCGGCCTCGGGCGCGCGCAGTCGCACCATGTCGATCAGTTCGATGCGACGCTCGGTCTGCTGCCGCAGATGCACGCGCAGGTCGGCTTCGTTCATCGGCGTGACGGGATGGCGCGACATCGTCGGATGGCGGTCGAGCCGGTAGCCCGCGCCGTCGACGGCCGCGAAGAGATGACCGAACGCCTGGTAGCGCTTCAGGCGCGGCGCACCGACGATCATCGGCGACCAGTTTCCCGGCATGTGCTGCACGCCCAGGTCGATGGCGCGCCCGATCGAGCCGATCGCCGGCGACGAATCGAAGGTCGAGCAGACCTTGTATTGCAGGATCGGCGCGCCGAGCGCGGCTAGCGCGTCGAAGGCGGGGGGCAGCGCGTCGTCCATCCATTTCGGGCTGCGTCCGCGCGACGATCCCGCCAGTCCGACGCAGCGCACGCCCGGAAAGCGCGCGAGCAGTTCGGGCGAGGGCGTGTCGAGGCAGAGCAGGGTGGGGACGCCCGCGGCCGTCATCGCCTCCATCGCGTCGGTCGAGCCGGTGAAATCGTCGCCGTAGTATGCGAGCAGGAGGCCGTCGGGCCAGTCCTCCGGATGCGCGCTCATCGCCAGAACTCCAGCGCGGCGGCAAGCGCCGGATGGCGCTGCGCGTGCCGTTCCAGCGGCACGCCTTCGATCGCCGCGACCCACGACTCGCGCAGCGCCTCGACGCCCGCCGCGACGCCGCCCGGATGACCGAAGATCCCGCCGCCCGCGGTATGGATCAGGTCCGCGCAGCCGATCGCGGCGAAGGTGTCGGCCGCCTGGAGACCCGTCTGGCCGGAACTGAACACCGGCATCGCGGGCATCGGCGCGTCGGCCATCACGGGCGCGAGCACGGCGCGCGCGGCGGCGATCACGCTGTCGTCGGGTTCGCTGAACTTGTTGCGCAGGCCGTTCACGTGCAGGTGATCCGCGCCCGCTAGGCGCCAGATCATCTGCCACGGCGCGTAATCCCAGCCGAGTTCCGGACTGCGCGACAGATAACCCCAGCCCGCGCGATGCGCGTGAATCGGCAACTGGCTGTGACGCCGCAACTCGTGCATGCCGACGAGCCCGATCGAATTGAGCACCGCCATCACGCAGGTGCCGCCTTCGGCGAGCACGAGATCGTGGCGGCGCTTCATCTGGTCAAGATCGCCGGTGATGTTGAAGGCGACCATCGCCTTCTTGCCGGTGCGATCCGCGTGCTCGTTCACGACGCGCATCACCGCGCGCACGCGCTCGTCGAACGGGCAATGCGAGCCGTCGCCCTGCAGTTCGTCGTCCTTGATGAAGTCGATGCCGCCCGCCACCAGTTCCTTCACCTGTTGCGCGGTTTCGTCCGGCGACAAGCCCACGCTCGGCTTGATGATCGTGCCGATCAGCGGTCCGCGCTCGACGCCCGCGAGCCGGCGCGTGCCGTCGATGCCGAACGCCGGCCCCGGATAGGCGCGGGAGAACGACGGCGGAAGCCGCAGGCCGGTGAGCCGCAAGCCGGACACCTGACGCAGCTCGAACAGGTTGCCGGCGATCGTCGACATCAGGTTCGGCAGCGACGGCCCCAGGTTGTCGATCGGCCACGAGAGTTCGAGCGCGCAGCGCGTGTACACCTTCGATTCGATGCCGCCCGGCAGGCTCGGCGTGTCGGCGCGGTCGAGCACGTCGAGGCGCTCGACGCGTGCACCCGAGCGCGCTTTTAGTTCGGGCGTCTCGGTGGGCAGCGCGACGAAGGTGCCACTCGACTGCTCGCCCGCGATGACATCGGCGGCGAGCTGCGGATCGACGCCGGTTTCGAGCCAGTACGTGGCGTGGATGCGTTCGGTCACGATGGGTTTCCTCGACGAGTGCGGTTTCAGGTGATGCGGCGGATGCTTTCGGCGATTTCCTCGCGCTCGAAGACGTTCTTCCAGTCGTCGCGCATGAGGCGCGGCTTGCCGAACTCGATCGCCTTGTTGCAGGCGTCGGAAAACGCGCCCGGAATTTCGTTGAAGATCACCGCGCCCAGGATGTTCATGTGGCCGAGCAGGAAATCGCGCGCCGCTTCCTTCGGCACGCCGCGCTTCACGGTTTCCTCCATCGCTTCGCGCATCACGTAGAGCAGGGTCGCGCAGATCGTCTCGGAGAGGCCCGGCTCCAGCAGCGCCATCTGGTCGACCGTCAGCCGGTACGAGCGCAGGATCGGCGCGTAGATCACTTTCGCGACCGCCTCGCCCAGATCGAACGCTTCCTCCGGGCCCTGCATCAGCGCGCTCGTGATCGACTGCTTCGCGTGGGCGCCGCCGAAGAAGTCGCGGCGCGCCTCGGTCGTCGATTCGTCGTTGAAGATCAGCGGATGGCACGGATGCGCGACGAAGTAGGTCAGGTCGGACCGGTCCGGCAGATGGCCGGCGAAGGGCGCTGCGGCATCGAGCGTCATCACCATCGTGCCGGGACGCAGCTTCGGCGCGATTTCGTGACTCAGCTTGCCGATCAGCGTGTCGGGCACGGCGAGGATCACGACATCGGCGCCGTCGATGGCCGCGTCCGCCGACACGCATTCGACGCCCAGGTCGTCCTTCAGCCGCTTTCTGCCGCCTTCGCCCGGCTCGACGTGCGCGACGCGGTAATCCGATTTCAGCAGGTTGCTGCTCAGGCGGTAGCCCATCTTTCCGCCTGCGCCAAAGAGTGCGATCTTTTCGGTCATTTCGTGGATCTCCAGAGAGTGAGCGCGTCGAAGCGCTTATTTCGTGTGCGAATGCGCGTTCAGGCCGACCGGGACGGACGCTTCCGCGGCCGGCCGACGCGAGGTCGTCGAGCCGATCGCGAACGCGAGTCCTGCGGAGAGCAGCATGAACGCCCCGACGATGAACATCGGCGCCTGATAGGAACCGGTCGCGTCCTTCACGGCGCCCGTGATGTACGGCGCGACGAAACCCGCGAGATTGCCGACCGTGTTGATGAGCGCGATGCCCGCCGCGGCCGCCGCGCCGGACAGGAAACGCGCGGGCAGCGCCCAGAAGTTCGGCAGCGCGGAGAAGATCGCGCAGGCCGTCACCGTGATGACGGCGATGCTCGCGGTCGGCGACTTCATGTAGAGCGCAAGCGGAATGCTCGCCGCGCCGATCAGCGCCGGGATGCCGATGTGCCAGGCCCGCACGCCGCGTTTGGTTGCGTTGCGGCTCCACAGGAACAGGGCGAGCGCGGCCGGCAGGTAAGGAATCGCGGTGATCAGGCCTTTCTGGAACACGTTGAAGTGCGTGCCGAACCGGCCTTCGAAGCCGCCGATGATCGTCGGCAGGAAGAACGCCAGCGCGTAGAGGCCGTAGATCAGGCCGAAGTACATCAGCGCGAACACCCACACGCGGCCGCTTGTCATCGCGGCGCCGGGACGCAGCGTGTGCGGCGCGGCGGCGACGGTTTTCGCGCGTTCCTCGGCTTCGAGTTCGGCGGTGAGCCAGGTCTGCTCGGCGGGCGTGAGCCATTTCGCCTGCGACGGGCGATCGGCGAGATAGAACCACGCGATGAACCCGACGATGATTGCCGGCACCGCCACGCCGAAGAACATGATCCGCCAGCCGGCGAGCCCGAAGGCGCCCTGCGCTTCGATGAGGAGCGCCGCGACGGGCGCGCCGATCACGATGGTGAGCGGCTGCGCGAGATAGAACAGGGCGAGGATGTGACTGCGATGGCGCGCGGGCACCCACATGCTGAGGAACAGGATCGCGCCGGGAAAGAAGCCGGCTTCCGCGACGCCGAGCAGGAAGCGCAGCGTGTAGAGACCCGGAATGCTGCTGACCCAGGTGAAGAGCAGGGCGACAATGCCCCACGTCACCATGATCCGCGCGAGCCAGCGGCGGGCGCCGAACTTGTGGAGCGCGAGATTGCTCGGGATTTCGAGCAGGATGTAGCCGATGAAGAACACGCCGGCCGCGAGTCCGAACTGCGCGGCGGTGAGACCGAGATCCTTGGTCATCCCGTTGGGGCCGGCGAAGGAGATCGCGGTCCGGTCGAGGAAGTTGATGAAGAACATCAGCGCCACGAAGGGCACGAGACGTAGCGACACCTTGCGTATGGCCGATTTCTCGACCGCCTGGAGATCTGCTGCACTTTGCATTTCGCCTCCTCCGACTACGTGGATGGATGTGGAACCGTCTTTTTGTTCTTGTGGTGTGATGAGTAGACCATGAGGTGTGATCAGTGGACATCGGGGATTACGCGAGGACGAAAAGCGGCGATTGAGTTGCGGGATTCGGCGCCGCGAAGCAAAGCGGCTGCTTCGAACGATCAAAGCAGCCGTGCGAGGGAAACCGTCTATGCAGGGATGTCGCAGGAACGCTTGGGCGCGGAAAACCGGACATTTGAACTTGGGACCTACACACAAAACTGCGATAATTTGTGTTATGTAAAGTAGAACGAACTGAGGCTGCGCGTCTAGTGGCAGCCAGTCCTTCGAAGCGCCGTGATGCTCGCGCCAAATCCCCTGTTCTGCGTCAACGTCCGCCAGCGAACCGTTCGACGCGCTTCAATCCGTCTCCCGCGCCCGTCCCAGCAAAAACTCACGCTCCCGCGCATTACGCGTCATCGCGGCAGCGCGTTCGAACTCGGCGCGCGCTTCGTCGCGGCGTCCGAGCTTCGCAAGCAGATCGGCGCGCACGCTCGGCAGCCAGTGGTAACGCGCGAGCGTCGGCTGCGCCGCGAGCGAATCGGCGATGTCGAGCGCCGCCTGCGGCCCGAACGCCATGCCGATCGCGACCGCGCGGTTCAACTCGACCACGGGCGAAGGCGCCACTTGCTGAAGCGCATCGTAGAGCGCGACGATCATCGGCCAGTCGGTGGCGTCGGCGCTCGGCGCGCGCGCGTGGCACGCGGCGAGCGCGGCCTGTAGCGCGTAGACGCCGCGCGCCCCGCCGAGCGCTTCCGAACGCCTGAGCGCCGCGAGCCCGCGCCGGATCAGTAGCGGGTCCCAGCGGCTGCGATCCTGATCCGGCAAGAGCACCGGCCGCCCCTCCCCGTCGACCCGCGAGCGCATCCGCGACGCCTGAATCTCCATCAGCGCGACGAGGCCGTGCACTTCGCTCTCGTCCGGCGCGAGTCCGGCGAGGATGCGTCCGAGCCTGAGCGCGTCTTCGCAGAGCGCGGGACGCAGCAGATCGTCGCCGGCGGTGGCCGAATAGCCTTCGTTGAAAATCAGGTAGATCACCTCCAGCACGGACGAAAGCCGCGCCGCGCGCGCATCCGCCTTCGGCACCTCGAACGGCACGCGAGCCGCCGACAGCGTGCGCTTCGCGCGCACGATGCGCTGCGCGATCGTCGGCTCGGCGACGAGAAACGCCCGCGCGATCTCGTCCGTCGTGAGCCCGCCGATCAGGCGCAGCGTCAGCGCGACGCGCGCGTCGAGCGACAGCACCGGGTGGCAGGCGGTGAAGACGAGCCGCAACAGATCGTCGCCGATGTCGTCCTCGCGCGCGGCATCTAGCGCATCGACGAAATCGGGCACGACGTGCATCTCGAGCGCATCGAGCTCGCGGCCCAGTTCCTCGTGCTTGCGGGCGTGCAGCGCCTCCTGTCGCAGGCGGTCGAACGCGCGGTTCTTCGCTGTCGTCATGAGCCACGCTCCCGGGTTGTCGGGCACGCCCGTTTCGCTCCAGCGCTCGAGTGCGGCGACGAGCGCATCCTGCGCGAATTCCTCGGCGAGCGCGACGTCGCGCACGATGCGCGCAACGCCCGCGATCACCTTCGCCGATTCGATCCGCCAGACCGCTTCGATCGCGCGATGCGTCGCGCTCGCGCTGTCGGTCTGGCTGCCCGCCGCTGGCTTCACCACGTTCAGGCGGCTTCCGGTGCCATGTGCACGAGTTCCCAGATGTGGCCGTCGAGATCCTCGAAGCCGTGTCCGTACATGAAGCCGTGATCCAGCGGCGGCCGCGGCGCGCGCCCGCCCGCCGCGACGGCCTTGGCGACGAGTTCGTCCACTTCGACGCGGCTCTCGCACGACAGGCACACGAGCACTTCGGTGCTTTGCTCGGCGTCGACGATCGCCTTCGACGTGAAGCCCTGGAAGAAATCCTCGACCAGCAGCATCGCGAAAATGTTCTCGCCGATGACGAGGCACGCACCCTTGTCATTGGTGAACTGCGGATCGAAGCTCAGGCCGAGCGCCTTGAAGAAGGTCATCGAACGCTTGAGGTCCTTGACGGGCAGGTTCACGAAAATCTGCTTGTGCATGGCGGTCAGTCTCCGGTTGGTGAGCGCTTCAGTGCGCTTCGGCGAGCGTTTTAAGGTCGTTCAGGCCGTCTTCGAAATCCTTTCCGACCATGCGGTCCATGATCGAGAAGGCCTGCATCAGTTTCGCGACGCGTTGCATCGCCTTCGGGCTTTTTGGCGAATTCGGCCATGTTGTGTGCTGCGAGCGGCGTGCAGGCCGCGACGCACCCGCGCGGCCTCCTGTCCTCACAACGTTCGAGGCCGGGCCGAATCGACACGCCGCATCAAAATTACCGGCCCGACGTCCACGCACGCTTCAGGTAAAGCACGGCCCAACCTTGCGGACTTCGACGGTGCACCACTCGGCAGCCGGGCATTCGGCAGCAATCGCTACCGCTTCGTCGCGCGTGTCGACGTCGAGCAGGAAAAATCCGCCGATCATCTCTTTTGCCTCTGCGAACGGGCCGTCGACGAGTCTCGCCTCGCCGTCGCGCTTCTGCAGACGCACGCCATCTTTGTCCGACGCGAGCGACTCGGCCGCGCGCAGCACGCCGCGCGCCTCTAGTTTTCCGGCGAATTCGAGCATGCGTCCGTAGACGGCCCGGCCCTCTTCTGCGGTGCGCTGGCCGCGTTGTTCGCGCGGTTCGACGATCAAAAGCGTGTAAGCCACGAACATCTCCAGAAAAAATTTGCCGTGTCCCAAGTTACCCCGGCGCGCGCGTGCAGGCAATACTACCGGGCCTGTGCGCTTTATTCAGACGATTGTTTATTTATCATACGTTACGAGTAGTTACGGCCTTTTACGCACTGTTACGGCCGTTTATTAGTACTATTCCGCCCAAGCCGGATGTTTTTTACCGCATCGTCCGACTGCATCGGTCAGAAATACGTCTTCGCGAACCCGCAGGGCGACGCTGAACCGGACCCCAGCCGTCCCACGGGCGGCACCGCCATCGTTCGCGCACTGGCTTCCAGGCTGTGTTTCAGCCCGATCGCCGCGCCAACGGTCCTCGCCATGCCGGCCGTCGACGTTCTTCACGAACGCGACCCGCGCCTGCTCTGAATCCCGACGCTGTGCGTCGCCGGGCGCTACGTTCGTCGCGCACCGGTTCACGTTCGTTCCGATCACCGATGAAAAATAATCCTCTCGTTCTTTCTTCGCTCGCCATCGCCCTGGCGGGTGCACTCGCCGGATGTGGCGGCGGTTCCGACAGCGCGGATGTCGCCGCAACCGCGAACGCGCAGAACAGCGCCGGCACCAGCGATGCCGCCAATGTGAAGGCCACCGCCAATGCTGCCGTGAACCCGACGATCTCGTGCGTGTCTCCGTCGGCGGCGCCCGCGCAGTCCGGTGGCGCGAAAATCACCGCCGACAGCCCGAGCGCCGACGCCACGCGGCTCTATCCCGCAGGCAGCAAGTTCAAGGTCTCCTACACGACGCGTCCGGGCGCGGCCGACACCTTCAAATGGGCGATCTACAACACGTACAGCAAGGTGGTCGCGAGCGGCAGCTTCGCCGTGCCCGCCGCCGCGACGACGACCACCCTCACCTGCACGTCCACGCTCGCGGGCTTCTTCGCGCTGACGGGCACGCTGCAAAAAGCGGGCGGTCAGGTCGAGACCTCGGGCACGCGCCCGAACGGCTTCGCGAGCTTCGGCGTGCTGCCGAACCTCGCCGGCACGCTGCCGGCCGTGACCTACGCGAACCAGGACCAGCATCGCTTCGGCATGCAGGGCTTCAACGGCAACGCCGCGATGCTCGCCGCGCTCGGCATCACCTGGAACATCGACGACCGCCAGATGTCCGTGATGGAGCCGAACGGCCGCAATACGTTCACCTCGGCGATGAACAATCTCGATCCGACGTTCACGTCGGGCAAGGTGATGCGCCTCGTGCGCCTCGACGGCATTCCGGCCTGGGCGAGCGGCCACGGCCTGTCGCCGGACTACGGCTACGCGCCCGCCGACCTGAACTACTACGCGAACTACCTGGGCCGCGTCGGCGCCGAGACCGAAGCGATCCGCGCGCGCTATTTCCCGCAGCAGTCGGCGAACTATTACCAGGTGACGTGGGAGCCGTACATCCTGTGGAAGGACACGGACGCGAACTTCGTCGCGCTCTACAAGGCCGCGTATCAGGGTCTGCATTCGAGGGACCCGAAGGCCGTCGTGATGGGCCCGGCCGAGCCGTTCCCGTCGCTCACGACCGAGCGCCTGAAGCGCCTCGCGCCGCTCGGCTTCGCGAACTACATCGACGGGGTCGCGACGCACGGCTACTACGACGCGGGCACCTCGCCTTCGCATCCGCCGGAGCGTCATCACACCGACGCGAATGCCGCCGATGCCGCCAACTCGCTGCCGAACGAAATTCGTGCGCTGCGCGCGGAAATGAACGCGCAGTACAAGCCGGGCATGAAGCTCTTCGTGACCGAGACGGGCATCAGCTATGACCTCGGTTCGAACTACGGCCCGAACTACCCGAGCTCGAACATTCTCTTCGCGCAGAGCGCGGTCGTGGCGCGCACGCACCTGATCCTGCTCGGCGAAGGCGCGGACCAGACCTACGTGTTCTTCGGTCCGGACTTCCCGGGTGAAGTCGGCTACGGCACGTTCTTCGACCTCGACAATCCGCAGGCCGCGTTCGGCACGCAAAACATCAGCCCGAAGCCCGCCGCGATGACCGTCGCCGCGATGACCCGCATCCTCGACGGCACGACGACGCTCGGCCCCGTCAAGGGCACGCCGTCGGGCGTGTACGCCTACTCGTTCCAGCAACTGGGCGGCGGCAAGGTGATCACCGCGCTCTGGACGCACAACAACGCCGTGTGGGACGCGAGCGTCGGCTTCAGCGCGACGTACAGCAAGGCGTACCAGTTGAGCGTCGATGCGCCGGGCACGAGCGGCACGGTCCAGCTGATCGACGCGATGGGCAACGTCTCGAACGCGACCTACACGAACGGCGCCGTCACGCTGACGCTCACCGAGATGCCGCAATACGTGGTGTCGGGCAACGCCAGCATCGCGAAGAACAACGCGACCAAGCCGGCCGGCTACGTCGGAAGCTGAGCGCGCGTCAGGCCGAACGCAACACGACTGCTTCTCGAAAAACCCGGGCCCTTCAGCCCGGGTTTTTTTATTCGCTGTCTCAATTAGCGCTGCGACCGAATGCAGACGCGCGACCCGCTTCGTCGCGTCATCTCGTTATTGACAGCGAAAGCGCTGCGCCCGCATACTCTGTCGCATGCACGCAAGCCGCCTTCTCTCCATCGTCCCGATTAATATCCCAATGATCGCCACTGGCGGGTCATCGGGAGAACGCGTGCGCTAGCAAGACTCGAGCAAACCGATTCGTTTTCCGAAGGCCCCGCCGAAAGACGGGGCCTTTTGTTTTGCGCGTGCGACTCCGTCTTGTTCGGCTCACTAGTGGAGAAGAGCAATGGACGAAGTTCTCAGGCAAGTCACCCACGCAAGGCGTGGTTCGAAGGCGCGGGTCGTCGAGTATTTCGAGGTGCAGCCGCGCCAGACGCTGTCATGGCGGCTCGCGCGCGATGCGGAATTGCGCGTCGACGAAGCGGCGCTCTGGCTCACGCGCGAAGGCGATCCCTACGACTACTGGCTCTTGCCGGGCGATGTCGCGCTGCTTACGCGCGGCGAGCGGGTGTGGGTGTCGTCGGATCGGGAGCGCACGATCGAGGCGTCGCTCACGACTTACCGGCGCACCGGCCTGACGCAGGCCGGCCGCTGGCTCGCGCGGATCTGGCCGCGCATCGCGCGCAGCAGCAACGCCAGTGCGTTCTGACTCAGGGCCCGATTCAGGGTCGCACGTCGGCATACACGCAGCGGAAGTTCGCCGCTTGGTCGATGCTGCCTTTGCCGATGTAGCGCGGATACGCAGGATAACGACACATCGGCCGGGAGCGGCCGTTGGTCGTCGGCGCGATGTCGGTGCCGACGAGCGTTTCGGGCGCGATGCCGTCCGTGACCCAGCGGTCGAGCGCGCCGAGTTCGTCCCACGCCGGGATGAACACGCCGTTGCCGTGCTGAAAGCCCGGCACCATGTAGAGGCGCATGAACGCATCGACGCCGTCCTGCGTGAAGCGGTCGACGAGCAGCCGGTAGAACGTGATCGTCTGGTTCGGGCTGATCACTTCGTCGGCGAGACCGTGCATGGCGATCAGCTTGCCGCCGCGCGCGATGAACCCTGTGAGATCCGTGTTCATCGCGCCGACGGTCGCCGAAAGCGCCATCAGCCGCTGCCGGTAGCGTCCCGGATTCGCGATGTCGAAGCCGATGCTGTTATAGCTCAGGTCGCGCGTGACGAAGTGCTTGATGTACGCGTCGCCCTGCGCGAAGAGATAGCCGTTGACGGCGAAGCTCGGCGGGCTCACGAGCACGGGCGAATCGCCGAGGCCGAGCACGCCCGAGAAATCGACGCCCTGATAGACGTTGTAGCCCGGATAGTTATCGACGCCGAACGCGAGCAGATAAGGCAAATTCAGCCCGTCGCGCAGCGTGGCGAGCGTGGCGAGTTGGGCATCGGACAGGCAGCTGTCGCGCAGCGACGGCCGATGGCCGTTCGCGCACCGCAGCTGCGCGATGATCTTCGGCTCCAGCTTGCGGCACGCTTCCACGTTGCCGACGATGCCGTCCGCGGCGTTGTCGAGCTTGTCGCATTCCTGCAGGACGGTTTCGATCACGCGCCGCTGCTGCGCGAGCCCGACGAAGCCGCCCGGCTTGCCATACGACGCCTGCCCGACCTTCACGCCCATCAGGCGCGCGCCCGAAAAGTTGATGGCGGGCGCATTGGCGATCACGCCGTCGTAATCGTTCGGATAGCGCTCGGCGACGGTGAAGCCCTCGCGCCCGCCCGTCGAGCCGCCCGCGAAGTAGGTCTTTTCCGGGCTGCGGCCGTAGCCGAGCTGGATGAGCGCGAGCGCGACGTCGTGGGTTTTCTTCAGATGCCCGAAGCCGAAGTTGAGGATCGCTTCGTCGTTGGCGGCGAAGTCGGCGCGGCCCGAATTGCCGACGTGGCCCGAATCGGAGCCGAAGGTCGCGTAGCCTTTGGCGAGCGGCGTCGAGTCGGGCGCGAACGGCATCGGTTCGGTGCCGCTCACGAGCACGCCGCTGTAGCCGCCGCCGCCCATCTGCAGCGCGCGGCCGTTCCAGCGGCTCGGCAGGTTCACTTCGAAGCGGATGTCGGGCGTGTTGTCCTGCACCGCCTTGATGCTGCCGACGATCCGGCAGTACTCGCCGTTGCGGTTGCCCGGCGCGGCGGCCTTCACGACCGACGCGGACCAGATGGACGCGCCGCGCGTCGGCAGGCCGATCAGCGATGCCGGCACCTCCTTGCTTTCCAGATCGGCGCAATGCTTCGCGAGATAGGATGCGGCGTGCGCGCCCGTGCTTGCCGCGAGTGCGAGCACGGTGGCACTGGCGACGCGCCATGCCAAGCGCAAGCACCGGCGCGCGAGGGACCCGGCGCGCGACGTCACTGGCGAGCGCGCAATTCGGGCGTGCGACGCGGGGCTTCGGCGTTGTTCTTATCGACGGCGTTCATGGGGCAAAGCGTAAGGGCGGGGTAAGCCGAAACCCCGCTGCGCGGGTTCGAATGCCGCTCAATATAAAGAAGTGGTTCAGTCGGTGCAATCGGGAAAGAAACAGGAGCGACCTGGAATGGCGAGGATTTCGGACGATGACTTGAGACGCGCGCAGCCTGCGCGCAAAAGACAAACGCCGGGTCGAAACCCGGCGTCCTTTGGTGGAGGCGCGTTCCTATCGGCCGCTTTCCGCCAGCGCGATGCGCTCGCCGGCGTCGTCGCGCACGCTCGGCGGTTCGTCCTTCGCATGCGCGAGGCTGAAGCGCTCGTTGGGTGCGGTGCCGTTCAGATGGAAATCGCCGACCGCCGCCTCGCGCTGGATCGCCGGATTGTGCGAAGCGATCACGCGCGCGTTGCGCCAATGCCGGTCGAGGCGCCGCGCTTCGCTCGTCGCGCTCGCCCCGCCGACCTCGAACAGCAGCGTCGACGCTTCCAGCACCTGCTCGATCACGATCTGCTGCGCCTTGTAGACCTGGATGTCGAGCGCAATGTAGTCGTCGGCGGTTGCGCGGCCTTCGGCGCGCGCACGATGCACGTTCTCCAGCGCCGCCGACACCGCGTCGACCACGCTTTCCGCCGCGAACGCAAGACTGGCGAGCCGCCCGACCACGCGATGCACGAGCGGATTGTCGCGCGGACTGGAACGGCCCGGCACGCCGAAGGTCCGGGTGCGGCCCTGCACGAACGCGACGCCGTCGCGCAGCACCGCCCTCGCGATGCCCGCGAGCGTCGCGAGATGCACGGTCTGATAGAACGCCGTCACGATCGTGTTGCGGCGCGGCTCGGACGCCTTGAAACGATGAAGAATCTGGTCGTCTTCGACGCGCACGTTGTCAAAGCGCGTCGTGCCGCTCGCCGTCAGGCGCTGGCCGAAGCCGTCCCAGTCGTCCAGACGCGCGACGCCCGGCGCATCGCCGCGCACGAGCAGATGCACGTCGTCGCGGCCGTCGTGCGCCGTCACGTTGATCCAGTCCGCGTAGAGCGCGCCGGTGCTGTAGTACTTCTCGCCGTTCAAGAGCCACTGGCCGCTCGCGCCGTCGGGCGTGATCGTGACCGTGTTGTGCGTCGAGCCGGTGCGCTCCGAGATCGCCGCGCCGACCGTTTCGCCCGCCGCGATGCGCGACAGCCAGCGCTCGCGCGCCGCTTCGTCGTCGCTTTCCAGGCGCATTTCGATGAAGCCGAAATTCAGCCGCAGGATCTGCGGCAAGTTCGAATCCGCTTCGCCGAGCCGCGTCAGCAGGCGGAAAAACTGCGGCAGCGTCGCGCCGCCTCCGCCGTATTCGCGCGGCACCCGCAGCGCCGTAAAACCGGACGCCTTAAGCCATTGCACCGCGTCGCGCGCCAGTTCGCGCTTTTGCTCGCGCTCGACCGCGCCCGCCGCGATGCGCTCGAACACGCCGGAGAAGCGGTCGAGCAGTTGCGCGTCGCTCGCGGCTGGAATCGTCGTCATGAGGCTTTCTCCACATCGGTTTTCGTTGCGGGAAAGCATAAATTCGACGCTGCGCCGCGCAAACGACGCAATTCTGCTAACGATATACGACGAACCGGCGTGCTTATTCGCCGTCCCATTCGCCGCGCAGGTCGCTGTCCTGCAAGAGTTGCAGCAGCGTTTCGGCGGGCCGGCTCAGATGTTTCGCCCCGAGCGCAATGAATTCGACTTCGGGCAATTCGGGCAAGGCCGCGCGATTGACCGGCGGCGCGAGCCCGCGCCCCGCCAGGAAATGCGATCGCACCGTGAGCCCGAGGCCGCCGCGCGCCGCCGCGATGCAGCCCGCATGGCTGCTGCTCGTACAGACCATTTGCCAGCGGGCGCCCGCCATCGCGAGCGCATCGAGGACGACGGCGCGCGTTACGCTCGGCTCCGCGACGAGAATCAGCGGCAGCGGCGAATCCAGATCCACCTCGGTGCCGGGCTTCGCGAGCCATTCCAGCCGTCCGCTGAAGAGCCGCGTGCCGCGCGCGTCGCCGAGACGCCGCTTGCCGACCGCCAGGTCGATCGCGCCGGCGTCGAGCAACTGATAGAGCTGGCCCGTCATCCCGATCGTGATTTCGAGTTCGACGTCCGGATGCGTGCTGCGAAACGCCGCCAGCACGCTCGGCAGCGGCCCGAGCGCCAGATCGTCCGACGAACCGAGGCGCACGCGCCCGCGCAGGCGCGGCGAACGAAACTGCGATTCGGCGTGCGACATCGCTTCGAGGATCACGCGCGCGTGCACGAGCATCGCTTCGCCGTCGGCGGTGAGCGCGAGCGAATGGGTGTCGCGCGTCATCAGTCGCCGCCCGACGCTTTCCTCCAGACGCCGGATGTGTTCGCTCACGCTCGATTGCGTGAGACCGAGCTGACGGCCGGCGTCGGTGAAGCTGTGCGACGCGGCCACCGTCGCGAAGGTGTTCAGCCAGACTGGATTGAGCATGACCCGATTGTGATCGGAATTGCCGATGACAGTCAATGCGGCTAGAAGGGTTCCCGATAACGCCCGGATTCACTACCATGTCGTGACGGCTCCGCCCCACGCTTTTCCCCGCATCCATCCATGACCAGACAGTCTTCCCACACGGCCCTTCTCTGGATCGTCGCCGTCGGTTTTTTCATGCAGGCGCTCGACACCACGATCGTCAACACCGCCCTGCCCTCCATCGCTCACAGTCTCGGCGCGCAGCCGCTCGCGATGCAGTCGATCGTCGTCGCCTACACGCTGACGATGGCGCTCCTCACGCCCGCGTCCGGCTGGCTCGCCGACCGGTTCGGCACGCGGCGCGTGTATTTCGTCGCGATCCTCGTGTTCGTGGTCGGTTCGCTCTGCTGCGCGAGCGCGCACTCGCTGAACCAACTGGTCGTCGCGCGCGTGCTGCAAGGCATCGGCGGCTCGATGCTGCTGCCGATCGGACGCCTCGCCGTGCTGCGCAGCGTGACGGGCGAAGCTTACGTGTCGGCGCTCGCGGTGATTTCGATTGCCGGCCAGGTCGGCCCGATTCTCGGCCCGACGCTCGGCGGCTGGTTCGTCGAATCGATTTCCTGGCACTGGATCTTCCTCATCAACGTGCCGATCGGCGCGCTCGGGCTCGCGGCGGTGCATCGCTATCTGCCCGACGACGCCATCGCCGATTCTCCGCCGTTCGACTTTCTCGGCTGCGGGCTGCTCTCGCTTTGCATGGTCGCGTTTTCAATCGCGCTCGACAGCCCGGTGGAGGAACATCGCGCCGCGGTCGCGGCCGGTCTCTTCGTCGTCTCGGCGCTCGCCGCGCTCGCCTATATCCCGCACGCCCGGCGGCGCCGGAACCCGCTCTTCCAGCTCGCGCTCTTTCGCGAGCCGAACTTCAGCGTCGGGCTGATCGGCAATCTCGCCTGCCGGATCGGGTCGAGCGCGGTGCCGTTCCTGCTGCCGCTTCTGATGCAGCTCGAACTCGGCTACAGCCCGCTCCATTCCGGCCTCATGATGCTGCCCGCCGCGTTCGCCGGCACGGTCGCGAAGGGCTGGATCGCGCCGCTCGTCAAGCGCTATGGCTACGAGAGCTTCCTGCTCGTGAACACGATCCTGGTGGGCGCATCGATTGTCGGCTTCGCGGCGTTTTCGCCGGGCACGCCGCTCGCTCTGGAGATTGCGATCCTCGCCGTGTTCGGCGCCTGCAACTCGATGCAGTTCGCGGCGATGAACAGCGTCACGTTGAAGGGCCTTTCGATCCGCGATGCGGGCAGCGGCAACAGCCTCTTCTCGATGGTGCAGATGCTGGCGATCGGGCTGGGCGTGTCGATCGGCGGCGGCCTCGTGCAGGTGTTCGACGGCCGGTTCGGCTCGGCGGCGCTCGGTTTCCGGCTGAGTTTCGTTTGCGTGGGGCTCATCACGCTCGCGTCGGCGCTCGTGTTCCGCCGGCTCGATGCGTCGCCGCAACCGGCGCAGAGCGCGGCGGCCATCCGCTAGCCTGGGTAGCCTGGCGCTTCAGCAGGTTCAGGGCGTCGAGGCTAAGCTATCGGACTCGGCTTAACCATCACTGACCCACACTCGGAGTCCACCGTGCAATATCGCAAATTCGGCAGCACCGGCCTGACTGTTTCGCGTCTGTGCCTCGGCACGATGACGTTCGGCTTGCAGACGGAAGAAGACGTGTCGCGCAGCATCATGGACCGTGCCGCCGACGCCGGCGTCAATTTCATCGATACCGCCGATGTCTATCCGCTCGGCGGCACCGAGGCGGTCGTGGGACGCACAGAGGAAATCGTCGGCCGCTGGCTTGCGGGCAAGCGCGAACACTACATTCTCGCGACCAAGGCGGTCGGCAAGATGGGACCGGCGCCGTGGGACCAGGGCGCGTCGCGCAAGCACTTGCTCGACGCCATCGACGCGTCGCTCAAGCGGCTGAATACCGACTACGTCGACCTGTACCAGTTGCATTCCGACGACCGCGAAACACCGCTCGACGAAACCCTCGAAGCGCTCGATACCATCGTGCGGCACGGCAAGGCGCGCTATATCGGCGTGTCGAATTTTCTGGCGTACCGGCTTGCCCTCGCGCTCGGGCGCTCGGATACGCTGCGGCTCGCGCGTTTCGTGTCCGTGCAGCCGCGCTACAACCTGCTGTTTCGCCAGATCGAGCGCGAACTGCTGCCGCTCGCCGCCGACGAGAATCTCGCCGTGATCCCGTACAACCCGCTCGCGGGCGGTCTCCTGACCGGCAAGCATCGCCACGACGCGGCGCCGAGCGAAGGCCGCTTCACGGCGACCGTCGGCAAGGCAGGCGAAATGTACACGCAGCGCTACTGGCACGAGCGCGAGTTCCGGACGATCGAAAAGCTGAAGGGCATCGCCGGGGAGTCGGGCGAATCGCTCGCGAAGACGTCGCTTGCGTGGGTGCTGGCGAATCCGGCAGTGACCTCGGCGATCATCGGCGCGAGCCGGCCGGCGCAGCTCACCGACACGCTCGCCGCGATCGACCTCGCACTCGATCCCGCGCTGAAAGCGAAACTCGACGAGGCGACGGTCGAATACCGGTTCGGCGATGCGACGCGCTGAAGCGTTTCGGCTCGGGCTCCGTCAGTAACGCGCGATGTCGCGACTTTCGAGAATCGGCGACGGCGCGCCGCGCTTCGCCACCGCGAGCATCGCGCGACCGACCTGCTCGGTCGTGACGATCGCGTTCGGAAAGAGCCGCTGCAACAGCGGCAGCACCGGGCGAGTGATCGAGTAGGCCGACTGATAGAGCGCAGTCTTCGAACGCACGCCGTGCATCGGCACGATCGCGCCGGGGCGGAACATGTACGCCGCCTTGAACGGCAGCCGCAGCAGCGCGTTTTCCGTGCGGCCCTTCACGCGCGCCCACATGCTGCGGCCTTGTTCGGTGCTGTCGGTGCCGGCGCCCGTCACGTAGACGAAGGTCATCTGCGGATCGAGACGCGCGAGCGTTCGCGCGGCGGCCATCGTCAGGTCGTAGGTCAGACGCGTGTAGTCCGCTTCGCTCATCCTGAACGACGAGACGCCGAGGCAGAAAAAACACGCATCGAAGCCGGCGAGTTCGCGTTCGATCGACGCGTAATCGAACATGTCGCGATGCACGATCTCGCGCAGTTTTTCGTCTTCGACGCCCGTCGCCGAGCGGCCGAGCGTCACGACACGATCGACATCCGGATCGCGCAGACATTCGCGCAGAACGCCCTGCCCGACCATGCCGGTCGCACCGAACAGCAGCACTTTCATCGCTCTCTCCTCGCCGTGGCCGGCGCGCGCGGCGGCGCGGTCATGCGCGCGTTCAGGATTCCTTCCAGCGAATAGACGGCGAGCGCCGCCCAGATCGCGCCGTAGCCGAGCAGCCGGTCGTGGCCGAACGGCTCGCCGTAGATCACCACGCCGATCAGCAATTGCAGCGTCGGCGTCACGTATTGAATCAGTCCGAGCATCGAGAGCGGGATGCGTCGCGCGCCGGCTGCGAACAGCAGGAGCGGAATCGCGGTGATCGGGCCCGCCGCGGCGAGCAGCAGCTTCACGCCCCACGACGCCTGGCCGAACCCGCTCGTGCCGTGCGTCCCGATGAACGCGAGATACAACGCGGCAACCGGACACAGCAGCATGGTTTCGAGCGTCAGGCCTTCGAGCGCCCCGAGACGCGCGGTCTTGCGCAGCAGTCCGTAGCCGCCGAAGGTCAGCGCCAGCGCGAGGCTGACCCACGGCGGCGCGCCGTTCACCCACGTGAGCCAGGCGACGCCCGCTCCGGCGATGGCGACCGCCACCCACTGCAGCGGCCGCAGCCGTTCATGCAGAAATGCCATCCCGAACAGCACATTGATGAGCGGATTGATGAAGTAGCCGAGACTCGCCTCGACGATACGGCCTTCGTTGACCGCCCAGATGTAGATACCCCAGTTCGTCGACAGCAGCACCGCGCTCGCCGCGAAGCGCGCAAGCTGGCGACGGTCGCGCATGACGGGACCGAGCCAGCGCCACTGGTGACGCACGGTCAGCACGACGAGCAGGAAGATCATCGACCAGGCCATCCGGTGGGCGAGCATTTCCACGGCGCCGATCGAATGCAGGGTCTTGAAGTAGATCGGAAACAGGCCCCATACGGCGAAAGCCGCGAAAGCGTAGGCAACTCCTGGATTCATGTCGTGTGTTCGGTGGGACAGCGGTTCTGGACGAGCGGGAGCGATTGAAACACGAACTCGTCGCGCGGAAGTGTCGGATTTTAGTCGACTCGGGATGGGTTTCCCCGAGTGTCCCTGATCGCGCCGGGTCGCTTGCTTGAACCGCACCGGCGTTTTACGTTCGAACCCAGGCACGAAGCCGCGCGGCAAGCCGTTGAAAGGCGCGTGCTAGCATGGGTCCGGCCCGCTTATTGCGGCGCCGCAACACAGCGCCACGCCGCTCCGCCCCGACTTTTCGACTACACATGAATCAGAATCCGGTCCATCAGCACTTCTTCCATATCCTGCTTCTTGTCGTGACGGTCGCCCTCGGATGGATCCTGCTGCCTTTTTTCGGCGCGGTCTTCTGGGGCACGATACTCGCGATCCTGTTTCAGCCGATGCAGCGCTGGCTCACCATCCGCTTCGGCAAACGGCGCAATCTCGCGGCCCTGACGACGCTCGTGCTGACGATCCTGATCGTGATCCTGCCGCTCACGGTGGTCGCGGGCACGCTCGTGCAGGAAATCAGCCTTGCGTACACGCGCATCAAGACGGATCAGCCGAATTTCACGACCTATTTCCGGGACGCTTTCCATGCGCTGCCGCTGTCGGTGCAGCATCTGCTCGGGCGCTTCGGTCTCGACGACATTCCCGGCATCCAGCGCCGCCTGACCGAAGGCGCCGCGCAGATCAGCCAGTTCGTGGCGGCGCAGGCGCTGAGTATCGGCCAGAACACCTTCCAGTTCGTCATCAGCTTCGGCGTGATGCTCTATCTCGTGTTTTTCCTGCTGCGCGATGGCGGTGAGATCGGCCGGCGCATCCGCCGCGCGCTGCCGCTCGACGAGCCGCACAAGCAGCACCTGATCGCGAAGTTCACGACGGTCGTGCGGGCGACCGTCAAGGGCAACATCGCCGTGGCGGCGGTTCAGGGCCTGCTCGGCGGGCTCATCTTCTGGATTCTGGGCATTCAAGGCGCGCTGGTCTGGGGCGTGCTGATGGCGTTCCTGTCGCTCTTGCCCGCGGTCGGCGCGGCGCTGGTGTGGGTGCCTGCCGCCGCCTATTTCTTCATGACGGGCGATATCTGGCGCGGCGTGATTCTGGTGGCGTTCTGCGTGGTGGTGATCGGTCTCGTCGATAACGTGTTGCGGCCGATCCTCGTCGGCAAGGACACGCGCATGCCCGACTGGGTCGTGCTGATCTCGACGCTCGGCGGGATGGCGCTCTTCGGCATCAACGGGTTCGTGATCGGACCGCTGATCGCCGCGCTGTTCATGGCGAGCTGGGATCTGTTTTCCCAGGGCGAGGAAACCGCACGAGGCGAGTGAGGCGGATCGCACAAAAAAAACCGGCTCGAAAGAGCCGGTTTCTGCTTGAACGACGTGACGCCTTATCGCCCTTCGTGCGTTGGCACGTACTTGCACTCGAAGCGCTTCCTGACCGTCCCGTTTTCGTCGACGCTTTCCAGATACACGTCGAATTGCCACAGCCGCGCCATGTGCTTGAGCACTTCGTCGCTGTCGTTCGAGAGATGGCGGTTGTCCGTCATGAAGTGACGCAGCGTGAGACTGCGGTCGCCGCGCGTATTCACCGAATACACCTGGATGTTCGGCTCGCGGTGATGCATGTCGTATTGCCGCGACAGCGCCTGCCGCACATAGCGATAGCCGCTTTCATCGTGGATCGCCGAGACTTCGAGCGCTTCGCGCATGTCGTCGTCGAGGATCGAGAAGAGACGCATCTCGCGGATCAGATGCGGCGACAGATACTGCGCGATGAAGCTCTCGTCCTTGAAGTTGCGCATGGCGTAGTGCAACGACTCCAGCCAGTCGCTGCCGGCCAGTTCGGGGAACCACTCGCGGTCTTCATCGGTGGGATTTTCGCAGATGCGGCGAATGTCGCTCATCATCGAAAAGCCGAGCGCGTACGGATTGATGCCGCTGTAATACGGCTTCGTCACGGGCGGCTGATACACGACGTTGCTGTGCGAATGCAGGAACTCCATCATGAAGCCGTCTTCGAGCCGGCCTTCGTTATAGAGCGTGTTGAGCAGCGTGTAATGCCAGAAGGTTGCCCAGCCTTCGTTCATGACCTGCGTCTGGCGTTGCGGATAGAAGTACTGCCCCACCTTGCGCACGATGCGGATCACTTCGCGCTCCCAAGGCTCCAGAAGCGGCGCATTCTTTTCCGCGAAATACAGCAGGTTCTCCTGCGGCTCGGGCGGATAGCGGCTTTCGGTTTCCTCTGCGGTGTGCTCCTTCTTGTTCGGAAGCGTGCGCCAGAGTTCGTTGACCTGCGATTGCAGATACGCTTCGCGCTCGCGGCGCATCGCCGCTTCTTTCGCGAGCGACAGTTTTTGCGGCCGCTTGTAGCGGTCCACGCCGTAATTCATCAGCGCATGGCACGAATCGAGCAGCTCCTCGACGCGGTCGAGCCCGAAACGCTCCTCGCACTCCGCGATGTAATTCTTCGCATAGACGAGGTAGTCGATGATCGCGTGCGCGTCCGTCCACAGCCGGAACAGGTAGTTGCCCTTGAAGAACGAATTGTGGCCGTAGGCGGCGTGCGCGATCACGAGCGCCTGCATCGTCATCGTGTTCTCTTCCATGAGATACGCGATGCAGGGGTTCGAATTGATGACGATTTCGTACGCGAGGCCCATTTGCCCGCGCCGATAGCTCTTTTCTGTCGATAGAAAGTGTTTCCCGAACGACCAGTGCCGGTAGTTCACCGGCATGCCGACCGACGCGTACGCATCCATCATCTGCTCGGCGCTGATCAGTTCGAGCTGGATGGGATACACATCCAGCTTGTACCGCTCGGCGACGCGCGCGATTTCGGTGTCGTACTCCTCGATCAGTTCGAAGGTCCAGTCGGACGGGCACGGCAACGGCCTCTTTTCCGCAACATTCATGCTGCCTTCCTTCCGCCCCGCGTGGGGCGCGCTCCGTTGCTCCGCTTCCAGCTTCGACGGTGAGCGGTCGTCCGCGCTGCCGTCCAGGTTATACCCACGCGCTTCATTATGCAGATGCCTTGTCGTCATGCAGCCGCCTGTTGTTTCTCGAACAGTTCGCGGAAGACCGGATAGATGTCCGCCGCCGATTCGACCTTTTTCATCGCAAGCTCGGGCGCGGTGAGCGCCAGTTGCGCGTATTCCAGCCACAGGTTCTGCTCTTCGGGCGCTACTTGAATATAGGCAAAATACCGCACTTTCGGCAGGATGTCTTCCGACAGAAGCTTGCGGCACTTGGGCGAATCGTCGGTCCAGTTGTCGCCGTCGGAAGCCTGTGCACCGTAAATATTCCATTCAGTCGGCGAATAGCGCTCGTCCATGATCTTCTTCATGAGTTCCAGCGCGCTCGATACGACCGTGCCGCCGCTTTCGGTCGAATGGAAGAACGTGTCTTCGTCGACTTCCTCGGCGCGCGTGTGGTGGCGGATGAACACCACCTCGATCTTCTCGTAGTTCCGGTTCAGGAATAGATACAGCAGGATGAAGAAGCGCTTGGACAGGTCCTTTCTCTGCTCGTCCATCGAGCCGGAGACGTCCATCAGGCAGAACATCACCGCCTTGCTCGATGGCGTCGGCTGCTTCACGCGGTTCACGTAGCGCAAGTCGAACGGATCGATGAACGGAATGCGCGTGATGCGTCCCTTCATGATGACGATGTCGGCTTCGAGCCGCGCGATGTCTTCGGGATCGCCCTTTTCTTCCTTCAGCGTCTCCAGCTGGCGTTCCATCTCGCGCAACTGGCTCGACAACGGCGAACCGAGCGCGATGCGCCTGCCGAGCGCGCTTCGCAGCGATCGCACGACGTCGATATTATTCGGCGTGCCTTCGGCCGCCCAGCCTGCACGCACGTTCTTCCACGTCGGCACGGCGAGCAACTGGGTCTTGACGAGCCGGGGCAGTTCGAGATCGTCGAAGAAATACTGCATGAATTCCTCGCGCGACAGCTCGAACACGAAGTCGTCCTGCCCTTCGCCCTCGTTGCTGGCGGTCTTGCCGCCGCCGCTGCCGCCGCCTTGCGGGCGCTGGATCTTGTCGCCGCGAATGTAGTCGGCGTTGCCCGGGTGGACGAGTTCACGCTTGCCGCCAGGACCATGCCGGAACGACGGTTCGGCGATGTCCTTCTTCGGAATCGTGATGCTCTGGGTGTTTTGAATGTCTTTGATGCTGCGGTCGCGCACCGCGTCGGAGACCGCGCGGCGAATGTAGTTCTTCACGCGGCGCAGAAAGCGTTCGCGGTTGGCGATGCTCTTGTTCTTGCCGGCTAACCTGCGGTCGATGATTTGGTGCAGCACATCCAGTCTCCCGCGTTATCAAGCGAGGAAAGCGAGGCGCTGCGCGGACTTCCGCCCGGGCAATGGCCGGGGCGGCTGCCTCGGTCACGCCTCGCAAGGCGCCCGCGCCGGGCCGCTTCGAATCGAAGCGGTTTGGCGCGGACCTGATACGTAGGGTTTCACGATCGTGTCATGCCGTTTCCCGTGCCTCGGTCACGACGACTTGCGCACGCGCAGATACCAGTCGCAGAGCAGCCGCACCTGCTTCGGCGTGTAGCCCTTCGCGACCATCCGGTTGACGAAGTCCTCGTGCTTGCGCTGTTCTTCCGCCGACCCTTTGGCGTTGAACGAAATCACAGGCAAAAGTTCTTCGGTGTTCGAGAACATTTTCTTTTCGATCACCACGCGCAACTTCTCGTAGCTGATCCACGCCGGATTCTTCCCGCCGTTCGCCGCCCGCGCGCGCAACACGAAATTCACGATCTCGTTGCGGAAATCTTTCGGGTTGCTGATGCCCGCGGGCTTCTCGATCTTCTCCAGCTCGGCATTGAGCGCCGCGCGGTCGAAGCTCTCGCCGGTATCGTGATCGCGGAACTCCTGATCCTGAATCCAGAAGTCGGCGTAGGTCACATAGCGATCGAAGATGTTTTGTCCATATTCCGAATACGACTCCAGATAAGCGGTCTGGATTTCCTTGCCGATGAATTCAGCGTAGCGCGAAGCCAGGACGTCCTTGATGAACGACAGGTACTTCTGCTCCGTCTCCGGCGGGAACTGCTCGCGTTCGATCTGCTGTTCGAGCACGTACATGAGGTGCACCGGATTGGCCGCGACCTCGGTCGAATCGAAGTTGAACACACGCGACAGAATCTTGAACGCGAAGCGCGTCGAGACGCCGGTCATGCCTTCGTCGACGCCCGCGAAGTCGCGATACTCCTGATACGACTTCGCCTTCGGGTCCGTGTCCTTCAGGTTCTCGCCGTCATAGACCTGCATCTTCGAGAAGAGACTGGAGTTTTCCGGTTCGTGCAGGCGCGTGAGCACGGCCATCTGCGCCATCATCTTGAGCGTGCCGGGCGCGCACACCGCTTCGGCAAGCGACGAGTTGCGCAGGAGCTTCTCGTAGATCTTCACCTCTTCGCCGTAGCGCAGGCAGTACGGCACCTTCACGACGAAAATCCGGTCGAGCAGCGCCTCGTTGTTCTTGTTGTTGCGAAACGCCTTCCACTCCGACTCGTTCGAGTGGGCGAGTATCACGCCGTCGAACGGAATCGCGCCGAAACCTTCCGTGCCCTTGAAGTTGCCTTCCTGGGTGGCAGTGAGGAGCGGATGCAGGACCTTGATCGGCGCCTTGAACATTTCGACGAATTCGAGCAGGCCCTGGTTCGCGAGACACAGGCCGCCGGAGTAGCTGTACGCGTCGGCGTCGTCCTGCGAGTAGGTTTCGAGCTTGCGGATATCGACCTTGCCGACGAGCGAGGAGATGTCCTGGTTGTTCTCGTCGCCCGGTTCCGTCTTCGCGATGCCGATCTGACGAAGGATGGACGGGTAGCGGCGCACGACGCGGAACTTGCGGATGTCGCCGTTGTATTCGTGCAGGCGCTTGACCGCCCACGGGCTCAGGATGCTCTTCAGATACCGGCGGGGAATGCCGTACTGTTCTTCGAGCACGGGGCCGTCTTCGTCGTAGTCGAAGAGACCGAGCGGCGATTCGTTCACGGGCGAACCCTTGATCGAATAGAACGGCACGCGCTCCATGAGTTGCTTCAGCCGTTCGGCGATCGACGACTTGCCGCCGCCCACGGGACCGAGCAGATACAGGATCTGCTTCTTCTCTTCAAGACCTTGCGCAGCGTGCCGGAAATACGACACGACGTGTTCGATCACTTCCTCCATTCCGTAGAACTCGCGGAATGCCGGATACACCTTGATGACCTTGTTCGCAAACACACGCGATAAACGCGGATCGAGTCGTGTGTCGACCTGCTCGGGGTCACCGATGGCCGTCAACATGCGTTCGCCCGCTGTTGCATACGTGGCAGGATCTTCTTTGCAGAGCGCGAGGTACTCTTCGAGCGAGAATTCCTCCTCTCGTGTTTTTTCGAAGCGGGTCGCGAAACTGCTGTAGATATCCATGCTACCTCCTCGCCGAAGTCAGAAAACGTTGCCGTGCGCTACGCGCGTAATCGAAACGACATCGCTTGAATTCATCCTAAACCCTTTCGAATTTTTTTTCACGCACTTGCGTGCGTGATTTGCTTCGAAGAATTCCTAGCTTGGTGGATTATTTTCGTTCACCTACAATCCTCAGTCCCGATGTCCCTATCGTGTTACTGCAAGCCTCGCCCGCCTGTTCGCTTCACCTCGTAGCAGCACAGTTATCCACAGCCACGACGGGTTTCACTCGACGTGCCATTGCGCGCGAACGGACGCTGCGTTGTCGGTCGCATCGTTCATTCCCATACGTTTGCCTGCCGCGTTCCGATGCAGTTTCGCGTGGGGATTTCCATTCTGTTGCATGAATTGCCGGCGTCGATTGGCTTGTAATTTTCGCTTACCTTTATTCATTCGCATCCGGCATTACGTGCGTGCAGTGCCGCGCCAATCGATACCCTTTACAAGTTTGTGGATTTAACTGCGCTCGTTACCGATATCGATGATGCATCGCGGGACTGCTGCGTCAGTCCAACAGTCGATCCGCGTCGCTGGTTCACACGAGCGTCAGTTCGATCTCGCCGACGCGGTCGATCGAGCCACGCACCACGCCCGGCACTTCGACACGGTAAGCGCCGGTATAAGTCCCGGTCGTGACGGTCCAGAACGGCTCGACGGTCAGCCCGCGCTGCGAGCAATGATTGGCGAACCAGACGAGCAGTTCGCGCGGATCGCCCGCCGGGTTGCCAACGCCCGCCGGCACGATCGAGACGCCGTCGAGCGTCAGATCGAGGCGCGGCGCGAGGAAGTCGAAACCGGGCGCGATCACGTTGTAGGGTTCGATCCCGCCGACGACGAGCGCACCGTTGTTCTGCGCATCGGCGAGTTGCGCGAGCGGCGCGAGATTCGGCCACTGCGCAAAGCGGCTGTCGACGATTTCCAGCGCCACCGCCATTCCGCCGAGCGCGCCGAGCACCTCTTCCCGCGCGTAGGGTTCGGGGCGCGGCGGCAGCGCCCGCTCGAAGCGAAACGCGATCTCCAGCTCGATCAGCACGCGGAAGAACGACGCGATGTCGAGCCGCCCGGGCGAGGCGTAGACGAGCGATTCGTCGATAGGCGCGCCCGCGGGCGGCGCCGACGGCGTGCGCGCGCCGATCTTCCACGCGCCGATGCGCGCTCCCTTGAGCCGCAGGACCTCATGCTGGATCGCGTAGGCGGCGCCGGCATCTTCGGGGATGTCGCGGGCGGCGATCTCGTCGATCAGCGCGTGCTGCTCGCGGGCGTGCAGGAGTTGCGCGGCCAGTCTCGATTCGGTCATGTCGGAAGTCCTCGGTGAAGGTTGAAGCACGGTACTCGCAGTGTACGAGTTACCGGGGCCCTTCTGCGGACTCGCTTCCACTTCCCGCCCCACGCGCAAGACGCTGCTACAAAGACAAACGCGCGCCGCGAAAGGATTCGCGGCGCGCGTCGTCGAGTGTCATGGCCGGTCTCGGACCGGATGACGAGGCTTAGAACGTTTCCCAGTCGCCCGCGACGCTCGCCACGGCGGCAGCCGGGCTGGCAGACCGCGGGGCGGTCGAAGTCGAGGTCGAGGTCGAGGCCGGTGCACGCCTGAACGAAGCCGGAGCCACCGACGCGCGCGGCGCCTGCGGACGCTTCGGCGCCGCGCGCGCCGGGACGGGTTGCTGAACGGCGTTCCCGGCGCCTTCGGCCAGCTGGAACACGGCGACTGCCTGCCGCAGCCGTCCCGCCTGATCTTCCAGCGATTGCGCCGCCGCAGCCGCTTCCTCGACGAGCGCCGCGTTCTGCTGCGTCACCTCGTCCATCTGCGTGACGGCGCGCGCTACCTGATCGATGCCGCTGCTTTGCTCTTCCGATGCCGCCGCGATCTCGCCCATGATGTCCGTCACGCGCTGCACCGCGCCGATGATCTCGTTCATCGTGCGGCCTGCTTCGTCGACGAGCGTCGTGCCCGACTGCACGCGCGACACCGACGTGTCGATCAGTTCCTTGATTTCCTTCGCCGCCGCCGACGAGCGCTGCGCG
>NZ_JARUXL010000001.1:1310545-1683235 GCF_031451455.1 Caballeronia sp. LZ024 | reverse complement strand
TTCCTGCAGCGCCGAAGCCTGCTCTTCCGTGCGCGAAGACAGATCGATGTTGCCCGCCGCGATCTGCTTGGTCGCCGAGGCGATGGATTCGCTGCCCGAGCGCATCGTTTCGACGGTGCCGACGAGGCTCGCCTGCATCTTCGCGAGGCCGCGCAGCAACTGGCCCATTTCATCGTTCGAACTCACGTGGACCTTGCGGCGCAGGTCGCCCGCGGCGATGGCGTCGAACTGCGCGAGCGCCTCGTCGAGCGGACGGGCGATGGCGCGGCGCAGCGACACCCACGCGAAGGCGGCGGCCAGCAGTCCCGCGACGATCGCACCGATGCTCATCGTGCGGAACAGGCCGAAGCGCTGTTGCGATTCGTCGTAAGCCCGGCGCGAGCCTTCCGTGAGTTCCTTGCGCAGCGCGTCGTTGGCGTTCGACAGATCGTTGTAGCTCGCCTGCATTTCCTTGGCCGCGCTCACGATGCGGTCGTGATCGTTGGCGACGACGGCCGCGATGCCTGCGTCCACACGTTTTTGCAGTTCGAGTCGCCGGGCCTGCGCGGTGTCCGCGAGCGCCTTTTCGGACGGCGACTGCGGCATCGAGTTGTATTCCTTCCAGTAGTTGTCGGCGCGCTCGCGCATCATGCGCGCGCGGTCGATGGTCGCCGTCGCCTCCGGGGTGCCCGCGAGCAGCGCCGCGCGATCGAACACGAGGCGCTCGCGCGCAGCGTACAGCTCCGTGTTGCCGACCGCGATCGCGCTCGGCATCTGGTTGGAGAACGTATCGAGGAATGCGTCGTTGGAACGGCTCATGCCGATCAGGCCGAGCGCGCCGATCGCGATGAGCAGTGCGCCGAGAAACGCCATCGAAAGGCCGAGGCGCGCCTTGATCGTCAAACTCTTGGTCATGATTGTCCTTGATGCCCGGTGTCTTGAGGCCGGAAGCGATTGCGGTCAGTGGGATCGCCGACAGCCTTGCGCCGTCGCCGCAAGCGGGACGCCGTGCGCGCCGCTTATCTCGGGATTACGGCCTGTGCCGCGCTCACTTGAGGAAATTTTTCCGTAGGACGCCGGGCGGCGCGCGAACAAACGTTCGTTTTATGCGCTCGCTGAAGACGTTTATTCCGCGATTTCGCTGCGGTGCGGAATCGAGGGCTGGGCGCCCTCGCGTGTGACCGCCACCGCCGCCGCGCGCTGGCCGAACGCAATCGCCGCAGCTACCGCGCGGCCCCGCGCCAGTTCCGCAGCGAACCCGCCGATAAAGGTGTCGCCGGCCGCAGTGGTGTCGACGGCCTGCACCGTGGGCGCGCCGATGTGCTTGCCCGCGCCGTCGCCGAGAAGCGCGAACACGCCTTGCGATCCGAGCGTCACGATGACGTTGCGGGCCCCTTTTTGCCGCAGTGCGAGAGCGGCGCGACGGGCGTCGTCGGGCGTGGCGATCTCGATGCCGGAGAGCGTCGCGGCTTCCAGTTCGTTCGGGATCAGATAGTCGATGAGCGCGAACCAGTCGTCGGGCAGCGCGTTCGCGGCCGGAGCCGGATTGAGGATGGTCGTCTTCCCGAGGCGCCGGCCCGCGGCCAGCGTCGCGCGCACGGTGTCCGGCGGCGTTTCGAGCTGGCAGACGATCACGTCCGCCGTGGCGAGCAGCGCTTCGTTCCGGGCGATCGTCTGCGGCGTGACGTCGGCGTTGCTGCCCGCGACGATGACGATCGCGTTCTGGCTGCCGTCGTCGACGATGATCAGCGCGACGCCCGTCGGCGATGCGCTCGTGCCGAGCGCCGCGCAGTCGATCGACTCGGCTTCGAGACCCTGCCTGAGCGTCGCGCCGTTCGGATCGTCGCCGATGCAGCCGAGCATCGCGACCTGCGCGCCGAGCCGTGCCGCCGCCACCGCCTGGTTGCCGCCCTTGCCGCCCGGCACCTGCGCGAACGCGTGCCCGGCGAGCGTTTCGCCCGGCTTGGGCAAGCGCGGCGCCCGCGCGACGAGGTCCATGTTCAGGCTGCCGACCACGACCACGCGGCCGCGGCGGTCGTCGTTGGATGAGCTGGCAGGCGCGGTTTGAGCGGCCGTCATGGGCAAATTCGTCTCCGTTCTGGGTTCAGGCCGCGTCGTCAGGCGCTGCCCTTCTGTGCGGCGGCGCGCCTCGGCACGCGCGTTTCGGAGACCACCGCCGTCGATTCGCGCCACAGGAGGCGCGGCGGGACCACGCGCCGGCGCGTCGTGCCGGCGAGCTTGCCGGTGATACGGTCGATCAGCGTCAGCGCGGCCATTTCGCCCAGCGCGCGCACCGACTGACCGACCGTCGACAGCGCCGGATACGTGTAGCGGCTCAGTTCGACGTCGTCGAAACCGATGATCGAACAGTCGCCGGGCACGCTGATCTTGCGCTCCGCCGCCGCCCGCAAGGCGCCGATGCCCATCATGTCGTTGCACGCGAAGATCGCGCTCGGCTTCATCGAATCGAACAGTTGCGAGGCCGCCGCGTAACCGCCCGTCGCGGAAAAATCGCTTTCGACGATCGCGCCCGGCTCGATCTCGATGCCGCGCTCCGCCATCGCGCGGATGAAGCCATGCACGCGCATCGCGCTCACCGCCGTCGACACCGGCCCCGTGATGCAGCCGATTTCCGCGTGGCCGAGTTGCAGCAGATGTCGGGTTGCGAGGTAAGCGCCCTTTTCGTGGTCGATCTGCACGAGATCGGCCGAGATGCCCTCGATATTGCGGTCGACGATCACGAGCGGCTCGCGCGAACTCGCGAGCGACTGCGCGAGCACCGCGTCCTCGCCCGCCGAGGCGATCACGAGCCCGTCGATGCGTTTTTCCTGCAGCACGCGCAGGTAGTTGCGCTGCTTGGCGGGGTCGTCGTCGGAATTGCAGAAGAACACGCAGTAGCCGTTCTTCGCGCAGCCGTCCTCGACACCGCGCGCCAACTCCGCGAAATACGGATTGGTGGCGTTGGGCACGAGCAAGCCGATCGTCGCCGTCGAGCGCGCCTTCAGCGAGCGCGCGACCGCCGACGGCACGTAGTCCAGTTCGCGGATCGCGCGCTCGACTTTCGCCCGTACATCGGCCGAAACCGGCCTCGAATTGTTCACTACGTGGGATACCGTCGTAAACGACACCCCTGCAATGGCCGCCACGTCTTTGATCGTCGCCATACTTGGTCCTTCTCCGGCTTGGGTCCTGCTTCCTGCTTTTTTTGATGGAGGGCTACCGGCACGCGCAACCCTTACGCGCGCTTGCTTTCATCGATCCGCCTCGACGGTCGATGTTCCCCGTCCGGTCACCCGCTCTGTCGTGTTGCTTCCTGCTTCCTTGCCGTGCCGACTCGTGTCCGGCTCGTGTCCGATTCTGTTCCGCGCTGTGTTCACGCACGCCTTTTCCTGCTGCGATACGTGTCGAGCACGACCGCCACCACGATCACGGCACCCGTGATGATGCGCTTGGTAGGCTCGTTCGCGCCGATCTGCGCGAGTCCCGCCGCCAGCACCGAAATGATCAACACGCCAAAAAAAGTGCTGATCACGGAGCCGCGGCCGCCCATCAGGCTCGTCCCGCCGATCACGACCGCCGCGATCACCTGTAGTTCGAGCCCCGCGCCCGCGTTCGGATCGGCGGCTTCGAGCCGGGAAATCTGAAACAGGGCCGCGAGGCCGGACAGCGCGCCCATCAGCGCGAACACGATCACCTTGTAGGGCCGCGGATTGACGCCCGCGAGCCGCACGGCTTCCTCGTTGGTGCCGATTCCGACCAGATAACGCCCGAACACCGTCCGGGTGAGTATGAGGTGCGCCACTATCATTACGGCAACTGCGATCAAAAATGCAGGGGAAATTCCAAAAGCAATTGGATTCGACAGAAAATCGAACGCGTCGCCGATGTAGGCCGTGCGCGAATTCGTCATCTGGTACGCGAGTCCGCGCGCCGCTTCGAGCACGCCGAGCGACACGATGAACGACGGAATCCGCCACGCGACCGTCACCATGCCGGTCACCGTGCCGGTCAGCGCGGCGGCCGCGAGCCCGAGCAGCGCGGCGGGAAACGCCGGCCAGTGCCACTGCAGCGCGGCCACGCTCACCACCGACGCGCCCAGCGCCAGCACCGATCCGACCGACAGGTCGATCCCCGCGATGATCAGCACGAAGGTCATGCCGACCGACATTACGACGAGATCCGGAATCTGGTTCGCGATCGTGCTGAACGTGTCGTAGGTGAGAAAGTGCGAACTCAGCGTCGAGAACAGCGCGATCATCGCGATCAGCGCGCCCGCGAGGCCGAGATAGTTCGAAAACCCCAGTCGCGTGCCGACCGCCTTCGCCGCCTTCGGCGGCTCGGCCGGCACATCGGTTTCGCTCGGCTGGCTCGTCATTCAATGCTCCAACGTGTTGTTGTCCGCCGCGCTCGCGCCCGGCATGTCGGGCGCCTTCGCATCGGGTGCGAGCGGCTCGTGCATGATCGCCTCGCGATTCGCGTAACCCGCGAACGCGGCGGCGAGCAGCGCATCCTGCGACCAGGTCTCGCGGCTGAACACGCCCGTCATGCGTCCGGCGGACATCACGCCGATCCGGTCGCAGATCAGCATCAGTTCGCGCAGATCGCTCGACACCACGACGAGCGCGCGCCCCTGCCGCCCGAGCGCGCCCATCAGCGCGTAGATGTCGAACTTCGCGCCGACGTCGATGCCGCGCGTCGGTTCGTCGAAGAGCAGCACCGTGCAGTCGCGCGCGAGCCAGCGGCCGATCACCACCTTTTGCTGGTTGCCGCCCGACAGTTCCGACACCGCCTGCGCCGGGCCCGAGCTGCGGATGCGCATCGCGTCGATCTGCGTCTGCGCGAGCGCGGCTTCCTTTTTCGCGTCGACGATGCCGTGTCGCGCCACCTCGCCGATGTTGCCAAGCGAAATGTTCGCGGCGATCGGCAGCGGCAGCAGGAGGCCTTCGCCCTTGCGGTCCTCGGTGATGAGCGCGATGCCGTGCTTCACGGCGTCCGCCGGCGAGGCGATCCGCGCGGCTTTGAGCGGCCCTTTGTGCGCCACTTTCACGACGCCCGCATCGGCTTCGTCCGCGCCGTAGATGAGGCGCATCAGTTCCGTGCGCCCCGCGCCAATCAGCCCGCTCACCCCGAAAATCTCGCCTGCGCGAACCTCGAACGACACATCGCGCACGACGTTTCCGCGCGTCATGCCTTCCACCTTCAACGCCACCTCGCCGATCCGCCGTTCGCCGAGATCGATCCGCTCGCCGATGTCGCGCCCGACCATCAGCGTGACGATCCGCTCGCTCGACAGTTCGTGCATGGCGCCGACGTGAACCAGACGTCCGTCGCGCAGCACGGCCGCGCGCTCGGCGATGCGCTTCAGTTCGTCCAGCCGGTGCGAGATAAAGACGAGCGCCACGCCGCGCGCCTTCAGGCGTTCGACCTGCTCGAACAGCAGATCGACTTCGCGCGCGGTCAGCATCGCGGTGGGTTCGTCGAGAATCAGCACGCGGCAATCGCCGATCAGGTTGCGGGCTATCTCCACCATCTGCTGATGGCCGATGCCGAGCGCGGCGACCGGCGTGTCGGGATCGATCGCATCGAGCCCGACCTGCGCCATCGCGTGGCGCGCGTTCTCGGCAAGCGTGCGGCGGTCGATCCAGCCGAGCCGGCCGCCCTTCGTCGGCAGCCGGTTCAAAAAGAGGTTCTCCGCGACCGACAGCGTCGGCAGCAGATTCAGTTCCTGCATCACCATGCGCACGCCGAGCGCCTCGGCGGCGCTGCGGCTCGCGGGCGCGTAAGGCGTCCCGGCAAGCGTCATCGTGCCGGTCGTCGGCGTGACGAGCCCGCCGACGATCTTCGACAGCGTGCTCTTGCCCGCGCCGTTCTCGCCCGTCAGCGCGAGCACTTCGCCGGCGTGCAGCTCGAGCGAGACGTCCGACAGGACCGGCTCGACATAGCTCTTGCCGATCCCGGCGACGCTGAGCACGGCAGGCGCTCCCGGTCCGTCGATGGCGGTTGCAGGTTGGGCTTGGTTGGGCATCCTGTTCCTAGTGGAAAAAGCGACGCTCGCTTCTTCCGGGGCGCGCGAATCGCGGGCGCCGCGTTCGCTTCTCCAGTGCGGCCGGCCCACGGCGCGCGGCATGCCGGGATTCACGCTCTTCACCGGTTTATCGGCGCCGTCCGGGAAAACTTTAGGCTTTCCAGCACGAACGGCGCACGCGTGGCCGCAGCGTTACTTCGTGACCAGTTCGACCGGCGTTTCCACCACGCCCGACAACTCCGACTGCTTCTTGTGGCCCGCGATCGCCTTCAGCGCGACGTCGATGCCGAACACGGCCTGTTTCGCCGCGTACTGGTCGGCGGTGGCGAGCACGCGGCCGTCCTTCAACATCGGCTTGATCGCGTTGATGTTGTCGTAGCCGACCACCTGCACCTTGCCGGCCTTGCCCGCCGCGCGGATCGCCGAGACCGCGCCGAGCGCCATGTTGTCGTTGCCGCAGAGCAGCGCCTTCACGGTCGGATTGGCGTTGAGGATCTGGCCGGCGACCGCATTGGCCTTGTCGATTTCCCAGTCGCCCGACTGGAGCGCGACGACCTTCATGCCGCCCGCTTCCATTGCATCCTTGAAGCCGGCGGTGCGCTGCTGCGCGTTGGTCGTCGTCGAAACGCCTTCGATGATCGCGACGTCGTCGCCGGATTTCAGGCGCTTCGCGAGGTAGTCGCCGACCTTCTTCGCGCCCTTGCGGTTGTCCGGGCCGACAAACGGCACGTTCAGGTCCTTCGACTTGAGCACGTCCGGATCGAGCCGGTTGTCGATATTGACGACGATGATGCCCGCATCGACCGCCTTCTTGATGACCGGCACGAGCGCTTTCGAATCGGCCGGCGCGATGATGAGCGCGTCGACCTTCGAGACGATCATCTGCTCGACGATGCGGATCTGGTTCGCGGTATCGGTTTCGTCCTTGATGCCGTTCGTGATCAGGTCGAACTGGCTGGCGTTGTGCTTCTGGTAGTCCTTCGCGCCGGTTTCCATCGTGAGGAAGAACTCGTTGGCGAGCGACTTCATCACGAGCGCGACTTTCGGCTTCGCCGGCGTTTGCGCCTGGGCGACGGAAAACGGCAGCGGCAGGACGGTACAGACGGCCAGCGCGACGGCGGCCGAAAGGACGCGCCGGCGAATGTTTCGGTTCATGCGTATCTCCAGTTATATCGTTGTGCGTTGTCTGGTTCGTGCAGCTTCGAAAGGCAGTTGCGGCAGGCAGCGATCGGAACGCCATGCGGCCGCCGCTTGCATGTGACGCATGACGCGTGCGCACGGTTCCCGCTGCCGCCCGCCGTCGATTCTCGGTTGCGGCGCGCCTCCGGTCAACCGGGCATCGCCCGTGGTCGCGGCCGACCTGAACGCGCGCTTACAGTTCGTCGACCGACTGGCCTTCCACCTTGTTGTCGATGATGTCGCGCGCGTAGTCGATGCCGGCGCGCGTCGCGTCGATCGGGCTTTCGAACGGCTCCTGGTCCGGCACGCCGAACATTTCCGCGCGGCCGCTCTCGCCGCTGGAACTGCGCGAAATGGTCACGACGATGTCGAAATGCCGCGGGCCGTCGTCGGGTTCGTCGCGTTCCTTCGCGCGCCGCAATGCCTGCACCTTGATTTCGAAGCCTTTGTAGTGATCGGACAGTGGGGTAGACATGAGCGACTCCTTCGATCGGTTTTCGTGTGGCTGTTGTGGTCGTGCAACGTGAGGCGCGCGATGGTCTGCGAGCGATGTTCCGGACGGGATCGACGCTACTTCAAGCGACTGTAAGGCGAATCCGCTGGATGCACAGGCGCGCGCTCGTGCAGCTTACAGCCGGTGAAGCGTTCCTGCGAACCGCGTCGAGGACAACTGGCCGGCTGCCGCGTCCCGATTTCCCCTGACGTCGCACAATCGCGATATTCGGTTTGCCATAATGCGCTGGCGAACGCCAGTCTGCAGGCGGCGCTTCGATGTTTTTCTCGCCTCGCCGTCCTCCAAGAAGCCATCAAGTCGAAAACCAACTCAAGGGAGCGTCACATGAACATCCGATCCAACCGATTCATCCAGTCGAGCGTCGCCGTGGCCGTGCTCGGCATGGCGCTCGCCGCGCCCGGCGCGTTCGCCGCGAACAGCCAGCAGTCGAAGATGACCGAGTGCAACAAGCAGGCAACCGACAAGAAGGGCGACGAGCGCAAGGCGTTCATGAAGAGCTGTCTCTCGGCAGATGCGCCCGCCGCGGCGTCGACACCGATGACGCAGCAGGAGAAGATGACCGCGTGCAACAAGTCGGCGACCGGCAAGAAGGGCGACGAACGCAAGGCGTACATGAAGGATTGTCTGAGCACGAAGGGCTGAACGCGCACTCGCGCCAGATAAGCCATCGCGCCGGGCCGCAACGGCCCGGCTCCCCTTCCCGCCGATACTCGTCACGAGATCCGCGCGGCATTTCGCCCCGCTCATATTGCAGCGCACCTATAAAGGTGATACGCGAGCCCGCCTTTTTCTCATAAGATGCGCGAAGGCGGCCCCCACATTCGAACGAGAAACGCGCCATCGGCCGCCGCGGCTTTTCCGGCTTGCAGCATTGCATCGGACGGAGACAGTGGATGGCCTGGAAACACAAGAACCGCTGGTTCCGGCGGTGGCTGCTGGTGATCGTCTTCTGGGCGGTCCCGGTGATGATCGTCGCGGTCAGCGAGATCCGCGAAGAGATGGCCTATAACAAGGTCGATCTCGAACGCGCGCTGTCGACGTGGCAATTCACCGATGTCCAGCGCACTCAAGGCGCGCCCGCGCGCTGTCATGGCATGCCCGACGAAGCCCGCACCGCCGGCTGTCCGGCCGACGTGCTCGCCGCCAACGCGGCGAAGCATCAGGACGCCATCGACGAATACGAGCATCGCAAGAGCATCCTCGCCGGATATCTATGGCATGCGTTCGTCGGCTACTGGGTCGTGCCGGCGGCGTTCCTGTTCGGGTTGGGCGTCGTGATCGGCGCGATCCGGCGGGTACTGCGCCGCCCTTCGCAGCAGCCGCACGCGGGCCGCCCGGAAGTCGAATCGACGACGCAACACTAAAAGGCGTTCCCGCCCTGGCACGCTCGTTGCTGTGCACTCCCGCTGTGAACAGAATGCGGCATTCGCGCAACATGGCAGGGCGATTTCCGTGATCCTTCGGATCGATCCTCATACCAATGGCGCGGGTAGTTTTGACCGCTTTGCCGACGCCCCTCGGCGACGAGGATCGTAGAAACGGTTTCGGGCGGCGCGCAAAACTCAGTGCAAACGCCCGTTTAAAACCGCGCAAAAGCGTTGTAAAACGGAGTAAGCTCGGGAGTCAAAATTACCGCCCGACTCTGTGAAGGATCAGCCGACCCAAGCGGGACAAGGCTTGGCGCGATTCTCACGAAACGTTGTGCGCAGGTTGCTGTGCTATAACTTCGCATGCTGCACCCTCCCGCTTATATGGGGTTTCCCAAGACCACGATGGAGAAAAATGATGCAAAGACGAAACTTCATGCTCAAGTCGACTGCTGCGCTTGCTCTGGGAGGCCTCGCGCTTGCCGGCTGCACGACGACCTCGAACAAGGGCGAGCAAAAGACAGCCGGTGATTCGGACGAACGGCGCTCCATCGACGCCGACGTCGATGCGACCATGCAGCGTCTGTATGCGACCGTGCGCGGTTCGCGCGAGCTCGTCGCGAAGTCGCGCGGCGTGCTGGTGTTCCCGTCGGTCATTCAGGCGGGCTTCGTGATCGGCGCGCAATACGGCAAGGGCGCGCTGCGTGTCGGCGGCGGCACGGTCGGCTACTACAGCACGACCTCGGCATCGGTCGGTCTGCAAGCCGGCGCGCAATCGAAGTCGCTGATTTTCCTTTTCATGACGCAGGACGCGCTCGACAAGTTCCGCAACTCCGACGGCTGGGCTGCCGGCGTCGACGCATCGGTCGCGCTCGTGAAGATGGGCGCGAACGGCACGGTCGACACGACCACGGCCACCGCACCGGTCGAAGCGTTCATCCTGACGAATGCCGGCCTGATGGCCGACGTTTCGCTCGCCGGCACGAAGGTCTCGAAGCTGAAGATCTGACGCACCGCGTGCCGGCTTCGGCCGGCATAGGGCGCGCGGCAAAGCAAAACCGCCGCGCGGTACGACTTCCGGGTCGTGCCGCGCGGCGGTTTTGTCTTTTACCGGGACGCTCGCCTGAAGCTCAGGTCGTCGCGCGGTCGATCAGCTTGAAACGCGCGCGCTTTTGCGCCCGCACGACAGCCTGGTAGGCGTCGACATACTGCTGCGCCATCCGGTGCGACGTGAAGCGCTCCTCGAAGCGCTGCCGCACGCGTGCGCGCGAGAGCGTATGCAGACGGTTCACGGCCGCCACCGCGCCGATCTCGTCCTCGACGATGAAGCCCGAAATGCCCTCGTCGATCACTTCGGGCACGGCGCCGCGATTGAACGCGATCACCGGCGTGCCGCACGCCATCGACTCGATCATCACGAGGCCGAAGGGCTCCGGCCAGTCGATCGGAAAGAGCAGCGCATGCGCGCCCGAGAGAAAGTCGGCCTTCTGACTGTCGTTGATCTCGCCGACGAATTCCACGTAAGGCAGTTCGAGCAGCGGCGCAATTTCGCGCTCGAAGTACTCGTGATCGGCGGAATCGACCTTGGCCGCGATCTTGATCTGCATCCCGCAGCGGCCCGCGATGCGGATCGCGGTGTCCACGCGCTTTTCCGGCGAGATGCGTCCGAGAAACGCGAGGTACTTCTGTTCGACGGGCTGCGGTTCGTAGAGCTTCTCCGGCAGGCCGTGATAGACGGTCGTCAGCCACTTCGCCTGCGGCAGCGGATGACGCTGCGAATCCGAGATCGAGATCACCGGCGCCGTGTTGAACGTATCGAAGACGGGTTGCTGCTCCGGCAGGTCGAGCCGGCCATGCAGCGTCGTGACGAACGGCGTGTCCTGCCGCTTGAAGAGCGAAAACGAGTAATAGTCCATGTGGAAATGGAGCACGTCGAATTCGTCGGCGCGGCGGCGGACCATCTCCATCAGCAGCATGTGCGGGGCGATCCGGTCGCGGATGGCCGGGTCGAGGCGCAGCGCGCGCGGCCAGACGGCTTCAAGGGTCGCTTTCGTCTGCGAATCGCCGGTTGCAAACAGCGTCACGTCGTGGCCGAGTTCGACGAGCGCCTCGGTGATATAGGACACGACGCGCTCGGTGCCGCCATACAGCTTCGGCGGAACCGACTCGGTCAGAGGGGCAATCTGGGCAATTCTCATCGATTCGTCTCCACGGGTCTTCACTTCTCGTGATGTCGGGCGCTCGTTCGCGTGTGCGATGTGTCTTCATGAACGCGCGCCGTCGCACCGGCTCGGCGCGCGGCCGTCCGGGCGCACGAGTATGACAGTCGCGCGACGCGGCGGACAACGAGGTTTGCCCTAACTGGCGCTGCGCGCCACCATCGCGCGCAGAATCATTATCGACGCGAGTCGGCCGGAAACAGCCGACTCTTTCATTTACATTGCCCTGTTACATTCAGGAAACACTCGCAGGGAAAGACCGGAAGCGCGCTATTTGTTCGGTACGCCCCGCAAATCGGCCAGGAAATTGTCGCGCCACACACCCAGATCGTTTTCGCGCAACGCGATCATGTTGGTCTTGTAGCGCTCCTGGCGCTCGGCGAGCGGCATCGAGAGCGCGCGCCCAATCGCATCGCTCATGCCGACGATGTCGTGCGGATTGACCATCAGCGCACCCGTCATTTCGTCGGCGGCGCCGGCGAACTGCGACAGCACCAGCACGCCCGGATCGTCGGGATTCTGCGCGGCGACGTATTCCTTCGCGACGAGATTCATGCCGTCGCGCAACGGCGTGACAAGCCCGATCTGCGATTCCCGGAACAGTGACATCAGTTTCCAGCGATCGTATCGCTGGTTGAGGTAGCGGATCGGCGTGTAGTCGAGGCCTGAATAGCGGCCGTTGATGCGCCCCGCTTCGTATTCGAGGTTCTGGCGGATCTGCTGATAGGTGTCGACGTCCGAACGCGTCGGCGGCGCGATCTGCACGAGCGTCACGTTGCCGCGCCACTCCGGCGACTTCTCAAGGAACTGCTCGAACGCGCGAAACCGTTCGACGAGACCCTTCGAATAATCGAGCCGGTCGACGCTCATGATGAGCTTGCGGCCTTCGAGGCTCTGCTTCAGGTCCATCACATCTTGCCGCGCCTCGCCGCGACGCGCCTGCTCGGCGATTTCGTCCGGAAACACGCCGATCCGGTAGACGCCTGTCTTGAGCTTGCGACCGAACGCCTTGACCTGCCCGTCGGGCGTGGCCGTGCCGTGCGCGTGGCGCACGATGTAGTCGTGAAACGCGACGCGGTCGCCTTCCGTCTGAAATCCGACGACGTCATAGCAGCACAGCGACTTCACGAGTTCCGCATGCGGCGGGATGTTCAGCAGAATCTGCGGCGACGGAAACGGAATGTGCAGGAAAAATCCCATTCGATTCGTCACGCCTTCGGAACGCAGCGCTTCTCCGAACGGAATCAGATGATAGTCGTGGACCCAGACGATGTCGTCGGGTTGCAAGAGCTTGATCGCCTTGTGCGCGAGCCACGAATTCACCCGCCGATAGCCCGCGTATTCCTCGCGGTCGTACACCGCCAGGTCGTTGCGATAGTGGAAGACCGGCCAGAGCGTCGCATTGGAAAAGCCGCGGTAATACTGGTCGTAGTCCTTCTTCGGCAGGCCGACCGTTGCGAAGGTCACGGCGCCGTCCTGAACGAGCGTCGGTCCGGAGTTCGCCACGCTCTCGCTCACCACGTCGCCGCTCCAGCCGAACCAGACGCCCCCGCTGTCCTTCAGCGCGCCGAACACGCCGACGGCAAGCCCGCCCGCCGAACCCTTGGTTTCGGTGGGCGAGGCAACGCGATTGGATACGACAACCAGGCGACTCATGCATTTCTCCTTGCTTCGAGCTTGGATGGGTTCGCGTTCGACGATGCGCACCGGCGTCGGGCGGGCGATACGTCGAACCGCGTCTGATTTTACGACTCGCGCCAAGGCGCGGGGTTTCCGGCGCTATCGTCCGGATGGCTAGCGCCGCGTGCCCGTTTCGGCCGACGACTGCGGCGTGGTCGAAGCCATCGCATGCGCCGCCCGGTCGGGCCCTGAGCGCTCGCCGCGGCTCGCGACCGGATCGGCGGCCGTATTGGCCGTGCTCGCCGCTTTCGGCGCGGGTCCCGTGCGTTCGAGCGGCGGCGCGAATTCGGTGTGCGCGAGATGCTCCTTGTCCGACGACAAATCGGCCCGCGTGCGCGGCAGGAACTGCGGATACGCCGCCTGCACGAAGTTGAGGAGCCCCTCGCGCACGCGGCAGCGCAGATCCCAGTTCAGACCCGAGTCGAACGAACTGACGAGCACGCGCAATTGCATCGAGCGCTCGGTGGCGTCGGTGACTTGCAGCACCTGCACGCGACCGTCCCACTCCGGCGCGTGCTCCAGAATGCGCTCCAATTCCTCGCGCAGCGGCAGGATCGGCATGCGGTAATCGACGTAGAAGAACACCGTTCCGATGATTTGCGAGCTGTTGCGCGTCCAGTTCGTGAACGGATTCTCGATAAACCATTGCAGCGGCACGATCAGACGGCGCTGGTCCCAGATGCGGATCGACACGTAAGTGCCGGTGATTTCCTCGACGCGCCCCCATTCGCCCTGAATCACGACGACATCATCGAGCCGGATCGGCTGCGAAAGCGCGATCTGCAAGCCCGCGATCAGGTTGCCGAGCACTGGCCGCGCGGCGATACCGGCGACCAGCCCCGCGACGCCCGCCGACGCGAGCAGGCTCGCGCCGATCTGACGCACGCTCGGGAAGGTCATCAGCGCGCCGCCGAACCCGATGATCACGATCACGACCATCACCGAACGCGCGAGCACGCGTGCCTGCGTGTGGATGCGGCGCGCGTGGAGGTTGTTCTCGGTGTCGAGCGGATGCGCCTGCACGATCGCCTCGCCGACCGCGCTCGCGGAGCGCGCCGCGAGAAACGTCAGCGCGACGATCAGCGCGACAGTCGCGAGATCGCGCAGCACGGCGGCGAAGGGCAACGTGTCGGGCGCCTCGAACAGCACGAAACCGAGCGCGAGGATGATCAGCAGGACGAGCGCGGGCGTGTCGATATAGCGCAGCACGACGCTCATCAGCGGATAGGGCCGCGCGATGCGCACGAGGATGCGCGCACCCACGCGATGCACGCCGATCGCGAACGCCACGCCGAGGGCCGCGACGCCGAGCGCGCCGGGCCACGTGTGCAACGGCGCTTCGGCAATGCGTATGAAATCGTCGAAGGAGATCATGAGCGTCGTAGAATCAGCCTCGCATGGAAGGTGTGACGACGGTCGGAATACGACGCAGGCCTCGTGGCAAAGGTGCAAGCCCGGGCTAAAGCAAAAGCGGCCGGTCACGCGGACCGGCCGCATCAGCACACGCTGTTCAGCGCTCCGCCTTGCACGGAAATGCCTTGCCGAGGCCGAGCGACACCATCGTGGTGGCGTTGAATCCCGCCTTGTCGGGGTTGTCGGCGATGTACTTGCGCACCGCGTCGGTGAGTTGTTGCGGCTTCACGTCGGCGGGCAGACAAAAGTATTGTCCGACTTGCGGGCCGGAGGTTCCCCCGATCGCTTCGATCGTGTTGTAAATGCCGTCCGCGGCGCCTTCGATATAGGACGCGCACGCGCTGCGCGACACCGGATCGGTTTTGGTGCAAAGCTTGTTGAGATCGTTGCCGGTGAACGCGGCCGCGCAAAGCGGCATTGCAAGGACACCGGCCATCACGAAAAACCGCAGCATGATGTTCCTTTTCTAGTTGAGCGGTTGCATTCGGGTGGGTCAGTCAGGGTTGTGGCCGTTCGGTTCGTCGCGCGTGACTTTCGAACCCCGGCGGCCGCATTATTTTGCACTGTTTGCGCCGCTTTGCGGAGCGCTCGCGCCTTGCTGCATCGACTGCAGACGGGCCGCCAGCCCTTCCGCGACGTCCTTCTCGTTGTATTTCTGCGCGAAATCGACCGCGGTCATGCCGATCTGGTTCTTCACGCGCAGGTCGGCGCCCTCGTCGAGCAGCAGTTTCACCGTCGACAGATGTCCGCCGCGCGCCGCCATCATCAGCGGCGTCGTGCCGTTGGGCGAACCGGCGTCGATATAAGCCGAATGGTCGAGCAGGATTTTCACGATGTCGTCGTGGCCGTTGGTTGCCGCGTAATGCAGCGGCGTCCAGCCCTTCTTGTTCACCTCGGCGTCCTTCGCGATCAGGAGGTTCACGAACGTCGCGTCGCCGTTGAGCGCCGCGAGCATCATCGCGTTTTCGCCCGCCGGGTCCTGTTTTTCGAGGTCGGTTTTCGGGTTCCCGGCGAGAACCTGGCCGACCTTGTCCGATTTCTCGCGCGCCGCGATCACGAGGAGCGGCGTGCCGGTGTTGTCGACGAGATTGGGGTCCATGCCCTGCGCGAGCTGCTTTTTCACCTCCGATACGTCGTCGAACTTGATGGCCTTGATCATCGTATCGGCCGGTGCGGCGAACGCGGGTTGAGCGAGCGCGCAGGCCGCCAGCACGACGCCCGCGAGCACCGCGCGCGCGTGACCGAACCTGGAAGCCGGAGAAGAAACGTGGTGCATCGAGTCGTTGTTCATGTGAGCCTTGAATTGCGTTGTTGCGTTCGTCACGCGCCCGGCCGCGCGATCTTGAAAAGCCGGAAGAAGTTGTCGGTGGTGGCTTCGGCAAGCGCTTCGTCGGCCACGCCGCGCAATTGCGCGATGAAACGTCCGACATAACTCACGTAAGCAGGTTCATTCGGCTTGCCGCGATACGGCACGGGCGCGAGGTACGGCGAATCGGTTTCGATCAGAAGCCGTTCGAGCGGCACGCGTTGCGCGACGTCCTGCACGTCCTTCGCGCTCTTGAACGTGACGATGCCCGACAGCGAGATGTAAAAATTTTGCGCAAGCGCGGGCGCGGCGACGCTCCACGGCTCGGTGAAACAGTGCATCACGCCGCCGGGCACGCTCGCGCGTTCTTCTTCCATGATGCGCAGCGTGTCTTCCGCCGACGCGCGCGTATGCACGATGAGCGGCTTGCCCGTCGCGTGCGCGGCGCGGATATGTGTGCGAAAGCGCTCGCGCTGCCACTCCATGTCGGCGATGCTGCGGCCTTCCAGGCGGTAATAGTCGAGCCCCGTCTCGCCGATCGCGACGACCTTCGGATGCGACGCCAGTTCGACCAGTTGCGCGACGCTCGGCTCTTCGGCGTCTTCGTGGTCGGGATGCACACCGACCGACGCGTAGATGTTCTCGTGCTTTTCCGCGAGATCGAGCACGGAAGGCAGCGTTTCCAGGTCGACCGATACGCACAGCGCATGCGTGACCTGCAGCTCGCGCATCTTGGCGAGCACTTCGGGCATGCGGTCGGCCAGGCCTTCGAAATTGATGTGGCAATGTGAATCGACGAACATGTGGCGTTCCTGTATTGACTCGACGCGGCGCGGATCAGGCGGATCAGGCGGATCAGGCGGTTCCGGCGGTGCGCGACGCGCCGAGGCGCCGGCCGAGGATCACGAGATCGCGCTCGACGCCATCGAGCGCCGCCACGCGCGGCAGCGTGCCCCACGCTTCGAAACCGAAGGCCTGGAAGAGTTTGACGCTCGGCACGTTGTGTCCGAAGACGAAGCCGAGCACCGTGTCGATCTGAAGCTCGGGCGCTTTTTCGAGCGCAGCTTGCAGAAGTTTCTTGCCGAGACCTTTGCCGCGCGCGCTTTCATCGAGATAAATGCTGACTTCGGCCGTGCGCGAATAGGCCGGACGACCGTAGAAGTCGGAAAAACTCAGCCACGCGACGATCTCGCCGCCCTCTTCCACCACCCACAGCGGCCGGGCGTGCGGCCCGTGCGCATGAAACCATGCGACGCGGCTTTCGACCGTCACCGGATCGAGGTCGGCCGTGACCTGGCGCGAAGGCACCGTCGAATTGTAGATGGCGACGATGGCGGGCAGGTCGTCGAGCGTGGCGTCGCGGTAGATGAGGCTCATGTGTGACAGTGGCAAATGTTCAATTCGCGAAAACGTCGCGATAACCGATGAAAAGCTCTTCGAAGACGAGCCGCGCGTTCAGCGGATGGTTTTCCACCGCGCGCTGGCGCGTGACCGTCTTCATGTAACGGGCGAGCGCGTCGCCGTCGGCCTGACGGGCGCAGCGATCCAGCGCCTTCGCGGCATTCGGAAAGTAGCGCGGACGCCCCGCCGTGCGCTGCGCGAGCAAATCGTACAGCCAGCGCTGCAGCCAGCCGAGCACCAACGGCACCGGCAGCTTCTGCAGGTTTTCGCCGCACGCGAAGGCGTCGCAGTTCGGGCCGGCCGCCAGTTGCGCCAATGTGAAATCGCGCAGCGGACGGTTTTCGTCGGCGGCGAGCGCAAGTGCGGCGAGCGGCGCGCCGCCGGCTTCCGCGAGCAACGCCGCCGGATCGGCGACGCCCTGCTGCGCGAGCCAGACGACCGCCGCGTCGCCTTGCGGCACGGCCATCGGCCACTGGCGGCAGCGGCTGGTGATCGTCGGCAGCAGGCGGTCGACGCGCGCCGAGACCAGCAGGAACACGACGCCCGAAGGCGGTTCTTCGAGCGTCTTCAGCAGCGCGTTGGCCGCAGCCACATTGAGCGCCTCGGCCGGATAGAGCAGCACGACGCGCGCGCCGCCGCGATGCGAGCCGAGCGTGCAGAAATCGAGGAGCGCGCGCACCTGCTCGATCTTGATTTCCTTGCTCGGCGTGCGCGTTTTCTTGCCTTCGTCGCCGTCCGACTTTTCGTCCGCTTCGGCCGACTGCGCGCCGACGAGCGCCGCCAGCGCCTCGGGTACGACCGCGCGGTAGTCCGGGTGATTGCCCTGGCTGAACCACACGCACGCCGCGCACTTGCCGCAAGGCTCGCCGTTTTGCTGCCGCGCCTCGCAGAGCAGCCCCTGCGCGAGATGCTGCGCGAACTTCAGTTTGCCGATGCCGGCTTCGCCGTGCAGCAAGAGCGCGTGCGGCCAGTGCGCGCGCAGTTGCTGAAGCCGGGACCAGTTGTCGGTTTGCCAGGGATAGATCATGTTTTATATCAAATACTTGCGATGACTTCTTCGAGTTCTTCCTGAATGGCTTCGATGGAGCGCGTCGCATCGACGATCACGAAGCGTTCTGGCGATTCCGCCGCGCGCCGCAGATATTCGTCGCGCGTGCGGTTGAAAAACGCCTCCGACTCGCTCTCGAACTTGTCCGGTGCACGCGCCGCGCCGCGCCGTTCGCTGGCGGTCGCCGTCGGCACGTCGAAAAGCACGGTCAGATCCGGCTGGAAACCGCCCTGCACCCAGCGCTCCAGCGCCTCCAGCTTGTCGCGCGGCAGCCCGCGGCCGCCGCCCTGATAGGCGAACGTGGCGTCGGAGAAGCGGTCGGAGAGCACCCAGTCACCGTGCGCGAGCGCCGGTTCGATCACCTGCGCGAGATGCTCGCGGCGCGCCGCGAACATCAACAGCGCCTCGGTTTCGAGGTCCATCGGCTGGTTCAGCAGGATGCCGCGCAAGGTTTCGCCGAGCGCCGTGCCGCCCGGCTCGCGCGTCATGACGACCGAGCGTCCGAGCGGCGCGACGCGCGCTTCGAGGCGCGTCCTGAACCAGTCGAGATGGGTCGTCTTGCCCGCGCCGTCGATGCCTTCGAACGTGATGAATTTGCCGCGCGCCATCATTGACCCCGGATGTACTTGTCGACGGCCTTGTTGTGCTCGCCGAGATTGTCGGAAAAGATGCTGCTGCCGTCGCCGCGCGACACGAAATAAAGCGCGGTGCTCGACGCCGGGTTCATCGTCGCGGCGAGCGCGGCGACGCCGGGCAGCGCGATCGGCGTCGGCGGCAGGCCGTTCCTCGTGTAGGTATTGTACGGAGTGTCGGTTTGCAGGTCCTTTTTCTTCAGGCGCCCGCCGTAAGCCGACCCGAGGCCGTAGATCACCGTCGGGTCGGTCTGCAGCGGCATGCCGATCTTCAGCCGGTTCGCGAACACCGCTGCGACGAGCGGCCGGTCCGCCGCGCGCCCCGTCTCCTTTTCGACGATCGACGCCATGATGAGTGCCTCGTAAGGCGTCTTGTAAGGCAGGTCCGGCGCGCGCGCGCTCCACGCTTCGGTGAGCCGTAACTGCATCAGCCGGTAGGCGCGCTTGTAGACCGCGAGGTCGCTCGTGCCTTTGTCGAAGAGATAGGTGTCCGGGAAAAAGAGCCCTTCCGCCGACGCCTTGTCCACTTCCGGCGCGCCGATCGCCTTGAGCAGATCGGTGTCGCTCATGCCGGCCGTATCGTGCGCGAGCGCCGGATTGCCGTCGAGTTCGGCGCGCATTTTCTGTAGCGTCCAGCCTTCGATGACGGTCGCCACGTATTCGTTCACGTCGCCGCGCGCCATTTTCTGCAGCACCTCGTAAGGCGTGATGCCGTTCTTGAACGCGTAATTGCCCGATTTCAGTTGCGATTGCAGGCCGAGCACACGCGTCATCAGCACGAACAACTCCGGTTCGACCGGGACGCCGCCGCGGTTCAACTGAGTGCTGACGCTGCGCAGGCTGCTGTGGGGCTTGATGGTGACGTCGAGTTGCGGCGAGGCGAGCGTGACGGGGCTCATCGCCCAGTGATACACGCCGCCGGCGAGCGCGATCACGATCACGACGGCCACCGCCGTCGCGATGAGGCATTTCTTGAAAAGGGACATGCGGAACACGCTTGAGATAGACCCCATATAATACTTGTTCGCTTCCGCCAAAGTCAGGATTGACTTCCAGCACACTCCATGAATTCCCCGACCGCCTCACCCGATCCCTCCGAATTCACCGCCGTGCTGAACGCGGGCGCGTTCATGCCGCTCACGCAGTTCGGCGTCATCGACGTCAAGGGCGAAGAAGCCGCCTCGTTCCTTCACACCCAGCTGACCAACGACGTCCAGCATCTCGATGCCTCCACGGCGCGGCTTGCCGGCTATTGCTCGGCGAAGGGGCGGCTCCTGGCGTCGTTCCTGATGTGGCGCACGGGCGACGCCGTGCGCCTTCTGATTTCGCACGACGTGCAGGCGCCGGTCCAGAAGCGTCTCTCGATGTTCGTGCTGCGCGCGAAGGCGAAACTGTCGGACGCGACGCCGGAAGTCGGCGCGATCGGTTTCGTGGGCGACGTCCGCGCGGCGCTCTCCGGCATCTTCGACGCGTTGCCCGACGGCGTGCACGTGAAAGTGGAAGGCCCGCACGGCGCGCTGATCCGCGTGCCCGACGCGGCGTACCGCGCGCGATTCCTGTGGGTCGGGCCGAAAGCCGACATCGAGGCGCAGTTGCCGAAGCTGGAGGAGAAGCTCACGCGCGCGTCGGCGTCGATGTGGGACTGGCTCGACATCCACGCGGGCGAGCCGCGCATCACGCAGGCGACCTCCGAGCAATTCGTTCCGCAGATGGTCAATTTCGACGTGCTCGGCGGCGTGAACTTCAAGAAGGGTTGCTATCCGGGACAGGAGATCGTCGCGCGCAGCCAGTATCGCGGCACGATCAAGCGGCGCACGGCGCTCGCGCACGCGCAAGCGGCGCAACCCGGCGACGAAGTCTTCCACTCCGACGACCCCGGCCAGCCTTGCGGCATGGTCATCAACGCGGCGCCGGCGCAAGATGGCGGCGTCGATTGCCTGGTCGAGATCAAGCTCACGGCGCTCGATAACGGCGCGGTGCACGTCGGCTCGTCCGACGGCGCGGCGCTCGCGTTCCTGCCGCTGCCCTACGCTTTCCCCGCCGACGTCTGATCAACCCGACCCCGAGCGCGCAACCATGTGCCTGATCGTTTTCGACTGGCGGCCCGATGCGCATCGCTCGGGGAGCGTTCGTCCGCTTCTCACGCTCGCCGCGAACCGCGACGAGTTCTTTCGCCGCGAAACCGAGCCGCTTTCATGGTGGGCCGACGCGCCAAACGTGCTCGCGGGCCGCGATCTGACGGGCGGCGGCACGTGGCTCGGCGTGACGCGCGACGGGCGTTTCGCCGCGCTCACGAATTTTCGCGCGCCGAGCGAAGTGCGCCCCGATGCGCCGACGCGCGGCGCGCTCGTCTCCGACTTCCTCGCCGATGCGCCCGTTGCCCCGCTCGACTATCTGCGCCGCGTGGCCCGCGAAGGCGATCGTTACAACGGTTTCAATCTGCTCGTCGGCGATTTCACGCGGCGCGAGATCGGCTGGTACGGCAATCGCGCCGATGCGCCGCCGTCGCTGCTCGAACCGGGCGTGCACGGGCTTTCGAACAGCCTGCTGAACACGCCCTGGCCGAAACTCGTCGCCCAGCGCGACGCGTTGCGCGATCTGATCCACGAAAGCGACGAGCGCGGGCAGCCCTCGCTCGACCTCTTGATCGACACGCTGCGCGATCCGCGCATCGCCAACGACGATCTGCTGCCCGCCACCGGCATTTCGATCGAGCGTGAGCGCGTGCTGTCGGCGGCGTTCATCGAATCGCCCGATTACGGCACGCGCAGCACGACCGCGTTGCAGGTCCTCGAATTCGACGACGGCCTGAAGATCGAGATCAAGGAACGCAGCGACGACGACGGCGCGCATCGCATCGTGCGGCCGGGCGCGTTCGAGCGCAGCTTCGCATTCGACGTGGAGCGCTAGGCGCGCCGCCTACGGTTCGAGCGCAACCCGCAGCGCGCGGACCGCTTCGGTGTGCGCATGCGCGACGTCGGGCACGAAGCCGCCCATCTTGAAGAACTCGTGGATCATCCCTTCGTAGCGCACGATCGTCACGGGCACGCCCGCGTCCTGGAGTTTGCGTGCGTAAGCGACGTCTTCGTCGAAGAGCGGATCGTGGTCCGCTGCCGCGATCCACGCGGGCGCCACGCCTTTGTAGTCGGGCTGGCCGCGCGTGCCGTCGAGCGGAGCGAAGCGCCAGTCGTCGCGTTGCGCATCGTCGTCGAGATATTGCGCGAAGAACCACTGGATCGTCTCGCCCGACAGCAGGAAACCTTGCGCATAGCGCGTGTGCGAGCCGCTCTGCTGGCGCGCGCTCACGCCCGGATAAATCAGCAGTTGCAGCCGCAGCGCGAGCCCCGCGTCACGCGCGAGCACCGCGCAGACGGTCGCGAGCGTGCCGCCCGCGCTGTCGCCGGCGACCGCCATGCGCGATGCGTCGATGCCGAACGTGGCAGCTTCTGCGTGCAGCCACTGAAGCGCGTCGAAGGCGTCGTTCACGGCGACCGGAAACTTGTGCTCGGGCGCGAGCCGGTAATCGACCGATGCCACGACGCAGCCCGCGTCGATCGCGAGCTTGCGGCACAGCGCGTCATGGGTGTCGATGCTGCCGACCGTGAAGCCGCCGCCATGGAAAAACACCAGCGCGGGCGCCGGCGCGGCCCAACTCGGCTCGAACGGAAAATAAAGGCGCACGCGGATCGCGGCGCCGTCGCGCATCGGCACGTCGATGTCCTGCACGTCGTGCATCGGCGCCGGCGCGATGTCGAGAATCTGCGCGCTCATCGCGTAGGCGGCGCGCGCCTGTTGCGCGGAAAGCAGGTGATACGGCGGACGATTCGCGCGCGCGACCATCTCGAGGATCTGCGCGATCTTGGGGTTGAGCGGCATGGATGATCAGCGGCTCGCCTTCACGCCGGGCTTCAGCGAAAGCGGATCGGTGGGATTGCGCAACTGCGCGATGTCGTCGAGACGCAGTTGCACCGACGCCATGATGGCCGGATGCGTGATGACGTAGAAACGGCGCTCGCGGATGGCATCGAAGGTGATCTCGGCGACCTCGTGCGCCGACAGCCGCCCGCCCTCCACCGCCTTCGTCAATTGCCTGCCGGCGAGTTTCTGCGATGCGGTCGGCGGCGCGTCGTTGCGCAAGTCGCCGGGACGCGCGCGCTCGGCGTTCGCGATGCCGGTCGGCACGAACGCCGGGCACAGCAGCGAACAGTCGACCTGGCCGCCCGCGAGCTTCAGGTCGTGATAGAGCGTCTCCGTCATCCCGACGACCGCGTGCTTCGATGCGTTGTAGATGCCCATCGCAGGCGCCGCGAGCAGGCCCGCGACCGACGCCGTGTTGACGATATGCGCCGGTTCGCCCTGCGCGAGCATGACCGGCGTGAAGGCGCGCAAGCCGTTCGCCACGCCCATCACGTTGACGCCGAAGACCCAGCGCCAGTCGTTCGCGCTGTTTTCCCAGATGAAACCGCCCGCGCCGACGCCCGCGTTGTTGAAGAGCAGATGCACCGCGCCGAAGGTGTCGAGCGCGGCTTTCGCGAGGGCGTCGACTTGCGCTGCGTCGGCAACGTCGGTCGGCACGCCGAGCGCCTCGGCGCCCGACGCGCGCAGCAACTCGACTGTTTCGGCGAGCGCAGCCGGATCGATGTCGGCGAGCACGAGCTTCATGCCGAGCGACGCGCCCTTGATCGCGAACGCGCGGCCGAAGCCGCTGCCGCCGCCCGTGATCACCGCGACCTTGCCTTCGAACTGGTCCACGCTCGGCTCCTTTTTTCGCTGCGACGGGGTCGGGAGGTCAGATCAGCTTCACGAGCTGCTTGCCGAAGTTGCGGCCCTTGAGCAAGCCGAGGAACGCTTGCGGCGCGTTTTCGAGCCCGAGCGCAATGCTTTCGCGGTAGTGCAGTTTCTTCTGCGCGACGAGTCCGCCGAGTTGCGTGAGCGCCTGCGGCCAGTCCTCCATATGCTCGCTCACGATGAAGCCCTGCAGCTTCAGCCGTTGCGTGAGGATGAGCGCGGGGCGCTTGAGCGGCAGCGGCGCGCCGTCGTAGCCCGCGATCATCCCGCAGAGCGCAATGCGGCCGAACGCGTTCATGCGCAGGAGCACGGCGTCGAGCACTTCGCCGCCGACGTTCTCGAAGCAGCCGTCGATGCCGTTGGGCACTGCCGCCTTCAGGTCTTCGTGGAGCTTGCCCGCCTTGTAGTCCACGCAGGCGTCGAAGCCGAGGGACTCGACCACGTAGCGGCATTTGTCCTCGCCGCCCGCGATGCCGACCGCGCGGCAGCCCGCGGCCTTCGCCAGTTGCCCGACGACGCCGCCGACCGCGCCGCTCGCCGCGCTCACGACGACGGTTTCGCCCGCTTTCGGCTCGATGATGCGGTTGAGCCCGTACCAGCCGGTGACGCCCGGCATGCCGACCGGGCCGAGATAGGCCGAGAGCGGCACATGGGTGTCGTCGACGACTTTCAGGTTCGTGCCGTCCGACGTGCCGTACTCCTGCCAGCCGAACATGCCGACGACCTTGTCGCCGGGCTTGAACTTCGGATGCTTCGATTCGACGACTTCGCCCACCGTCCCGCCGATCATCACTTCGTCGAGCGGTTGCGGCGGCGCATACGACTTGGTGTCGTTCATGCGGCCGCGCATGTACGGATCGAGCGAGAGATAGTGATTGCGCACGCGCACCTGGCCGTCGCCGAGCGGCGCGAGCGGCGTTTCGACGAGCCGGAAGTTGTCGGCACGCGCCTCGCCGTCGGGGCGCGAGACCAGCAGGATTTGTCGGTTTTGCTCGGTCATGCGGCACTCCTTGGAGGATCGATGGATGCGCTTCAGGCGTCGCTCGGACCGGGCTTCGCGGCGGGATCGGAGCGCAGTTTCTGCTGGACAATGTCGCGCCCGACGGCGAGCCGCCTCATGTACTTGAACGTGCCGAGCGCCTTCGCGACGAAGTGGCCTTCGCTGTCGCGGATTTCGCCTTCGCAATAGGCCATCGTGGTCGAGCGATGCAGCACGCGGCCGAAGGCGCGCAGCTCGCCGCGGCCGGGCTGCATGAAGTTGACCTTCATCTCGACGGTCACGACGCCCATGCCATCGCCCGCGAGGCTGCGCGCGGCCATCGCGAGCGCGACGTCGGCGAGCGTCATCGTGACGCCGCCGTGCGCGATGCCCCAGGTGTTCAGGTGGCCGCTCGCGAGCGGCATCGCGACTTCGCTCGCGCCGTCGGCGGCCTTGATGAGCTGGACGCCCAGGTTGTCGACGAAAGGGCTTTCGATGACGGGGTCGCGTGGGTCTTGGGGCATCGTTGCGCTCACACTTCGTAGTCGACGCACTGGCGCCCTTCGGTCACGGCGCCGACGAAACCCTTGATCGCGACGTGCTTCGGGTGCTTCTGATAGGAATCGAGGGCGGCGCTGTCGTCGAAGTCGGAGACGAGGACGACGTCGAAGGTCGAGGCCGGAAGGCCGAGCCCGATGCCGACCTCGAAGTGCCCCTGTCCCTGGACGATGCTGCGGCAGGTTTCGAGCGTGGCTTTGAGCTTTTGGGCGTTCTCGGCACGGTCGGCGCCTTCGGTGGTTTCCTTCAGTTTCCACATGACGATGTGGCGTAGCATGGGCGCTCCTTTGCAGGCTTTGATCGAGGGCCTCAAGCGTATCAAAAACGTGAAGGGTGTGCCTGGGAATGGTTGTGACGCGGGTTGGTGTGGGCGACTCAATTCAGCCCATCGCCCGTAGTCGACTCGTGCGGCCCGTCTCAGAGTTCATCGGACATTCGCGAGCGCTAACTCGCTGGCGAGTTCGCATGGTGTGTGATTGCGCGAAACTGTCAGGATCGGCCTGACTCCACCCCGAAGCAGAGGTCTGCGCCACGAGTCTCTGTCATCAATGACGCTCAAGTCACCGCGACCGGCGGCGTCGAAAATGTGGCATCCTCCTCCCGGAGCACCGTTTCACCGGGCTTCACGATGACAAACTCCACTGGCTGCCTCGCGATCTTCACAGCTCCTCCTGAAAGCTTCGCCGTCGTAAAGGCCGAAGATTCGAGATTCCCCGCCGCTGGGAAGTCTTCGCGGAAGTGAGCCCCGCGGGAATTTTCGCGCGCGAGCGCTGCTTCCGTGATCACGCGGCTGACGGAAATCAGATTTCTCAGGTTCAACCAGTCATGCCACTGAGCATTCAACGCGCGATCGCCATCGACGACACCAGTATCCATCAGCTTCGCCTGCATGTCAGAGAGGCTGTCTCGTGCTTTCACGAGGCCTTCTCCATTTCTGATGATCCCGACATCCTTCCACATGCATTCGAAAAGTGACTCGCGGATCAACTCAAGGTCCTTGCCCTCTTTGGCAAACGGTCGCTCTGCCTCGTTGATCGCGGCGAGAATCGACTGCTCATCGGGTACTCGATAGCTATTATTGGCCTGCACCCAGCGCGCCATGCTGTCGCCTGCGATGCCTCCAAACACAGTCGAATTCGCCACGCCGTTGCCGCCGAGACGATTCGCCCCGTGTACGCCGCCCGTATCCTCGCCTGCGGCAAAAAGCCCGGTCAAGTCCGTCTGACAGTCCGCTTTGAATACCACGCCACCCATCATGTAGTGCGCGGTTGGAACGACTTCGACTTCGCCGCCTGCCAGATCGAATCCGCAGTCGGCGCAGCGTTCCACCATGCCTTTAAATTGTTTGCGGACCTTTTCAGGGCCTAGATGGTTCATCTTGATATACACACCGCCGTTGGGCGACGTACGGCCCGCACGCATCTCCGAATAGATCCCGCGCGAGACGATGTCGCGCGTCGCGCGCTCGCCCCTGGAATCGTACGAATGCATGAAGCGCTCATGCTGACCGTTGAGGAGATGTCCGCCAGCCCCTCGCAGCCCCTCTTCGAGAACAGTGCCGGTCATTCGAGTGTGGCTTCCTGCAAGAAGTCCAGTCGGATGGAACTGCACCATCTCCATGTCCCGCAGCGTCAGCCCCGCCCGCAGCGCCATCGCGAGCCCGTCGCAACTCTTGTCACCGGACGGCGTGTGATATTTGTACATGGTCGGCCCTCCGCCGGTTGCAAGCAACACAGCCTTCGCCTGCACGAACACGAACTCGCCGCTTCGCATATCGATCATGAGTACGCCGGCCACGCCATCGCCGTTGGGCGTCTTGATCAGTTCGATCGCGCGATGTTCTTCCAGTCGGTTGATCCCCCGACTCCAGACTTGTTCGGCCAAGCGATTGATGATCTCGATGCCGGTCAAGTCGCCCTTGTGAACGGTCCGATCGAAGGTTTGTCCAGCAAACGCCTTCTGATGTATCGAGCCGTCGGGATTACGATCGAAGAAACAACCTAGTTCGTTTTCCAACTCGCGGACCCGCTCGACCGCTGTGCTCACCAACGTCCATGCCAACTCCTGATTCGAGAGCCACTTGCTGCCCTCGATCGTGTCCATGAAATGACGCTCGACGGAGTCGCCCGGCGCCAGCGCCACGTTGTACCCGCCCTGAACCATACGCGTACAGCCACATTTCCCTAAGAGACCCTTTACAGCGACGGTAATCGACAATTGCGGCGCGTTCTGATGCGCGTGCAGCGCGGCGAAAAGGCCGGCACCGCCCGAGCCGAGGATGAGGATATCGGTCTGGATTCGTTTGATGTTCATGATGCATGCACTCCCAGGCTTTCGAGGGCAGCCGCCCGACGCTTGGCGGTATCGACGCTGACGGCATCGTAGAGACTGGTGCCTTCGCTATCCATTGCGACGAGCAATGGCCCGAACCCCTTGATTTTGAATCGCCACAGCGACTCGGGATTGAGATCGTCGAGATCTACCGCGTCGATGCGCTCGATCCAGGTCGTCTCGAGCGCCGCCGTACCGCCGATGATGGCAAGATAGACACCGCCCATCTCTTTAAAAGCGGCCTTCGATCCGTCGCGCAAGCCGCCTTTCCCGACGATCATCCGAACGCCGTACTGTTCCATGAGCGGCCTTGTAAAGCGCTCCATGCGATCCGAGGTGGTCGTTCCGATGCAGATAGGTTGATAGCCTGCGGGGTACTCCGGGCTTGGGGATACTTTTCGAACATTGGGCGCAGTGTGGATGACCGCATGTCCGCGCAAGTCGAAGTCCGTCGTTCGTCCCTTGTCGAACAGGTGAATCTGCGTTGCGTCCCGGATGCCGTAAAGCGTTGTTTCAAGCGTGACCGTGTCGTTGACGCGCAACTTGCGAATTGTGGCTTCGTCAACCGGAGTGGCGAGTTCGTAATGGGCCATGGCGTCAGAATCCGTAAGTGATGCCTGTGTTCGAGAAAATCGCTTTTGCGCGGCGAGCCGAGTGACATTGCATGTTTACCGCGATTGGATTCATCGTGATATGCGTGGAAGCAAGTTCGATATGCACTGCGAACGCAGTGCTGTCGCCGCCCAGTCCCTGCGGTCCGATGCCAAGCTTGTTGACCGCCGCAGAAAGCTCTTTTTCGAGCGCCGCGCCCTCGGGATCGCCGCAATGGGTGCCCAGCTCTCGTGTGGCGGCGCGCTTGGCGAGCGCGACAGAAAGGTCGGACGTCCCACCAAGACCCACACCGACGATTGTCGGCGGGCAGGTCTTGCCTCCGGCCGAGACCGCACAGTCGATCACGAAGGTCTTGATCGCGTCGATACCCTCAGCGGGAACCGCCATCTTGAGAAACGAGTTGTTCTCGGAGCCGCTACCCTTTGGCACCATTTCAATCGACACATGGTCCGGCTTGGCAGAGAAATCGATATGAATCACCGGCACCTCTATGCCGCACGACGTATGGTTGTTTTTTCGTGTGAGAGGATGAACCACGGACGAGCGTAGCGGATGTTCTTTCGTCGCTCGCTCACAGCCGCGGCGAATGGCTGCTTTCAACGCGAAGCCTTCGAATTCGACATTGCGGCCGATGCTCACGTTGTAGATCGGAATCCCCGTGTCCTGACACAGAAGATTTTCAGTTTCTTCCGCCACCCGAATATTCGTTTTCATTGTCCCGAGCACGCGTTGAGCGATCGGTGACGTTTCATTCGATGACAGTGTTTCGATTCCAGCTTTTACGTCCGGGGGAAGTATCTTCAACGCACGGATGTAAAGCTCCTTTGCCGCCTTCTCGACAGCGTTCAGGTCGAGCCTCATTTTCTCGTCTCCTATTGATTGTGGGGTGTAGCGTGTTGGGCGAACTTCAATGAACGAGCGCCAAGAGAAAAGCCAATCCGGTGCAGGCACTTGCTCCGGCGCCCAGTGCAAGCCAGTTCTTTCGCAGACCGCTCCAGGGCAGAAACTCGATGGCGAGCAAGCGCAGGCCGCCCATCAGATGTAGCGAAAGCAGGATGACCAGCCCCCATTCGGCGAATTTAAACAGTGGCTTGTCGGTGAAGCGCAGAAATTCATCCAGTGAGCCGTCATGCGAAAGCGTTTTGCCGAGCGCCCAGAAATGCACCGGAATAAAGAAGGCCAGCGCAATTCCTGACAAACGATGGACAATGAAGGCCCAGTACGCGGGGTGGGATTTGGCCCGGAAGTCGTTCTTTCTCATTACAGGATCACCCCCGTCACTGCTCGCATGCCGAGCGCGAGCAAGCCAAGCGTCACCACCGAACAGGCAAAATGAGCAGGACGACCACGCCATCCGAGCCACTCTTCCGCGATCCTTAAGAGGCCAATCGGCACATGAACTGCACATGCCAGGACAAAGAGCGTGTAAAAGCCGGCAAAGAACCAATTTTTGTGAGTACGTGCGAGGATCGCATGCTCGCTTAGCCCGCTGTGGACGGCATAAACAATGACGACGATGTGCAAGACCACGCAGGCGGCGAGCACCATCGCGCTCATCCGCTGCCAGTACCACAAGCGAGCCTGCGTTCTTAAAGAGAGTGTGTGCATCACAGTTTTCCCTCGATCGCGGCCTTCATCACGAGCCGCTTTAATCCTGCGATGCCTGCTGTCGGCGACAGCTGCTTTGGGCAACGCTCTGTGCAGGATCCCTGCGTGTGACAAGAGTGACACCCGGCATCGCCTGCGACAGCGCGTAGCCGCTCGACGCCTTCGACATCCCGTTCGTCGTTCATCAGCGTCCAAGCACGATTCATCGCTGCAGGTCCAAGATAGTCGGGCCTCCACGTCACGACGTCGCAGGACGAGTAACACACTCCGCAACCGATACATTCAATGCCGGCGTCGGCCGATGTGCGCTTCTTGCTCTGTGGCGACACCTTGCTAAAGTCGTCGGCACGTGTTCGTTCGCCTTTGAATCGTCCCTTCGCTTCCGCCCACTTATCGAAGAATTGCTCCATATTCGTCGCCAGATCCTTTATCACCGGCAAATTGGACAGCGGCGCGATCTCCAGTTCCTCGCCGACTGCAACCTTCGATACGTGGGTCCTGCAAGTCCACCGGGCCTTGCCGTTTACGCTCATTGCGCACGATCCGCACATACCGACCCGGCACGCATATCGGAAGGCGAGATCCGGCTGGAGATTGCGCTGGATGTACATGACCACATCCAGCACAGTCTGGTTGTCAAACCGTGGCACGTCGTAAGAAACCAACTCGCCGGAGGTCCGCCCCCTCCAAACTTTCACGCGGAGTGTCTTGTTGCTCATGTCGTCTCAGGTGTAGTTGTGCATCGGCTAGAAGAAGTCTGCGCCCGCGTAGTGCAAAGAAAAAAGCGAATGATTCATTGCATTCGATAAAGCCTTGATTTACGTTTCCGCAGCGCGTCGCTTTTGCACGAATACCATCTTTGTCTCGTCGCGCTCTTTCTCCAGGCCCGAGATGACGAGCGTCGCCACCGCATTACCGATCATGTTCGTAACCGCGCGGATCTCCGAAATGAAGCGATCAACGCCGAGAATCAGGGCTGCGCCTTCTATTGGTATATCTTTGAATGCGGTCAATGTTGCAAGCAAGGTTACGAAACCCGCCCCTGACACGCCGGCGGCGCCCTTCGAACTGACCATCGAGAGAACCATGAGCGCAATCTGTTGCTCCCAGGACATCGGTATGCCATACGCCTGTGCGATGAACATTGCGCAAATCACCTGTGCGACGCAGGTGCCGTCGAGATTGAAGGAGTATCCCATCGGCATCACAGTACCCACTACCTGTTTCGGACAACCGAGCGCTTCCAGCTTCTTGATGAGTTGAGGAAAGACGGATTCCGATGAGGTGGTTGCAAGCACCAACAATATCTCGCCCTTCAGATGACCCATCAGTCTCCAGAGACTGAAGCCGCTCATCCGACAGATCGTTCCAACGACCACAACTAGAAAGAAGATCGTTGCAACATAGATCGTGATCAACAACATTCCCAACGAGTGCAGTGAAGACAGCCCGTATTTCCCGACAGCAAATCCCATCGCAGCAAGCGCACCGAGCGGAGCAAGACGCATGATTAGCGCGACAATGCGAAACAGGACATCGGAGACAGATTCAAAAAAGGAAAGCAGCGATTTGCCTTTCGGACCTAGATAGGACAAACCTACTGCAAATAGAGAAGCAATCACGACGATCTGCAGCATGTCCCCGGAAACGAACGGACCCATGAAACTGCTGGGAATCATGTGCAGAAAAAAATCGACGAGACCACCGCTCCCGTGTTGCACCGAAGTCTGGTACTGGGCCAATACGTGCGTATCGGTCGTACCGACCTGCAAGTTCATGCCCTCGCCCGGCGCTAGCAGGTTCACCATGATCATGCCGACCAGCAGCGCCAATGTGGTAACCACCTCGAAGTAAATGAAAGCCTTCCCTGCGACTTTCCCCAACGACCGGAGGTCACCGATCTGCGACACACCGCAAACGATCGTTGTAAAAATCAGCGGGGGCGTGATCATCTTCACGAGTCGGATGAAGGCATCCGACATCGGCTTCAACGACTGTCCGAAGGTGGGAAAGAAATGACCAATTAGAACGCCGATTACGATCGCAATAAGCACCTGCACGTAGATGTGTCTCAAGCTGCGGCCAAGCATGGTGTCTCCTTTGTCTCATCGCTCTCGATGTATCCCGAGAGCCGATGAGATCGTTCTTTGGGGCCGCGCCTCATTCGCCTCTTTTAGGGCGGTGCAATAAGTAGGCGCGCAGCCTTAGCTGGGATGTTCCTCGTGAGCAAGGTTGGTTACGCGCTTTCAAACAGACGCGTCAGTACGAACTCGCGATGGCCGAGCGTTTCCGCCGAGGTCCAGCGGCCGTTCGCGGTGGCGAGCATGGTTTCGAGCAGGCGGTCGCCCGACTGATCGAGATTCTGTTCGCGTTGCAAGATGCCCGACACATCGACGTCGATGTGTTCGCTCATCGTGCGTACCGTGCGCGGGTTCGCGCAGATTTTGATGACCGGCACGATCGCGTTGCCGATCACGTTGCCTTGTCCCGTCGGGAAAAAGTGCACGACGAAACCGGAGGCCGCGCAGAGCGTGACCATCTCCGCCGCCGCCGACGAAGAATCCATGAACCACAGGCCGGGGTGCGTCGGCGTTTCGGCCTTGTCGAGCACGCCGTCTACCATGCACTTCTTGCCGATCTTCTGAATGTTGCCGAGCGCCTTCTCTTCGATTGTCGTGAGGCCGCCCGCGATGTTGCCCTTGGTCGGTTGCGACTCGGAGAGATCGTCCGTCTTCCACCGGTTGATCATGTCCTGATAGCGGTCGAACATGAAGGCGAAGCGTTCGCGCACGTCGTCGTTGGCGCAGCGCGCGGCCACGATCTGCTCGCCGCCCGTCAGTTCCGACGTCTCGCCGAACACGAGCGTGGTGCCATGTCCGTAGAGCTTGTCGAACGCATTGCCGACGGTCGGATTCGCGCCGCAGCCGGAAGTCGTGTCCGACTCGCCGCATTTCGTCGAAACCCACAGTTCGCTCAGGGGGCATTCCTCGCGATCGAGCGAGGTGGCGTATTGCACCATCTCTTTCGCAGCCTTCGAGGCGCGCATGATGGTGTCATGATCGCCGTGCAGTTCAATGCCGAAGCCCATCACCGGCTTGCCCGATTTCGCGATGCCGTCGACGACGCGCTTCGTCCAGCCTTCCTCGATGCCGATCACGATCACCGCCGCGACGTTGGGATTGCTGCCCGCGCCGATAAGCGTGCGGAAGTGCAGGTCGAGGTCGGCGCCGAATTGCAGGCGGCCGTACGGATGCGGCAGGGCCATCGTGCCCTTGATGTTGCTTTCCAGCGCCTGCGCCGCCGCGTTCGACAGGTCGTCGACCGGTAGGATGATTACATGGTTACGAACGCCGACGCGGCCGTTGTCGCGACGAAAGCCGCGGAAAGTGGTGTCCAGACTGATCACGCTCATGATGTCTCTCTCGGTATGGGGAATGCGTTGATTTGCTGATTCCGGGCGCGCGGCTTACCAGCGCTTCGTCTTGATGTTGTGCACGTGAGCGTGTTCGCCCGCCGTGATGGGCGCGACCACTTTGCCGATGTCGACGCCGTACTTGAACACCGTGTCGCCGACGGCCATGTCTTTCAGAGCGACCTTGTGACCGATGGGAATGTCCTGCTTCGCCGAGACTGCGACGATTTCATCCTCGTCCATGATCCACGCGTTAAGGTTCATCCCTGCGGTAATACCTTCGACAACAGCAATACCGACCGTGTCTTTAGCTTCATGCAAAACTGCGTGAATCATTTGCTACTCCTTATCGTGACAATGTCTAATCAATCTATTTTTTTCTGGGACCACCGAGCCACTCGGATCCTCGTTTCAAGTTCGTCGCATGCTCAGCCTCTTAAAGGAAGGAACTCAATACCGTTCTCGCGCAGAGATTGATGCCAGATAAGAACAACACGAACCACAGCGCTTTGAGCAGCTTTCCCGCCGGGACTTTTCCTCGAAACCACGCGCCCAGACCCAAACCAACCGCACCGCAAGGAAACAGGCAGAGCGCGAGCGTCAACACTTCAGGATTTTTGTATAGGCCGGATGCACTGAACAACAGGAGCCTCAATAGCGCTGTAATCGTGATAAGCGTGCTTATCGTTGCTCTGCGTTGTTCTGCGTCGCTGAGCCGGCCGGCAAGATAGATCGTGTAGAGAGGGCCACCAGTTCCAAATATCGCCGTCAAACAACCGCCGGCAAGCCCGAGCGGTACTGACCATGCTGTTCTGATCGTGCTGAATCCTTGGCGCGAAACCAGGCGCCACACCGAATAAACCAGGAGCGTTGAACCCAATAGCAACTTCAGTGGCCCTTCCGGCACTGCCACTAGGACAAAGACGCCGATCAGTAATCCGATCGACAACCAGGGCATCAGACGACTGAGTTCGGATTTCGACACAAGTCGAATACCGCGCATGCCGACCAGGAGTCCGGCTGCAAGGTCAAGGATTAGCATCACAGGTGTTGCCGTTCTCAGGGCCACCACCTGCGTCAACATCGGTACGGCGACAATCGACGAGCCGAAGCCCGTTAATCCATAGACGAAATACCCTGCGGCGACGCTCATCCCAGCTATGAGCAGATCGACCGAGTCGAGGCCCACGCCCGTCGCCGCTATAAGCGAAGCGGACGTTTGGGAGAAGAAATCGATCACTGTCGCTGCGCCAAACAAACGATGCAAAGGAACGCCTGATCGCGGACCTGAACACCAAACGAACCATGAATCGTTGACTCTTCGCTGGTGCAGGCTGATGCATGGACTTGGGGTCCCATAGCGCTGTCTCCGTGTTTTATGGGGCTTTTCCTCTTCGGTTGGAACGATTATGATCGGGCTACACATAAAGGAAAACCGAGTAATAATTGGCCTTAGAGAAAGGAATTCTTTCTAATTTGTTCCGTCATCAAGGCTCCTATGCCGTCGATCAGAACGCTCAAGATTTTCCTCACCGTTGCTCGCTGCGGGACTTTCGCGGCGGCGGGAGACATCGTTGGCTTGACGCCGGCGGCGGTCGGACTGCAAATTCGATCACTCGAGGATGAACTGGGCGTTCAACTTTTTGATCGCAGTGCGCGAGCCGTGGTGCTGAATCCTGTCGGTCGGTCGCTAGTCCGCCGCGCCGAGCAAGTCGTGAGCCAGTACGAACTGCTGGAGGCCTCTGTCAGTGGAGGAGAAATGTCCGGCACCGTCGTTATTGGGGCGCTGGTATCTGCGCTGATGGGCGCTTTTGCGGATGCGTTGTGGTCGATCAGGCGCCGCTACCCTAGCCTCGACGTGCATTTGTTGGCGGGAATGTCGAGCGACTTCGCACTAAAAGTCGAAAGTGGAGAGTTGGACGCTGCGGTGGTCACGCAGTCGCCGAGGCCGATTCCATCAAGCCTGAAATGGTGTCCGCTGTACTCTGAGCCAATGGTTTTGATCGTGCCGAGATGTCCTCACTTCGAACTTCCGCAGGACCCACGAGCGATGCTGGAAACGGCTCCTTTCATGAGATTCGAAAGAAGCACGTGGACCGGCATTCTCGTCCAGGACGTACTAAAGCGTTGTGCTGTGCAAGTGAACGAAGCCATGGAGTTGAACTCCATCGAGGCGATCATTGCACTTGTCCGTCAGGGCTTCGGAATATCGATCGTCCCCAAGTTGGCGAATGTCGCGTGGGAAAAGGATGATGCGCTGGCGTTATTTCCGCTCGAGGGCGTCGACGTTCGACGACGTGTCGGCTTACTCGAACGCGCCAGTCACGGGCGGATGAACTTCACGGAAGCGATCAAGAAGTACTTTGATCAAGGCTGACGGCACTCGACTCGATCGGCGGTCGGCTCCTCCCGTTGTCCACCCTATCCTGATGTCATGAATCAAACCGCTCACATTGCGCGTCACCCGAGCGCATCAAGAAACAAAAAGAACACGCTCGGGCCCCGGACCTTAAACCACCTCAAACAACCCCGCCGCCCCCTGCCCGCCGCCGATACACATCGTCACCACGACAAGCTTCGCCCCGCGCCGTTTCCCTTCGATCAACGCATGCCCGGTCAGCCGTGCGCCCGACACCCCATACGGATGCCCCACCGCAATCGCCCCGCCGTCCACATTTAACCGGTCATTCGGAATCCCGAGCGTATCGCGGCAATAAAGCACCTGCACGGCAAACGCCTCGTTAAGCTCCCAAAGGTCGATATCCGCAACGGAAAGCCCGGCCCGCTTGAGCAACTTGGGAATGGCGAACACCGGCCCGATCCCCATCTCATCCGGCTCGCACCCCGCCACCGCGAACCCGCGGAAAATCCCGAGCGGCTTCAGTCCTTCCCGCTCCGCCACCGCCGCATTCATCACGACGCAAGCCGAAGCCCCATCGGAAAACTGGCTCGCATTGCCCGCCGTGACGACGCCACCTGGCATTGCCGTGCGAATCTTCGATACCCCTTCGAGCGTCGTATCCGCGCGGATGCCTTCGTCCGCAGCGATGGTCACTTCCTTCGTGAAGAGCTGCCCCGAAGCCTTGTCGGCGACGCCGGCCAGCACCGTCATCGGCACGATCTCATCATTGAAGCGGCCCGCTGCCTGCGCCGCCGCCGCGCGCAACTGCGACTGCACGCCGTACTCATCCTGACGTGCCCTCGAAATCTCATAGCGCTTGGCGACGTTCTCCGCCGTCTGCAACATCGACCAGTAGATCGCCGGCTTGTGCTCCATCAGCCAGCCGTCGGTCAGCATGTGCTGGTTCATTTCGTTCTGCACGCACGAAATCGACTCCACACCGCCCGCCACATAAACGTCGCCCTCGCCCGCGATCACGCGTTGCGCCGCAAGCGCGATCGTCTGCAGCCCCGACGAGCAGAAGCGGTTCACCGTCATGCCCGGCACGCTGACCGGCAAACCAGCGCGCAGCGCGATCTGCCGCGCGATGTTCATGCCCGTCGCGCCTTCGGGATTGGCGCAGCCCATGATCACGTCCTCGACGCGCGCCGGGTCGATCCCCGCGCGCTCGACGGCGGCCTTCGTCACGTGGCCGCCGAGCGTCGCGCCGTGGGTCATGTTGAATGCGCCGCGCCAGGATTTGGCGAGGCCCGTGCGTGCTGTCGATACGATTACTGCGTCCGTCATGTCGTCTCCTGCAATTGATGTTCGGTATGGTTTCAGCGCGCGGGCAGAGCGCTCGAATCGATGCGCCCCACGCCCGCGGCCGTCATGTCTTCCCAGGCTTTCGCGAGCGATCCGTCGAGGTCGATCGCGCGGCACGCATCTTCGATCACGCTCACCGCAAAGCCTGCGCGCCTCGCATCGAGCGCGGACCACGCGACGCAATAGTCGGTCGCGAGTCCGCACAGATAGACGTGCGTGACGCCCACGTCGCGCAGATAACCGGCGAGGCCCGTCGGCGTCTTGCGATCGGCTTCGACGAATGCCGAATAACTGTCGACATCGGCGTGATGGCCCTTGCGGATCACGAGCCGCGCATGCGGCACGTCGAGATCTCGATGCAGCGCGGCGCCTTCGGTGTCCTGCACGCAATGGGTCGGCCAGAGGACCTGCTCGCCATAGGCGAGCGTCGTCGTCTCGAAGGGCGCGCGGCCCGCGTGATTCGCCGCAAACGAAACGTGCCCGCGCGGATGCCAGTCCTGCGTCAGCACGACATGCGAAAACGCGCGCGCAAACCGGTTGACGACAGGCACGATTTCATCGCCGTGTGCAACCGCGAGGGCGCCGCCCGGCATGAAATCGTTCTGGATGTCGACTGCGAGCAGGACTTCGTCTGCGCCTTTCATCGCCGGCTCCGTGTCAGCTGTTGAAACCCTTGCCCTGCGATGCGAGTTCCGTCACGCGCTTCGCGCTTACCCAGGCGTCGCCGTTGGGCTGCGCGGCGTATTTGCGGATCGCGCGCTCGACGTTGTAGAGGCCGAGCGTATCGGCATACAGCATCGGGCCGCCGCGATAAAGCGGGAAGCCGTAGCCCGTCAGATAGACCATGTCGATGTCGGATGCCTTCGACGCAATCCCCTCGTCGAGAATCTTCGCGCCTTCGTTGACGAGCGCGAGCACGAGCCGCTCAACGATCTCGTCGTCGGCAATCTTGCGGCGCTCGATGCCACGCTCTTTCGAATACGCGACGACCATCTCGTCGACGAGCTTCGAGGGCAGCGCGTTGCGCTCGCCCGCCTTATAGTCGTACCAGCCCGCGCCGGTCTTCTGCCCGAAGCGGCCGGTCTCGCACAAGCGGTCCGCGATGCGCGAATAGTGCAGTTCCGGCTGCTCCTGATAACGGCGCTTGCGTATCGCCCAGCCGATGTCGTTGCCCGCGAGATCGCTCATGCGAAACGGTCCCATCGCAAAGCCGAACTTTTCGATCGCGCGATCGACCTGCGCGGGCAGCGCGCCTTCTTCGAGCATGAAGAGCGCCTGGCGGATGTACTGTTCGATCATCCGGTTGCCGATGAAACCGTCGCAGACGCCCGAGACCACCGCCGTCTTCCTGATCTTCTTCGCGAGCTGCATGACGGTCGCGAGCACGTCGTTTGCGGTCTTCTCGCCGCGCACGACTTCGAGCAGCTTCATCACGTTGGCCGGGCTGAAGAAGTGCAGGCCGACCACGTCTTGCGGACGCTTCGTGAAGGCGGCGATCTTGTTCACATCGAGCGTCGACGTGTTCGATGCGAGGATCGCGCCGGGCTTCGCAACTTCATCGAGCTTGCCGAATACCTGCTCCTTCACGCCGAGTTCCTCGAACACGGCTTCGACGATGAGATCGGCGTCTGCAAGGTCTTCATAGGCGAGCGTCGGCTTAACGAGCGCCATGAGCGCGTCGAGCTTCTCGGCCGTGAGTTTGCCCTTCTTGACCTGCGCTTCGTAGTTCTTGCGGATCGTGGCGAGGCCGCGGTCGAGCGCCTCCTGCTTCGTCTCCAGCAGCGTGACCGCCAGCCCCGCGTTGAGGAAGTTCATCGCGATGCCGCCGCCCATCGTTCCCGCACCGATCACGCCGACGCGCTCGATCGCGCGCACGGGCGTATTCGACGGCACATCGGGGATCTTGCTCGCTGCGCGTTCGCCGAAGAACGCGTGACGCAGCGCGCGGCTCTCGGACGTCTGTACGAGCGCGAGAAAGCATTCGCGCTCGAAGGCGAGACCCTTGTCGAAGCCCTCTTTCACGCCCGCCTCCACCGCGTCGATGCACTTGTGCGGCGCGGGGAAGTTCTTTGCGATGGCCGCGACGCTGTTGCGCGCGAACTGGATAAAACCTTCGGCGTTCGGATGCACGATCTTGCAGTCGCGCACTTTCGGATGCGGGCCGCTTCGCGCGCCGGCATCTTTGGCGAACTTCACCGCGGCGTCGAGCAGATCGCCTTCGGCGATTGCATCGAAGAGCGCCGTGTTCGCCAGCTTTTCCGACAGGACGGGCGTTCCCGACACGATCATGTTGAGCGCGGTTTCGAGTCCGACCGCGCGCGGCAGGCGCTGTGTGCCGCCCGCGCCCGGCAGGAGGCCGAGCTTCACTTCGGGCAGCGCGATCTGCGCGCCCGGCGCGGCCACGCGGTAATGCGCGCCCAACGCCAGTTCGAGCCCGCCGCCCATCGCGACGCTGTGGATCGCCGCGACAACCGGCTTCGCGCTGCCCTCCACCGCCTGGATGACTGTGTGCAGCGTCGGCTCCTGCGTGGCTTTCGGCGTGTTGAATTCGGTGATGTCGGCGCCGCCCGAGAACGCGCGGCCGGCGCCGGTGATCACGATGGCCGACACCGCTGCGTCGTCGCGCGCCCGCTCGATGCCTTCGACGATTCCGAGCCGCGTCGAGTGCCCGAGGCCGTTCACCGGCGGGTTGTCGAGCGTGATGACGGCGATGCCGCCGCGGATGGTGTAGTCCACTGCCATTTCGTCTGCCTCCATTCGATGCCGCCTGCGTCGCACGAAGCGAAGCGGTCGCGGTGCCTCAGGTTATTCTGAGTTACCGTGCCAGAATACACAAAAACGAACGATCGTTCAATTTTGTATTGGCAATCGAATGCCGGGGATTACCCGGGCCTTCGCCGGCGGAAGTCAGGCGGGATGGTCGGCGACGCCCGGCAGTACGTAATCGCGATACAACTCGCGCAGACGCAGCTTCTGCAGCTTGCCGGTCGCGGTGTGCGGCAGTTCGTCGGCGAAGACGACGTCGTCCGGCATCCACCACTTCGCCACCTTGCCTTCGTAGTACGCGCGCAGTTCCTCGCGCGTCACCGTTGCGCCCGGACGCAGCACCGCCACGATGAGCGGCCGCTCGGTCCACTTCGGATGCGCGCACGCGATGCACGCCGCCTCCGCCACCTGCGGATGCGACACCGCGATGTTCTCCAGGTCGATGGAGCTGATCCACTCGCCGCCCGACTTGATCACGTCCTTGCTGCGGTCGGTGATCTGCATGAAGCCGTCGGCGTCGATCGTGGCGACGTCGCCGGTCGGGAACCAGCCGTCGACGAGCGGAGACTCATCGCGGCGGAAATAGCGGTCGATCACCCACGGTCCGCGCACGTGCAGGTCGCCGAACGAGCAGCCATCCCACGGCAGTTCGCGGCCGTCGTCGCCAACCACTTTCATGTCGACGCCGAAGATCACGTGCCCCTGTTTCTCGCGCGACTTGCGCTGCTCTTCGGGCGAACGCGCTTTCTGCCTGAAGTTCAGATGCGCGAGCGTGCCGAGCGGTGACATCTCCGTCATGCCCCACGCGTGAATCACCTCGACGCCGTATTGGTCTTCGAACGCGCGCAGCATCGCGGGCGGGCACGCGGAGCCGCCGATCACCGTGCGCCTGAGCGTCGAGAAGCGCACGCCTGCCTCTTTCATGTAATTGAGCAGACCGAGCCAGACAGTCGGCACGCCGGCCGAGAACGTGACGCCCTCGGCTTCCATCAGTTCGTAGAGCGACTTGCCGTCGAGGTCCTTGCCCGGGAACACGAGCTTCGCGCCCACGAGCGGCGCCGCGTGCGGAATGCCCCACGCGTTCACATGGAACATCGGCACGACGGGCAGGATCGCGTCGCCGGCGGACGCGCCCATCGCATCGGGCAGCGATGCGCCGTAGGCGTGCAGCACGGTCGAGCGGTGCGAATAGAGCGCGCCCTTCGGATGGCCGGTCGTGCCCGACGTGTAGCAAAGGAACGACGCCGTGCGCTCGTCGAAGACCGGCCACGTGTAGTTGCCGTCCTGCGCGGTGACGAGCGTCTCGTAGGAAAAGAGCGGCACGTCCATGTCGCCGAGATGCTCGCGGATGCACGACGCGTCGCCGAGCGCGATCCAGCCCTTCACCTTCGGGCACTGCGGCGCGACGATGTCGACGAGCGGCGCGAACGTCATGTCGAAGAAGACGTAGGCGTCTTCGGCGTGATCGATGATGAACGCGATCTGCTCGGGAAAGAGCCGCGGATTGATCGTGTGGCAGACGGCACCCATGCCGGTCGTGCCGTAATAACACTCGAGATGCCGGTAGCCGTTCCAGGCGAGCGTGCCGATGCGCTCGCCCGGTTGCACGCCGAGCGCGATCAGCGCCTGCGCCAGTTGCTTCGCGCGCTTCTCGCAGTCGCGGTACGCATAGCGGTGAATGTCCCCTTCGATCCGGCGGGAGACGATCTCGGTATCGCCGAAATAGCGTGCAGCGTGGGACAACAGCGATGAAGCGAGCAGCGGCACATCCATCATCTGGCCGTAAAGCGGCGACGTCATGGGCTTAAGTCTCCAGTGATTTTCGTCTTGTACTTTTGGCGCATTGGAGCGGCCTCTGCAGCGCCGCCTGCGCGGAATTACAATATCGTTTAACCCAGAGGCGCTCAACATGTCGTTTTCCCCAAGCAATGCCTTGCACGCTGAACCGGGCGACGCCCTCTCGATGGACGAAGTCGCCGCCGCCATCGATATCGACCGCGCCGATGCCTTCGCCCAGCTGGGCACGCGGTTCCTGACCCGTCTCCCCGCCGCGCCCGTTCCCGACCCTTACCTCGTCGCCGTTTCAGTGGATGCCGCACGGCAACTCGGCATCGATCCTGCGGTGGCGCATGAACCCGCGTTCGCCGAGTTCTTCGCCGGCAATCCCAGCCGCGACTGGCCCGCCGACAAGCTGCCTTACGCGACGGTCTATTCGGGGCATCAGTTCGGCGTATGGGCCGGGCAACTCGGCGACGGCCGCGCGATCGGCCTCGGCGAGATCGAATCCGCAGGCAGGCGCTTCGAGCTGCAACTGAAGGGCGCGGGCCGCACGCCCTATTCGCGCATGGGCGACGGCCGCGCGGTGCTGCGTTCGTCGATCCGCGAATTCCTGTGCTCGGAAGCCATGCATCACCTCGGCATCCCGACGACGCGCGCGCTCACCGTGATCGGCTCGGACCTCCCGGTGCGCCGCGAGAGCACCGAGACATCGGCGATCGTCACGCGCGTGTCGGAGAGTTTCGTGCGCTTCGGCCACTTCGAGCACTTCTATTCGAACGATCGCGTGGACGACCTGAAGGCGCTCGCCGATCACGTGATCGACCGCTTCTATCCGCGATGCCGCGAAGCCGACGATCCTTACCTCGCGCTGCTCGGCGAAGTCATGAACCGCACCGCCGACCTGATGGCGGACTGGCAGGCGGTCGGCTTCTGCCACGGCGTGATGAACACGGACAACATGTCGATCCTCGGCCTCACGATCGACTACGGCCCGTTCGGTTTCATGGACGGCTTCAACGCGCATCACGTCTGCAATCACTCCGACACGCAGGGCCGTTATTCGTACAGCCGCCAGCCGCAGGTCGGTTACTGGAATCTCTTTTGTCTCGCGCAGGCGCTCGTGCCGCTCTTCGGCCAGCAGTATCCCGAGGAAGGGCGCGCCGAACGCGTGATCGAAGACGCGCAGCGCGTGCTCGAAGGCTTCAAGACGCGCTTCGCGCCAGCGCTCGAAGCCCGCTTTCGCGCGAAGCTCGGCCTGACCGATGCGCGCGAAGGCGACGAGAAACTGGCGAACGCGCTGCTCGAAGTGATGCATGCGAACCGCGCCGACTTCACGCTGACGTTCCGCAACCTTGCGAAGCTGTCGAAGGCCGATGCGTCCAGCGACGCGCCGGTGCGCGATCTCTTTCTCGACCGCGCGGCGTTCGATGCGTGGGCTGCGCAATACCGCGCGCGGCTGTCGCAGGAACAACAAAGCGACGAGCAACGCGCGGCTGCGATGAATCGCGTGAATCCGAAGTACGTGTTGCGCAATCACCTCGCCGAGCAGGCGATCCGCCAGGCGAAGGAGAAGGATTTCTCGGAAGTCGAGCGGCTCTTGCGCGTGCTTTCCCGCCCGTTCGACGAGCAACCCGAATTCGACGCCTACGCGGGCCTGCCGCCCGACTGGGCAAGCGATCTCGAAGTGAGTTGTTCTTCCTGAAATCGCCCTTATCTAGATGAGCCAACCCAGGCCGACAACCAGAGGATTGATATGAACCGCGACGACATCACCCGCGACCCGGCGCATCCGCTGCAAAAGGACGACGAAACTTATCGCCGGGAACTCTCCGACATGCAATATCAGGTCACGCGCCACGCTGCGACCGAGCGGCCGTTCACCGGCGAATACTGGGATCACACCGAGCGCGGCATCTACGACTGCGTGTGCTGCGGCACGCCGCTTTTCGAATCGGATGCGAAATTCGACGCCGGCTGCGGCTGGCCGAGCTATTTCAGGCCGATCAACGGCGAAGTGGTCGCCGAGAAGACGGACCGCTCGCACGGCATGCTGCGCATCGAAGTGCAGTGCAAGAACTGCGGCGCGCATCTGGGCCACGTGTTCGAGGACGGCCCGGCGCCGACCGGCCTGCGCTATTGCATCAACTCGGCTGCGCTACAATTCGAACCCAAGTAATTTTCCGCCGCGCGCCGGTCGCGTTCAGCGCGCCGGTTGATCTGCACGCGTCGTTTGCGTAGCCGCCCTGAAGGCGGCGCGCGAACGGCGCGTGCTCACATGTTCACGCCCTCCTCGTCCGAACGTCCATGAAATTTCTGTTCGATCTGTTCCCGATCATCCTCTTTTTCGTCGCATTCAAGATCTGGGGCATCTACACGGCAACCGCCGTGGCGATCGTCGCGACGCTCGTGCAGATCGCGTGGGTTGCGTTCCGTCACCGCAAGGTCGACGCGATGCTGTGGGTGAGCCTGGGCGTGGTCGTTGTGTTCGGCGGCGCGACGCTCGTGCTGCACAACGACACTTTCATCAAGTGGAAGCCGACGGCGCTCTACTGGCTCTTCGCGGTGGCGCTGATCGTCGCGCAACTGGGCTTCAGGAAGAACCTGATCGAAGCGATGATGGGCAAGCAGATCGTGCTGCCGCATCGCGTGTGGGGGCAACTGAATGTCGCGTGGGCGGTGTTCTTCGCGATTCTCGGCATCGTGAATCTGTTCGTCGCGTACAACTTCACGACCGATCAGTGGGTGAACTTCAAGCTCTTCGGCGCGACCGGCTGCCTTTTCGTATTCATCGTGCTGCAAAGCCTGTGGCTCGCAAAACACATGAAGGAGGACGAGCGATGACTCATCATCTTGGCGACTTCATGAGCGCATCGGCGGCGGACAAGATCGCGCAGCTCGAAGCGCGCCTGGACGCCGCGCTCGAACCGTCGTCGCTGCATATCGACGACGACAGCGCCGCTCACGCAGGGCATGCCGGCGCGGCATCGGGCAGTCACTACACGGTGACGATCGTGTCGGCGCACTTCGCGGGCAAGCCCCGCGTGGCGCGGCACCGGCTGGTGTATGATGCGCTGGCCGAGGAGATGCGGCGCGGCGTCCATGCGCTCGCGATCAAGGCGTACACGCCCGAAGAATTCGCAGAACAATTCGAATGATCTTCCCCGCCGTTGCAGACGTTCCGTTGGCCTCTGTCGCCCGGAGCCGGCGCTTGCCCGGGTCCCACGCGGGTCTCACACGATACGCACTTTCATTCTTTAACCTGCCTCAACGGCATCTGTTGCCTCGTTAGGAACTTCCGATGACTTTGAAAAAAACCCATCTCTGGGTGTTGCTGGCTGCGTTCGCGGCAGTGCCCGCCTACGCGCAAAACATCGCCGTTGTGAACGGCACGCCGATCCCGACCGCGCGCGCCAATGCGCTCGTGAGCCAGCTCGTCCAGCAGGGTCAGAAGGACTCGCCGCAACTGCAGGCGGCCGTTCGCGAAGAGCTGATCAATCGCGAGATCCTGAGCCAGGAGGCGGCGCGCCGCGGTATCGCGACCCGTCCCGACGTGAAGGCGCAGATCGCCGTTGCGCAGCAGACTGTGGTGCTGCGCGCGCTGATCGAAGACTTCGTGAAGAACAACCCGCCGACCGACGCCGAAATCAAGGCGCGCTACGACGACCTCGTGAAACAGGCGGGCGGCGGCAAGGAACTGCATCTGCATCACATCCTCGTCGAGGACGAAGCGCAGGCGAAGGAGCTGATCGCGAAGATCAAGGGCGGCGCGAGCTTCGAAGACCTCGCGAAGCAGTATTCGAAGGACCCGGGATCGGGCAAGAACGGCGGCGATCTCGACTGGTCGAGTCCGCAGGCTTATGTGCCTGAATTCGGCGCGGCCGCCGCGAAGCTGAAAAAGGGTGAAGTAACGCCCGCGCCGGTGAAGACGCAGTTCGGCTGGCACATCATCCGTCTCGACGACTCGCGCGAAACTCCGCCGCCGCCGCTCGAACAGGTGAAGCCGCAGATCGCGCAGCAGATTCAGCAGGAGAAGCTGCAAGCGTTCGAGGAAGGGCTGAAGAAGAAGGCTGTAATCAAGTAAGGCCGCAGCGCTCATAAAAAAACGCCACGAACTTCGTTCGTGGCGTTTTTGCTTTGTGCACTCCGCAGAAGATCAGCCGATCCACCGCCGCGCATTCTGGAATGCGCGCAGCCACGGGCTGCCGTCGCTCGTCCAGTCGTCGGGCGTCCAGCTCATCTGCACGTTGCGATGCACGCGCTCCATGTGCGGCATCAGCACCGTGAAGCGGCCATCCGGTGTCGTCACCGACGTGATGCCTTCCGGCGATCCGTTCGGATTGAACGGATAGCGCTCCGTCGCGTTGCCGCGATGATCGACGAAGCGCATCGCGACCAGCGCCTTCGACGCATCGCCTTGCTGCGAGAAGTCCGCGAAACCTTCGCCGTGCGCGACCGCCACCGGAATGCGCGAGCCTTCCATGCCGGCGAAGAAAATCGACGGCGAGTTCTGCACTTCCACGAGCGAGAAGCGCGCCTCGAACTGCTCCGACTTGTTGCGCGTGAACTTCGGCCACGCATCGGCGCCGGGAATGATCGACGCGAGGCTGCTCATCATCTGGCAGCCGTTGCAGATGCCGAGCGCGAACGTATCGGCACGGCCGAAGAACGCGGCGAACATGTCGGCGAGTCGCGGATTGAAGCGGATCGTCTTCGCCCAGCCTTCGCCCGCGCCGAGCACGTCCCCGTAGGAAAAGCCGCCGCAGGCCACCGCGCCCGCGAAGTCGGCGAGCGTCGCGCGTCCTTCGAGCAGATCGCTCATGTGGACGTCGTGCGCATCGAAGCCCGCGCGATCGAACGCGTAGGCCGTCTCCAGATGCGAGTTGACGCCCTGCTCGCGCAGAATCGCCACGCGCGGGCGCGCCGACTTGCCGATGAACGGCGCCGCCACGTCCTGCGCCGGGTCGAAGCTCAGGACCGGCGTGATGCCCGGATCGCTCGCATCCGACAGCGCTTCGTATTCCGCATCGGCGCACGCGGGGTTGTCGCGCAGACGCGCGATGCGCCAGCTCACTTCGCCCCATGCGCGATGCAGCTCGACGCGCGGCGCTTCGTAGATCTTCTTCGCGTCGCGATAGATTTCGATGGTGTCACGCTCGTTCGGTTTGCCGATCACGTGCGAGCACGCCGACAAACCGTGTTCGCGCAACGCGACCAGCACCGCGTCGCGGTCGGCCGCGCGTACCTGCACGACCGCGCCGAGTTCTTCCGTGAAGAGCGCGCGGATCGTGCGGTCGTCGCGGCGGCCGCTCGTCTGCTTGGCCCAGTCCTTCGCGTCGCCGTAATCCGACTCGTGATGCGCGTCGAGCGTCAGCATGTCGACGTTCAGCGACACGCCCACGTGCCCCGCGAACGCCATCTCGCAGACGGTCGCCCACAGGCCGCCGTCCGAGCGGTCGTGGTAAGCGAGCAGCTTGCCGTCGGCGTTGAGCGACTGGATCGCGGTGAAGAAGCGCTTCAGGTCCAGGGCGTCGTCGACGTCGGGCACCGTGTCGCCGACCTGCTGCGTCACCTGCGCGAAAATGCTGCCGCCGAGGCGATTGCGTCCGCGGCCGAGATCGATCGCGATCAGGACCGTGTCGACGTCGCGGCTCAGTTGCGGCGTGAGTTGCCGGCGCACGTCCTCGACCGGCGCGAACGCCGAGATGATGAGCGACACCGGCGACACCACTTCCTTCGCCGCGCCCGTCGCGTCCTGCCACTTGGTGCGCATCGACAGCGAATCCTTGCCGACCGGAATGCTGATGCCGAGCGCCGGGCACAGTTCCATGCCGATGGCCTTCACGGTATCGAAGAGCGCCGCGTCTTCGCCGGCGCTGCCGCACGCGGCCATCCAGTTCGCGGAGAGCTTCAGCTTGGAGAGCGACTCGATCGGCGCGGCGGCGATGTTCGTCACCGCTTCGCCGACGGCCATGCGGCCCGACGCGGGCGCGTCGATCACGGCGAGCGGCGTGCGCTCGGCGATCGTCATCGCTTCGCCGCGAAAGCCCGCGTAATCCATCGTCGTGATCGCGCAGTCCGCGACGGGCACTTGCCACGGGCCGACCATCTGGTCGCGCGCGGTCGTGCCGCCGACGGAACGGTCGCCGATGGTAATCAGAAACGACTTGCTCGCGACCGTCGGATGCTTCAGCACATCGACGGCGATTTCCGAGAACGTCACGCCCGTCACGTCGATGGGCTCGAACTTCGCCGCTTCGCGCTTCACGTCGCGATGCATCTTCGGCGGCTTGCCGAGCAGCACGTCCATCGGCATGTCGACGGGTTCCTGGCCGTCGTTTTCGTCGTCAACTAGTTGCAACTGGCGTTCTTCGGTCGCCACGCCGACGACCGCGACGGGACAGCGCTCACGCTCGCAAATCGCTTCGAACGCGGGCAAATCGGCCGGCGCGATCGCGAGGACGTAGCGTTCCTGCGCCTCGTTCGACCAGATTTCGCGCGGCGAGAGCCCCGTCTCTTCGAGTTGCACCTTGCGCAGTTCGAAGCGCGCGCCCTTGCCCGCGCCATCGACGAGTTCCGGGAACGCGTTCGAAATGCCGCCCGCGCCGACGTCGTGAATCGACAGGATCGGGTTCTTCTCGCCCTGCTGCCAGCACGCGTTGATCACTTCCTGCGCGCGGCGCTGGATTTCCGGATTGCCGCGCTGAACCGAGTCGAAGTCGAGTTCGGCGGTGTTCGCGCCGGTCGCCATCGAACTCGCCGCGCCGCCGCCCATGCCGATACGCATGCCCGGCCCGCCGATCTGGATCAGGAGCGTGCCTTCGGGCAAGTCCAGCTTATGCGTGTGCTGGTCCGAGATATTGCCGATGCCGCCCGCGATCATGATCGGCTTGTGATAGCCGCGCACGCGGCCCGCGACGTTCTGCTCGTAAGCGCGGAAATAGCCGCCGAGATTCGGGCGGCCAAATTCGTTGTTGAAGGCGGCGGCGCCGATCGGCCCGTCGATCATGATCTGCAGCGGCGACGCGATGCGCTCCGGCCGGCCATACGGCTCGTTCGCGTCGGCGGGATTGCGCTGCGGCACGGGCGTCGCGCTGTCGCGGGCGTTTTCCCACTTCTGGCGCGCGTCCGGCAGATCGAGATTCGACACCGTGAAGCCCGCGAGACCCGCCTTCGGACGCGCGCCGCGCCCGGTCGCGCCTTCGTCGCGGATTTCGCCGCCCGAACCGGTCGCCGCGCCCGCGAACGGCGAGATCGCGGTCGGGTGATTGTGCGTCTCGACCTTCATCAGCGTGTGCGTCAGCTCGACGTGGCGCGCGTAGTGCTCGTTCGTGCCGCGCGGGAACCAGCGCTCGGCGACGCCGCCCGCCATGATCGCCGAGTTATCCGAATACGCGACGATCGTGCCTTCGTGATTCAACTTCTCGGTATTGCGGATCATCTGGAAGAGCGAGATGTCCTGCTTTTCGCCGTCGATGGTCCATTCGCCGTTGAAAATCTTGTGGCGGCAATGCTCGCTGTTCGCCTGCGCGAACATCATCAACTCGACGTCGGTCGGATTGCGTTCGAGCGATTTGAACGCATCGACGAGATAGTCGATTTCGTCGTCCGCGAGCGCGAGGCCGAGTTCCAGGTTCGCCGCTTCCAGCGCGCCGCGACCGTGGCCGAGGATGTCGACGGTTTGCAGCGGCTTGGCCGGCAGTTCGTCGAAGAGATGCAGCGCGTGATCGCGCGACGGCGCCACGTTTTCGGTCATGCGGTCATAGAGCGCCGCCGCGACTTGCGCGCGCGCTTCGTCGGTGAGCGTCTTTTTGCCGCCGAGCAGCCCGCTTTTGAGCACCACCGTGTATTCGATTCCGCGCTCGATGCGCCGCACCTGCGTGAGGCCGCAGTGGTGCGCGATGTCGGTCGCCTTGCTCGCCCACGGCGAGACCGTGCCAAAGCGCGGCACGACCATGAACGTCGCGACGTTGCCGCGTTCCTTCTGTTCCTCGAACGGCGCGCCGTAGTGCATCAGCGCGTGAATGCGGTTGGTGTCTTCGTCGGTGAGCGGCTCGGCCGAGTTCACGAAGTGCAGATACTGGCCGCGCACGCCGACGATATTCGGGTCGATGCGGGCGAGCGTTTCAAGGAGACGAGTCTGACGGAAATCGGAGAGGGCCGAAGCGCCGGGGAAACACGAGAAGTGGGCCATTGTGACGGTGCGTCGATGACGTCGATGGGCCGTTTCGTCCATTGCAGACGAAGCGGCGTGAGGCGAAGGGAAGACCCGGATTATAACCCGGAAGTGTCTCGAAATCGGCCGGGCACCCCGCCCGGAGCGCCCGCCGATGCCGCTCGCCGGGTTTCGCCGCCGCGCCACGCGGTGTATCGAAATGCGTGCGGCGAGCAAAATGCGCGGAATTTTTCCAATTCCGCGCAAGGCCTGCCACGACGGGTTCGCCGTGCCGCAGCAAGCGGCGACGCGCACGCGCGAGTGCCTTCGAGGCGTCCGGCGACCGCCGTTTGGCGCTATCATGGCGCGCTTTCCCCGCGCGGACGTACCCTTTCGACGCCGCCGGCCCGTCAAATTCACGGCACTGCTTGCGGCTCGCGTCGATCGCGTCGAGCCGCGCACCACTCGCCACACAACACGCAAGTCTCACGCCTTCGGGCGACAAAGAATCATGGATGTCATCGTCATCGGCGGCGGGATCGGCGGAATCGCCACCGCTTACCAGTTGCATGCGGCCGGACACCGCGTCTGCGTGATCGAGCGCCACGCGACCGTCGCGCAGGGCGCGACCTACGGCCACGGCGGCCCGATGCTGCCCTCGCCGCTCGACGTCTGGTTCGGCCCGACCTTCATGGGTGCTCGCAGCGCGGCGAAGACGGGCATCGTCTTCCGGCCGGGTTTCGATTCCGCCGCGCGCGATTTCGCGAAAAAACTCGCGCGCCTGCGCGAACCCGAGGCGTTCACCGCGCAATACGCCCGGCTACGACCGCTCGTCGAACTGTCGCGGCGCGTGATCGACGAGATCGAAGCGACGTTCGGCCTCGACTGCGAGCAGCGGCGCGGCGTGCTGCACGTGTTCCGCCGTCCGCGCGAGCTCGAACAGGCGGCGCCGGCCATCGACCTGCTCAGGCGCTTCGAGGTGCCGCATCGCGTGCTGAGTGCCGCCGAGTGCGCCGCCGCCGAGCCGTCCGTGCCCGACGATCCGCCCTTCGCCGGCGGCGTGATGCTCGACGACGAGCGCACCGCGAACTGTCCGCTCTTCACGAAGCAGCTCAAGCAGATCCTGGAAGACCGCGGCGTGCAATTCCGGCTCGGCCGCGAGGTCGCGTCGCTCCATCTCGACGATCGCGGCGCGGCCGTCGATCTGATGCCGGTCGCGGGCGTCCACTACGACCGCGTCACGGCCGATGCGATCGTCGTGGCGGCGGGCATCGGCACGCCGGCGCTGGTGTCGGGGGTGAACGGCAAGTTGCCGCTGCACCTCTTGCGCCTGCACAGCCTCACCGCGCCGATCGCCTATGAGGAGCACGCGCCGCACATCACGATCGTCGATTCGATCAAGCGCATCGCGATGACGCGCGTCAACCAGCGTCTGCGCGTCGCGGGCGCGGGCGTCCTGCAGAGTGAGGCGAAGACGCTCAAGCCGCTGCCCGCCGCGCTCGCCGACCGCGTGTTCGCGCTGCTCGGGCAAGGCACGCACGACTGGGTGCCGGGCGCCGCGAAGGTGTCGGCGGCGCGGACCTGGGAAGGCTTGCGCCTGCTCTCGCCGGACGGGCTGCCGGTCGTCGGCGCGACGGGCCACGCTCGGCTCTTCGTCAACGCCGCGCACGGCCCGGCGGGCTGGGGCCTCGCGTGCGGCTCTGCTAAAGTGATCGCGGATCTCGTTTCCGGGCTCACCCCCGACATTCCCGCCGACACCCTCGCGGCGTTGCGCATCGACCGGTTCTGAGCACGGGGCGATGCGAGGCGCGAGCGGCCGGCCGATGCCGCTCATCACGCCATTTCGCCATGACCTCGCACCGATCGCCCTATCACGCTCCGAACGACGACGCGCTCGCCCTTCTCACGCTCGACGAACTCCGTTCGCTCGAAGCGCGCGCCGCGAGCGCGCTGCCCGCGCACACGCTGATGGCGCGCGCGGGCGCCGCCGCCGCGCAGTTTCTCCTCGACTCCGATCAGCATTCGCCCGAGCGCCAGTCGCTGCCGGTGTGGATCGTCGCGGGACCGGGCAACAATGGCGGCGATGCGCTCGTGCTCGCTGCCGAACTGTTGAAAGCGGGCGTGGCCGTCGAAGTGTGCATGCCGGTCGAAGTCAAACCGGACGACGCCCGCTGGGCGCTCGACACCGCGCGCGCGGCCGGCGTGCCGATCTCCGACGAAGCGCCGCAATCGCTCGCGGGCTATAGCTGGGCCGTCGACGGCATGTTCGGCATCGGGCTCGCGCGGCCGCTTGACGGCGTGTTCGCCGAGATCGCGACGCGCCTCACGCGCCGCTCGCGCGAGGACGGCGGCGTGCTCGCGCTCGACATCGCCAGCGGCCTGAACAGCGACACCGGCGAAGCGGTGAGCGGCGGCCCGGCCGTGCGCGCGACGCACACGATCAGCTTCATCGGCGCGAAGCCGGGGCATTACACCGCGCATGGCCGCGACCTCACCGGCAAGCTGTACGTCGCGACGCTCGACGTCGATCCGCCCGCGCAGCCGTCGATCGTGCTCAACGCGCCGTCGCTTTTCGCGACGCACCTGCCACCGCGCGACTACGCGAGCAACAAGGGCACGTTCGGCACGCTCGCCGTGATCGGCGGCGACACCGGCATGTGCGGCGCGCCGATCCTCGCCGCGCGCATGGCGCTCTACGGGGGCGCGGGCAAGGTCAACGTCGCGTTCCTCGGCGACGGCGCCCCGCCCTACGACCCGCCTCATCCGGAACTGATGCTGCATCACGTCGACGGCTTCGCGCTCGACAAGATGGACGCGCTCTCGATCGGCTGCGGGATGGGATCGAGCGATCGCGCGAAGCGTGTCCTCGCCGACGTGCTCGCGCTCGACGTACCGAAGCTCCTCGACGCCGACGCGCTCAACCTGATTTCCCGCGACGACGCACTGGCCGCGCGCGTCGCCGCGTGTGGGGCGAAGGGCGATCCGTGCATCCTCACGCCGCATCCGCTGGAAGCCGCGCGCCTTCTGGGCCGCGACGTGAAGGACGTGCAGCGCGAGCGGATCGCCGCCGCGCGCCAGCTTGCGGCGCGGTTCGCGGCCGTCGCCGTGCTGAAAGGCTCGGGCACCGTGATCGCTTCGCCCGACGGACGCGTCGCGATCAATCCCACGGGCAACGCCGCGCTCGCGACAGGCGGCACGGGCGACGTGCTCGGCGGATTGATCGGAGCATTGCTCGCGCAGCGGCTGCCCGCGTACGAAGCCGCGCTCGCGGGCGTCTACCTGCACGGGCTCGCGGCGCAAGTGCTGACCGACGAGGGCGAAGGCCCGGCGGGTTTCACGGCCGGCGAACTCGCGCCGAAGGTACGCAGCTTGCTCAACCGCCGCTTCTATTCGAACTGAATCGACGGCGATCGAAGCGAACGGCGATGCAAGCCATCGTTCATGCATCGTCGCTATACTCGCAGTGGACCGCGCACCTGCCTCCGCGTCTCGCGGGCATTCGCACGGAACGTTCCCTTCAGCCAGTGACGGCCATGAAGACACCTCGAAGCAATCCAAGCCAACTCAAGCCCATCGGACCGCTATGACGCTCAATTCGCTCCCTGCCTGGTCGGCGCTCCAGTCCCATTACGACGAAATCTCCGGCGAACGCCTGCGCGACTGGTTCGCGCCGCAAAACGACACCGCGCCGACGCGCGCCGAGCGCTTCACGTTCGACGGCGGCGGTCTTGCCATCGACTTCTCGAAGAACCGCATCACCGATGCGACGCTCAAGCTGCTCGTCGAGCTGGCGCGGCAGGCGAAGGTCACCGAACGCCGCGACGCGATGTTCGCGGGCGACATCGTCAACATGACCGAGCATCGCGCGGCGCTGCACACGGCGTTGCGCGCCACCGCCGACGACGCCCCGTTCCAGCAGCAGGTCCGCGCCGAAAAGGCGAAGATGGCCGCGTTCGCGGAGAAGGTCCGCGACGGCGCGTGGACGGGATACACCGGCAAGCGCATCCGGCACGTGGTGAACATCGGCATCGGCGGATCGGACCTCGGGCCGAAGATGGTCGTGCACGCGCTGCATCATCTGGCCTCGCCCGAGTTGCAGACGCACTTTGTGTCGAACGTCGACGGCGCCGATCTCTACAACGTGCTGCAGACCATCGACGCAGAAGAGACGCTCGCGATCATCGTGTCGAAGACCTTCACGACGCTCGAAACGATGACCAACGCGCGGTCGATGCGCGACTGGTTCACGCAGCAAGGCTGCCCGGAAGACGCGTTGTCGAAGCACTTCGTCGGCGTGTCGGCGAATCCGGAGGAAGTGGTCAAGTTCGGCATCGCGAAAGAGAACGTGTTCGAGATGTGGGACTGGGTCGGCGGGCGCTATTCGCTGTGGTCGGCGGTCGGCTTGTCGATCATGATCGCGGTGGGTCCGAAAAACTTCGAGAGCCTGCTCGAAGGCGCGCACAGGATGGACGAGCATTTCCGCACCGCGCCGCTGGAAAAGAACCTGCCGGTACTGATGGGCATGATCGGCATCTGGTATCGAAACTTCTTCGGCTCGCAAAGCGACCTGGTCGCGCCGTATTCTGAAGCGCTGCATTATCTTTCGGCGTATCTGCAGCAACTGGAGATGGAAAGCAACGGCAAGTCGGCGCGGCTCGACGGCACGATGGTCGACTACCCCACCGCTGCCGTGATCTGGGGCGAGCCGGGCACGAACGGCCAGCACGCGTTCTTCCAGATGCTGCACCAGGGGCCGACGATCATCCCGATCGACTTCATTGCGGTGCTGACGCCGGAACATCCGCTCGTCGATCATCACGCGAAGCTGCTCGCGAACTGCTTCGCGCAGAGCGAGGCGCTGATGCTCGGCCGCACGCTCGAAGAAGCGAAGAAGGTGGCGGGCCCCGGCAAGGAAGCGCTCGCGACACATCTGAGCTTCCCCGGCAATCGTCCGACCACGACCATCCTGCTCGATGCGCTCACGCCGCAGACGCTCGGCGCGCTGATCGCGCTCTACGAGCACAAGGTGCTCGTGCAGGCGTCGGTGTGGGACATCAATCCGTTCGACCAGTGGGGCGTGGAACTCGGCAAGATTCTCGGCAAGGTCGTCGAAGCCGACATCACCGCGGCAAGCGCCGACCCGGCGAAGCACGATTCGTCGACTTCGACGCTGATTGCGCGCGCACGCAAGGCGCTCAAGCGCTGATGAGGTTCCGCGTCGTCCCTGAAACACGGACGACGCGCGTCTTCACACGCCGAGGCCGTTCACGAGCCGCCCTGCTTCGATCGTCACCGTCGCGTCGCAGCGGCCGGCGAGTTCGGTGTCGTGGGTGACGAGCACGAGCGTCGCGCCGTTGCGGCGGTTCATTTCGAACATCAAGTCGATGATCGCGTAGCCGGTCGCGGCGTCGAGGCTGCCGGTCGGTTCGTCGGCGAAGAGGATGGCCGGATGCGTGACGAACGCGCGCGCGAGCGCGACACGCTGCTGCTCGCCGCCCGACAAGAGCTTCGGATAGTGCCCGGTGCGCTGTGCGAGCCCGACCTGATCGAGCAACGACCGCGCACGCGCCGCGATCTCGCGATGCGGCATCTCGGCGCGCAACTCGAGCGGCAGCATCACGTTTTCGAGCGCCGTCAGATGCGGCATCAACTGGAACGACTGGAACACGAATCCGACCGAGCCGCTGCGCAGCGCAGCGCGCCCGTCTTCGTCGAGTTCACCGAGTTCCTTGCCGAGCAGACGAACCGAGCCCTCGCTCGCGCTGTCCAAACCCGCGAGCAGGCCGAGCAGCGTCGACTTGCCCGACCCCGATGCGCCGACGATTGCCACGCTGCTGCCTTTCGGAATCGCCAGGTCGATCTGATCGAGGATCGTCAGTTCACCCGTTGCGTCCTTGACCCGCTTGCTCAATCCCCGTACTTCGATGACTGGTTCGATATTGTTTTGCATGGAAAACTTCAAGGTGAACTGGGACGCACGCACTGCTGCGCTCGTGATGCTCGCGGCACTTTCGATGACGGCGGGATCGCCACGGGTCCATGCCGCGGATGCACAGGCGGCTCGGTCGTCGCCGACGATCGTCGTGCTCGGCGACAGTCTCTCCGCCGAATACGGCCTGCCGCGCGATACGGGCTGGGTCAACCTGCTGCGCGAACGGCTCGCCAAAGAGCGTCTCGATTATAGCGTCGCCAATTCGAGCATCAGCGGCGACACCACGAGCGGCGGACTTGCCCGGCTGCCCGCCATTTTGAACCGGCTGAAGCCGGCGGTCGTGGTGGTCGAGCTGGGCGCCAACGATGCGCTGCGTGGCGTGCCGCTCGCGACGACCGAGGCGAATCTTCGAGCGATCGTCGAGCGATCGCAGGCCGTGCACGCGAAGGTTTTACTCGTCGGGATGTACGTTCCGCCCAATTACGGCCCGGACTACTCGCAAAAGTTCCATGGCGTCTACGAGCAGTTGTCGAAAGAGAAGAAAGTGCCGCTCGTGCCGTTCCTGCTGGCCGGTATCGCCGACAAACCCGCCCTGTTTCAGGCCGACCAGATTCATCCCACGGTTCAGGCCCAGCCCTTGCTATTGGAAAACGTCTGGCCGAACCTGAAACCGCTGCTGGGCGCGACGGCCTCCAGATGATTCGCTGGCGTGAGTCAGGAGACCACGGCGCCGGGCGCAATTTAGACAAAACGCGGAACACGGCCAGGGTTCTGTTATCTGAACTTTCGCGTCACTCTTAAAACCCGGCTCCGCAGTGAGCGCCCCAACAAGGAGGTAACGTGAAATATTTGTCCCTTCTCGCCATGACCGTTGCGATCTCGGCGTGTGCCGCCCAGCCGCCTGCAGGCGTGCAACAGGTGGGCACGAGTCAGAAAGCGCCGAAGGTCGTGGCGCAGTGCATCTCGCAGAAATGGGCCGACAAGTCGCAGCAACAGGTCGTGTCGCAGGATACGCTCGCCAACGACCAGGCTCTCGATGTCTACGTGCCGGGCCAGCAGCCGCCCTCGGGCGCCGCCGCCGTCGTGCGTCCCAACTGGACCGGTCCGGGCTCGTGGGTCGGCTTCCGCGCCTCGGGCGCGGCCGGCAGCGAGGCGACCGGCGATATCCAGACCTGCCTGTAACCGACGAGTCGCGTCCACGCGACCGCTGACGCTCAACGCTCAAGCGATAAAAAGCCCCGATGGTTTCCACCATCGGGGCTTTTTAGTGTGGCCTTGATCGCTTACTGCTGGGCGGCCGTTGCGGGCGCCTGTGTGATCTTCACCTTCGAGCGCGCCTTCAGCGACTCGAGATACGCTTCCATCTCCGCTTGCGCGTAGACCTGCGCGACTTGCTGCTGTGCACCCGTCAGGCGGTCGGCAGCAACGGGCGTAGCCTTCTGGATGCCGTTCACGCGATAGATCGCATAACCGTCGTTGCCGAGGTCGACGCCGACATAAGCCGGCAGCTTCGACGCATCCGCCTTGAAGATCGCGCCGAGCGCAGCCGGCGGCAAGCCTTGCGGGTCGTTGCGCGACACCGTCGTTACCGACGAGAAACCCGCCGTTGCATTCGACTTTTGCACGTCGGCCAGCTTCGCCGCGCCGTCCTTTCGAGCCATCGCCGCCGCTTCTTCAGCGACGACCTTCGCGCGCACCACGTCCTTCACGGCGTCGAGCGCGGGCACCGCGGCCGGCTTGTAGTCCGTCACGCGGGCCGCGATCAGCGTGTTGCCGCCGACGTCGATGGCCTGCGTGTTGTTGTGGTCCTTCACGGAGTCCGGAGCAAAGACGGCAGCGAGGAACTTCGCGTTGTTCAGCGGGTTGTCCTGCGGCAATTGCGGATTCGGCGTCGGTGCAACGGTCGCCGTCTGGATCTGGAGCTTGTACTTGTCGGCGGCGGGCTGAAGCGTCTTCGACTTTTCGTACACGGCGTCGGTGAAGCCCTGCGCGTCGTCGGCGAGGCTCTTCGATGCCTGCTGCGCCACGTAGTCCTTCGTGAGCACGTCCTTCACTTCGTCGAACGGCTTCGTGCTCGCCGGCTTCACGTCGGTGGTCTGAATGATGTGATAACCGAAGTCGGACTGCACGACATCACTCACTTCGCCTTTCTTGAGACCGAACGCGGCGTCGTCGAATGCCTTGCCGCCCGCGATCATGCCGTGGCCGAAGTAGCCGAGATCGCCGCCCTTCGATGCCGAGCCCGGGTCTTCCGAATTCTTCTCCGCGATCTGCGCGAACTGGTCCGGATGCGCCTTCACCTGCGCGAGCAGTTCGTCGGCCTTCGCTTTGGCCTTAGCCTTGTCGGCCGCGCTCGCGTCCTTCGGAGCGTTGATCAGGATGTGGCTCGCGCGCACTTCGCCTTCCGTGCGATAGCGCTGGATATTGTCGTCGTAGTACTTCTTCAGGTCGGCGTCGCTCGGCTTGATGGCAGCCGAGAGCGTCGACGGCGACAGCACCAAATATTGGATCGAAGCCGATTTGGGCGTCGCGAATTCGTTGCGATGCGCGTCGTAGTAGGACTTGATCTGCGCGTCGCTCGGCTGGACCTTCGACACGTAGTCCGCCGTGCGGAACGCGAGGCCCTGCACGTCGCGGCGTTGCTCGGCGAGTTCCGTGAGACTCTGTGCGAGCGCCTTCGACGTGAACGCGCTCGCCTGGATGCTGCCCGGAATCTGGTCGGTGGCGAGGCCATAACGGATGCGCTCGTCGTATTGCTCGGGCGTCATGCCCTGCATCGCGAGCAGCTGCTTGTAGCGCTCGACGTCGATCGTGCCGTCGGGCTTGCGCAGCGACGAGATCACCGGATCGGCGAGCAGCGCGCGGCGCACGGCCTCGTCGGATGCGGTCAGATGCAGGCGTTGCGTCTCGTCGGCGAGCGCGCGCTGCTGCACGAGGCTGTCGACGAGCGCGGTGCGCATCGCGGGCGTCTCGAACATCTTCGGATCGAACTGCGCGCCGAGCATCTGCCGCGCGCGATCGACTTGCTGGCGCAACGCGTTGTCGTATTCGATGCGCGTGATCTGGTGACCATTCACGCTCGCGACGTTCGCGTTCTCGTCGAAGAAACTGCTGAACCCCTGAATGCCGACGATCCCCAGACCCGGCACAATAATGAGGATCAGGAGCGCCATCATCAGGCGTTGGTGATTACGGAAAAAATCGAGCATGCGTAACGCTGCCTTAAGACAAAACGCCCGATATTACAACAGCGGGCAATAAAAAAGGCGAACCGGAGTTCGCCTTTCTCGTAGATGCTGGCGGAGTGGACGGGACTCGAACCCGCGACCCCCGGCGTGACAGGCCGGTATTCTAACCGACTGAACTACCACTCCTTTTGTTGCTGCTTATGTCACTTGCTGAATCGGGAACTGGTGGGTGCTGAGAGGCTCGAACTCCCGACCTACGCCTTGTAAGGGCGCCGCTCTACCAACTGAGCTAAGCACCCGCTCCGTGATTCGTTCGCCAGACTGCAACGATGCTTTGTGTTGCGTTGCTGCATCCAGCGAGTCCGCTAGTTTAGCGCATCTTTCAGTGCTTTGCCAGGGCGGAATTTGGGCACCTTGGCGGCCTTGATCTTGATCGCATCGCCCGTGCGCGGATTGCGTCCGGTGCGCGCAACGCGCTTGCCGACCGCGAACGTACCGAAGCCCACGAGGGTCACCGTGCCGCCCTTCTTGAGCGTGCTGCGCACGCCGCCGATCACGGCGTCGAGTGCGCGGCCGGCGGCTGCTTTGGAGATATCGGCTTGCTGCGCAATATGGTCGATCAGTTCCGTTTTGTTCATTGTGATCCCCGAGTCTTGAGTTGCACGTTGTTGTCGATGGTGTCCTGCATCGAAGTCGATCGCTTCGACGGACGTCCGGCCAGGCCGGACGCGGCGCTCATTAGAAGCAGCCGAAAGAGCCGTGTCAACGAGGGTTGGGCCTGATTCCAGCACCTTGTACGGCGCTTTAGAAGTTGTCGTCGAAATAAAAAAACCCGCGGGAGTTCAAGTCCGCGGGTTTTTAGTCTTCGGCTACGCAACGCCTGTTGCGTAGCCGGTGTCGACGCCTCAATGCTTCACGAAGTCGCCCGCAGCAGGCGAATCCTTCTGCGCTTCGGCCGCCACCGGTGCCGGCTTCGGCTCCTCTTCAGGCAACGCCTCCGGCACGCGTTCGAGCGCCAGTTCGAGGACACGGTCGATCCAGCGAACCGGAATGATCTCGATAGCGTTCTTCACGTTATCCGGAATGTCGGCCAGATCCTTCGTGTTTTCTTCCGGAATCAGCGCGAGCTTGATGCCGCCGCGATGCGCCGCCAGCAGCTTCTCCTTCAATCCGCCGATCGGCAGCACCTCGCCGCGCAACGTGATTTCGCCGGTCATCGCCACGTCGGCACGCACCGGGATGCCGGTGAGCACGGACACGAGCGCCGTCGTCATCGCGATACCGGCGGACGGACCGTCCTTCGGCGTCGCGCCTTCGGGCACGTGGATGTGGATGTCCTTCTTCTCGAAGGCTTCATCCGACACGCCCAGACGCCGCGAACGCGAGCGAACCACCGAGCGCGCTGCCTCGACCGATTCCTTCATCACGTCGCCGAGCGAACCCGTGCGGATCACCGCGCCCTTGCCGGGCATCGACGCCGCTTCGATCGTCAGCAGATCGCCGCCGACTTCCGTCCATGCGAGTCCCGTCACCTGGCCGACCTGGTTCTCCTTGGCCGCCAGACCGAAGTCGTACTTGCGCACGCCGAGGAAGGTGTCGAGGTTGCTGCCGTCGACCTTGACCGCGCCTTCTGCCTTCTTCAAAAGCAGCATCTTCACGACCTTGCGCGAGATCTTCGAAATCTCACGTTCGAGCGAACGCACGCCCGCTTCACGCGTGTAGTAACGAATGATGTCGCGGATGGCCTGTTCAGTCACATCAACTTCGCCGTCCTTCAGACCGTTGTTGCGCTTTTGCTTCGGCAGCAGGTAACGCTGCGCGATGCTGACCTTCTCGTCTTCGGTGTAACCCGAGAGACGGATGACTTCCATCCGGTCGAGCAGCGGCGGCGGAATGTTCAGCGAGTTCGAGGTCGCGACGAACATCACATCCGACAGGTCGAAATCGACTTCGATGTAGTGATCGGCGAACGTGTGGTTCTGTTCGGGATCGAGCACTTCGAGCAGCGCGGAGGCCGGATCGCCGCGGAAATCCATGCCCATCTTGTCGACTTCGTCGAGCAGGAAGAGCGGATTGCGCACGCCGACTTTCGCCAGGCTCTGCAAAATCTTGCCCGGCATCGAACCGATATACGTGCGGCGATGACCGCGAATCTCGGACTCGTCATGCACGCCACCCAACGCCATGCGCACGAACTTGCGGTTCGTGGCGCGCGCGATGGACTGCCCGAGCGACGTCTTGCCGACGCCCGGAGGCCCGACGAGGCACAGAATCGGCGCCTTCACCTTCTCGACGCGCTGTTGCACCGCGAGATATTCAAGAATCCGTTCCTTGACCTTTTCGAGTCCGAAGTGATCTTCGTCGAGCACACGCTCCGCATTCGTAAGGTCGTTGTTGACCTTGCTCTTCTTGCGCCACGGCAGGCCGATCAGCGTGTCGATGTAGTTGCGCACGACGGTGGCTTCCGCCGACATCGGCGACATCAGCTTGAGTTTCTTCAGCTCGGCGTCGGCCTTCTTCTTGGCTTCCTTCGGCATGCGCGCGGCGGTGATGCGCTTTTCGAGTTCTTCGAGATCCGCGCCCTCTTCGCCTTCGCCCAGTTCCTTCTGGATGGCCTTGACCTGTTCGTTCAGGTAATACTCGCGCTGGCTCTTTTCCATCTGGCGCTTCACGCGTCCGCGGATGCGCTTTTCGACCTGCAGGATGTCGATTTCGGCTTCGAGTTGCGCGAGCAGATGCTCGAGACGCTCGATGACCGGGAACATCTCGAGGATGTGCTGCTTCTGGTCCAGCTTGAGCGGCAGGTGCGCGGCGATGGTGTCGGCAAGACGACCCGCTTCGTCGATACCCGACAGCGACGTCAGGATCTCGGGCGGAATCTTCTTGTTGAGCTTCACGTACTGGTCGAACTGCGACACGATCGCGCGGCGCAGCGCTTCGGTTTCAGCGCTGTCGGCGTGGTCGGGTTCGAGCGGCATCACGTCGCACGAGAATTGGGTTTCCTGCTCTTCGATGGAGAGCGTCTTTGCGCGCTGAAGGCCTTCGACCAGCACTTTCACGGTGCCGTCGGGCAGCTTCAGCATCTGCAGGATGTTGGCGATACAGCCAACTTCGTACATGTCCTTTTCGGTCGGCTCATCTTTCGCCGCCGTTTTCTGGGCGACGAGCATGATGTGCTTGCCGCCTTCCATCGCGGCTTCGAGCGCCTTGATCGACTTGGGCCGCCCGACGAAGAGGGGAATCACCATATGCGGGAAAACGACTACGTCACGCAGCGGAAGCAGCGGGAGCGTAATTTGTTCCTGCGGGAGGAGTTGGGTTCCTGACATTTCATTTCCCCAGTAGTGGAATCAGTTCGTTCGTAAGTAAGGCCTGCGGACAACAAATACAAGCCTTCGCATGAGGGAAAAGTTCAGTTCGAAAATTCGCGTCAGTAACGTCCACAAGATATCCGAAAAATAAACAAAAAGCCGTTCACGTTGCCATGAACGGCCTTTCGCCGACACACAGCCCAACCTCAGTTCGAGCCCGCTACCTTCGGTGCATCTTCATAGATGAGCAGTGGCTTGCCGTCGCCGTCGATCGTGTTGTCGTCGACGATGACCTTGCTCACGCCCTTCATCGTCGGCAACTCGTACATCACGTCCAGCAACGCCTGTTCCAGAATCGAACGCAGTCCGCGCGCGCCGGTCTTGCGGCGGATCGCTTTCTGCGCGATGGCCTGCAACGCCGCCGGACGGATTTCGAGTTCGACGCGTTCCATGTTGAAGAGCTTGTGATACTGCTTCACGAGCGCGTTCTTAGGCTCGATCAGAATCTTCACGAGCGCGGTTTCGTCGAGCTTGCCGAGCGTGGCGACCACCGGCAGACGGCCGATCAGTTCGGGAATCAGGCCGAACTTGATCAGATCTTCCGGTTCGACGTCGCGCAGCACTTCGCCCGCATCGCGGTCCTGCTTGCTCTTCACGCTCGCGCCGAAGCCGATGCCGGTCTTTTCCGTGCGATCGGTAATGACTTTTTCGAGCCCGTCGAACGCGCCGCCGCAGACGAACAGGATGTTGGTCGTGTCGACCTGGATGAAATCCTGGTTCGGGTGCTTGCGACCGCCTTGCGGCGGCACCGACGCCATCGTGCCTTCGATCAGCTTGAGCAGCGCCTGCTGGACGCCCTCGCCCGACACGTCGCGCGTGATGGACGGGTTATCCGACTTGCGGCTGATCTTGTCGATTTCGTCGATATAAACAATGCCGCGCTGCGCCTTGTCGACTTCATAGTTGCAGTTTTGCAGCAGCTTCTGAATGATGTTCTCGACGTCTTCGCCGACGTAGCCGGCTTCCGTCAGCGTCGTCGCATCGGCGATGACGAACGGGACGTTCAACATGCGTGCAAGCGTCTGCGCGAGCAAGGTCTTGCCCGAGCCGGTCGGCCCGATCAGCAGGATGTTGCTCTTCGACAGCTCGATCTCGTCTTTCTTGTCGAGATGCTTGAGACGCTTGTAATGGTTGTACACGGCCACCGCGAGAATCTTCTTCGCGCGTTCCTGGCCGATCACGTACTGATTGAGAATATCGCTGATTTCCTGCGGGCTCGGCAGGTCGGACTTCGAAAGTCCGGCTTCTTCCGCCGCGCCGGCTGCTTCGTCGCGAATGATCTCGTTGCACAAATCGATACATTCGTCGCAGATGAACACCGACGGGCCAGCAATGAGCTTCTTCACCTCATGCTGGCTCTTGCCGCAAAACGAGCAATACAACAGCTTTTCGCTGTTTGAACCTTTTTTGTCCGCCATAGATGTGTAAGCCTCCGGACACTCGATTACATAATACGCCCTTCGATCTCGTCACGCAGATACGGCCGGCGCGACAAGGAAAGGTCACTGGCGTTCTGCCGCAGGCGCTTCGGGCGGGCTGGCTTCGTTCGGAAGCCAGCGCGGTGTTGCTTGAAAATGCTCAGGGACGCTTGTGCAGGACCTGGTCGACGAGACCATAGGCTTGCGCGTCGTCGCCGGACATGAAGTTGTCGCGGTCCGTGTCGCGCGCGATGCGTTCGACCGGCTGACCCGTGTGATGCGACAACAACTGGTTCAGGCGTTCCTTCAGGTACAAAATTTCGCGCGCCTGAATTTCGATGTCCGATGCCTGGCCGCGTGCGCCGCCGAGCGGCTGGTGGATCATCACGCGCGCGTTCGGCAGCGCGACGCGCTTGCCCTTCGCGCCGGCCGCCAGCAGGAACGCGCCCATGCTTGCAGCAAGACCCATGCACAGCGTCGCGACGTCGGGCTTCACGAACTGCATCGTGTCGTAGATCGCCATGCCGGCCGACACCGAACCGCCCGGGCTGTTGATGTAGAGGCTGATGTCCTTGTCCGGATTCTCGCTTTCGAGGAACAGCAACTGCGCGACGACGAGATTCGCCGTCTGGTCGTTCACTTCGCCGACGAGAAACACCACGCGCTCTTTCAGCAGGCGCGAATAGATGTCATAGGCACGTTCGCCGCGGCCACTCGTTTCCACGACCATCGGAACGAGGCCGAGCGCCTGGGCTTCGAAATCCCGCGGCGCATTCGAGGCAAGCGTGTCGAGCAATTGAGCGCGAAAGGTCATGCAATTTCCTTGGTTCGTATAGGGATACTGGACCACACGAGAACATTCAGCGGAACTACGGCATCCGCTCGCACAAACTTTAATGCAAAAAAGGCGTGCGGGCCGTCACGCCGACGACCCGCACGCCCCTGGATGCCGCTTTAGGCTTGCGCCGTTGCGCTCGCCAGTTCCTCGAAGCTGACTTCCTTGTCGGTCACCTTGGCCCGGCCGAGCACGAAGTCGACGACATTGCTTTCGACGACGTACGCTTCCATCTCGGACAGGCGCTGCTGGTTCGAATAATACCAGCGGACGACTTCCTTCGGGTCTTCGTAGCTTTTGGCGAATTCGTCTACTTCCGCACGGATCTGTTCAGGCTTCGCCTGCAGTTCGTTCGCCTTCACCAGCTCTGCAAGAACGAGGCCCAGCTTCACGCGGCGCTCGGCCTGCTCGGCGAACATTTCAGCCGGGATCGGCGCGTCGGCTGCGTTCGGCACGCCGCGCTGCTGCAGGTCCTGACGCGCCATCTCGACGAGACGTTCCTGATCCTGCTCGATCAGCGCCTTCGGCACGTCGAGTTCGGAGATCTTGAGGAGCGCGTCCATCACCTGGTTCTTCACGATCTGCTGCGTGCGGCGCTTCGCTTCGCGCTCGAGGTTGTCCTTGATTTCGGCGCGCATCTTCGACAAATCGCCGTCTTCGATGCCGAGCGACTTCGCGAATTCGCCGTCGATTTCCGGCAGATGCGGCCACTCGATCTTCTTCATCGTGATCGTGAACTGCGCCGTCTTGCCCGCCACGTCCTTGCCGTGATAGTCCTCGGGGAACGTCAGGTCGAATTCGCGCGATTCGCCGACCGCGAGGCCGAGCGCCGCCTTTTCGAATTCCGGCAACATGCGGCCTTCGCCGAGTACGAACGAGAAATCTTCGGCGCTGCCGCCCTGGAACACTTCGCCGTCGATCTTGCCGACGAAGTCCATCGTCACGCGGTCGCCGTCCTTGGCCGCGGCGTCACCGCCGCCGTCGCCGTGCTCGCCCGCTTCGCCGCGCGCGTGGTAGTGCACGCGCTGCTTGCGCAGGATGTCCAGCGTGCGGTCGATTTCGGCTTCCGAGATGGACGTGACCGTGCGCTCGATTTCGGCCGTCGCGACATCGCCCAGCTTCACTTCCGGATAGACCTCGAAGGTCGCGTCGAACGCGTAGGCGTCGGCCGGCGCTTCGTCCCCCTTCGGCGCGAAGCTCGGCTGGCCCGCGACGCGCAGGTTTTCAGCGCGCGTCACGTCGAAAAACTCCTTGCCGACCTTGTCGCTCAGCACTTCGGCTTCGACCTGGCCCTGGTACTGCTGCGTCACCATCTTGAGCGGCACCTTGCCCGGGCGGAAACCCGGCATGCGCACGTTCTTCGCCAACTGGCGGATACGCGAATCCACTTCCTTCTGCACGGTGTCCTTCGGCAGGGAGATGGTCACGCGGCGTTCGAGCTTGCCGAGGTTTTCAACGTTAGCCATGGCTTCTTTCGTCCTAGAGAAATTCGGGTATTCGGGTTCGTTTGACGGTGTGTCTGGTCTGTGGCGGGTTCGTAGCGCCTCGTGCCCGGCGCCGCGCACCGGGAGCGCTCGCGCGCTGCGTGTTCCGGTGTCCGGGCTGCCGTCGACGCGTTACGAGTCAACAGAGCCCAACATTTTAGCAAACAATTCGACAGGCCCGTCGCGTTTGCCCACCGAGTGCATAAACCGGGGCATTTCGGGCCCGATTTCGGCGTTATTCCGCGTTTCTGAAGCGCGAAACGGCGCGCACAATGCCGGCTATCGCAGCGACGCTATTTTGCGCGGCGCGACGCGCTGATAAGCTTGCCGGCGCGACGCACATGCGCTTTCGGCCGCCCGGCCTTGAGCGCGGTATGCATGGGGCAAGCGAAGTACATGCGTCCTCGCCGCGCGTTTTTCAATCCATTCCAATACCCGAGACACCATGCCAAACGCCATGTCCGCACCTGTCGTCGTCATCGCTCCCGACTCCTTCAAAGGCTCGCTTAGCGCCGAACAGGTGGCGAACGCCATCGCGACGGGCGTGCGCCGCGCCCGCGCGGACGCTGTCGTGCGCATCTGTCCGATGGCCGATGGCGGCGAAGGCACGCTCGACGCGATGCTCGCGGCGGGCGGCGAGCGTCGCATGCTGGACGTGCGCGGTGCCGCGGGCGACCGGCGTCAGGCGGCGACGGGCCTGCTCGGCGACGGCAGCGCAATTCTCGAGACGGCGGAAGTCGTCGGCATCACGGACCCGGATGGCATGGCCGTGCCCGTCACCGAGCGCGACACGCGCGGCATGGGCGAGGCGATCCGCGCGCTGCTCGACCTGGGCGCGCGCCGCTTCTACGTGGCGCTCGGCGGCAGCAGCACCAACGACGGCGGCGCGGGTCTGCTCGTCGGTCTGGGTCTCAAGCTCTTCGACGCCGACGGCCACGAACTCGCGCCGACGCCGTCGTCGCTGCCGAAGATCGCCCGCATCGACGCCTCCGGGCTCGATGCGCGATTGAAGGACGCGGAATTCATCGGCATGTCGGACGTCGACAATCCGCTCACCGGCGAACATGGCGCGACCGCGATCTTCGGGCCGCAGAAAGGCGTCGACGCGGCGCAGGTGAATGACGTGGATGCCGCGCTCGCCCATTTCGCCGATCTGCTCGAACCGGCGCTCGCACGCTTCGCCCGCGACAATCCGGGCGCGGGCGCGGCGGGCGGCCTCGGCTTCGCGTTGCACATGCTGGGCGCGCAGTTCGAGCCGGGCGCGGAAGTCGTCGCGCGCAGGATCGGGCTCGATGCGGCGCTCGAGGGCGCGAGCTGGCTCATCACCGGCGAAGGACGCTCGGACGTGCAGACGCTGCACGGCAAGGCGCCCTTCATCGCGTGCAAGCATGCGCGGGCCGCGAATATCGCGACGACGCTGATGTCGGGCGGCATCGATCCGGCAGCGCTGCCGCGTCTGTCCGAATTCTTCAGCGGATGCTTCTCGCCGGCGCCGGGCCCGATCACGCTCGAAGTCGCGATCCGCGATGCCGCGACGCTGCTCACGAACGAAGCCGAGCAACTCACGCGTCTGAAGTTCGGAGTGCGGTAAAGCGGGTTCGGGCGCCCGCGCGACCGGAGTTCGCCGGATGACGGGCACGCGCCGTTGCGTGCCCGTCATCGTGATCGCTCACGATTGCGCGCGTGGCACCCGCCCGAACACGAGCCGGTCCGACACCCACACGATCAGCATCGTCAAGCCCATCAGCGGGAAGACGAGCCCGAGCATCGTCAGACCGCTCTTCCACGCGCGCATCGGCAGGCGTCGCGCGGGCCGCGCCGGCGCGCCGAGCGCGCGTTGCGGGCGGCGCTTCCACCACATCACGAAACCGGTCAGCGCCATCGCGGCGAGCCCGAGCGAAATCGCCGCGCAGACGAGCTGGTTCGCGAGCCCGAAATAGCGTCCCATGTGCAGCGACGTCCCGAACGAAATCCACTGCGCGACGCGGCCATAGTCGTCGTAGGCGATGTCGGCCAGCACCTTGCCGCTGTACTGATCGATGTGCAGCGTGCGCTCCGCGCGCGGATCGGCGGGAAAGGACGACACCGTATAAACGCCGTTCGCGGATGTCGGCAGCGCAATGCTGTAGTCGTCGCTCACGCCTTTCGCCGACGCGAGCGCGACCACCGCGTCGAGCGACATGCGCCCGGCGCCCTGCTCGGGCGCGGCGGCGTGCGGCACCGGCGTGAGGCCGACGGCCCACGGCGTCTGCGCGAGCGGCAAGTCGTCCATCTTCATGCCGGACATGCCTGACATGTCCGCGTGCGCGTGGGCATCGTTAGGAGCTTCGGCGCCCGCCGACGGCTTCTCCGAATGCACGTGAGCCTCGCCCCAGGCGCCCTTCGGATAGCCGAGTTGCGCCGATGTCGCGAGCGCCTTGAACTGCTTGCCCCACGAGCCGGACCACGGCAGCCCGCTCAGCACGAAGAACAAGGCGCCGGCCGCAAGCCAGATTCCGCCGACCGCGTGGATGTCGCGCCACCACGCGCGCCCGCGAAGCGCGAGGCGCGGTGTCCAGACGCCGCCCTTTTGACCGCCGTTTTGACTGCCCTTTTGTCGCGCGTTCGGCCACCACAGCGCGATGCCCGTCCCGATCATCACGAGCGTCCAGCAGCCCGCCAACTCCATCACGAGTTCGCCGGTCTTGCCGAGCATCAGTCCGCGATGGAGGTCGCGAATCTGCTTCATCACGCGATGCTCGACGGAGAGCGTGCCGAGGACCGCGCCCGTGTACGGATTCACGTAGACGCTTTCGCTCTCGCCCGAGGGCAGTCGAAAGACGAACTCCCCGCTGCGGCGCGGATCTGAATCGATCTGTACGGTGCTCGCCACGGCGTTGCGCGGCTCGCTCGCGGCGGCTTTCGCGAGCAGAACGTCGCGCGGCAGACGATGCACGGGTTGCGCCTCGACGATCATCCGGTCGCGATAGAGCAGCGGCTCGATCTGCGGCTGGAAACAGTAGAGCGTGCCGGTGATCGCGAGCACGATCAGAAGCGGCATCACGAAGAGTCCCGCGTAGAAATGCCAGCGCCACAAGGTCCGATGCTGATCGGCCGCGACGTTCACAGTGTTGCTTGGTTGCATGAGCGTATCCCCAGGAATGAGTGACTGACGGCCTCGGGCTCAGATGCCGATGCGCCCTTCGAGATAGAAGGTCCGTCCGGCATACGGATGGAACACGTAGTAACGATGGTCGAAGAGATTGTCGACACCGATGCCGATCTCGGTCTTCCTGGTCGGCCGGTAGGTGAACTTCGTGTCGACGACCGCGTAGGTGCTCGTGCCGCCGTATGTATTGGGATTGACATCGGTGTTGGTCAGCGTGTTGTACTGGCGGCCGGAGTAGCGCGCGGCGAGCGTCACCGAGGCTTTCTCGGTGGCGCGATATGTCGCGACGACGTTCGCGCGCCAGAGCGGTATGCGATAGAAATACTTTCCGACCGACGCCGGATTGCCGCTGTTCGCGATGATCTTCGACTGCGTGTAGGCGACGCTCGCCGCGAGGTCGAGCCCGCGCAGCAGCACGTCCTGCCCTTCGTAGCTCGTCTCGACGCCGCGCGAGCGCACCTTGCCGATGTTCTGGAAGTTCGTGACGTTCGGAATGACGGTCGTATTGGTCTGGCTGAAGATGGTGTTCTTCACGTCGTCCTGGAACAGCGTGAAGCGATACAGGCCATTGCCGTGCTGCCACTCCGCGGTCAGCTCCTTCGAGAGATCGTTCTCGGGCTGCAGGTTCGGATTGTTGTTGACGATCGAGATGCCGTTGACCTGCCCCTGAAACAGCTCGCCAACCGTCGGAAAGCGATAGGCGCGGCCGATCGACGCACGCAACAGCAAATTCGACGTGACATCGAACGAAAGCGATGCCTTCGGCGACCAGTGGCTCTCGCTGGCATCGCCATAAGCGAGCGACGTCGCGCCGAGCGAGCGCGTGCCGTCATACGCGTTCCAGTTCTCGTAACGCGCGCCGTAGGTGAGCCGCCAGCGCGGCAAAAAGCGCCACGAATCCTGCACATACGCGGCCTGCGTCTGCGTGCGGCCGCCAAAGGCATTCGCAAACGAGCCGTTGCCGCCGTCGCGCCAGGCGACGGTGTTGTACGTCTCGTTGTCGAGGAAGTAGTTGTCGTAGTGGTAGCCGAACGAGACCCAGTGCGCGGCGAGCCCCGCGTCGGGCGAAGGCGGCGTCCACGTGGCGCGCAGGTCGAGTGACTTCCAGCCGGCGCCGTCGCCATACGCGATCGTGCCCGGGCCGTCGCCCAGCACGCCCGAATTCGCCATGCGCGCGATGCTCTGCGTCACGTCGAAATAGGATGCGACCGCCTCGCCGTTCCAGCCGGTTTCATTGCGCGTCCGAAGCGACAGTCCATAGAGGACGTTCTCGCTCGATCCCTCGCTCGGCGCGAACGCCGCCGCGGGCACGTTGTACTCGAACCCGCCGATATTCACGAGCCCGCTGTACACCGGATTGCCGTTCGCGTCGCGCAGGAAGGTCTGCGTGTCGCTGTTGTACTTCTGGTGCCAGTAGCCGAGCGTGAACCCCGCCTGCAGCGTCGGCGTGAGATCGTAGGCGAGCCTCATCCTCAACTGGTCCTGGAACGTGCGCTCGATCCCTTCCGCCGACACGCCGAGCACCGCCGTGCGCGCATTGTTCTGGTCGTTGTAGAAATATGCCCCGGCCACGGGCCGGTCGGCTGGCTTCGCGGCGGTCGTCGATTGCGGGAGCGTCGCGAACTGCAGCGGCTGGCTCGTGTTCTCCAGATGATCGACGCCGATCAGGTACGAGAACCGCCCGATCTTGTCGCCGATGGTCGCCGAGCTGTTCGTGCCGTTGAAGCTGCGGTTCACGCCGAACAGGTCGAAGTGCTGCGAGAAGCCCTGCACTTTCGCGTCGGCCTGGAACTGCGTCGGCATGCGCGTCGTGATCGCGACCGTCGCGCCGATCGAGTTGCCTGGATACAGCGCGGAATACGGGCCGTAGAACACATCGGTGCGGTCGATGTCGTCGGCGAAGACCATCGACCAGCGCGGCGCAAAGGTGAACGTATTGCCGAGGAAGTTGCTGAGCAGGAGGCCGTCGGCGTAGACGAGACCGCGCGCCGTCTGCGCGTTGCTCGTGCCGCGCACGGCGATCGTCGAATTGACATCGCCGATGAAGCGCTTGCGCACTGCCATGTTCGGCGCGTATTTGAGGACGTCCTCGGGCGTGACGACGTTCCAGTACTGGAACTGATCGGCCGTGACGGTCGTGACGCTCGCCGGCAGATTCGGATCGAGCGGCGGCCGCGACGCGGCGGCCGTCACGACGACCGGAGCGAGCATGGCCGCTTCGCCCTCGGTGGGAGCCGGGGGCGCATCGGCGACGGAGGCGGCATATGCCGCCTGCACCATCAGCGAGAGGGGAAGCCAGGCGTGCGGCAGGCGCACGCGAGCGGACGTGCGCGAACGCACGGCGGCGCGGCAGCCGGATGGCTGCCGCGCTCGCCTGAATAAGTCGAGCATCGCAAATCCTGAAGAGGTGAACGCGGGATCGGCCGGACGCGAAGACGCGCGGGCAGGGCGATCCGGACGAATGACGGACTTCAGGAAACGACGGGAGGCGCGCGCGCACGCGCGGCGTTGAAGGACTTGGTGTGAACGGCGGGCGCTTCGGCCGCGACGGCGACGCGCGTGACACGCTCGACGCGCTCGGCGCGCGGCACGGCGCCCGGCAAGAGCGGCAGGTTGTGGGCAAGCAGCCCGCAATACGAGCACGCATCGAAATGATCGGCGGCCGATGCATGGTGGCTGTCCGGCGCGGCGGGCTGGGCGGCCTGATGCGCGCCGTGATGGTGTCCGCCCTCGTCATCCTGCGCGGCGAGCGCGGTTGAAGCGAGCGTCGACGCGAATTCGGCCGAGCACATCGCCGCTTGGGCATCGGCGGCGCCTGAGCGCGCGGCGATCGTCTGGCTCACGACCGGCGCGACAATAGCAAGCCACATGGCGGCAATGCCGAGCCATGCAACGATGCGATTGCGCGAGGTGCGGGTCATGGATTGCCTGAGCAATATCGAGACAAGAATTGTAGGCAGGTCGCATGGCAGGCGCAATCGACGTCGGCGAATGCCGTGTATCGGGCGCGACGGGCCGCGTCGGGGGACCGTCCGGGCGTGACGGCGCATCGCTCGGGACGGTTGCCGTGATGCAGACATCGCAGATCGAATCGGTTAGAATCTTGCGCTTGGCGCGGCGGGCGCGTGGCTGTTCGAGGCGTCCGTGCAAACCCGACAGAGCGGAAACGCGCGTTCACTGCGGCGCGCGGATCAGGCGGCGAGGATGGCGAAATTGGTAGACGCACCAGGTTTAGGTCCTGACGCCAGCAATGGTGTAGGGGTTCGAGTCCCCTTCCTCGCACCACCACTGCGGTTCCAGCGCAGTGACGACATCGCAAAGTAAAGTCCCGTGACACCCGGGCGCCGTGCTCCAGCATCGGGCGCCACGAAAAAAGCCATTGATGTTCGATGGCTTTTTTTACTCGTGCCGACCGTTCCGGACATGCGTCCCAGTGACGCATGCAAAGAGAACAGGCCACCCCACTACGCCGACTCCAGTGAACTTCGACGACTACTGCCAGCAAAAGGCCGCTCCCGATGGCTCCAGCACGTATTACGCGCTGCGCCGCGCGCCGGCCGCGAGCCAGCCGCTCCTGACTGCGCTCTACGCGCTGCGTCGCGAGCTGGAGGAAACCGTCAAGGAAACCAGCGATCCCACCATCGGCCGCACGAAGCACGCGTGGTGGCAGAAGGAACTTGCGAGCCTGTTCGGCGGCGAGCCGTCGCACCCGGTCACCAAGGCGCTCGCCGCGCACGGCGGCCAGTCGAATCCGGCGCTGGACGAAGCGGGCCGCGCGTCGTTGCAGGCGCTCGTCGACGGCTTCGGCATGGACCTCGATCAGGCGCGCTATCTCGACTGGCCCGGCCTCGCGCGCTATCTCGGCCAGACGGGCGGCGCGTTCGCCGTCGCGGTGGCGCGCGTGAATGCCCGCGACGCGGCGCAGGCCGCCGTCTGGGCCGCGCCGCTCGGCTCGGCGCTGATGCTGGCCGAGCGCGTACTGGAACTCGGCGACGATGCGCGCCACGGCCGCATCTATATCCCGATCGACGAGTTGCAGCGCTTTGGCGTGACGGCCGCTGACCTCATCAACCGCAAATACAGTGACGACTTCACGGCACTGATGCGCTTTCAGGTCGACCGGGCGCGCAAGTCGCTGAACGACGCGCTCGCTGCGATTCCCGCGGGCGAGCGCGCAGGCCAGCGGCTCTTGCGCGCGCAGGCGGCGCTCGCGCTCGCGGCGCTCGACGAAGTCGAACGCGAAAACTTCCAGGTGCTGCATCAGCGCATCGCGCTCACGCCGATTCGCAAGCTGTGGATCAGTTGGCGCACGCGCTGACCCTTCACGCGACGATCAACGGCAACGGTTCGAAGCGCTGTTGCAGGATCGCGCCGGCATCGAGTTCGAGCCACGCGCCGAGCACGGTTGCATAGAGCCGGCGAAAGTCGACCGCGACCGGCAGGTTGCCGTTGCCGTCGATGCGCGCGAGTGCCGGCATCGAGCCGTACAGCCCTCCGCGCACGCGGCCGCCCGCGAGAAAATGCGGCGCCGCGCTGCCGTGGTCCGTTCCGCCCGTTTGATTCTCGCGGGCGCCGCGTCCGAACTCCGAACACGTCATGATGAGCGACTCGTCCCAGCGCCCGAGCGAGACGAGCGCCCGACGCATCGCAACGAGCCCGTCCGACAGTTGTCCTAGCAACGCGGCATGCCGAAGCGCCTGGTTCTGATGCGTGTCGAAGCCGTTGAGCGTCAGGCGCAGCACGGTGATCTCGCGACTCGATTCGGCCGTGGCGAGCATGCGCATCGCCGTATCGACCGATGCGGCGAAAGACGGCGCGGCAACCTGCCGCATCGGTACGCCTCGTGTCGAGTTCTTCGCGAACGGTCCGGCCTCGACGCTGCCGATCGCGATCGTCTCGGCGCGCAGCGAGCCGCCGAGCGCGCGCGCGATCCAGCCGTCGCGCAAATATTGATCGGCGTGCGATGCGGTGTCCCAGATTTCCGTCGAGCGGAAGTGCGATAGATTCGGCTGCGCGTAACCGACGCCCTGCACGACCGCCAGCCGTCCGTCGCGCCAGAGCGGCATCAGCGGCTCGTTGGCGGGATGAAGCGCGGTGCGCTCGTCGAGTTGCAGCAGGCGGTCGCGCGCGAGACCGAGCGTCGGGCGCAGCGTGCGATAGAGCGGATCGGCGAACGGGACGACCGTGTTGAGGCCATCGTTGCCGCCCTTCAGTTCGACGATGACGAGCGTCTTGCCTGGTTTCTTTCCTGTCGAAGCCTGTGACGCGTCGACCCATGCGCCGGGTGCGCATACGGCAGCGCCGCTCATCGACAGGAACTGGCGCCGGTTCATCGCGGACCGCCGGGCGGGCTCACCGCTTGTAGAGATCGCGGACCGCTTCCTCGATATGCTGCCGCAACAGACGTCTTTCGTCGGCGGTCATGACGGCATGACGAGGCGGCCGCGCGGGCGGGTCGGTCTGCTGGATGGTTTGCATCGACGCGGACCCCTGCGGATCGCTGTTGCGGCCGCCGGCCTGCTTCTTACCGGAGTTCTGGTGCGCGCGAATGATGCGGGCGTCGTAACGATTGGGCGGCGCGGTTACGGTGCGGTCTGACACAGCGGCGTCGCGGGTCGAATTCCACGAGGTCTGCGCGTAGACGGGCGCCGCCACGGGGGGCATGGTCAGTGCGCCGTAAAGCGCGCTAGCGAGTAGCGTCTTCTTGATGATGCGCTCGGGGCGCACAGGTACGCGCTGACGCGCTCCCTTCATGTTGTTCCCTTCGTTGCTCGACAACCGGACAGTTCTCAGGCTCTTTTGCGCGAGCGGCACGGCCTCTGTGCAGCGCCGACGCGGAGCGTTGGTCTAATGAAGTATCTACCGAATGACGGGCTTAGGTAAAGGAGTGTACGCACAGAACCAAAATGGCGTGCCACAGTCCCCGTAAATTTTGTAACCAACTGTTACACTGGAATTGTTACAAACTCGGCCCCTTTCTAATCGCGCTAAGATGCCGGCATGGAAACCAAAAATCCTTCAAAAATACTCGTAGTCGACGACGATCCGCGCCTGCGCGACCTGCTTCGGCGCTATCTCGGCGAACAGGGCTTCAACGTCTATGTGGCGGAGAACGCGCCGTCGATGAACAAGCTCTGGGTGCGCGAGCGTTTCGACCTGCTCGTGCTCGACCTGATGCTTCCCGGGGAAGACGGCCTCTCGATCTGCCGGCGTCTGCGCGGCAGTAATGACCGCACGCCGATCATCATGCTCACCGCAAAGGGCGAAGACGTCGATCGCATCGTCGGCCTGGAGATGGGCGCCGACGACTATCTGCCGAAACCCTTCAATCCGCGCGAACTCGTCGCGCGCATTCATGCGGTGCTGCGTCGCCAGTCGCCGTCGGAACTGCCGGGCGCGCCTTCGGAAACCACCGAGGTGTTCGAGTTCGGCGAATTCGCGTTGAATCTTGCCACGCGCACGCTCACGAAGAACGGTCAGGAAATTCCGCTCACCACGGGCGAGTTCTCGGTGCTCAAGGTCTTCGCGCGTCATCCGCGCCAGCCGCTCTCGCGTGAGAAGCTGATGGAGCTCGCGCGCGGCCGTGAATACGAAGTGTTCGACCGCAGTCTCGACGTCCAGATCTCGCGCCTCAGAAAGCTGATCGAACCCGATCCGAGCAGCCCGCGCTTCATCCAGACCGTGTGGGGCCTCGGCTACGTCTTCATCCCAGACGGCGCCGCGTAAGGCGTCCTGAATCCAAGTTTCGTGACCCTCTCCGGGCAGGACCAGAAAGACTCATGCGCATCGACAGGCGGCTACTGACGCTCGCGTTCGGCGGCCTGTTCTGGCGGACCTTTGCGCTGATCGCACTGTTGATCGCGGTCAGCCTCGCCGCCTGGTTTCAGAGCTTTCGCGTCATCGAGCGGGAGCCGCGCGCGCAGCGCGTGGCCCTGCAGCTCGTCGCGGTCGTCAAACTCACCCGCACCGCCCTCCTTTATTCCGATCCCGATCTGCGCCGCGCCCTGCTGCAGGATCTGGAAAGCAACGAAGGCGTGCGCGTGTACCCGCGCGAAACCAGCGACCGATACAAGCTCCAGCCGGACGAATCGCTCAATCGGCTGATCGAGCGCAACGTGCGCGGGCGGCTCGGCAACGAGACGATCATTGCGCAGTCCGTCAACGACATCCCGGGCGTCTGGATCAGCTTCAAGATCGACGACGACGACTACTGGGTCGCGCTCGACCGCGATCAGCTCGATTCCGTGACCGGCTTGCAATGGGCCGGCTGGGGCATCTTCGCGCTCGCGCTGTCGCTGTTCGGCGCGGCGTTCATCACGAGCCTCGTGAACCGGCCGTTCGCGCGGCTCGCGCTCGCCGCGCGCAAGGTCGGCTCGGGGCAATCGCCCGAACCGCTGCCCGAGCGCGGCATGGGCGTCGCCGCCGAAACCAATCGAAGCTTCAACCAGATGGTGCAGGACCTCGAACAGCTCGAAGCCGACCGCGCGCTGATGCTCGCGGGCATCTCGCACGACCTGCGCACGCCGCTTGCGCGCCTGCGGCTCGAAACCGAAATGAGCCCGTCCGACGAAACCACCAAGCTCGCGATGATCGACGACATCGAGCAAATGGACATGATTATCGGCCGCTTTCTCGACTACGCGCGGCCGATGCAGCGCATGCCGGAAGCCGTCGACCTGTCGATGATCGCCGGCGAACTCGCCGCGCGTTTTCACGCGGACGAAGGCGTCGTGATGAAGACGGACTTCGCACAGGGCGCGATGATCGAAGGCGATCCGACGGACGCGCGGCGCGTGATCGGCAATTTGCTGGAGAACGCGCGCAAGTACGGCCGCAGCGAACACGACGACATCGCGCGCATCAGGCTGGAGACGCATGTGACACATGGACGCGTCGAGCTGACAGTGATGGACGAGGGCCGCGGCATCCCCGACGATCAGATCGCGCTCATCACACGCCCGTTCTATCGCGTCGATACGGCGCGCACGCAGGCGAGCGGCACGGGCCTCGGCATGGCGATCGTGCAGCGGCTCGTCACGCGCCAGCGCGGCACGCTGCGGTTACGAAACCGTTTGCCGGGTCCTGGGTTCGAAGTCACCATCGACTTCCCGGTCGTCAAGGGCGGCAAGTTCGATGCGCAGCGGGACTAGCTGCAGGAGAGCAATCAGGGCGAGAACTATCTCGCCGTTCGCCAAAAGCTATCCGATCCATTAGTCAAAATCTATTGAATTAGTTATTTAATAGAGGTATAGTGAAGGTCGTGTGACGGCAGCGGCAAGCGCTTCGGGCGTGATGTCATGCTGGCGTTACGGCGATCTGGTAATTTGGTTTGTCCTTCCAACGAACACAGGAGTAGTCATATGAAGACCGTGGGCGATAAAGTCGAAGCGTTTACCGTCACCGCTGCAAAGCCGGGTTTCAACCATCACGAAGAAAACGGCCAGTCGGCGTTCGAAGAAGTCACTGAGCAGTCGTTCCCGGGCAAGTGGAAGATCATCTATTTCTACCCGAAGGACTTCACGTTTGTCTGCCCGACCGAAATCGTCGAATTCGGCAAGCTCGCCAATGACTTCGCCGACCGCGACGCCGTCTTGCTCGGCGGCAGCGTCGACAACGAGTTCGTGAAGCTCGCATGGCGCCGTGAGCACAAGGACCTGAACAAGCTGAACCACTACGCGTTCGGCGACGTGAAGGGCGAATTGATCGACCAGCTCGGCGTGCGCGACAAGGAAGCAGGCGTCGCTCTGCGCGCGACGTTCATCGTCGACCCGGACAACGTCATCCAGCACGTTTCGGTAAACAACCTGAACGTCGGCCGCAATCCGGAAGAAGTGCTGCGTATCCTCGACGGCCTGCAAACGGACGAACTGTGCCCGTGCAACCGCGCTGTCGGCGGCTCGACGCTGTAAGTATTCGCATGCGTCACGCGCGTTCGACGGCTTGACGCCCGGCCCGCTATGCTTGTCCAGTCGATGAGCCAGCGGGCTTTTTTATCGGCATTCGAATAGGAGAAATCAATGGAATTCCTGTCTTCGATTAAAGAACTGATTCCCGATTATGCCAAGGACATTCGCCTGAACGTCGACGGGACGATCGCGCGCTCGTCGCTGGAAGGCAACGACGCGGTCGGCGTCGCGCTGGCGGCCGCCTATGCCGCGAAAGCGACGAAGATCGTGACCACGATCCGCTCGGCGGGCGTGCTGTCGCCGGAAGAGACGAACGCCGCGCTGACCGCCGCCGCGTTGATGGGCATGAACAACGTCTGGTATCCGTACCTCGAGATGGCCGGCAACGCCGAGCTGAAGACCCAGCCCGCCGGCCTGCGCATGAACGCGTACGCGTCGCATGGCGGCGTCGACAAACGGCGTTTCGAGATGTACGCGCTTGCCGCGTCCATCATCGGCAAGTGCCACTTCTGCGTCAAGTCGCACTACGAGAACCTGGTCGCGGAAGGCATGAGCACGACGCAGTTGCGCGACGTCGGCCGCATTGCGGCAGTGATCAACGCCGCAGCGCTCGCCATCGAAGCCGAAGCGAAATAAGCCGTTCGCGCGCCGGAAATGCAAAAACGCCACGTTGAAGAACGTGGCGTTTGGGTTTTTTCAGCGATCAATCGAAGTCCTGCGCAACAACACGGCCGCCTGCGCTTCGATGCCCTCGCCTCGGCCGAGATAACCGAGCTTCTCGTTGGTTTTCGCCTTCACGTTCACGCGATCGAGCGGCAATTCGAGGTCGGCGGCGATATTCGCGCGCATGCCGTCGATGTGAGGCGCAAGTTTCGGCGCCTGCGCGATCACGGTGGAATCGACGTTGGCGATCGCGAACCCCGCCTCCGACACGCGCCGGAACGCCTCGCGCAACAACACGCGGCTGTCGGCGCCGGCGAATTCCTTCGCGGTGTCCGGAAAATGCCGGCCGATGTCGCCCGTCGACGCCGCGCCGAACAGCGCGTCGGTGATCGCGTGCAGGAGCACGTCGGCGTCGGAATGGCCGAGCAGGCCGCGTTCGTAGGGAATCGTCACGCCGCCGATGATGAGCGCGCGCCCTTCCACCAATTGGTGAACGTCGTAGCCCTGTCCGATTCTGAAATCCATCGATAAAACCCTGCTGTAAAGAGATTAGGACGCGGCGCCGAGCATCGCCGCGGCGAGCGCGAAGTCTTCCGGATACGTGACCTTGAAGTTGCGCAGGCTGCCCTGGACGAGCCGCGGCGCATGGCCGAGCCATTCGATCGCGCTCGCTTCGTCGGTGAGATCGTGGCCGTCCTGCTGCGCGCGCTTGATCGCGTCGCGCAGCATGCCGAGCCGGAACATCTGCGGCGTCTGCGCCTGCCACAGGCCATTGCGCGACTCCGTGCGGGCGATGCGCCCTTCTTCGTGCACCACGCCTTCGGCCTCGATGCGCTTGAGCGTATCCGCGACCGGCAGCGCCAGAATGCCGCCGACGGCGTCGTCCTTCAGCTCGCCGACCAGCTTGCGGATCATGTGCGGCGTGATGCCGGGGCGCGCCGCGTCGTGGACGAGCACCCAGTCGTCGTCCTTCGCGCCAAACCCGGCGAGCGCGTGAAGCCCGTTGAATACCGACGCCTGCCGCGATGCCCCGCCGCAGCGCTGGACCGCGAAACGCAGGCCGGCAAAGCGGCGGGCATCGAAATGGCTATCGTCGGGAGCGAGCACGACGAGCGTCTGCGAAAATTCGGAGCACGCATCGAAGGCGGCAAGCGTATGACCCAGCATCGGGCGGCTGCCGACGGTCTGGTATTGCTTCGGCATCGGCGCGCCCGAGCGGCTGCCGGTGCCGGCGCACGGAATCAGGGCATAGAGGCGTGCAGTCACGAGTGGGAAATGTTGCCGAGTCAAAGTGAAGCTCGGATTTTATAATAGGTCCTTCGCGACCACGCCGGTCCCGTGCACACTTTCGCGCACGAACGGTTCCCCGCACACCTTATGTCTTCAAAAGCCGTCACTTCGCAGTCCACTTCTCCCGTCGCCCTCGTCAAGGCCGGCCAGCGCTTCGTGTTCAATGGCGCCGTCGGTTCGTCCGACGCGCTCGCCATCGCGCGCTATCACGCGGCCTACCGCGAACAGGTGCCGCTTCTGACCGTGCTCTGCGCGAGCGCTGTCGATGCACAGCGCCTCGCGGCCGAAATCCCCTATTTCGCGCCCGACGCGCGCGTGCGCCTCCTGCCCGATTGGGAGACGCTGCCTTACGACACGTTTTCGCCGCACCAGGATCTCGTCTCCGAACGGCTCGCGACGCTGCACGATCTCGGCGAAGGCCGCTGCGACATCCTGCTCGTGCCCGCGACGACCGCGCTCTACCGGATGCCGCCCGCGTCGTTTCTCGCGGCCTACACGTTCTCGTTCACGCAGGGCGAACGGCTGAACGAGGCGAAGCTGAAGGCGCAGTTGACGCTCGCGGGTTACGAGCACGTGAGCCAGGTCGTGCGTCCGGGCGAATACTGCGTGCGCGGCTCGCTGCTCGATTTGTTCCCGATGGGCTCGCCGCTGCCGTACCGGATCGACCTGTTCGACGATCAGGTCGACTCGATCCGCGCGTTCGATCCCGACACGCAGCGCAGTCTTTATCCGGTGCGCGATGTGCGCCTCTTGCCGGGCCGCGAATTCCCGTTCGACGAAGCCGCGCGCACCGCGTTTCGCAGCCGCTGGCGCGAGGTGTTCGAGGGCGATCCGAGCCGCTCGTCGATTTACAAGGACATCGGCAACGGCGTGCCGTCGGCGGGCATCGAGTACTACCTGCCGCTCTTTTTCGACGAAACCGCGACGCTCTTCCATTACCTGCCCGAAGGCGCGCAACTGGTGTTCGTCGGCGACATGGACGCGTCGATCAAGCGCTTCACCAACGACACGAAACAGCGCTACAACTTTCTCTCGCACGACCGCGAGCGGCCGCTCTTGGAGCCGCACCGCCTCTTTCTGACCGACGACGACTTCTTCGCGTTCGCCAAGCCCTTCGCGCAGCTCAAGTTCCCGGCCGTGCCCGAAGGCGGCTGGGCGACGCCGCTGCCGGGCCTCGCGATCGACCGTCACGCCGACGAGCCGCTTCTCGCGCTGCGCCACTATCTCGATCAGACGAGCAATCGCGTGATGCTCGTCGCGGAATCGGCGGGGCGTCGCGAGACGATCCAGCAACTGCTCGCCGACAACGGCCTGCGCGGCGCATCCGACGACACCTTCCAGCAATGGCTCACCGGCGACGCGAAGTTCTCGCTCGGCGTCGCGCCGCTCGCGAACGGCTTCGTGCTGCCGGGCGAGGAACTGGCGATCGTCACCGAGACGGAACTGTACGGCCCGCTCGCGCGCCGCGCGGGACGCCGCCGGCAGGAACAGGCGAGCAACGTCGATTCGATGGTGCGCGATCTGTCGGAGCTGAAGCTCGGCGATCCGGTCGTGCATACGCAGCACGGCATCGGACGCTACATGGGGCTCGTGTCGATGGACCTCGGCGAAGGCGAGACCGAGTTCCTGCATCTCGAATACCAGAACGAAAGCAAGCTCTACGTGCCGGTCGCGCAACTGCACGTGATCTCGCGCTACAGCGGCGCGGACCCCGACAGCGCGCCCTTGCACGCGCTCGGCTCCGGCCAGTGGGACAAGGCGAAGCGCCGTGCCGCGCAGCAGATCCGCGATACCGCCGCCGAACTGCTCAATCTGTACGCACGGCGCGCGGCGCGCTCGGGCTACGCGTTCAAGCTCGAACCGCGCGACTACACCAAGTTCGCGGAAAGCTTCGGCTTCGAGGAAACGCCCGACCAGGCCGCGGCGATCACCGCGGTCATCGGCGACATGACGAGCGGCAAGCCGATGGACCGGCTCGTCTGCGGCGACGTCGGCTTCGGCAAGACGGAAGTCGCGCTGCGCGCGGCGTTCATCGCGGTGATGGCGGGCAAGCAGGTCGCGATTCTCTCGCCGACCACGCTGCTCGCCGAACAGCACACGCAGACCTTCTCCGACCGCTTCTCCGACTGGCCCGTGCGCATCGCGGAACTGTCGCGCTTCAAGAGCACGAAGGAAGTCTCGGCGTCGATCGCGGCGATCAACGAAGGCACCATCGACATCGTGATCGGCACGCACAAGCTGCTGTCGTCCGACGTGCAGTTCAAGCGGCTCGGGCTCGTGATCATCGACGAGGAACATCGCTTTGGCGTGCGGCAGAAGGAGGCGCTGAAAGCGTTGCGCGCGGAAGTCGACGTGCTCACGCTCACCGCGACGCCGATTCCGCGCACGCTCGGCATGGCGCTCGAAGGCCTGCGCGACTTCTCCGTGATCGCGACCGCGCCGCAAAAGCGCCTCGCGATCAAGACCTTCGTGCGACGCGAGGAAGATGGCGTGATCCGCGAGGCGATGCTGCGCGAATTGAAGCGCGGCGGCCAGGTGTATTTCCTGCACAACGAGGTGGAGACGATCGAGAATCGCCGCGCGATGCTCGAAGCGCTCGTGCCCGAGGCGCGCATCGCCGTCGCGCACGGACAGATGCACGAGCGCGAGCTGGAGCGCGTGATGCGCGATTTCGTCGGGCAGCGCGCGAACGTTCTGCTTTGCACGACGATCATCGAAACCGGCATCGACGTGCCGAGCGCCAATACCATTCTTCTGCATCGCGCGGACAAGTTCGGGCTTGCGCAGTTGCATCAGTTGCGCGGGCGCGTCGGGCGTTCGCACCATCAGGCGTATGCGTATTTGCTCGTGCACGATCCGTCCGCGCTCACGAAGCAGGCGCAGCGTCGGCTCGATGCGATCCAGCAAATGGAGGAACTCGGTTCGGGCTTCTATCTGGCGATGCACGACCTGGAAATTCGCGGCACGGGCGAAGTGCTCGGCGACAAGCAGTCGGGCGAGATCCACGAGGTCGGCTTCCAGCTCTACCCCGACATGCTCAACGATGCGGTCAAGGCGCTGATGGAAGGCCGCGAACCCGATCTCACGGCGCCGCTTGCGGCGACCACCGAAATCAACTTGCACGCGCCCGCGATCCTGCCCGCCGATTATTGCGGCGACGTGCAGGAGCGGCTTTCGCTCTACAAGCGGCTCGCGAACTGCGAGTCGAGCGATTCGATCGACGGCATTCTCGAAGAGCTCGTCGACCGCTTCGGCAAGCTGCCGCCGCAAGCGCATGCGCTCGTCGAAACGCATCGCTTGCGACTGGCGGCGAAGCCTTTGGGCATCTCGAAGATCGACGCCGGGGAGCAGGTGATCGGGCTGCAGTTCATCCCGAATCCGCCCGTCGACGCGATGCGCATCATCGAGATGGTGCAGAAGCACAAGCACATCAAGCTCGCGGGCCAAGACAAGCTGAGGATCGAGACGCGCAGCCCGGATCTGTCGGTGCGGATCGCGACCGTGAAGGAGACGCTGCGGGCGCTCGGCGCGCCGGTGAAGCAGGCGGCGCCGGCGCGCTAGGGTTCGAGCGGCCGTCAGCGCCCTTGTCCGGCGGACCGGAGGGCGCTTTTTCGGTATGATCGAACTCTATCCAGCAGGAGTCGACCATGTCCCACATCGCTGAAACGGCGAACACAGAAACCGCTTCTCCCGTCGCGCTTGCCTGGGTGAAGCGGCTCGTTTCCTTCGACACCGTCAGTCGCAATCCGAACCTCGGCCTTATCGAAACCGTGCGCGACGAACTGCGCGCCGCGGGCATCGCATCGACGCTCACCGTCGACGAGCGCGGCCAGTGGGCCAACCTCTTCGCGACCGTCCCCGCGCACGACGGCGAAACCAACGGCGGCATCGTGCTGTCGGGCCACACCGACGTCGTGCCGGTCGACGGCCAGGACTGGTCGAGCGATCCCTTCAAGCCCGAGATCCGCGACGGCCTGCTCTACGGCCGCGGCACCTGCGACATGAAGGGCTTCATCGGCACGGCGCTCGCGCTGCTGCCGAAAATGCAGTCGACGAAACTTGCCCGCCCGATCCACTTCGCGCTTTCCTATGACGAAGAAATCGGCTGCGCGGGCGCGCCGCTCCTGATCGCCGACCTGCAAAAACGCGGCGTGCGGCCGGACGGCTGCATCGTCGGCGAACCGACCTCGATGCGCCCGATCATCGCGCACAAGGGCATCAACACGTACAACTGCTGCGTGCGCGGATTCGCCGCGCACTCGTCGCTGACGAGCAAAGGCCTGAACGCCATCGAATACGCGGCGCGGCTCATCTGCTTCATCCGCGACGTCGCCGACGAATTCCGCGCCAAGGGCCCGTTCGACGAACTCTACGACGTGCCCTTCACCACCGCGCAGACGAGCACGATCAAGGGCGGCAACGCGATCAACACGGTGCCGGCCGAGTGCAGCTTCCAGTTCGAATTCCGCAACCTGCCGACGATCGACCCGGAAAGCGTCTACCGCCGCATCGAAGCCTACGCGCGCGAGACGCTTCTGCCGAAGATGCAGAAGGAGCACGAGAACGCGGCAATCGAGATTTCGCGGATCGCCTCGGCGCCAGGGCTCGACGCGTCCGAACAGGCCGCCATCACGCAGCTCGTGCGCGCGCTCACCGAGAACCAGGACAAGCGCAAGGTCGCCTACGGCACCGAGGCGGGCCTCTTCGCGAACGCGGGCGTGCCGAGCATCGTGTGCGGCCCGGGCAATATCGAGCAGGCGCACAAGGCGAACGAATATGTGTCGCTGGAACAGCTCGCCGCGTGCGAGGCGTTCCTCGGCAAGTTCATCCACAGCATGTCGGTCGACGCCCAGGGCGTTCGCTGATCCACCTACCCGCGAAGCCGCCATGTCCGCCGCAAGCCAGCACACCGACCACACGATCGACGGCACGCCGATCCCGACCCTCGACGACATCGCCGAACAGCACATGGCGCTCGCGCCGTGGGTGACGCGCACGCCGACTTTCGAGCGCCACGACTTTCCCACGCTCGAAGGCACGCCGGTCACCTTCAAGTTCGAGTTGCTGCAGGCAAGCGGCACGTTCAAGGCGCGTGGCGCATTCTCGAACCTGCTCGCGCTCGACGCCAGCGAGCGCAGCGCGGGCGTGACCTGCGTGTCGGCGGGCAATCATGCGGTGGCGGTCGCGTATGCGGCGATGCGTATGGAGATCGGCGCCAAGGTCGTGATGATCCGCAGCGCGAGTCCGACGCGCGTCGGGCTCGCCCGGCGCTTCGGCGCGGAGGTCGTGTTTGCGGAAAACGGCGCGGAGGCGTTCGAGATCGTGCGCCGGATCGAAGCGGAGGAAGGCCGCTTCTTCGTGCATCCGTTCAACGGCTATCGCACGGTGCTCGGCACGGCCACGCTCGGCTACGAATGGACGTCGCAGGCGCCGGACCTCGAAGCCGTGATCCTGCCGATCGGCGGCGGCGGCCTGGCGGCGGGCGTATCGACGGCGATGCGGCTCGCGAATCCGTCGATTCACGTGTACGGCGTCGAACCGGCGGGCGCGGACGTGATGAGCCGCAGTTTCGCCGCGAAGCACACGGTGAAGATGGGTGCGATGCACAGCATCGCCGATTCGCTGATGGCGCCGCACACCGAGGAATACAGCTACGAGCTGTGCCGGCGGCATATCGACGAGATCGTGACCGTCACCGATGCGCAGTTACGCCGCGCGATGCTGCTGCTTTTCAACGAACTGAAGCTGGCCGTCGAGCCGTCGTGCGCGGCGGCCACGGCCGGGTTGCTGGGGCCGCTGCGCGAGCGGCTGCAAGGCAAGCGCGTGGGCGTGCTGCTGTGCGGGACGAATACCGATTCGTCGTCGTTCGCGAGGCATATCGCCAACGCAACGTGAGAGCCGTATTGGCTGGCGTTCGGCGCGTCGTGTTCGAAAGCGCCTTCGAGCGCCAGCAATATCTCAGACCAGACCCGCCATCTTCCGCCGTTCGTTGCGCTGCATGAAGTAATTCGCAGCGATCACGCCGACGGTCACAAAAGCGATGAACAACGTCGCGAGCGCATTCATTTCCGGATTGAGCCCGAGTCGCACACGAGAAAATACGACGAGCGGCAGGGTCGTCGAACCCGGGCCGGACAGAAACGCCGACAGCACGAGATCGTCGATTGAAAGCGTGAACGACAACAGCCACCCGGCCACGAGCGCCTGTGAAATCAGCGGCAGCGTAATCGAGAAAAACACGCGCAATGGGGTGGCGCCCAAATCGAGCGCCGCTTCTTCGAGCGAAGGATTCAATTCCCGCACCCGCGATTCGACGATGATCGCGACATAAGAAATACACAGCATCACATGCCCGATCCAGATCGTGAATAATCCGCGCCCGGCGGGCCAGCCGAGCACTTTCGCCATTTCGACGAAAAGCAGCAACAGCGAAATGCCCTGAATGACTTCGGGAATCACGAGCGGCGCGTTGATCATGCCGGAGAAAAGCGTGAATCCGCGAAAGCGCCCCATTCGCGCGAGCACGAATCCCGCCCAAGTGCCGATCACGACCGACGCGCATGCGGTCAACACCGCGATTCTCAGCGAAAGCCACGCGGCATTGATCAGTTCCTCGTCCTGCCATAACGCCCTGTACCAGCGTAGCGAAAACTCGGTCCACACGGTCACGAGCTGCGACTCGTTGAACGAATAAACGATCAGACTGATGATCGGGATATAAAGAAACAAAAACCCGATTCCAAGCGACGTGAACTGAAGCGAACGACTCGGCTTGATCATGGCCGCTCCTCCAGTTGCTTCGCCTGATAATGCTGGAAAAGCGCCATCGGCACGAGCAGCAGCAAGACCATCGCGCACGTGACGGCGGACGCCATCGGCCAGTCGGCGTTATCGAAGAACTCGTTCCACATCACGCGGCCGATCATTAGCGTATCCGCGCCGCCGAGCAATTCCGGAATCACGTATTCGCCCACCGCCGGAATGAATACGAGCAGACACCCAGCGATAATCCCGTTTTTCGACAGCGGCAACGTGATCTGCACGAATGCCTTCCACGGTTTCGCACCGAGATCGTATGCCGCTTCGAGCAAGGTCAGATCCATTTTCACGAGATGCGCGTAAAGCGGCATCACGAGAAACGGCAGATACGAATACACCATGCCGATATAGACCGCGATATTCGTGTGATAAAGCTCGATCGGCGAATGAATCAGCCCGATCGACATCAGGAAATTATTGAGCAGCCCGTTGTTCTTCAGAATGCCAATCCAAGCATAAACGCGAATCAGGAATGAAGTCCAGAAAGGAAGCATCACCGCCATCATCAGCAGATTGCGATTTTCCGGTTTCGAGCGGGCGATGTAATACGCCATCGGATAACCGATCAGAAGACACAATACCGTCGATACCGCCGCCACCAGCAGCGAATTCACGTAGGTGGCGAAATACAGGCTGTCGGCGAAAAGGAACAGGTAATGCGAGAAATCGAGCGCGATATTGAGCACGCCCTCCTTCATCGCGACGAGTTCCGTATAAGGCGGAATGCCGAGTCGCGAATCCGCGAAGCTGATTTTGACGACCAGCAGGAACGGCACGAAGAAAAAGAGCAGCAGCCACACGAACGGGCCGCTAATCACCGCCGAGCGTCCGGTAAAGCCGAGCCACCGCCAGGGCGCCGCCACGAGATCGAGCACGCGCTTCATGACGTCAGCACCACGCCGGCCGAGGCGCTCCAGCGCACGTAGACTTCGTCGTCCCAGGTGGGCGAGTCGATTTCGCCGAGCGCGAGGCTCGACACGCTCGCGACCACGGTCTTGCCGCTGTCGAGCTTCACGTGATACAGCGAATAGCCGCCCATGTACGCGATGTTCGCCACGGTGCCGCGCCCCCAGTTGTACGCGCCTTCGGGCGGCTTTCGCATCAGCGCGATGCGCTCGGGCCGCACGGAGATCGTCACCGGCATGCCGAGCGGCCCGGTGATGCCGTGATTCACATAAAGGCGCACGGGCAGCTCGGACGATTCCACGAAGACATGGTCCGGCTCGTCCTCGACGACATTGCCGTCGAACAGGTTCGTCGAGCCGATGAATTCCGCCGAAAAACGGCTGTTCGGGTATTCGTAGACTTCGTGCGGCGTGCCGAGCTGCACGATCTGGCCTTCACTCATCACCGCGAGCCGGTCGGCCATCGTCATCGCTTCTTCCTGGTCGTGTGTGACCATGATGCAGGTCACGCCCACCTGATCCAGGATGTTCACGAGTTCCATCTGCGTGCGCTGGCGGATTTGTTTGTCGAGCGCGGACATCGGTTCGTCGAGGAGCAGCAGCTTCGGCCGCTTCACGAGACTGCGCGCGAGCGCCACGCGCTGCTGCTGGCCGCCCGAAAGCTGGTGCGGCTTACGGTTCGCGAAGCGCGCCATCTGCACGAGTTCGAGTGCGCCGTGCACGCGGTCCTTCAGTTCCGCGCCTTTCACGCCTTCCTGCTTCAGCCCGAACGCGACGTTCGACTCCACCGGCATGTGCGGAAAGAGCGCATACGACTGGAACATCATGTTGGTCGGCCGGCTGTAAGGCGGCATCTTCGCGAGGTCGACGCCTTCGATCAGGATCTGGCCCGACGTCACGGTTTCGAGGCCCGCGAGCATGCGCAGCAAGGTCGACTTGCCGCAGCCGGAACTGCCGAGCAGCGCGAACAGCTCGCCCTTCTTCACCGACAGGTTCACGCCCTTCACGGCCACGGTCTCGTCGAATTTCTTCACGACATCGACGATCTGCACAAAATTGTCCGCGCCGGCGACGGCTGGACTGGCCGGCTGCGGCTTGCCGGAATTAGGCGCTGCCTGCACTGCGCTCGACTGCTCACTCATGATTGCCTGCTCGACTCCTGCGATATTCGTTCTACGCTGACGTTTTCCGCCGGGGGACGCGCAGCAATCCATCGTCCCGGCGACGAACAAAGCCCCCGGCGGACCAGGGGCTTCGTGTTTGACACTGACTTATGACGGTTCAGGCGCCATCCAGTCTACCGGCCGGACTTGAATTCGGTCCAGAGCCGCGTCTGCAGACGCTGGATCTCCGGCGGCAGCGGCTTGAGCAGGAACAGCGTCTTCACCACGTCTTGCGGCGGATAGACGGCCGGATCGTTCGCCACGTCCTTGTCGACGTACTTGCGCGCTTCGGCATTCGCGCTCGGGTAGTAGACCGTGTTCGTGATCGCGGCGTGAACCTGCGGCGTCTCGATGTAGTTGATCCATTCGAGCGCGGCGTCCTTGTTCTTCGCGTCCTTCGGAATCGCCATCACGTCGAACCAGACCGGTGCCCCGCCCTTCGGGATGTAATACTCGATCTTGAACGACTTCTTCGCGTCGACCGCGCGATGTTTCGCGATCACGACATCGCCCGACCAGCCATACGCGAAGCAGATGTCGCCGCCGACCAGGTCGTTGATGTAGCCGGACGAATTGAACTGCCGGATGTACGGGCGGATCTTCTTGAGCATCGCGAGCGCGGCGCGATAGTCGGCCGGATTCGTGCTCATCGGGTCTTTGCCGATGTAATGCAGCGCGGCGGCGAACATCTGGTCGGGCGCGTCGAGTACCGAGACGCCGCAGGCCTTCAGCTTCGAGATGTTCTCGGGCTTGAAGAGGATGTCCCAGCTGTCGAGCGCGACGCCGCTGCCGAGCAGCTGCTGCGCCTTCGTCACGTTGTAGCCAAGGCCGGTCGTGCCGTAGGCCCAGGGCACCGTGTACTTGTTGCCCGGATCGGCGCCCTCGACGAGCTTCATCAAGTCGGGATCGAGATACTTGAGATTCGGCAGCTTCGACTTGTCGAGCGGCGCGAAGATGCCCGCGGCAATCTGCTTGCCCGCGTAGTTGCTGGTCGGCACGACGATGTCATAGCCTGAATTGCCCGTGAGGAGCTTGGCCTGAAGGGTGTCGTCGCTGTCGTAGTTGTCGTATTTGACCTGGACGCCGCTTTGTTTCGTGAAATTCGGGATCGTGTCCTTGGCGATGTAATCCGACCAGTTGTACACGTTGAGCTGCGTGTCCTTCGCCGATGCCGCCACCGGCGCCAGCGCTGCGGCGCAAGCGACCAGTCCGGCCAGGACCGCCAATTTTTGTTTCATCTCGATTCTCCGTCGTTCGACTTTCGACCGCCTCATGCCGCGCGGATCGCCGCCTCCTGATCCTGTCGATCCGGCTGATCCGCGGCTCCCTTTAAAAACCCGAAAACTACCATTAAACAGCGGTGGGACAAAAAACAATCGCCGCCTGTCGCGCGAAATTCACAGCGCACGAGCGGGCGCGTGTCGCAGGCGTTTCGACGGCGTGCAATCGGGCCCCGCGAGAAGCGGCGCAATTTTAGCCGCTAAACCCCGCGCGCGACACACGCAAAAACCACACTCGCATCAATGAATCCGGATACCCGCTCGCTGCGTAATGCGAATATCCGTCTCTGGAATTCGCGAGCCCTCTGGCGAGTCATGCCTTTGAAGCCAGCCGGGCCGCGACAGGATCGAATAGCCAGGCGGAACAGTCGTTGCTGAGCCATTTCGGATGCGCGCCGCAGCTCGGGCGCGCGCAGGACGGGCAGCGCGCTTTTCCGCGCTGCCCGACGCGGGCGGCAAAAGCAATGGCTCCGAGAGCGCTGCTGCCCACTTTTGACGACGCAGAGCAATCCGTTGCAGCCATTCCAGGCCAAAATCCGCGATGAACACCAATCCGTCCGCCCTGACGCCGTGCCCCGCCGAGCGACCTTCGTCCGACCGCGAACCGCGTGAAGGTCGCCGCCCGCACGCCCCGCGCGGAAGGTGGTTTTCGTTCGTCGGCGCGGGCGCGCTCGTCGCGGTCGGCTACATGGACCCCGGCAACTGGGCGACGGCCCTCGGCAGCGGCGCGAGGTACGGCTATCGGCTCCTCGGCGTGGTGCTGCTCGCGAGCCTGATGGGAATGCTGCTGCAATGGGTGGCGTCGCGGGTGGGCGTCGTCACCGGGCGCGATCTTGCGCGCCTGTGCCGCGAACACTTCAGCCGCCGCACGACGCTGTTTCTCTGGATCACCTGCGAAATCGCGATCATCGCGTGCGATGTTGCCGAAGTCGTCGGCAGCGCGGTCGCGCTCCAGTTACTGCTCGGCGTTTCGCTGACGGCGGGCGTCCTGATGTCGGCCGTCGCCACCTTCGCGATGCTCGCGCTGCAAAGCCGCGGCCGCCGTCCGCTGCAGATGTTCGTCACCGCGCTCATTTTCTTCATCGGCTTTTGCTTCGTCGTGGAACTGGCGCTCGCCAAGCCGGCCTGGCACGACGCGCTCGCCGGCCTCGCGCCGCCGAGGGAACTCCTGCGCGACGCCGGCATGGTCTGGCTCGCGGCCGGCATTCTCGGGGCGACCGTGATGCCGCACAACCTCTATCTGCACTCCGCGCTCGTGAAACACCACGCGCCGGACGGCGACGACCGGTCGGTCGCGGCGGCGCTCTACGGCGTCAATATCGACACCTTTGCGTCGCTTGCGCTGGCTTTTACGGTGAATGCATCGCTTCTGATCGTGGCGGCCGCGGTGTTTCATGCGAGCGGCCACGTCGACGTCGAGGATCTCGCCGATGCGCACCGGTTGATCGCGCCGCTCGTCGGCAACCAGTGGGCGAGCATCTTCTTCGCCGCGGCACTGCTCGCCTGCGGGCTCAACGCGACGGTCACCGGCACGCTCGCGGGCCAGGCGGTGATGGAAGGCTTCCTGCGGCTGTCGATCGCGCGCTGGGCGCGGGCGCTCCTCACGCGCGGACTCGCGATCGGGCCCGCGCTCGTCGCGGTGAGCGCGTTCGGCGAACATGGATCGAATCAGTTGCTGGTGGCGAGTCAGGTGGTGCTCACGCTGCAGCTTCCGCTTGCCGTGATCCCGCTCGTGCGTTTCGCCTCGGATGCGGGGCTGATGGGCCGCTGGCGCGTCGCGCGCGTGCCGCTCGCGCTCGCGTGGGGTTGCGCGGGCATCATCGTCGTGTTGAACGGCGCGCTGCTCTGGCAACTGGTGGTCGGCTGAACGCTCGCGACTTATTGAGCGCTGCGCGCCGATGTCTTAAGCATGTTTACAATTACGTTCTTCTTTTTCGGATCGCCGCGAAGATGCGGCGGCAGCGCGTCCCCCAGCGCTTTCACTGCCTGAGCAGAAACTGGACACGGCGCGCCCGCACGTTCGCATGCCCCGCAAAGCGGTTGAATCTGGTGAGTTCAACGGTTCGACGACCGCGCCCGCATCCCATCAATAGGACGAACGTTTCATGGCTCGAGGCCTTTTGCATTTCAGAAAGCAGTCCATCCGGCGCGTCGGGTTGCTCGCAGCGTTCGCGGCCGCGCTCGGTTGCGCGAGCCTGGCCCATGCGACCGTTGCGGTATTGCAGCCGGTGCGCGAAGCGGCCGCGCAGCAGCCGCTGGAACTGACGCTGATGTACACCGCCGACGACGGCAAGCCGCTCACCGTCGAAGTACCGAAACAACTGACCGTGACGCTCACCAATGGCGACCTGCCGCCACAGCCGCTCGCGCTCATCCGCGAGGCCGCCGTGCCGGACCGCCTGCAACTGCGCGCCGGGCAGTATCGGCGGGTGCGCTTTTCGGCGCCGTGGCCCGACACGGCACGCGGCACCGTCAAGATCGATCCGGTCGGCTTCGATTCGTCGCCGATGCTCGTGACATTGAACCGCGGCGAGAACCAGGCGCAGGTTGTCGCCGCCGAGCGCGCCGAAACGCAGGCGGCGACGCCCGGCCAGCTGGCGAGCGCCTCGGCGGCGGCGAACGCGACCGCCGTGCCGACCACGACCACCGATCGCATGCTGAGCGGGCGCCTGTCGACCTTCGATCCGATGTATTTCGGCGACGGCGTGAACGGCGACAATTCCGCGAAATTCCAGTTCAGCTTCAAGTACCGGCTGATGCTGCCCGACGATCCGCGTTCGCGCAGCCTGCTGGACAACCTCTATTTCGGGTACACGCAGACGTCGATCTGGGACTTGTCGGCCGATTCCGCGCCGTTTCGCGACACGAGCTATCAGCCGCAACTGTTTTACTACGTGCAGGACACGGGCTGGAAGAGTCCGCTGTTCACGCGCATGGGCATCGCGGCGGGCTTCGGCCACGAATCGAACGGCAAGAGCGGCGACGATTCGCGCGCGATCAACATCGCGTTCGTGCGCCCGACGTGGGAATTCGGCGACCTGAATTCGAATCACCTGACGCTCTCGCCGAAGTTTTATTACTACCTGACGAAGAAAGGCAACGAGGACATCGCCGACTATCGCGGCTACGTCGATTTCCTCGTGAAGTACGGCAGCCCCGACGGCTGGCAGCTCGCCACCACGCTGCGCAAAGGCACCAAGCACTGGTACGGCAGCATCGATTCGCAGCTGACGTATCCGCTCGCGAAGCTGATCGGCAGCGCGTGGGGCGGCTATCTGTGGGTGGGCTACTTCAACGGCTACGGCGAGGACATCCTCGATTACAACCAGCGCAATCACTGGATCGCGCGGATCGGCTACAGTATCGCGCGCTGATTTTTTTCGACGCGCCCGGCTTTGCCAAGAAGACGGGCGCCAACAGGTTTCCTATGTCATCGAATCTTCACGACTTGCCCGACAGCCCCTGCATCGGCGTCTGCTCCACGCTTTTCGACGACGTCTGCAAGGGCTGCGGCCGCACGGCGGGCGAAGTGTCGAACTGGGTTTTTCTCTCGGACGAGGAAAAGCGCGCGATCTGGGTGCGCATCACGGACGAAGGCACCGCGATGCGGTTCCGCCGCGACCGCCTCTGATCAGGCCGCGGCCGGGCGCGTCGCGCCGAGCAGCAGATCGAGTAGTTCGCGCACGCTGCGGATCGCCGAACCGAACGGCAAGGCCTCGCGACCGCGAAAGAACAGGCCGTTCGCGACATCGCCGCGCAACGCGGCCGACAGCCGCGTATCGATGCAGAAGTGACCGAATTTCTCGATGCCGTCGCGCAGGCCGCACACCGCCAGACAGTCGAGCCCGGTCGGACAGATCTGCTTGCGCGCACCGATCTTCGTGCGGATGCGCTCCTCGTTCTTCAGATAACGCACGAGCCACGGCGTCTTCACCGCGCGCGCCGGCAGCCCGGTCACGCTGACGAAATCGACGATGTCCTCCGGCGAGGCCTCGGCCAGGATGCGCTTGAAGTTCGGGTGCGCATCGCCCTCGTCCGTGACGGCGAACGGCGTGCCGAGCTGCACGCCCGCCGCGCCCGCCGCGAAACACGCGCGCACGCCTTCGTGGCTGTTCACGCCGCCCGCGACGATCAGCGGAATGCGCGTGCGTTCGATGCCGAGCGTATCGAACGTCTGCATCGTTTCCGCGATCACGCGGGCGAAGTCGAAGCGCGCATCCTGCATGTCGGCGAGATGCGCGACGCCGAGATGGCCGCCCGCGTGCGCGGGATGCTCGATCACGATCGCATCGGGCAGGCGGTTCTTCTTCATCCACTTCTTCAGCACGAGCGCGATGCCGCGACTGTCCGACAGAATCGGAATCAGCGCGATATCGACGCCTTCCGTGAGGTCCGGCAGGTCGAGCGGCAGGCCCGCGCCCATCACGATCGCGTCGGCGCCGCTCTCGCACGCGGTGCGCACCGAATCGGCGTAGGAACTGACCGCGCGCATCACGTTGACGGCGATCATCCCGCGCCCCTCGCTCAGGCGTTTCGCCGCGCCGATTTCGCGCGCGAGCGCTTCCTGATTGGCCGCTTCGAGCGTCGCGCGGGCCGGGTCCGCCTTGCAGCGTTCCAGCAGGTCCGGGTGATGATGGCGCAGGTCGATGCTCGCGATCGTGCCAAGCGCGCCTTCCCTGGCGACGGCGCCCGCCAGGCGATGCGCCGAAACGCCGACGCCCATTCCGCCCTGCACGATGGGCAACAGCGCGCGGCCGCGGATGGTCAGCATGGGAAGCGTGGTCATGGATGAATGTCCTTCGATAAATTCAGATTGGGGGAGTCTGATCGAAGGGACCGCGCGCGAAATTGAGAAAAATCAAGAAATCGGTCATCGCGCCGCGCTGGCCGCGATGACCGGTTCGCGCCGATGGATCAGCGAGAACCTGAGCGGAACTGCATCGATTTGTATTCGAGATATTCCTCGAGCCCATACCTGCCGTTCTCGCGGCCATGCCCCGACTGCTTGAAGCCGCCGAACGGCGCCGCCATGTTCCACGCGCCGCCGTTGATGTCGGCCTGTCCGGTGCGGATGCGCCGCGCGACACCCAGCGCGCGTTCGTCGTCGCCGGACCAGACCGCGCCGCCGAGGCCGTAGAGCGAGTCGTTCGCGATGCGCACCGCTTCGTCGTCGTCCTTGTAGGTGAGGATCGAGAGCACGGGGCCGAAGATTTCCTCCTGCGCGATCGTCGCCTTCGGATGAACGCGGCCGAAGACCGTCGGCTTCACGTAAAAGCCGCGATCGAAGCCGTCGGGCTTGCCGGGACCGCCCGTGACGAGTTCGGCGCCTTCTTCGACGCCGCGCCGGATGTAGTCCTGCACGCGCGCCTCCTGCGCCGACGACGCCAGCGGGCCGAACTTCGTCGCTTCGCTCTTCGGGTCACCGGGGACGAATGCTTCGGCGGCACGCGCCGCAAGTGCGCGCGCCTCCTCTTAGCGCGATTCCGGGACGATGAGACGCGTGTGCGCCGAACACGTCTGGCCGGAGTTCAGGAAGCACGCGCTCACGGCGCCTGTAATCGCAGCGGGGAAATCGGCGTCGTCGAGGACGATCGCCGCCGACTTGCCGCCGAGTTCCAGCGCGACGCGCTTGACGGTCGCGGATGCCAGTTCCGAGACGCGCTTGCCTGCGCGCGTCGAACCGGTGAACGACACCATGTCGACGGATCAGGACATTCTACGAGGCTTCCGAAAAGCAAAACGGCTCGCTTCGTGGGAAGCGGGCCGTTGCTGGCGATCAAGCGCCGAGCTGGCGTTACTGAATGCCCTGGCTCGTCAAGAACTCCTCGTACGTGCCGCCGAAGTCGTTCAGCGTGCCGTTCGTGCGCACTTCGATGATGCGGTTCGCGAGGCCGCTCACGAACTCGCGATCGTGCGACACGAAGATCAGCGTGCCTTCGTACTTTTCGAGCGCGATCTGCAGCGACTCGATCGACTCCATGTCCATGTGGTTGGTCGGCTCGTCCATCAGGAGCACGTTGTGGCGCCCGAGCATCAGCTTGCCCCAGATCATGCGGCCCTTCTCGCCGCCCGAGAGCACCTTCACCGACTTCCTGATGTCGTCCGCGTTGAAAAGCAGCCGGCCGAGCGTACCGCGCACCATTTGGTCGTCGTCGCCGTCCTGACGGTATTGATCGACCCAGTCGGTGAGCGTCTCGTCCTTCGGGAACTCTTCGTAGGTATCTTGCGGCATATAGCCGACGCTCGCGTTCTCCGCCCACTTGATCTTGCCGCCGTCGAGCTGGATCGCACCTTTCAGCGACTTGAGCAGCGTGGTCTTGCCCGCGCCGTTTTCGCCGATGATCGCGACGCGCTCGCCCGGCTGCACGCTGATGTTGAAGCGCTCGAAGATGGTCCGCTCGTACTTCTTCGTGATGTCTTCGGCGACCACTGCGATGTTGTGCAGCTTCTTCTCGAAGTCGAAGCGGATGAACGGATTCTGCCGCGACGACGGCTTGAAATCCTCGATCTTGATCTTGTCGATCTGCTTCGCGCGGCTCGTTGCCTGACGCGCCTTCGACTTGTTCGCCGAGAAGCGGCGCACAAAGTCCTGCAAGTCGGCGATGCGGTCCTTCGCCTTCTGGTTCGCAGCCTGCTGGCGTTCCCTCGCCTGCGTGCTCGCGAGCATGTAGTCGTCGTAGTTGCCCGGATACACCTTCAGCGTGCCGTAGTCCATGTCCGCCATGTGCGTGCAGACCTGGTTCAGGAAGTGCCGATCGTGAGAGATGATGATCATCGTCGAGTTGTACTGGTTCAGCACGTCTTCGAGCCAGCGAATCGAGTTGATGTCGAGGTTGTTAGTCGGCTCGTCGAGCAACAGCACGTCGGGCTTCGAGAAGAGCGCCTGCGCGAGCAGCACGCGCAGCTTCCAGCCGGGCGCGACGTTGCTCATCGGGCCGTTGTGGTCGCCGATCGCGATGCCGATGCCGAGCAGCAGTTCGCCCGCGCGCGCTTCGGCCGTGTAGCCGTCGTACTCGGCGAATTTTGCTTCGAGTTCGGCGGCGCGCATGTAGTCGTCGTCGGTGGCGTCGGGGTTCGCGTAGATCGCGTCGCGCTCGGTCATCGCGGCCCACATTTCGGTGTGGCCCATCATCACGACGTCGAGCACGCGCATGTCCTCATACGCGAACTGGTCCTGGCGCAACTTGCCGAGGCGCACGTTCGGTTCGAGCATCACGTTGCCGGAGCTCGGTTCCAGGTCGCCGCCCAGAATTTTCATGAAGGTCGACTTGCCGCAGCCGTTCGCCCCGATCAGGCCGTAGCGATTTCCTTCCCCGAACTTGACCGAAATGTTCTCGAAGAGGGGCTTCGGCCCGAATTGCATGGTGATATTGGCAGTAGACAGCACAGCGCGTCCTTTTGAATGATGTACGGCGAAAAACCGGATAGTTTAGCAGATTTTCAAGCGGTTTTGCGGCGGCGTCCGATAGCGGCGAATTCGCTTCCTATGTCGATCCTGCGACAGCAAAAAACGGGGCGCGGCCGATGCGCCGCGCCCCGTTTCGCCAGCCGATCCAGCCCCGATTCAGCTCGTGCGCTCGGCGATATACGCCTTCACGACGCTCGCGTCGGCAGGAACGATATCGAACTTTTGTGGCAGTTTTTCGAGTCCGGCGAACGCGGCAGGCCGCTCCGGCTCGCGCAGCAGCGCCTCGCGGATCGTCTCGCCGAACTTGATCGGCTGCGCGGTTTCCAGCACGACCATCGGCACGCCCGGCTGCAAATGCTCGCGCGCCACTTTCAGGCCATCGGCCGTGTGGGTGTCGATCATCGTGTCGTAGCGCTGGAACACGTCGCGGATCGCGTCGACGCGGTCCGCGTGGCTGCTGCGCCCCGACACGAAGCCGAATTCCTTCACACGCGCGAAGTCGCCGCTTGCCGCGAGGTCGAAACCGCCCTTTTCCTCGACGTCGCGGAACAATTGCAGCACGCGCGCCGGATCGCGTCCGAGCAGATCGAAGACGAAGCGCTCGAAATTCGACGCCTTCGAGATGTCCATGCTCGGGCTCGTCGTGTGATACGTCTCGCTCGCGCCGCGCACACGATAGATGCCGGTGCGAAAGAACTCGTCGAGCACGTCGTTCTCGTTGGTCGCGACGACGAGCTTTTCGATCGGCAGGCCCATCATCCGCGCGATGTGGCCCGCGCAGACGTTGCCGAAGTTGCCCGACGGCACCGTGAACGACACGCGCTCGTCGTTGCTTTTCGTGGCCGCGAAATAGCCCTTGAAGTAGTACACGACCTGCGCGACGACGCGCGCCCAGTTGATCGAGTTGACCGTGCCGATCTTGTGCTGCGCCTTGAACGCGTGATCGTTGGAGACGGCCTTCACGATGTCCTGGCAGTGATCGAAGTTGCCCTCGACGGCCAGATTGAAGATGTTCGGGTCCTGCAGCGAGAACATCTGCGCGGTCTGAAATGCGCTCATCTTCTTGTGCGGCGAGAGCATGAAGACGCGCACGCCGGCCTTGCCGCGCATCGCGTATTCGGCGGCGCTGCCGGTGTCGCCCGAAGTCGCGCCGAGGATGTTCAGCGTCTCGCCGTGTTTCGCCAGCGTGTATTCGAACAGGTTGCCGAGGAGTTGCATCGCCATGTCCTTGAAGGCGAGCGTCGGTCCGTTCGACAGTTCCAGGAGCGACAGCGGCGCGCCGTTCTCGACGCCGAGCGTCTTGAGCGGCGTGATCTGCGTGGCGGCTTCCTCGTCGCGGACATTGCTGTAGACCTGCGCCGTGTAGGTCTTGCTCGTGAGCGAGCGCAGCTCGCCGGCGGGGATGTCGTCGGCGAATTTGGAGAGCACTTCGAACGCGAGATCCGCGTATGAAAGCGTGCGCCAGCGCGCGAGTTCGTCGGCGCTCACGCGCGGATACTCGGCAGGCAGATACAGCCCGCCGTCCTTCGCGAGACCGCCGAGCAGGATGTCGGAAAACGTGTGGCGCTCGCCGAGGCCGGCGCCGCGCGTCGAGATGTAGTTCATGAGTCCAGTCCTAGTTCAGCGCTTCCATGCGCAGCTTCGTCACTTTCGACACGACCGTGGACAGCGCCTCGATCTCGGCGATCGCCGCATTCAGGTTCTTTTCGACCGTCTCGTGCGTGATCAGGATGATGTCGGTCTCGCCCTTGTCGACGCCGTCCACGTGCTCCGATTCCTTCTGCAGCAACGCGTCGATGGAGATGGCCTTGTCCGCGAGAATGCGCGTGATGTTGGCGAGCACGCCCGTCACATCGGCCACGCGCAGACGCAGGTAATAACCGCTCGTGACGTCGTCGATGGAGAGGATCGGCGTGTTCGAGAGGCTGTCCGGCTGGAACGCGAGATGCGGCACGCGATGTTCCGGATCGGCCGTATGCAGGCGCGTGACGTCCACGAGATCGGCGACGACCGCCGAAGCCGTAGGCTCCGCGCCCGCGCCCTTGCCGTAGTAGAGCGTCGTGCCGACTGCATCGCCATGCACGACGACCGCGTTCATCGCGCCTTCCACATTCGCGAGCAGGCGCTTTTCCGGAATCAGCGTCGGATGCGTGCGCAATTCGATGCCCTTCTCCGTGCGCCGCGCGATGCCGAGCAGCTTGATCCGATAACCCAGTTCTTCGGCATAGCGGATGTCGATGGCCGACAGCTTGCTGATGCCTTCCACGTAGGCGCGCTCGAACTGCACCGGCACGCCGAACGCGATCGCGCTCATGATCGTGACCTTGTGCGCGGCGTCGACGCCTTCGATGTCGAAGGTCGGGTCGGCTTCCGCGTAGCCCAGTTCCTGCGCCGCTTTCAGCGCAGTCGCGAAGTCGAGCCCGCGGTCGCGCATCTCCGAGAGGATGTAGTTCGTCGTGCCGTTGATGATGCCCGCGATGTACTGGATGCGGTTCGCCGTCAGCCCTTCGCGCAGCGCCTTGATGATCGGAATGCCGCCCGCGACCGCCGCCTCGAACGCGACCATCACGCCCTTCGCGCGCGCCGCCTCGAAGATCTCGCTGCCGTGCACGGCGAGGAGCGCCTTGTTGGCCGTCACGACGTGCTTGCCGTTCGCGATCGCGCGCAGGATGAGCTCGCGCGCGAGCCCCGTGCCGCCGATCATTTCGCAGACGATGTCGATGGAAGGATCGTCGACGACGGCATTGAAGTCGTCCGTCACCGCGATGCCGGCCGCCGCCGCGGCTTGCGCCTTGGCCGGCGTGCGCACGGCGACGCGCGACACTTCGATGCCGCGGCCCGCGCGGCGTTTGATTTCTTCCTGGTTGCGGCGCAGTACCGTAAAGGTGCCGCTGCCGACCGTGCCGAAGCCCAAGAGTCCAACTTTGATCGGTTCCATGCAGCGTGATTCTTATAGAAGGGTTAAGCGGAATGACGTTTGCGATAACCGTCGAGGAAGCGCGCGATGCGCTGGATCGAATCCGCGAGGTCGTCGACGTTCGGCAGGAACACGACGCGGAAGTGATCCGGCGTCGGCCAGTTGAAGCCCGTGCCCTGCACGAGCAGCGTGCGTTCTTCGAGCAGCAGGTCGGTGATGAACTGCTGGTCGTCCTCGATCGGGTACATCTTCGGGTCGAGTTTCGGGAACATGTAGAGCGCCGCCTGCGGCTTTACGCAGGATACGCCCGGAATCGACGTGAGCATGTCGTACGCGAGTTCGCGCTGCTTGAAAAGCCGCCCGCCCGGGATGATCAGCTCGTTGATGCTCTGATAGCCGCCGAGCGCCGTCTGGATCGCGTACTGGCCGGGCACGTTGGCGCACAGACGCATCGACGCAAGGATGCCGAGCCCTTCGATGTAATCGTTCGCGCGGCGCCGGTTCTCTTCGATCAGGCCCGAGATGAACATCCAGCCCGCGCGATAGCCGCACGAGCGATAGCTCTTCGAAAGACTGTTGAACGTGACGGTCAGCACGTCTTCCGAGAGCGCGGCCATCGACGTGTGCGTCCGGCCGTCGTAGACGATCTTGTCGTAGACCTCGTCGGCGAAGATGATGAGGCCGTGCTCCCGCGCAATCCCGATCAGTTCGAGCAACAGTTCGTCGGAATAGAGCGCGCCCGTCGGATTGTTCGGGTTGATGACGACGAGCGCCCGCGTGTTCGGCGTGATCTTTGCGCGGATGTCGTTCAGATCGGGCATCCAGCCCGCGCCCTCGTCGCAGATGTAATGGCGCGGCGTGCCCGACGACAGGCTCACGGCCGCCGTCCAGAGCGGATAGTCCGGCGCGGGGAGCAGCACTTCGTCGCCGTCGTTCAGAAGCCCCTGCATCGCCATCACGATGAGTTCCGACGCGCCGTTGCCGATGAAGATGTCGTCCAGTTCGACGCCCGTCACGCCCTTTTGCTGCGTGTAGTGCATGATCGCCTTGCGCGCGGCGAAGACGCCCTTCGAGTCCGAATAGCCCGACGAGTTCGGCAAGTTGCGGATCATGTCCTGGATGATCTCGTCGGGCGCGTCGAAGCCGAACGCGGCCAGATTGCCGATGTTGAGCTTGATGATCCGGTGGCCTTCCTCTTCGAGGCGCTTCGCGTGCTCGAGCACGGGTCCGCGGATGTCGTAACAGACGTTCTGCAACTTGTTGGATTTGAGGATCGGTTTCACGGCTGGCGGCTCTGGATGGTCAAGCGGACTGATCGGCGTTCGTCCGGCGGCGGTTTTCGGCGATTATCGGCGCGGCGGCGGCGGACGACGCGGCGGCATCGCGAGGAATTTTAAGCGACGGCGGCCTGCCCCGCGACCGTTTTCGGGCCGTTTACGGTCCGGGCGGCGCGAGCACCGGCGGACGCGGACCGACGATGCCGGAAACATAGGGGAACGCTGGCGGCCCCGGTAATCGGGCGAACAAGACTTGCGCGTGGCGCCTGGCCCCACTTGGGGCGCAACCGGCCGAGGATGTCGGACGGCGGAGCCGGGCGGATTGCGTGTCGATGGCGGCTTGTGGCGGCGCGGCGAGTGCAATGCGTGCCGGTCGAGCGGTCCCGCCGGCTGAAAAGTTATAATTTAGCGGAATATGACCGAGTTCCGCAATGCACCAATCGAAGGCCGATCGCACGCTCCGGCGCCCGCGCCTGGAGCTTCGGCCGCCGCGCGAACGACCGTCTTCTCTTCCCGTCATCCTCGCCTGTCGGAATTATCGTCTTGAAACTACACCAGGAATCCAGCGGCGCGCTGAACACGATCACGAGCTACGGCGACGGCTACGTCGCAATCAATCTGAACCGACACGAGGGCAGCATCATCGTGATGCCGGAGGCGCCGGTCATCCCGTGGCCCGTGTCTTCCTTCGAGGCGCTCGCGCCCGAACACTTCCAGGCGCTCGTCGAAGCCGCGCCGGAAGTGGTGATCTTCGGCAGCGGTTCGCGGCTGCGCTTTCCGCATCCGCGTCTGACGGCCGCGCTCGCGAAACACCGCATCGGCGTGGAAACGATGGACTTCGGCGCCGCCTGCCGCACCTACAACATCCTGATGTCGGAAGGCCGGCGCGTGGCCGCGGCCCTGCTGATCGAGGCCTGAGCGCCGGCAGACGCCCTGCTCGCCGATGCCCGGGGCGCCGCGTTTATCGTCCGCACAGGCGAAATCGGGGCCGCAGTGCGGTAAACTCGCGGCCGTCGCGCGAAGTGCCGCTGGATCGCGCCTTGTCGCGTCGCGCATACGGCCTGTTGCCCGACGACGAACGCCGATGAACCTTCGCGGCCCGTGCCGCACGAAGCCTCTGTGGCTGGGCGTCCCTAAGCGTCGCTTAAGGTTCGCCAAGCGATACTCATGCCCTTTTTTGTTTGTTAGCGCCGCGCGTTCGCGGCATCGGACAGGTCGAAACTCATGAACGATACGCCTTCGCGGCTACCGCTCACCCGCCTCTCGCTGCTTCTACTGATTGTCGCGCTCGCCGTGATCTGGTTCGTGCCGCTCGGCCTGCGCCATCTCGTGCCGAGCGACGAGGGCCGCTACGCCGAGATGGCGCGCGAAATGTTCGTCACCGGCGACTGGATCACGCCGCGCTACAACGGCTACAAGTATTTCGAAAAGCCGCCGCTGCAAACCTGGGCGAACGCGCTCACGTTCGCGTGGTTCGGCATCGGCGAATGGCAGGCGCGGCTCTATACGGCGCTCACGGGTTTCGCCGGCGTACTGCTGATCGGCTATACGGGCGCGCGCGTCTTCAACGGCGTGACGGGATTCTGCACGGCGGTGATCCTCGCGAGCTCGCCGTACTGGAACCTGATGGCCCATTTCAACACGCTCGACATGGCGCTGTCGTTCTGGATGGAGCTGACGCTGTGCGCGCTGCTGCTGGCGCAGCGCCCGGGCCTGCCGACCCGCCATGTGCGTCTCTGGATGTGGCTCTGCTGGGGCGCGATGGCGGCGGCGCTGCTCTCGAAGGGTCTGGTCGGCGTGATCCTGCCGGGCGCGGTGCTCGTGCTCTATTCGCTCATCACGCGCGACTGGGCGCTCTGGAAGCGGCTCTACATCGGCAGCGGGCTGATCGTGTTCCTGATCGTGGCGGCGCCCTGGTTCGTCCTCGTGCAGATGAAGAATCCGGAATTCTTCAACTTCTTCTTCATCGTCCAGCAGTTCAAGCGCTATCTGACGCCCGAGCAGAACCGGCCCGGTCCGCTCTATTACTTCGTGCCCGTGCTGATCGTCGGCTTTCTGCCGTGGCTCTCGATCGTCTACCAGAGCACGCGCCATGCGCTCAAGCTGCCGCGCCAGCCGAACGGCTTCGCGCCCGTGCCGCTCCTCCTGATCTGGACGCTCTTCATCTTCCTGTTCTTCAGCGCGTCGCACTCGAAGCTGCTCTCGTACACGCTGCCGATCGCGCCCTCAATCGCGCTCGTGCTCGGCATCTACCTGCCGCTCGTCACGCGGGTGCAGTGGCATCGGCATCTGATCGGCTATGCGGTGTTCCTGATCGCCGCGGCGTTCGGCGCTGTCTTCCTCTGCCGCGCGGGCAGCGCGCATACGCCGAACGCGCTCTACCGCGCGTTTCAGGTCTGGGTGTACGCGGGCCTTGCGGTCGCGTTCGCCGTGACGCTCATCGCGATCTGGCTGAATCGCCGCAGCACGATCGCCGCCGCGGTCGCGCTCGGCACGGCGTGGCTCATGCTCGGGACGATCGCGGGCACCGGCCACGACGTGTTCGGCCGCGAAAGCTCGGGCGTGCGGCTCGTGCCGGCGGTCAAGGCGGCGATGGCGAAACTGCCGCCCGACACGCCGTTCTACTCGATCGCGAAGCTCGATCACACGATGCCGTTCTACCTCGGCCACACGATGATCATGGTGCAGGAAGCCGACGAACTGGGCTTTGGCGTCGCCACCGAACCGCAGAAGTGGGTGCCGACGATCGACGAATGGGTCAAACGCTGGGACGCCGGCCGCTACGCGCTCGCGCTGATGCCGCCCGCACGCTACGAGGAACTGCTCGCCCGGCACGTGCCGATGCAGGTGATCGCGCAGGACGACCGGCGCGTGATCGTGCAAAAGCCTGTCCCGGCGCCCTAGTCATGCAACAATTCGCACGCCCGTTCCGAAAATCCAAGTTCAGTCCCCGAGCCGTCAACCCTCCACGATGAACCCGATATCCTTCATTTGCATCATCATCGGCGTATTGTTGAACGCCGGCGCGCAGTTGCTGCTCAAAGCAGGCGTCAACGCCGTCGGGCATTTCGAATTCAGCCGCGCCAACATCGTGCCCGTCGGCTTCAAGATCGCGACGCAATGGCCGATCATCGGCGGGCTCACGTGCTACGTGTTCAGCGTGGCCGTGTGGATCATCGGCCTGTCGCGCGTGGATGTGTCGGTGGCCTACCCGATGCTCTCGCTCGGCTACGTCGTCAACGCGTTCGCGGCGTGGTATTTGTTCGGCGAGGTGCTGTCGGTGCAACGGCTCATCGGGATCGGGATCATTCTCATCGGCGTCGCCGTCTTGGCGCGCGGCTGAAAACCTTTATTTTTAAGCAGACAGTCCATGAATCAGACACCGCTGCCCTTTTTGCCTTTCGTGCGCGCCGAAATCGACGAGGAGACGATCGCCGGCGTCGTCGACGTGCTGCGCTCCGGCTGGATCACGACCGGCCCGCAGAACCAGCAGTTCGAAGCCGAATTGTCGGCGTATTGCGGCGGGCGGCCCGTGCGTTCGTTCAATTCCGGAACGGCGACGATGGAAATCGGCTTGCGGATCGCGGGCGTCGGCGCGGGTGACGAAGTCATCACCACGCCGATGACATGGGTCTCCACCAGCAACGTGATCCTGGAAGTCGGCGCGACGCCGGTCTTCGTCGATATCGATCCGCTCACGCGCAACATGGACCTCGGCCTGCTGGAAAAAGCCATCACGCCGCGCACCAAGGCGATCATGCCGGTATACCTGGCGGGCCTGCCCGTCGACATGGACCGGCTCTACGAGATCGCGCGCGCCCACAAGCTGCGCGTGATCGAGGACGCCGCGCAGGCGTTCGGTTCGACCTGGCGCGGCAAACGCATCGGATCGTTCGGCGACATCGTCTCGTTCAGCTTCCACGCGAACAAGAACGTGACGTCGATCGAAGGCGGCGCGCTCGTCCTGAACAACGAGGACGAAGCGGTCATCGCGCAGAAGTACCGGCTGCAGGGCATCACGCGCACCGGCATCGACGGCATGGACTGCGATTTGCTCGGCGGCAAATACAACCTGACCGATGTCGCGGCGCGCGTCGGTCTGGGCCAGTTGAAGCACGTGGAGCGCTTCACGGAACAGCGCCGGCGTCTTGCGCGCGCCTATTTCGATGCGTTCGCGGGCAGCACAGCGGCCGCGCTCGGCGTACAGTTTCCGGTGCAGAATTTCACCGATAGCAACTGGCACATGTTCCAGATCGCGCTGCCGCTCGAACGCCTTTCGCTCACGCGTGCGGCGTTCATGGCGCAGATGAAGGAGCGCGGCATCGGCACGGGCGTGCATTATCCGGCGCTGCATTTGTTCACGCTGTACCGGGCGCGCGGCTTTCACGAAGGCATGTTCCCGCACGCGGAGCAACTCGGCGCATCGACGGTCACGCTGCCGCTCTTCACGCTCATGACGCAGGACGACGTGACGCGCGTGGTGCGCGCCGTCGACGAAATCTGCGAGCTGTACGGCAAGCACGGCACCTAAACCCAAGACCCCTAGGGAAACCAGCGCAACATGAGTCATACGGATTTTCTGCCGGCGACGCCCGAAGTTTCGGTCGTCATCCCGGTCTACAACGAGGAAGCGGGCCTGGCCGCGCTGTTCGAGCGCCTCTATCCCGCGCTCGATGCCCTCGATGCGTCGTATGAAGTCATCTTCATCAACGACGGCAGCCGCGACAAGTCGGCGGCGCTTCTCGCGCAGCAGTTCCACGTGCGTCCCGACACGACCCGCGTGATCCTGCTCAACGGCAACTACGGCCAGCACATGGCGATTCTCGCGGGCTTCGAGCAGTCGCGCGGCGAGATCGTCGTGACGCTCGACGCCGACTTGCAGAACCCGCCCGAGGAAATCGGCAAGCTCGTCACGAAGATGCGCGAAGGCTACGACTACGTCGGCACGATTCGCCAGCAGCGCCAGGACAGCCTGTGGCGCAAGAAGGCCTCGCGGATGATGAACCGTCTGCGCGAGCGCATCACGCACATCAAGATGACCGACCAGGGCTGCATGCTGCGCGCATACAGTCGCCACATCATCGATACGATCAACCGTTGCGGCGAGATCAACACGTTTATTCCCGCGCTCGCGTACACGTTCGCGCAGAACCCGATCGAAGTCGGTGTCGCGCACGAGGAGCGGTTTGCGGGCGAATCGAAGTATTCGCTCTACAGCCTGATCCGCCTGAACTTCGACCTCGTCACAGGCTTCTCGGTCGTGCCGCTGCAGTGGCTGTCGTTCATCGGCGTGATTCTCTCGGTCGGATCGGCGTCGCTCTTTCTGCTGCTGTTGATTCGGCGCTTCATGTTCGGCGCGGAAGTCCAGGGCGTGTTCACCCTCTTCGCCATCACGTTCTTCATGCTCGGCGTGATCATCTTCGCGCTCGGGCTGCTCGGCGAATACATCGGGCGCATTTATCAGCAGGTGCGCGCGCGTCCGCGCTATCTCGTGCAAACGATCCTCGAACAGCGCGACGGCCATACGAGCGTTCACAAGCCGCTGCAGGAAGCCGTGCAGACGATCGGCGTCGTGCAGCGCGAGGAACAGGGACGATGAAACCGCGCGCCGTCGTCTTCGCGTATCACAACGTCGGCGTGCGCTGCCTGCAGGTGCTGCTCGCGCGCGGCGTGGACGTCGCGCTCGTCGTCACGCACGAGGACAGCCCGACCGAGCACATCTGGTTCGGCAGCGTCGCTTCGGTGGCGGCGGAGCACGGCATCGACGTCATCACGCCCGCCGATCCGAAAGCGCCCGAAGTCTTTGAGGCGGTGAACGCGCTCGCGCCCGATTTCATCTTCTCGTTCTATTACCGGCACATGCTGCCGGTCGATCTGCTCGCGACAGCCCGGCGCGGCGCGTACAACATGCACGGCTCGCTGCTGCCGAAATATCGCGGACGCGTGCCGACCAACTGGGCGGTGCTCAACGGCGAAACGGAAACCGGCGCGACGCTGCACGAAATGGCGGCGAAGCCCGACGCCGGCGCGATCGTCGCGCAGACGCCGGTGCCGATCCTCCCCGACGACACCGCGAGCCAGGTGTTCGACAAGACCACCGTCGCCGCCGAGCAGACGCTCTGGCGCGTGCTGCCCGCGCTCATCGCGGGCGAGGCGCCGCATTTGCCGAACGACCTCGCCACCGGCAGCTACTTCGGCGGCAGGAAGCCCGAGGACGGCCGCATCGACTGGACGCAGCCGGCGCAAAACGTGTACAACCTGATCCGCGCGGTCGCGCCACCCTATCCCGGCGCGTTCACCGATCTCGGCGGCGAGCGCTTCATCGTCGCGAGGGCGCGGCTCGTGCCCGAAGGCGGTTTGCCGGGCGTGAGCGCCGAAACCGTGCGCACCCTCTCGCATTTGCCCGCGGGGCTTGCCGTGGCGGATAATGCGCTGTTTGGCGTCTGCGGCGACCGCCGCGTCATCGCCATCCGCGAATTGCGGCGACAGCCGCGAGCCGGCAGCGCGGACCCAGCCGACGGCGAACGCGTCGTCAGTCCCGCCGAATTCGGCCGAATCACTCAATCCACTCGTCATTCATGAAAAAAGTCCTGATCCTGGGTGTCAACGGCTTCATCGGCCATCACCTGTCCAAGCGCATCCTCGAAACGACCGACTGGGAAGTCTTCGGGATGGACATGCAAACCGACCGCCTCGGCGACCTCGCGAATCACGAGCGGATGCACTTCTTCGAAGGCGACATCACGATCAACAAGGAGTGGGTCGAGTATCACGTCAAGAAGTGCGACGTGATCCTGCCGCTCGTCGCGATCGCCACGCCGGCCACTTACGTGAAGCAGCCGCTGCGCGTGTTCGAACTCGACTTCGAAGCGAACCTGCCGATCGTGCGTTCGGCCGTGAAGTACGGCAAGCATCTCGTGTTTCCGTCGACGTCCGAAGTCTATGGCATGTGCACCGACGAGCAGTTCGACCCGGAAGAGTCGCTCTTGTCGTATGGCCCGATCAACAAGCCGCGCTGGATCTACGCGTGCTCGAAGCAGCTGATGGACCGCGTGATCTGGGGCTACGGCATGGAGGGCCTGAACTTCACGCTCTTCCGTCCGTTCAACTGGATCGGCCCGGGCCTCGACTCGATCTACACGCCGAAGGAAGGTTCGTCGCGCGTGGTCACGCAGTTCCTCGGCCACATCGTGCGCGGCGAGAACATCAGCTTGGTGGACGGCGGCGCGCAAAAGCGCGCGTTCACCGACATCGACGACGGCATCGGCGCGCTGATGAAGATCATCGAGAACAAGGACGGCGTCGCGACGGGCAAGATCTACAACATCGGCAACCCGGCGAACAACTTCTCGGTGCGCGAACTCGCGCACAAGATGCTCAAGCTCGCGAACGAGATTCCGGAATACGCAGAGAGCGCGAAGGACGTGCAGCTCGTCGAGACCTCGTCGGGCGCGTACTACGGCGCGGGCTATCAGGACGTGCAGAACCGCGTGCCGAAGATCGACAACACGATGCAGGAACTCGGCTGGAAGCCGCTCGCCACGATGGACGACGCGCTGCGCAAGATTTTCGAGGCGTATCGCGGTCACGTCGGCGACGCCCGCAAGCTGGTCGAAGGCTGAGGCGCGCCGCGTGGCCCGCATCGTCCTGAAGATCGACGTCGACACGCTGCGCGGCACGCGTGAAGGCGTGCCCAATCTCGCGCGCCTGCTCGACAAGTACAGCGCCCGCGCCACGTTTCTCTTCAGCCTCGGGCCGGATCACACCGGCTGGGCGCTGCGGCGCGTGTTCCGGCCGGGGTTCCTCAAGAAGGTGTCGCGCACGTCGGTCGTCGAGCATTACGGGCTCAAAACGCTGATGTACGGCGTGCTGCTGCCCGGACCCGACATCGGCCGCAACGCCGTCGCCGAGATGCGCGCGATCCACGAAGCCGGCTTCGAATGCGGCATCCATACCTGGGACCACGTCTACTGGCAGGACAACGTGCGCGAGCGCGACCGCGCGTGGACCGTCGCGCAGATGCGGCAAAGCCACGCGCGCTTCATCGAGATCTTCGGTGCGCCGCCCGTCACGCACGGCGCGGCCGGCTGGCAGATGAACGGCCACGCGTTCGAGCAGATCGACGCGTGGGGCATGCAGTATGCTTCCGACGGCCGCGGCCACACGCCGTACATCCCCGTGCTCGACGGCCGCACGCTCCATCACATCCAGATGCCGACCACGCTGCCGACGCTCGACGAAGTGCTGGGCGTCGACGGCATCGACGTCGGCAATGTCGCGGCGCATCTGCTGCGTCATACGGCGAACAATCCGCACGATCAGGTTTTCACGCTGCATGCGGAACTCGAGGGGCAGAAGCTTGCGCCCGTCTTCGAGCAACTGCTCGCCGGCTGGCGCGCGCAGGGACACGGTTTCGCGACGATGGGCGACTATCACGCGACGCTGGACCGCTCGACACTGCCCACGTACCCTGTGACGTGGGGCGAGATTCCGGGCCGCGCGGGCGAACTGATCGTCCAGCCGGGCTGAAGGTCGGCCTTTGCGGTAGCGCTTTCGGGCGCCGCTCGCCCCGCTTGACCTCGAATCCGCTCATCCATCCGGATTCAGGCACCCACAACAACAGGAGAAACGTTCGTGCCGATTGCAGTCGACCAGCCCGCCCCCGATTTCACCGCGCCTTCGACGGCAGGCGTCTTTACGCTTTCCAGCCTGCGCGGCAAAAAGGTGGTCCTCTTTTTCTATCCGAAGGACAACACGCCCGGCTGCACGACGGAAAGCCTGCAGTTCCGCGACCTGTATCCGCAGTTCCAGGCGGCAGGCGCCGAAGTCGTCGGCATTTCGCGCGACAGCCTGAAGTCGCACGACAACTTCAAGGCAAAGCTCGAACTGCCCTATGCGCTCGTCTCCGACACCGACGAAGCAATTTGCGCGCTTTTCGGCGTCATCAAAATGAAGAAAATGTATGGCAAGGAAGTGCGCGGCATCGAACGCTCGACCTTCCTGATCGACGCCGACGGCGTCTTGCGCCACGAGTTTCGCGGGGTGAAAGTGCCCGGGCACGTCGAAGCCATTGTGGACGCTGTACAAGCGCTTTGAGGCCGGTTATATTGGTTCTCAATGAGCGCCTGTCCACCCCATTCCTCCTGCCGTAGCGCCCGCCATCACGCGCCTTTCAGCGCGGTCGGCATGGATCCGGGCTACGTGGCGAAGGAGAGCGTGAGGCGCCTCTTGACCGATGTCGAGCCGCTGTTTCCGATCAACGGGACGGCGGCTTTTTTGTTTGCGTCGCGATTACGCCACGCCTTGGGCGCCCGGCTTGCGACGTCAGTTTCTCAAGCAACCTCCAAGGAGCCGATCGAAACCTAGGCGAACCGGCGTTTTCGACAACGAAGCGCGTCTCCGGGCGCAAACTGCACGATCCGTACTACGGCTTACCAGCAGGATGCGACAGGCGGCGCACGATACACGACCCGATTCCTTTCGAGGGAAACCATGCCTTTGCCTACCGCCCCCGCCAAGCTCGGCAACCTCCTGCCGTCTGAAGAATACAAAGCCAAAGCCCGGCCTGCGAAACAGTCGAAGAAGCAGGAAGGCGATGAACCCGAAGCCGCCGAGTACGGCTCGGCCGCTGTCGGCAGCACCCGGCCCGCAGCGAACGCAGCGAGCGCGCTGCACGCCGTCGCGAGCGACACGATCGCGCGCGCCAAGGGCGCGCCCGCCGCGGCCAAAACAGACACGCCTGCGCCCGCCGCGCGCAGCCGCCGCTCGAAACAGACCGCTGCGCTCTTGCAGCCGGTACCGGCACCGAGCGTCGATGAGGACGAAATCGTCAAGCCCGTCGCGCGCGAAGCCCGCGGCGAGACCTCCGCTCCGGCCGCGCCCGCAGCGGCCGCCGAGCCGCGCGCGCAGAACAAGCGCCGTCAGCGCGGCCAGCCGGAAGTGGAGATGCGCAAGCTCTTCGTGCTCGACACCAACGTGCTGATGCACGATCCGAGTTCGCTCTTTCGCTTCGAGGAACACGACGTCTATCTGCCGATGATGACGCTCGAGGAACTCGACAATCACAAGAAGGGCATGTCCGAAGTCGCGCGCAACGCGCGTCAGGTGAGCCGCACGCTCGATGCGCTCGTCGCGCATGTCGGCGAGATGTCGGCGGGACTGCCGCTTTCGTCGCAGGGCAATCGCGATGCGCTCGGCCGCCTCTACTTCCAGACCACGCTCACGCACATCGAGCCGGTCGAGGGCCTGCCCGTCGGCAAGGCGGACAACCAGATTCTCGGCGTCGTGCGCGCGTTGCAGAAGGAGCGCGAGGACCGCCAGGTCGTGCTGGTGTCGAAGGACATCAACATGCGCATCAAGGCGCATGCGCTCGGCCTGCCCGCCGAAGATTATTTCAACGACCAGGTTCTCGAAGACAAGGACCTGCTCTATTCCGGCGTGCGCGCGCTGCCCCAGGATTTCTGGACCAAGCACGCAAAGGGCATGGAAAGCTGGCAGGACACCAAGACCGGCACGACGTATTACCGCGTGACGGGGCCGCTTTGCGCGTCGATGCTCGTCAACGAATTCGTTTATCTGGAGCCGCAGAACGGCGAGCCGTCGTTCCATGCGGTCGTGCGCGAACTCAACGGCAAGACGGCGCTCTTGCAGACGCTGCGCGACTACGGCCATCACAAAAACAACGTGTGGGGCATCACGGCGCGCAATCGCGAGCAGAATTTCGCGCTGAACCTCCTGATGAACCCGGAAGTCGATTTCGTCACGCTGCTCGGACAGGCCGGCACCGGCAAGACGCTGATGGCGCTCGCCGCCGGCCTCGCGCAAGTGCTCGACGACAAGCGCTATAACGAGATCATCGTGACGCGCGCGACGGTTCCGGTCGGCGAGGACATCGGATTTCTGCCGGGCACGGAGGAAGAGAAAATGCAGCCGTGGATGGGCGCATTCGACGACAACCTCGAAGTGCTGCAAAAGACCGACGACGCCGCCGGCGAATGGGGCCGCGCCGCGACGCAGGAACTGATCCGCTCGCGCCTGAAGGTGAAGAGCATGAACTTCATGCGCGGCCGGACTTTCGTCGACAAATACGTGATCATCGACGAAGCGCAGAACCTGACGCCCAAGCAGATGAAAACGCTCGTCACGCGCGCCGGTCCGGGCACGAAGATCATCTGTCTCGGCAACATCGCGCAGATCGACACGCCCTATCTGACCGAGGGCAGTTCGGGGCTCACGTATGTGGTCGACCGCTTCAAGGGCTGGACGCACAGCGGTCACGTGACGCTTGCGCGCGGCGAGCGCTCGCGGCTCGCGGACTACGCTTCCGACATTCTGTAAGCAGCGCGACGCACGTTTCGCACGGCCCGGCGGATTCCCGCCGGGCCGTTTTCTTTGCGTTCGTCCGGGACGCGCAACACTTAGCGCACATTCCTCATGTAAAACATCAGGAAAACTTGCTGGAGCCCCGCGCGGCGGGCTAGTATCGGCTGACTGCCTTGCGCTCGTCCCTCCAAAATGCGTCGAATCTGGTTCCCGTTGCTCGTCACGTTATTGCTCGCCGCCTGTGGCAGCGCGCCGCAGAACGTCTCGCGCAAACCCGCCGCCAGCTCGACCGCCGCCCGCACTTTCCCCACGCCCTCCGGTTTCCCGAATTTCGTCGACCACAGCGTCGGGCGCGAGGAGATTTCGATTCAGGCGATGTCGCTCGTCGGCGTGCCGTATCGCTGGGGCGGCAATACGCCGGAAGCCGGCTTCGATTGCAGCGGCCTCGTGCGCTATGTCGTGGACCGGGCGGCATCGGTGAACTTGCCCCGCACGACCGCCGACATGAGCGGCCGCGGCGAATCGATCGAGCCAGACGAAGTCGCGCCCGGCGACCTGATCTTCTTCAACACGACCGGACGGCCGCATTCGCATGTGGGCATCTATGTCGGCAAGCTGCGATTTGTGAACGCGCCGTCGACGGGCGGCACCGTGCGCCTCGACTACCTGACGAATCCGTACTGGGCGAAGCGTTTCGACGGAATCCGGCGCGTCGCCCCGCCGAAGTCCGCGCCGACACCATTCGACGCGCCGACTTATCTCGCATCGCCGGGCAATGCCGGGCCTTCGTCGACGGTTGTCGATCGGGCGGAGCCGCCGACGCAGGCGCGCGTGGCGAATAGCGCTGCGGCCGCGCCTTCGGATCGCTTCGAGCCGCCCGCGGTGCAAAAGCAAGTCCTCACGACGGGCACCACAGTCGTCCCGCGCGCGCAGTCGCTAAGCGCGAGCGCCGCCGATCAGTTCGAGCCGCCACCATCGGCACTCGCGGCAGCGCAGCGACAGGCGCGGGCCGCCGGCGCGGTATCGCCCGCGGCCGTGGCGGCATCGAGCGCGCCCGACCCGATCGCCGCAGCCGCCGACGCGTTCGAACCCCCGCCGCCCAACGCGCGTCTGGCGGCCCAGCAAGCGCGCGCGGTCCAGCAGTTGCCCGCTGCCGAACCGACCGCTCGCGTGATGCCCGCATCGACCAGCACGCTCGCCGCGCCGCGTCCGAGCGCGCCTCCCGCCGACGATCCGATCGCCCGCTTCGCCACGGGCAGCGAGTAACCCTTGTCCGCGCGTCTCTGCTATCGTGTTCGATTATGTCGGTTAGATAGGAGCGCAACGTCATGGACCTGGGACTCGCCGGCAAGGTCGTCCTGATTACGGGCGGCAGCAGGGGAATCGGTTTTGCTTGCGCGCGCGCATTCGCGAACGAAGGCGCCAAAGTCGCGATCGTGTCGCGCGATGCGGCCAACCTCGCCCGCGCCCGCGAGCAACTCGCCAACGCGGGCCATCACGTGCATCTCGCCCGCGCCGATCTCCGCGAGGCGCACAGCGCGGACGACATCGTCGAGGAAGCAACCGGCGCGCTCGGTCCCATCGACATCCTCATCAACAGCGCGGGCGCCGCGAAACGCTACGACCCCGACACGCTCGACGCCGCCGCGTTCAAGGCGGCCATGGACGCCAAATACTTCTCCTACGTCTATCCGCAGCAGGCCGTGCTGAAGCAGATGGCCGAGCGCGCGCGCGCAAATCCGAAGGCGGAACCGGGCGTCATCGTCAATATCATCGGGATGGGCGGCAAGATCGCAAGCGACATCCATATCGCGGGCGGCGCGGCAAACGCGGCGCTGATGCTCGCGACGGTCGGCCTCGCGCACCATTACGCGAAGCTCGGCATCCGCATCAACGCGATCAACCCGGGTGCGACGCTGACCGAACGCGTCGAGGAAGCGCTCGCGCTCGAGGCGCAGCAACGGGGAATCACGCGCGACGAGGCGCTCGAGCGCAGTCAGGCGAACGTGCCGCTCGGGCGCTATGCGAAACCGGAGGAAATCGCCGACGTCGCGCTTTTTCTGGCGAGCCGCCGCGCGAGTTACGTGTCGGGCGCGATCATCCCGATGGACGGCGTTTCCGCGCCGCTCATCTGAGCGGCGGAAACGCGACGATCATAGAAAGTGGTGGCCGAACCACCAGCCGGCGGCCGCGAGCGCGGCCGAAGCCGGAATTGTCAGAATCCAGGCCCACACGATATTGCCCGCGACGCCCCAACGCACCGCGCTGAACTTCTGCGTCGCGCCGACGCCGACGATCGCGCCGGTGATCGTGTGCGTCGTCGAGACCGGAATGCCGAGAATGGAGGCGACGAACAGCGTGATCGCCCCGCCCGTTTCCGCGCAGAAGCCGCCGACCGGTTTCAGCTTCGTGATCTTTTGCCCCATCGTGCGCACGATCCGCCAGCCGCCGAAGAGCGTGCCGAGGCCCATCGACAGATAGCATCCGCCGATCACCCAGACGGGCGGCGCCTCGGAATTCGCCGACGCGTAGCCAGTTGCGATCAGCAGCATCCAGATAATGCCGATGGTTTTCTGCGCGTCGTTGCCGCCGTGGCCGAGCGAATACAAACCCGCCGAGACGAGTTGCAGGCGGCGGAATCGCCGGTCGACGCGCGACGGTGGCGTGCGGAAATACATCCACGACACGAGCAGCATGAAGAACGAGCCGAGCACGAAGCCGAGCAGCGGCGAAATAAAGATGAACGAGACGGTTTTCAAAAGGCCGTCGACGTTGAGCGAACTCCAGCCCGATTTTGCCAGCGCGGCGCCGACGAGACCGCCGATCAGCGCATGCGACGAGCTCGACGGAATGCCGTAATGCCAGGTGACGATGTTCCAGCCGATCGCGCCGACGAGCGCGCCGAAGATCACGTAATGGTCGACGATATTGGGGTCGATCGTGCCCTTTCCGACCGTGGCCGCCACCTTCAGGTGGAAGATGAAATAAGCGATGACATTGAATGCGGCGGCGAATGCGACCGCCTGTTGCGGCTTGAGCACGCCGGTCGAGACGACCGTGGCGATGGAGTTGGCGGCGTCGTGAAAGCCGTTCATGAAGTCGAACACGAGTGCGACGAGAACGAGCGTGGCGACTGCCCAGATTGCGAGTTGAATCGAATGCATCGGTGGTGGTTGTTTAACCCGTTTTTTTGACGCTGTTTGCGGCAGTTTGCGGCCCGTGCCGCACTCATGGCGGCCGGGGCGCGGATTCCGGCTTCAGGCGTTTTCCAGCACGATGCCTTCGATGATGTTCGCGACGTCTTCGCACTTGTCGGTGATCGTCTCGAGCAGCTCGTAGATCGCCTTCAGCTTGATGAGCGTCTTTACGTCGTCTTCCTCGCGGAAGAGCTTCGACATCGCCGAGCGCAGCACGCGGTCGGCATCGGATTCCAGGCGGTCGATTTCCTCGGTGATCTTCAGAATTTCGCTCGCCTGCTTCATGTCGGCGAGCAGTTCGACCGCCTTCTGCACGCGGATCGAGGTTGCCGTGCAGATGTGCGCGAGCTGGCTCGCCTCGGACGTCACCTGACGCACGTCGTACAGGAAAATGGCGGTGGCGACGTCTTCCATCAGATCGAGGATGTCGTCCATCGTCGTGATCAGCTTGTGGATCTCGTCGCGATCGAGCGGCGTGATGAACGTCTTGTGCAGCAAGTCGATGGTTTCGTGCGTGAGCTTGTCCGCGCGTTTTTCGTTCGTCTGAACGTTCTGCTTGTGGATCTCCGCGTCGTCGAGGTTGTCGATCAGCAGTTCGAGCTCGCGGCTCGCGTCGACGATGCACTTCGCGTGCGCGTTGAAGATTTCGAAGAATTTGCCCTCGGTGGGCATGAAGCGACCGAACATGAAAATCCCGATAGATGGGTCAATACGATGGCTGACGTCAAACCGTCATATTGTACCTTTGCGAGACAGCCGGTGCATCCGCGCCGGCTGCCGCAGTTATGGCATAAAGACCGCACGATGGCGGCCGATTGACGCAACGAGCGGCCGTTTTACTCGCTGCCGTAGAAATTCTGTGCGCCGGCGAAGTTGTCGAACTTGGTGTACTGGCCGTGGAACGTGAGGCGCACCGGCCCGATCGGACCGTTACGCTGCTTGCCGATGATGATTTCCGCCGTGCCCTTGTCCGGGCTGTCCGGATTGTAGACTTCATCGCGATAGATGAAGAGGATCACGTCCGCGTCCTGCTCGATGGCGCCCGATTCGCGCAGGTCCGACATGATCGGACGCTTGTTCGGCCGCTGTTCCAGACCGCGATTCAGCTGCGAGAGCGCGATCACGGGCACGTCGAGTTCCTTCGCGAGGCTCTTAAGCGAGCGCGAGATTTCCGAGATTTCCGTCGCGCGGTTTTCGCCGCCGTGGCCCGAGCCGCTCATCAGCTGCAAATAGTCGATGATGATCAGACCGAGCTTGCCGCATTGTCGCGCAAGACGCCGCGCGCGCGAACGCAGTTCCATCGGATTGAGGCCGCCGGTTTCGTCGATGAAAAGCTGCGCCTCGCTCATTTTCTGCACCGCGTGCGTGAGCTTCGGCCAGTCTTCGTCGGTGAGACGCCCGGTACGCATGCGGTGCTGGTCGAGGCGCCCGACCGAGCCGAGCATACGCATCGTGAGCTGCGTGCCTGGCATTTCCATCGAGAACACCGCGACCGGCAGTCCGTACTCGACGGCCACGTATTCGCCGATGTTCATCGAAAACGCGGTTTTACCCATCGAAGGCCGGCCCGCCACGATGATGAGTTCGCCGCCGTGCATGCCCGAGGTCATCCGGTCGAGGTCGACGAAGCCGGTCGGCGTGCCGGTGACGTCGCTCGGATTGGCCGTGTGATACAGCGTGTCGATGCGCTCGACGACCTGCGTCAGAAGCGGCCCGATTTCGAGGAAGCCCTGTGTGCCGCGCGCGCCGTCCTCGGCGATCGAGAACACTTTCGCCTCGGCTTCGTCGAGCAACTGACGCACTTCCTTGCCTTGCGGATTGAAGGCGTCGGCGGAAATTTCGTCGGCCACCGACACGAGCCGCCGCAACACGGCACGGTCGCGCACGATCTCGGCGTAGCGGCGGATGTTCGCCGCGCTCGGCGTGTTCTGCGCGAGCGCGTTCAGGTACGCGAGGCCGCCCACTTCGTCCGCCTTGCCGGACGACGCGAGCGCTTCGTGCACGGTGATCACGTCGGCGGGACGGGTCGAGGCGATCAGCCGGCCGATGTGCTCATAAATGATTCGATGGTCATAGCGATAGAAATCGCCATGCGACATGACATCGGCGATGCGGTCCCAGGCGGCGTTGTCCAGCAGCAGGCCACCGATCACGGATTGTTCGGCTTCGATCGAATGCGGCGGGACCTTCAGCGCATCGAGTTGCGGATCTTTCGACGGAGCGTTCATGGGGTGGAATTATCGGTGAAATGGCCGGCTGCGGCCAACAAAAAAGGCAGGAACCGCGCGCGGTCCCTGCCCTTCTTTTTCCTGCTATTCGCGACGAGCGCCAGTGCTGGCGCTCGCGGCCTTTAGGCGTGCTCGCCCAGCACCGACACCGTGACGTCGACGACGACGTCCGTGTGCAGCGCGACTTGCACCGCGTGGTCGCCGACCAGCTTCAGCGGGCCTTCCGGCATGCGAACCTGCGCCTTTTCGACTTCGGCGAAGCCTTGCTTCTTCAGCGCGTCGGCGATGTCCGCGTTCGTGACCGAACCGAACAGACGGCCGTCGACGCCGGCCTTTTGCGAGATCTGCACGGTCGAGCCGTTCAGCTTTTCGCCTTGCGTTTGCGCGGCGGCCAGCTTCTCAGCGGCGACCTTTTCCAGCTCGGCGCGGCGCACTTCGAATTCGGCGATGGCGTCCTTCGTTGCGCGGCGGGCCTTCTTGCCCGGGATCAGGAAGTTACGTGCGTAACCGTCCTTGACCTTGACGATGTCGCCCAGGTTGCCCAGGTTGACGACTTTTTCCAAAAGAATGATTTGCATTTGGCTTGTTCCTTTTTACGTCGTCCGATTAGGCCTTGTGCAGGTCGGTGTACGGCAGGAGCGCGAGGAAACGCGCGCGCTTGATGGCCGTGTCGAGCTGACGCTGATAGTGAGCCTTCGTACCCGTCAGGCGTGCCGGCGTGATCTTGCCGTTCTCGCCGATGAAGTCCTTCAGCGTTTCCGTGTCCTTGTAGTCGATGTAATCGACGTTGGCGGCCGTGAAACGGCAGAACTTCTTGCGCTTGAAGAGCGGGTTTTGTTGCTGACGACGCTTGTCGAATTTCTTACCAGTCGGGCGGGGCATGTTCAGTCCTTTCCAATGTCCTGCAATTCTGTGATGTGAAACACCAGGGTTCGTGCGTTGCGGCTCTTTTTTGCCAGAAAGCCGGTGAAGCGCGTTTGAACGCCCATCTGACAGCTTTCGAGCTTGCCGCTCACCTCACCGGCGGCTACCGCCGGCATCGTCAGTTCGATCTGGCGGACAATGCCCGCTTCGACGACTTCCGTTTGGTGATGCAACGTGCAGCTCGCTATCGGTACGCCGGCGGGTGTGTACCGCACCGGTTCGCGTTCCACGACGCTCGCTGTCAGTTGCAACTGGTTCACTTCAATCCTGGTGGCTGACGAATCTGAATTCGTCTTAAGCCTGCGCTTCGGACGGCTGCGAGGCCGCCTTCTTGGCTTCTTCGCGCTGCACTTCCTTCATCATCGGCGACGGGCCGGTTTCGGCCTTCTTCATCTTGACGATCAGGTGGCGCAAGACGGCGTCGTTGAACTTGAACGCGTGTTCGAGTTCTTCGAGCGTGGCCTGGTCGCACTCGATGTTCATGCAGACGTAGTGAGCCTTCGCGAGTTTCTCGATCATGTAGGCCAGTTGGCGACGGCCCCAGTCTTCGATACGGTGGATCTGACCACCGTGCGAGGTGATCGTGCCCTTGTAGCGCTCGATCATGGCGGGCACTTGCTCGCTCTGATCGGGGTGCACGATAAATACGATTTCGTAATGACGCATATTCACTCCTTGTGCTGACTTGTGGATTGAAGCCACCCGGGCGTCGGACCGGTGCGGCAAGTGAGAAGCCCAAGATTGTAACCGCCGGTAGCCTCGCGCGCAAGCTCGAACGCCATTTCGCGATTCACTTCCGCTTTCTTTTCAAGTATTTAGCGCGGCGGCGAGCGTAAGGCGGCCGGAATTCACGGCGCGCGGCTCCAGTAATCCGGCTGTGAGTAGATTTCCTTAAGATAATCAATGAAGTAGCGCACTTTCGCGGGCACGTAGCGCTGCTGCGGATAAACCGCGAGGATGTCGTAATCGGGCAGCGCGTATTCGTCGAGGACGGTTTCCAGCTCGCCGGCCGCCAGCTGGCGCTGGATTTCCCACGTCGAGCGCCAGCCGAGCCCGAGTCCTTCGGACATCCAGCGATGCAGCAATTCGCCGTCGTTGCAGTCGAGATTGCCCGACACCCGCACGGTCGCGAGCTTGCCGTTGCGCCGGAAATACCAGCCGCGGTTCTGTCCGCCCTGCAGGTTGAACGCGAGACAGTTGTGCGCCGGTAAATCGTCGAGCGATTTCGGCTTGCCATGCTTCCTGAAGTAAGCCGGCGTGCCGCACACCACGCGGCGGTTGTTCGCCAGCTTCACCGCGACGAAGTTCGGATCGACCGCCCCGCCGATGCGAATCGACAGATCGTAGCCCTCGCGCACCAGATCGACCACGCGGTCGGTCAGATTGAACGACATCTGCAACTCGGGCTTGTCGGCGATGAACGCCGGCGCGTGCGGCGCGACGTGCATCCGCCCGAACGCCGCCGGCGCCGACACGATCAGATGCCCGTTCACCGCGCGCCGCCCCGCCGCGAGTTCGTTCTCCGCCTGATCCCATTCCGTCAGCAGATGGCGGCAGCGATCGAGGAACGCGGCGCCGTCCTCGCTCACGACGAGCCGTCGCGTCGAGCGGTACATCAGCTTGACGCCGAGGCGCTTTTCCAGCGCGTCGATGCGCCGTCCGAGAATCACCGGCGACACGCCCTCCTCCAGCGCCGCCGCCGCGAGGCTGCCCGCCTCCGCGACGCGCACGAAGGTTTCTATCTGCTTGAAGCGGTCCATCGTCCGTCTCCTGAAACGCCGGTCAGCGCGATTCCATACTTTTTGTTTCGAAGAAAGCGACCTGAGCTGATCTTATCAAACCTTTCGTGCAGGCCTACAGTTCATCTCAACCCTGCCCAACCGCAGTCAGAAACAATCGGAAGAGATTAAGGAAGGAGACAACCATGGCCAAGATGAGAGCCGTCGACGCAGCCGTACTCGTGCTCGAGAAAGAAGGCATCGACACCGCGTTCGGCGTGCCGGGCGCTGCGATCAACCCGTTCTACTCGGCGCTGCGCAAGGCGGGCAGCATCAGCCATGTGCTGGCTCGTCACGTCGAAGGCGCATCGCACATGGCCGAGGGCTATACGCGCGCCACGCCGGGCAACATCGGCGTGTGTATCGGCACGTCGGGCCCGGCGGGCACCGACATGATCACCGGCCTCTATTCCGCCCAGGCCGACTCGATCCCGATCCTCGCGATCACCGGCCAGGCGCCGCGCGCGCGCCTCTATAAGGAAGACTTCCAGGCCGTCGACATCGAATCGATCGCCAAGCCGGTCACGAAGTGGGCCGTCACCGTGCGCGAACCGGCGCTCGTGCCGCGCGTGTTCCAGCAGGCGTTCCACCTGATGCGCTCGGGCCGTCCGGGTCCGGTGCTGGTCGACTTGCCGATCGACGTGCAGATGGCCGAGATCGAATTCGACATCGACACCTACGAACCGCTGCCGATCTACAAGCCGAAAGCGACGCGCGCGCAGGTCGAAAAAGCGCTGACGATGCTCAACGACGCCGACAAGCCGCTGATCGTCTCGGGTGGCGGCGTGCTGAACGCGGTCGCGGAAGACCTGCTCGTCGAATTCGCGGAAACGCTCGGCGTGCCCGTGATCCCGACGCTGATGTCGTGGGGCGCGATTCCCGACGATCACCCGCTGATGGCCGGCATGTGCGGCCTGCAGACGTCGCACCGCTACGGCAACGCGACGATGCTCGCCTCCGACTTCGTGCTCGGCATCGGCAACCGCTGGGCGAACCGTCACACGGGCAGCGTCGAGGTGTACACGAAGGGCCGCAAGTTCGTGCACGTCGATATCGAACCGACGCAGATCGGCCGCGTGTTCGGCCCGGATCTCGGCATCGTGTCGGATGCGAAGTTCGCGCTCGAACTCTTCGTCGAAGTGGCGAAGGAATGGAAGGCTGCGGGCAAGCTGAAGGATCGCGGCGAGTGGGTGCGCGATTGCCAGCAGCGCAAGAGCACGATGCTGCGCAAGACGCACTTCGAAAACGTGCCGATGAAGCCGCAGCGCGTCTATGAAGAGATGAACCAGGCGTTCGGCCGCGACACGTGCTTCGTTACGACGATCGGTCTTTCGCAGATCGCCGGCGCCCAGTTCCTGCACGTGTTCAAGGCGCGCAACTGGATCAACTGCGGCCAGGCCGGCCCGCTCGGCTGGACGATTCCGGCGGCGCTCGGCGTGCGTGCCGCCGATCCGCAGCGTCCGATCGTCGCGCTCTCGGGCGACTACGACTTCCAGTTCATGATCGAGGAACTGGCCGTGGGCGCGCAGTTCAAGCTGCCGTACATCCACGTGGTCGTGAACAACTCGTATCTCGGGCTGATCCGTCAGGCGCAGCGCGGCTTCGAGATGGACTACTGCGTGCAGCTCGCGTTCGACAACATCAACGCGCCTGAACTCGATGGCTACGGCGTCGATCACGTCGCGGTGGCCGAAGGCCTCGGCTGCAAGGCGATCCGCGTGTTCAAGCCGGAAGACATCGCCCCGGCGCTCAAGCAGGCGCAGGCGCTGATGAACGAACATCAGGTGCCGGTCGTGGTCGAGATGATCCTGGAGCGCGTGACCAATATCTCGATGGGCACCGAGATCGACGCAATCAACGAGTTCGAGGAACTCGCGGAGAAGAAGGAAGACGCACCGACGGCGATCACGCCGCTCGACTGAAGACCGAAGCACGCGCCGGCGCCGTTCCAACGCGCCGGCTGCATCGACCACTGACCGACCATCAGGAAGACAAGACATGCCGAAATTCGCTGCGAACCTGACCATGCTGTTCAACGAAGTCCCGTTCCTCGACCGCTTCGCGGCGGCGGCGCGAGCGGGCTTCGAAGCGGTCGAGTTCCTGTTCCCGTATGCGTATTCGATCGGCGACCTGCAAAGCCGTCTCGCCGACAACAACCTGAAGCTCGTGCTGCACAACCTGCCCGCGGGCAACTGGGAAGCCGGCGAGCGCGGCATCGCGTGCCTGCCGGACCGCGTCGCGGAGTTTCGCGAAGGCGTCGGACGCGCGATCGAGTATGCGAAGGCGCTGAAGGTGCCGCAACTGAACTGCCTCGTCGGCATTCCGACGGCCGGCGTGAGCCGCGAACAGGCGCGCGCGACGATCATCGAGAACCTCGGGTTCGCCGCGTCGGCGCTGAAGCAGGAAGGCATCCGGCTGCTCGTCGAGCCGTGCAATGCCTACGACATCCCCGGCTTCGCGCTGAATCGCTCGGCCGACGGACTCGACGTGATCCGCGCGGTCGGTTCGGACAATCTGTTCCTGCAATACGACATCTATCACATGCAGCGCATGGAAGGCGAACTCGCCGCAACGATCAGAAAGAACCTGCCGTCGATCGCGCACGTGCAACTCGCCGACAACCCCGGCCGCAACGAGCCGGGGACGGGCGAGATCAACTACGCGTTTCTCTTCGCCCTGCTCGACGAAGTCGGCTACGACGGCTGGATCGGCTGCGAATACAAGCCGCGAACGAGCACCACCGAAGGCCTTGGCTGGCTTCAGGACATCGCGGGCTGGCCCGCATCGGGCAACGCGCGCGCTGCTGCTTAAGACATCACGGAGATATTGAAGAATGGCAACAATCGGATTCATCGGACTCGGCATCATGGGCGCGCACATGGCGCGCAACCTTCTGAAGGGCGGGCACAAGCTGGTCGTGAACGGCAAGTTCCCGGTGCCGGACGACATCCGCGCGCAAACGAGCGTGGTGCCCGATTCCACCGCCGTCGCGCTGACGAGCGACATCGTCATCACGATGGTGCCGGACACGCCCGACGTCGCGGCGGTCCTCTTCAACGAGGACGGCGTCGCGAAGGGTCTCTCGAAGGGCAAGCTCGTGATCGACATGAGCTCGATCTCGCCGCTCGACACGCAGGAGTTCGCGAAGAAGATCAACGCGCTTGGCTGCGACTATCTGGATGCGCCCGTATCGGGCGGCGAAGTCGGCGCGCGCGAAGCCACGCTCACGATCATGGTCGGCGGCCCGCAGCGTTCGTTCGACATCGCCAAGCCGCTCTTCGACCTGATGGGCAAGAATGTTTCGCTGATCGGCGACAACGGCGCGGGCCAGACCTGCAAGGTCGCGAACCAGATCATCGTAGCGCTGAACATCGAGGCCGTCGCCGAGGCGCTGCTTTTCGCGTCGCGCTCGGGCGCCGATCCGGAGCGCGTGCGTAAAGCGCTCATGGGCGGGTTTGCGTCGTCGCGCATCCTCGAAGTGCACGGCGAGCGCATGACCAAGCGCACGTTCAACCCGGGCTTCCGGATCGAACTGCACCAAAAGGACCTGAATCTCGCCCTCGATGGTGCGCGGAAGATGGGCCTCGCCCTGCCGCACACCGCGAGCGCGCAGCAATTGTTCAGCGTATGCGCCTCGAATGGCGGCAAGGCATGGGACCACTCCGCGATGGTGCGTGCGCTCGAAATCATGTCGAATCATAAGGTGGCCGAAGAGCCGGCGGAAGCCGCGAAGGCCGCCTGACCGTGGGGCGTCCCGCGTATGGGCACGCGGGACAACTGCCGCTCTGGGCTGAGAGCGGCAAGTGGGGTCCGAGAGCGGCACCCGGCGGCGCCGGGGAAGCCTTGGTCGGTCAGACGGTTTCGTCGGGTGTCCGCGTCGGATTCTTTGCTTCTACTGATCAGTATTGACCGGGCTGGTCCGGACGTTGCATGAGGTGCATGTCAAACGCATGTCACCTTTCGCAGCGGCCGGGCCGGCCTTTTTCGTTTTCGCTCTTTCCGTCGACGATTCTCAGAACTATCTGGTGGCACGCGCGACTAATTTGCCTAGACTTCGCGAGCGGTCCAACTGTGGTTCATGTCGTCACTTAAGGAGTTGAACAATGGGTATTCTCAGTTTTATCAAGGATGCAGGCGAAAAGCTGTTCGGGGCGGTGTCCACGCCGGCTGCGGCAGCCCCTGCGGCCGCTCCCGTCGATGTCGCGGCGCTCAATCAGAAGGCCGGCGACGCCATCGCCGCCTACATCCGCTCGCAGGGTTTGAACGCCGACAATCTGCAGGTCGCATATGACGGCGCGTCGCATACGGTAACGGTGTCGGGCGAAGCGGCCGACCAGGCGACCAAGGAGAAGATCCTGGTCGCGGCGGGCAACGTGCAGCACGTCGACAAGGTCGACGACAAGCTGACGGTGCCGAACCCGGCGCCCGAATCGCAGTTCCATACGGTGGTGTCGGGCGACAACCTGTGGAAGATCGCCGAGAAGTACTACGGCAACGGCGCGAAGAACGATCTGATCTTCGAGGCGAACAAGCCGATGCTGAAGAGCCCGGATAAGATCTACCCGGGACAGGTACTGCGCATTCCCGCCGCTGCCTGAAAGCGCATTCCGGTGAAAAAAACGCGAACCTCGGTTCGCGTTTTTTTCGTCTATGCGTGTCAGTAGGTATCGAATACTTCCTGGATCGCGCCCGGATCGGTGATGCCGGCCGCGAGCGCGAGCATCAGCAGCACGCGCGCCTTGTACGGATTGAGCGTGCCCGCGCTTACGGAGCCGAGCGCATCGTCGGAGGCCGCGCCGTTGCGCATCACATGCCCCGAGCCGACGCGCGACGAGCGCACCACCGCGACGCCCTGTTTCGTCGCGTCGGCGAGCGCCTGCTGCAGGCTCGCGTGGACCGAGCCGTTGCCCGTTCCCGCGATCACGAGCCCCTTGACGCCCGTCGCGACCAATGCGTCGATCGCCGCACGCGACGCGCCCGCGTAGCTCGCGACGATCTCGACCGCAGGCAGCGCGTCATTCGCATCGAACTGGCTGTGCGACGTATGACGGCGCAAGGCCTTCCGCTGAAACTCGACGCGCCCGTCCTGCACCCAGCCGAGCGCGCCGATTTCAGACGAGCGGAACGCATCGACTGCGTAGGTGCTCGTCTTCGTGACGTCGCGCGCGCAATGGATCTGATTGTTGAACGCGACGAGCACGCCCTGCTTCGCGGCGCTCGCGTGCGCGGCGACCGTCACGGCGTTGAGCAGGTTCAGCGGGCCGTCGGCCGAGAGCGCGCTCGACGGGCGCATCGCCGCGGTCAGCACGACGGGCTTGTCGCTTTTGACGGTGAGATGCAGCAGGTAGGCGGTTTCTTCGAGCGTATCGGTGCCATGCGTGATGACCACGCCGTCGAAATCGTCGGTGGCGAGCAGTTCGTTGATGCGCGCCGCGAGCGTCACCCACAGGGCGATGCTCATGTCCTTGCTGTCGATGCTCGCCACCTGCTCCGCATGAATGCGCGCGACTTGCGAGAGCGCGGGAACGGCTTCCAGCAGTTTGTCGACGCCGACGACGCCCGCCTTGTAGCCCGCGGTTTTCGACGCATCGCCGGCCTGCCCCGCGATGGTGCCGCCGGTGGCAAGAACCGCGATGCGCGGTAAGGATTCGTTTGGGGTGTTCATGGCGCGATTTTACACAGGCGCCAGCGGCTTTCAGGCCGCTTCCCGCAACTGACTCGCGATCTCGGCTTCGTCGAGTTGCGGCGCGAACATCTCGATCAACCGATACGCATACGCACGCAAAAAAGCGCCCTTCCTCAATCCGACGCGCGTCGTGCTGGCTTCGAATAGATGCTGCGTGTCGAGCGCGACGAGTTCGGTATCGCGCTTCGCGTCGTAGGCCATCGCCGCCACGATCCCGATGCCCATCCCGAGTTCCACATAGGTCTTGATGACGTCGGCGTCGATGGCGGTCAGTACGACATCGGGCATCGCGCCCGCCTTGGCGAATGCCTGGTCGACGTGCGAGCGGCCCGTGAAGTCGTTGTCGTAGGTGACGATCGGGTATTCCGCGATCTCTTCCAGCGTGATGTTTTCGCGCCCGACGAGCGGATGATCCTTCGGCACCACTACCGTGTGATGCCACGAATAGCACGGGAACGTGACGATGTCGGGATAGCGGTCGAGCGCCTCGGTCGAGATGCCGATATCCGCTTCGCCATTGATGATCATCTGCGCTATCTGCTGCGGGCTGCCCTGGCGCAGCGCGAGATGCACCTTCGGGAAGACCTCGGTGAACTGGCGGATCACCTTCGGCAACGCGTAGCGCGCCTGCGTATGCGTCGTCGCGACGACGAGATGCCCGTTGTCCTGATCCGCGAACTGTCGCGCGACGCGGCGCAGGTTCTCCGCATCCAGCAGCATCCGCTCGATCAATTGATGCACGGCCTTGCCCGGCTCGGTGAGCCCCGTCAGCCGCTTGCCGCGCCGGATAAAAATATCGACGCCGAGTTCGTCCTCGAGATCCTTGATCTGCTTCGACACGCCCGACTGCGACGTGTACAGCACATTGGCGACCTCGGTCAGGTTCATGTTCTGACGCACGGCCTCGCGCACGAAGCGCAGTTGCTGGAAGTTCATGTCAGCCTCTCTTTTTGGATGTCACTGCGCCGGGAACACGCGCAGCACGCGCGGCACGGCCGTCACGCCATCGCCGATGTTCAGGTTCAGTTCGCGCCAGCTCTCGCGATCGAGCTCCGCTTCGAGCACGTTGCCCTCGCTGCCTTCCAGTTCGATGCGCACCGAGCCGCCGAGCGTCACGACCCGTCGCACGTCGACGACGATGCCGTCGCGATGGCCCGACTGCGTCGGATAGAGCGTGAGGTCGTGCGGGCGCACGTAGGCGAGCGCGGGACCGGCGAAGTTCGCTTCGGCGGCGATCGGCTGGGCGGCGCCCTGCGCGACGAAACCGCTCGCATCGACGTTGCCCTTCAGCCGGTTGGCCGCGCCGAGGAACTCGTAGACGAACGAAGTCTGCGGATGATCGTAGACGTCCTGCGGGCTGCCGACCTGCTCGACATGCCCGCGATTCAACACGACGATGCGATCCGCCACTTCGAGCGCCTCTTCCTGATCGTGCGTCACGAAGATCGTCGAGATGTGCAGGTCGTCGTGCAGGCGCCGCAGCCAGCTGCGCAGTTCCTTGCGTACCTTGGCATCGAGCGCGCCGAACGGTTCGTCGAGCAGCAGCACTTTCGGCTCGACCGCGAGCGCGCGCGCGAGCGCGATGCGCTGTCGCTGGCCGCCCGAGAGTTCGGACGGAAAGCGCTCGGCGAGCCAGTCGAGTTGGACGAGCTTGAGCAGTTCATGCACCTTCTCGCGGATCACGGCTTCGGTCGGCCGTTCGCGGCGCGGCTTCACGCGCAGTCCGAACGCGACGTTTTCGAACACCGTCATGTGACGAAAGAGCGCGTAGTGCTGGAACACGAAGCCGACCTGGCGCTCTCGCGCCCCCACTTCCGCGACGTCCTCGCCGTGCAGCACGACCTGGCCGGCATCGGCGTATTCGAGTCCCGCGATCACGCGCAAGAGCGTGGTCTTGCCGCAGCCCGAAGGCCCGAGCAGCGCGACCAGTTCGCCCGCCGGAAAGTCGAGCGAGACGTTGTCGAGCGCGGTGAAGTCGCCGAAGCGTTTTTGCAGATTCCGAACGATGATGCTCATGATGGTCCTCGTGCCTTCAGTTCTGGATGGACGTGACAGGCGCCTCGTGCGGGAGGTCCTGCGTCTTCGCGATCGATTGCGACATGCGGCGCTCGGCCAAAAGCTTCAGCGCGAGCGTGACGAGCGCGAGCAGCGCAAGCAGCGACGCCACCGCGAATGCCGCCGAAAAGTTGTATTCGTTGTAAAGGATCTCGACGTGCAGCGGCATGGTGTCGGTTTGTCCGCGGATGTGGCCCGAGACCACCGACACCGCGCCGAACTCGCCCATCGCGCGTGCATTGCAGAGAATCACGCCGTAGAGCAGACCCCACTTCACGTTCGGCAGCGTCACGCGGCGAAAGATCTGCCAGCCCGATGCGCCGAGCACGTGCGCCGCCTCTTCCTCGTCGTTGCCTTGCGCCTGCATCAGCGGAATCAGCTCGCGCGCGACGAACGGGAACGTGACGAAGATCGTCGCGAGCACGATGCCGGGCACGGCGAAGATAATCTGCACGTCGTGCGCGGCGAGCCACGGGCCGAACCAGCCCTGCGCGCCGAACATCAGCACGTAGATCAGCCCCGAGATGACCGGCGACACCGAGAACGGCAAGTCGATCAGCGTCGTGAGCAGCGCCTTGCCGCGAAACTCGAACTTCGCGATCGCCCACGAGGCCGCGAGGCCGAACACCACGTTCAGCGGCACGGCGATCGCGGCGGTGATGAGCGTCAGCTTGATCGCGGACCACGCGTCCGGGTCCTTCAGCGACTCGAAGTAATAATCAACGCCCTTGCTGAACGCCTGCACGAACACGGCGGCGAGCGGCACGACGAGAAAGAGCGCGAGGAAGACGAGCGCGATCGTCGTGAGCGCGTAGCGCACTGCGCGCGATTCGGTGACGGGATCGAGCTTGTGTTCGACGACACGCGAAGGCGCGATGGCCGGCGCCGCTTTCTGACTCGGCGTGCTCATGGCTTGCTCCCTTCTACGTGCAGCGATCCGGCGATGGCGGGCACCGTGCCCGTCTTGCTGGTGCGGCGCTGGAGGAACCACTGCAGCGTGTTGATGAGGAGCAGCATCAGGAAGGAGACGCACAGCATGACGACCGCAAGCGACGTCGCGCCCGCATAGTCGTACTGTTCGAGCTTGGTGATGATGAGGAGCGACGTGATCTCGGACTTCATCGGCACGTTGCCCGCGATAAAAATCACCGAGCCGTATTCGCCGAGCGCGCGTGCGAACGCGAGCGCGAAGCCCGTGAGCAGCGCCGGAACGAGCGACGGCAGCACGACGCGCCTGAACGTGAGCCAGCGCGTCGCGCCGAGACACGCGGCCGCCTCTTCCTGCTCGCGCTCGAAGTCTTCAAGCACCGGCTGCACCGTGCGCACGACGAACGGCAGGCCGATGAAGGTTAGCGCGACCAGCACGCCGAGCGGCGTGAACGCGACCTTGATGCCGAGCGGCGCGAGATACTGGCCGATCCAGCCGTTGCCCGCGTAGACGGCGGCAAGCGAGATGCCCGCGACCGACGTCGGCAGCGCGAACGGCAGATCGACGACCGCATCGACCACGCGCTTGAACGGGAACGTGTAGCGCACGAGCACCCACGCGACGAGAAAACCGAACACGGCGTTGATGAGCGCACCGCCGAGCGCCGCCGAAAATGTCAGCCGGTAGGAAGCCAGCACGCGCGGCGAGGTGACCGCGCGCACGAACTGCGCCCAGTCGAGCGTGGCGGTCTTGGCGAAAGTGGCCGCGAGCGGAATCAGCACCACGAGGCTCAGATAAGCCACCGTGATGCCGAGTGTCAGCCCGAAGCCGGGCAGCGCGCTCGGCTTGCGGAAAGTGAAAGTCGTCATCCTTGAATCGTCCTGTTCCAGCGCGCCGGGGTATGGCGCATTGCCTTGGCTTGTTTATACGCGGTCGTCATGTGCGCCGCTTGTCTTCGATGCTTGTCTTCGATGCGGCAAGGGCGCCGCTCATGCGACGCCCCTTTTACTTCTTACTGCGGCTGATAGATCGAGTCGAATACGCCGCCATCGGCGAAATGGGTCTTTTGCGCCTTGGTCCAGCCGCCGAACGTATCGTCGACGGTGTAGAGCTTGAGCTTCGGAAACTGCTTCGTCAGCGCGGCCGGCACCTTCGCCGAACGCGGACGATAGAAATTGCGCGCCGCGATTTCCTGCCCTTCGTCGCTGTACAGATACTTCAGATAAGCTTCGGCCAGCTTGCGCGTGCCGTGCTTGTCGACGACCTTATCGACCACGGCGACCGGCGGCTCCGCCAGAATGCTGACCGAAGGCACGACGATCTCGAACTTGTCCGCGCCGAATTCCTTCAGCGACAGGAACGCCTCGTTTTCCCACGCGATCAGCACGTCGCCCTGGGCGCGCTGCACGAAACTCGTCGTGGCGCCGCGCGCGCCCGAATCGAGCACGCCCGCGTTTTTGTAGAGCTTCGTCACGAAATCCTTCGCGCTCTGCTCGTTGCCGCCCGGCTGGTGCTGCGCGTAGGCCCAGGCCGCGAGATAGTTCCAGCGCGCGCCGCCCGAGGTCTTCGGATTCGGCGTCACGATCGAAACACCAGGTTTTGCCAGGTCGTTCCAGTCCTTGATCTGCTTTGGATTGCCCTTCCTCACGAGAAATACGATCGTCGACGTATACGGCGACGCGTTGTCCGGCAAGCGCTTCTGCCAGTTCTGATCGATGAGACCCTTGCCCGCGAGCGCGTCGATGTCATAGGCGAGCGCGAGCGTGACGACGTCCGCCTGCAGGCCGTCGAGCACGGCGCGCGCCTGGCCGCCCGAGCCGCCATGCGACTGCTTGAACGTCACCGATTCGCCCGTCTCCGCCTTCCACTTCTTCGCGAACGCCTGATTGAAGTCCTGATACAGCTCGCGCGTCGGATCGTAGGACACGTTGAGAAACGCCGTGTCCGCGTGCGCCTGGCCGACCGCTCCGATGCCCGCCGCCGCGCCGAGCACGAGCGCCGCAAAAAGCCCGCGCGTGCGCGCGCCCAAACCCGAATTCCGACTATGCATTCCCCGTTCTCCGTCTTATTGAGTTGACGAAGGCAGTCTATCGACCGGGCTTCATTATTAAAAATAATCGTTCTTCATTTTTTAAGATGCAAAAGTGCTAACGAACATTGTTCGAAGTTTGGCAGCGTGTCCGCGCACGCGATAGCCGGCCGAACGGCCAATCCGTGGCCGAACTTAAAGTAAAGCTTGAAAAGCGCGAAATACTGTATAAAAATACAGTCACCTGTCCATCCATACAGTCCGCCGAGGGGCCGAGCCAGTGAACAAAACAAGCAAACTAACCGCGCGGCAGCAGCAGGTATTTGAACTGATCCAGCGCGCCATCGAGCGTACCGGCTTTCCGCCCACGCGCGCCGAGATTGCCGCCGAGCTCGGTTTTTCTTCCGCCAATTCGGCGGAGGAGCATCTGCGGGCGCTTGCGCGCAAGGGCGTCATCGAACTGGCGGCGGGCGCTTCGCGCGGCATCCGGCTCGTCTCCGGCCTGGAAGATTCGCCACATCAGCTTACGTTGCCGCACCCGAGCATCATGCAATTGTCGCTGCCGCTCGTAGGCCGCGTCGCCGCCGGCAGCCCGATTCTCGCGCAAGAGCACATTTCCCAGCACTATTCGTTCGACCCGGCGCTCTTTTCCAGCAAGCCCGACTATCTGCTGAAAGTGCGCGGCCTTTCGATGCGCGACGCCGGCATCTTCGACGGCGACCTGCTCGCGGTGCAGAAGAAAAACGAAGCGAAGGACGGGCAGATCGTGGTTGCCCGTCTCGGCGACGATGTCACCGTGAAGCGCTGGAAGCGCCATCGCGACGGTGTCGAACTGATCGCCGAAAATCCGGATTACGAGAACATCTTCGTGAAGTCGGGCAGCGCGGAATTCGCGCTCGAAGGCATTGCGGTGGGCCTGATCCGCTCGGGCGAATTCTGAGCGGGCGCTTGTTAGCGCATTACTTAGTTAACACCACCCGGGCGTCCGGGTACGGCATTCTTGAAACGATCAACGATCTGACGGCTGTCGCATACGCGGCGAGCCGCGGTGCGTCCTATCGCCTGGAGAAACATCATGGAACGTTTTGCCCGTTTGCTGCCTTTCCGCCAGTTCGGTCGTCTGCGGTATCTGCGTTCGCTGATCTCCTGCAAGGCACCGCAGGCCGACACCGCGCCCGGACTCTTCGACGAGATGCCCGCGCTGCCGTCGCGCCAGCCGGCGTTCGCGCGCGTGTCGCTGAACGCGTCGGTGCATCACGAAGCCGAGCGCCGGGCGCCGGTGCGCGTCTATCGCGACGAGTCGCGCGTGATCATGATTGGAAACATCGACGAAGTGTCGCGGATGATCGACCGCTGCATCGATGAAGAACGCGCCGGCATCGCGGGCGGACTTTTCGCCTGATCGAGTACTGGTGTGGCGTTCGCGTCCGGGATTGCGCTTCGGGGATAAATTCTGCGTTCGCGCGGTCCATGAACAGACGCAACGTTACGCAAGGTGTCCAATCGTATGACCCGCACCACCAAGACTGTCGTTGTCACGCTCGTCGCGCTCGTTGTCGTTGCTGCGCTCGGCTTCGTCTACGCCTCGCCGTATATCGCGCTGGATCGGCTCAAACGCGCAGCCGACGCGCGCGACGCTCAAACTGTGAACGAATACGTCGATTTTCCGGCCTTGCGCGACAGCCTCAAGCAGCAGGTGGCGGCATTGCTCACACGGCGTGTCGACATCCAGAAGAGCGGCAATCCGCTCGCGGTCATCGGCGCGATGATCGGCGCGGCGCTGATCGGCCCGCTCGTCGATTCGTATGCGACGCCGGACGGGGTCGCCGCGATTCTCAACGGCATTCCGCCGCGCGGGAATCCGGGCGAACGTCCGCCGGCGCCCCCGGGAGCGCATGCGGGTGCGGACGGCGCGGCCGCGCCCGTTTCCGGGCCCGCGCCCGCGGCACCGAAGGCGCCGCCCGCGACCACGGCGGGTTATCGAAGCTTCGACACCTTCGTGGTCAGCTACCGGCACGGCGCGGGCGATGCCCGCTATTCCGCGATCTTCCATCGCAGCGGGCTCGTGACCTGGAAACTGGTCGCGGTGGATCTCAACGGTTGAGGGGAGAAACGGCGCGCGCCACCTACGCGCTGACTTCGCTCTTGACCGGCTTGGCCGCGTAGGCCGCATCCTCTTCGGCTTCGGCCGATTCACCCGCCGGGCACACCGCCACGAGGATGCTGCACGATACGCGGTCGAGCAGCGGCGTGTTGCCCGCGCCCATCCACCAGCGCGCGAGTCCGCTTCGGCAGCGATGCCCGACCACCACGAGATCCACCTTCAGCTTCTCCGCGAGGTTGGCGATCTCGTCGATCGGATGTCCGAACGCGAAATGCCCTTGCGCCTGCAGGCCGCGCTCGGTCAGCCAGTCGACGCCTTCCTGCAGGATGTCGCGCGCCGCGTCCTCGAACCGGCCGCAGGCCATGTCGGTGAGCAGGCCCGCGCTCTGCGCGATCGACGAACGCATGTCGACCACCGCGAGCACGTGCGTCTCGGCCTTCAGGTCGAGCGCGAGGTTGGCGCCGTGCCGCAACGCCTTGCGGCCTTCGCGGGTGCCGTCGTAGCACAAGAGGATTTTCTGATAGCTCGCCATGATGGATCTCCCTGACCGCATGAGGTTCGGTGCTGTCTGCATGATGGTGCGTCGCTACGCCCGCGGCAACGATGGAAAACGCTAACGCGCGGCGTCGATGGGTGCGACTGAACGCGCCTTCCAAGCTCGCATCGTGCCAGCAACGCGCGAGTCCCACCGGCCAAGGCGCTGGTCTTTTCGGCCGGCGATCGGGCCCGCCCGGCGCCGCGTTCGCGCACCGGACGCGGGCGCGCAAGTTGCATCCGCGGGATCGAGCGCCGTCATGGTGCAATGGATTACACTAGCCGGCTCGGCTTTCCGGTGGACGCTTCACAGACCGACTACGCATTCGAAGCGCCAATTCGCCCGCCTATTTGGGCCATTCTGGACCATGACAGCTTTGGAACCCTTAACGATTTCATCGAACGCTACGGACGGATCAAGCGACGGCGCGCACCCGGTGCCCCGTGCGATCGACTTCGACGATGTCAGGAAGCACTACGGAAACAAGACCGTCATCGACGGGCTGTCGTTTCATGTCGAGCCGGGCGAATGCTTTGGCCTGCTCGGCCCGAACGGTGCGGGCAAGACGACGACGCTCAAGATGCTGCTCGGCATCACTTCGCCCGATGCGGGCGCGATCCAGCTCGTCGGCGAACCGATTCCCGCGCGCGCGCGCTTCGCCCGTCGGCGCGTGGGCGTCGTGCCGCAGTTCGACAACCTCGATCCGGACTTCACCGTCCGCGAGAACCTGCTGGTTTTCGGCCGCTATTTCGGCATGAAGCACGCGCAGATCGCGGCGCTCGTGCCGTCGCTGCTCGAATTCGCCAAGCTCGAAGCCAAGGCGGACGCGCGGGTCGGCGAACTGTCGGGCGGGATGAAGCGCCGGCTGACGCTGGCGCGCGCGCTCGTCAACGACCCCGACGTGCTCGTGATGGACGAGCCGACCACGGGCCTCGATCCGCAGGCGCGCCACATGATCTGGGAGCGGCTGCGCTCGCTCCTGTCGCGCGGCAAGACCATCTTGCTCACGACGCACTTCATGGAGGAAGCCGAGCGTCTGTGCGACCGGCTTTGCGTGATCGAGGAAGGCCGCAAGATCGCCGAGGGCCGGCCGCACGAACTGGTCGAATCGGTGATCGGCTGCGACGTGATCGAGATCTACGGTCCGGATCCGCTTGCGCTGCGCGATGAACTCGCGCCGTTGGTCCGGCGCATGGAAGTGAGCGGCGAGACGCTCTTTTGCTACGTCGACGATCCTCAGGCCGTGCATCAGCGCGTCAAGGGGCGCGCGGGCGTGCGCTATCTGCACCGGCCAGCGAATCTCGAAGACGTATTCCTGCGCCTGACCGGGCGCGAGATGGTGGATTGACCGGCTGGAACGAAGATCACATGAACACTTACGATCCGTCGCGCGCGGCGGCCAAACGCGATCAGACCGCACACCCGGTCGAGAACGCCCGTCCGCAGGCGATGCCTTCCAGCGCGACCAACTGGATCGCCGTCTGGCGGCGCAACTATCTGGTGTGGAAGAAGCTCGCGATTGCGTCGATGTTCGGCAATCTCGCCGATCCGATGATCTACCTGTTCGGCCTCGGACTCGGCCTCGGCCTGATGGTCGGGCGCGTGGACGGCGTCTCGTATGTCGCGTTCCTTGCGGCGGGCACGGTGGCGTCGAGCGTGATGATGTCGGCGAGTTTCGAGTCGATGTACTCGGGCTTTTCGCGCATGCACGTGCAGCGCACGTGGGAGGCGATCATGCACACGCCGCTCACCCTCGGCGACATCGTGCTCGGCGAGATCGTCTGGGCGGCGAGCAAGTCGGTGCTCTCGGGCGTCGCGATCATGCTGGTGGCGGCGGTGTTCGGCTACGCAAGCTTCCCGTCGATGCTGATCGCGCTGCCGATCATCGTGCTGACGGGGCTCGCGTTCGCGAGCAGCACGATGATCGTGACCGCGCTCGCGCCGAACTACGACTTCTTCATGTTCTACCAGACGCTCGCCCTCACGCCGATGCTGCTGCTTTCCGGCGTGTTCTTTCCGGTCACGCAGTTGCCCGCGGCCGCGCAGCACATCACGCTGCTGCTGCCGCTGTCGCATGCGGTCGAACTGATCCGGCCGGCGATGCTCGGGCGGCCGATTACGGACGTCGCGCTGCATGTCGGCGTGCTGCTCGTGTATGCGATCGTGCCGTTTTTCGTGTGCGCGGTGCTGTTTCGGCGACGGATGATGAAGTGAAACGGGCCGCGTCAGCTCACGCCGACGCGGCCCGCCTCCTTTTCCGTCCGCCCCAAACCCGTCACTTCACCGGAAACTCCTTGTGCCCGCCGAAACCGAAGCGCATCGCGGAGAGCAGGCGTTCCGGGAACGCTTCCGCGTCGCGCGACTTGAAGCGCGTATACAAAGCCGCCGATAGCACCTGCGCGGGCACCGCTTCCTCGATGGCCGCTTCGATCGTCCAGCGCCCTTCACCGCTGTCCGCGACCTCGGTCGAGAAATGATCGAGCGAGCCGTCCTGCGCGAGCGCGCCCGCTGTCAGGTCGAGCAGCCAAGACGACACCACGCTGCCGCGCCGCCACACCTCGGCGACATCCGCGAGATCGATGTCATAGCGCTGCTCGGGCGGCAAATCCGGCGACGCCTTGTGCTTGAGGATATGAAACCCCTCGGCATACGCCTGCATCAGCCCGTACTCGATACCGTTGTGGACCATCTTGACGAAGTGCCCCGACCCGACCGGACCGGTGTGCATGTACCCCTGCTCGACTCGCGGATCGCGCCCTTCGCGGCCCGGCGTGAGCGGAATGTCGCCGCGATGCGGCGCGAGCACCGACAGGATCGGATCGATGCGCCGCACCGCCTCTTCCTCGCCGCCGATCATCATGCAGTAGCCGCGCTCCAGACCCCACACACCGCCGGACGTCCCGACGTCGACGTAATGCACGCCCAGTTCGCGAAACTGCGCCGCGCGCCGGATGTCGTCCTTATAGAAGCTGTTGCCTCCGTCGATCACGATGTCGTCCGCGCCGAGCAGCTTGTGCAGGTCGGCGAGCGTATCCTCGGTGATCTTGCCCGCTGGCAGCATCAGCCAGATCACGCGCGGCGCGGCGAGCTTCCCGACGAGATCGCCGAGATCGCTCGCGCCCGTCGCGCCTTCCGCGGCAAGCGCCTCTGTCGCCGCGGGATTGTGATCGTAGACGACGCAGCGATGGCCGCCGCGCATCAGCCGTCGCCCGATGTTGCCGCCCATCCGTCCCAGCCCCACGATGCCGATCTGCATGATGGCTCACTCCTTGCCGTTCTTGCCGCTGGATTTGACCCGCTCGATCTGCTTCTTCGCTTCCTCGTAGACGCGCCCCGGCGTGAAGCCGAACTTGGTCTGCAGCGCCTTCAGCGGCGCCGACGCCCCGAACGTGTGCATCACGATCTGCGAGCCGAGGCGGCCGGTGTAGCGATCCCAGCCGAGCGTCGCCGCCTGCTCGACCGCCACCCGCGCGTTCACGTCTGGTGGCAGCACCGAGTCCTTGTACGCCTGATCCTGTTTCTCGAAGATGTCCCACGACGGCATCGACACCACGCGCGCCGCGATGCCCTCACCCGCGAGCTTTTCATACGCCTCGACGCACAGCGAGACTTCGCTGCCCGTGGCGAGCAGCAGCACTTCGGGCGTCTTGCCGGCGGGCGCGTCGGCGAGCACGTAGGCGCCGCGCTTCACGCCTTCAGCCGACCCGTATTTCTTGCGGTCGAAGGTCGGCAGCGGCTGGCGCGTCAGGACGATGCAGGACGGCTCATGCGACTGCGACAGCGCGACGCGCCACGCCTCGCTCACTTCGTTGGCGTCGCCGGGACGCAGCGTGGTGAGTCCCGGCACGCCGCGCAGCGACGCGAGCTGCTCGATCGGCTGGTGCGTCGGGCCGTCCTCGCCGACGCCGATCGAATCGTGCGTGAACACGTAGATGACCGGCACCTCCATGATCGCGGAGAGGCGGATCGGCGGCTTCATGTAGTCGCTGAAAATCAGGAACGTGGAGGCGTAGGGCCGCATGTCCGAGAGTGCGAGGCCATTGGCGACCGCGCCCATGCCGTGCTCGCGGATGCCGAAGTGCAGGTTCCTGCCGCCGTAGCTGTCGTGTTCGAAACTGCCGGCGCCCTCGAACTTGAGATTGGTTTTCGTCGACGGCGACAGGTCCGCCGCGCCGCCGATCATCCACGGAATGCGCTGCGCGATCGCGTTGAGCACCTTGCCCGACGATTCGCGCGTGGCGATGCCCTTCGCGTCCGGCTCGAAGACGGGGATGTCGGCGTCCCAGCCTTCGGGCAGCTTCGACTCGCGCATCAGGCTGAACTGCTTCGCGAGATCCGGATACTGCTTGCCGAACTCGCTGAAGCGCTTCTCCCATTCGCCGCGCGCCTGCTTGCCGCGCGCGCCCATTACTTCCGCGAAACGCTCCTTCACGCCCTCGGGCACGAGGAACTGCGCGTCTTCCGGCCAGCCGTAAGCGCGCTTCGCGAGCTTGACCTCTTCCTCGCCAAGCGCCTCGCCGTGCGCGGACGCCGTATCCTGCTTGTTCGGCGCGCCCCAGCCGATGATGCTCTTCACCACGATCAGCGTCGGCCGGTCAGTCGTCGCCTTCGCCTTGTTGATCGCGGCTTCGAGCGCGGCCTCGTCGTTGGCGTCGTCGACGTGCATCGTGTTCCAGTTGTAGCCTCTGAAACGCGATTCGACGTCGTCGCTGTACGCGAGATCCGTGTGACCCTCGATCGTGATGCGGTTGCTGTCGTAGATCCAGATCAGGTTCGAGAGCCGCAGGTGGCCCGCGAGCGACGCGGCCTCATGCGACACGCCTTCCATCATGTCGCCGTCGCCACAGAGCGCGTAGACGCGATAGTCGAAGAGCGCGTTGTCCGGCTGGTTGAAATGCGCCTCGCGCCAGCGCGCGGCCATCGCCATGCCGACGCTGTTGCCGAGTCCCTGGCCGAGCGGCCCGGTCGTCGTCTCGACGCCCGTCGTCATGCGGTATTCGGGATGGCCCGGCGTATTGCTGTCGAGCTGGCGAAACTGCTTGATGTCGTCGATCGAGACGGCGGGCGCGCCGGTCGGCTTGCCATCCTTGACCGCCTTCACGCCCGCGAGATGCAGGAGCGAATAAAGCAGCATCGATGCGTGCCCGACCGACAGCACGAAGCGGTCGCGATTGGGCCACGTCGGATCGTCCGGGTCGTAGCGCAGGTGGTTCTGCCACAGGTGGTAGGCGACGGGCGCGAGCGCCATCGGCGTGCCCGGGTGACCGGAATTGGCCTTCTGCACGGCGTCCATCGACAGGGTGCGGATCGTGTTGATGCAAAGCTGATCCAGTTCGGCGGGGGACTTCGCGGAGGGTTGTGACATGAGCGACGACTCCTTGGAAAGAGCGCGCGCTGAGGCACGACAGGCGCCACAGCGGGCAACCAGGACAATCGAGCAAGTGTAGTGCCTCGCAGACGGCACTGCAGCGGAAAACGTCGGACGCCTTGCCGCATAAGGAATTGCGGTGGATCAGGCGGGTCTTGCGCGGCGCTGTTGCGCGGACCGCGCGGCCGGTCGGATCGACAATCCGGCCGCCGCGCGGTCCATGATACTCAAGGTGCCGGATTCGGCTGCTGTTCGTGCAACGCGTCGATGTCGGCGAGGATTTCATCGGACAGTTTCACACCGACGCTGTCGATGTTCTCCTTCAACTGGGCGAGCGTAGTCGCGCCGATCAGCGTGCTCGTCGTGAACGGCCGGCTGTTCACGAACGCGAGCGCGAGTTGCGCGGGCGTGAGTCCGTGACGCCGCGCGAGCGCGCTGTAGCGGTCGATGGCCGCGATCGCCTGCGGCTTGCTATAGCGCTGGAACCGCTCGAAGAGTGTGATGCGCGCGCCGTCGGGCCGCGCGCCGCCTTCGTACTTGCCGGTCAGCCAGCCGAAGGCGAGCGGTGAGTACGCGAGCAGCCCGACACCCTCCTTGTGCGTGAACTCCGACAGCCCGGTCTCGAACGTGCGGTTCACGAGGCTGTACGGATTCTGGATGCTGACGATGCGCGGCAGCCCGTGCTTCTCGGCGGCGTTGAGGAACTGGGCGACGCCCCACGGCGTCTCGTTCGAGACGCCCACGTGGCGGATCTTGCCGGCCTTCACGAGATCGCCGAGCGCGGCGAGCGTTTCGTCGATCGGCACCGTGTATTCGTCGTCGATGTACGGATACGACGGGCGCCCGAAGGTCATCGTGCTGCGGTCCGGCCAGTGCAGCTGGTACAGGTCGATGTAGTCGGTCTGCAGGCGCTTGAGGCTGCCGTCGACGGCTTCGGTCAGGTTCGCGCGGTCGAACTGGTTGCCCGCGCCGCGAATGTGACGCGGATTGTGCGGCTGGCGCGCCGGCCCCGCGATTTTCGTCGCGAGCACGATCTTGTCGCGCTTGGCGCGATGGGCGCCGAGCCAGGTGCCGATGTACTGCTCGGTGCGGCCCTGCGTCTCGGGACGCGGCGGCACGGGATACATTTCGGCGGCATCGATCAGGTTGACGCCCTCGCCGAGCGCGTAGTCGATCTGCGCGTGCGCTTCGCTTTCCGTGTTCTGCTCGCCCCAGGTCATCGTGCCGAGACCGATCAGGCTCACGTCGATGCCGCTTGCGCCGAGTTTCCGATACTCCATTGCTTTGCTTTCCTTGTGTTCGTTGCCGGAATGACGGGTCAAACGCCGACGCTACCATAGCCACGCCGGCTTTGCTTCGACGCTAGAATGGCAGCCGGCCACGCGGCGCGGGTTTCTTGCATGACTCTTGCGATTGCCTTGCGCACGGCGGCCCGCCGATGACATGGAGACCCACGCCGATGCAGGCCCCAGAAAGTCCGAGCGACGCCACGCGCGCTCGCGGTTCCAGCGGTTCGCTCATCGTCGCGCTCGTCGCGGCGACGTTCTTCATGGAAAACCTCGACGGCACGATCATCGCCACCGCGCTGCCGCAGATGGCGCGCTCGTTCGGCGTGCATCCCGCCGACATGAGCCTCGGCATCACGTCGTATCTGCTGACGCTCGCCGTCTTCATCCCGATCAGCGGCTGGGCCGCCGACCGCTTCGGTTTGCGCACCGTGTTCGGCAGCGCGATCGCCGTGTTCACCGCCGCCTCCGTGCTGTGCGCGACCACCAGCACGCTGCATTCGTTCGCCGCGGCGCGCGTGTTGCAGGGCATCGGCGGCGCGATGATGGTGCCGGTCGGGCGCCTCGCCGTCCTGCGCGCGACGCCCAAGGACGGCCTGATGCGCGCCATCGCGATCATCACGTGGCCGGGGCTCGTCGCGCCGGTGATCGGTCCGCCGCTCGGCGGCTTCATCACGACTTATTCGTCGTGGCGCTGGATCTTCTATCTGAATCTGCCGCTCGGGCTGATCGGACTCTTCGTCGCGCTGCGCTATCTCGACAACACGCGCGAAAACGCGGGCCGCCGCTTCGACCTGCCCGGCTTCGCGCTCTGCGGCCTGTCGTGCACGACGCTGCTCTACGCGATGGAACTGATCGGCCGCAACGACACGCCGTGGACGCAGACGAGCGTGCTCGTCGCGGTGGGCGCCGTGTCGGGCGCGGCCGCGTGGCTGCATCTGCGACGCGCGAAGGAGCCGGTCGTCGAGCTGTCGGCGCTGAAGGTGAAGACGTTCGCCGTCGCGATGGGCGGCGGCTCGCTCTTTCGCATCTCGATCAGCGCGGTGCCGTTCTTGCTGCCGCTGATGTTCCAGGTCGGCTTCGGGATGGACGCGTTCGCCTCAGGCCTGCTCACGCTCGCGGTATTCGCGGGCAATCTCTCGATGAAGCTCGTCACGACGCCCGTCATGCGCCGCTTCGGCTTTCGCTCGGTCCTGATCGTGAACGGCACGCTCGCCGCCCTCTCGCTCGCGGCGATGAGCCTGCTCTCGCCGTCGACGCCCAAAAGCGTGATCATCGTCGTGCTGTTTCTCTCGGGGCTTGCGCGCTCGCTGCAGTTCACCGCGCTCAACACGCTCAGTTTCGCCGACGTGCCGAAGGCGCAGATGAGCGGCGCCTCGGCACTGTCGAGCACGCTCTTTCAGATGACGATGGGGATCGGCGTCGCGGCCGGCGCGATTGCGCTCAGGATTGCGCAATGGCTGCACGGACACGACTCGCAGTCGGTCACGCCGGCGGATTTCAGCGTGGCGTTCCTGATCGTCGCGGTGATCGGGCTCGTGGGAATCGCCGATCTCTTCGGGCTCGCGCGCGACGCCGGCGCGGTCGTGAGCGGACATCGCGCACGCAAGCGCTGAAAGCTTTCGCGTTCGCTACGCGGCGCGCTGGAGCCAATCGAGCCAGCCGAGCGCAATCGCCGCGTTGAGCAGCACGCCCGCCGTCGCGGCGAGCGCCGCGATCATGGTCCAGAACGCGGACCGGCGCGCCGCCTGCGCGGAATCGCGCGCATCGCGGGCGGCGTCGTGCGCCGCCTCGGCCGACGCCACCATCGCCCGGCGCTGCTCGGTCTGGCGCCCTTCCTCCTTCTGAAAGAGCCACGCGCGCTTGGCGAAGATCTCGTCGTCCGCGGGCGACGACGCTTCGAGTTCCGCGCGTATCGAGGCCTCGCCCGTCGACTCGTAACGCCTGAAACGCGCTTGGCGTTCGCTCGCGGCGGCCGGCTTGCCGTCTTCGTCCATGTGTCCTCGCTCGCGGATACCGAAAGGCAACCGGACGATTGTCACATGCCGGAAGATGCGGCGGGCCAGCGCTTACCGCGTGCCTGCGATCAAAGCTGGCTCATGCCGCCGTCGATGATGATCTCCGTCCCGACGATGAACCCCGACTCGGGCGCGGCGAGATGCAGTACGGTCGCCGCGACTTCGCTGCTGTGCCCGAAGCGTCCGAGGGGAATCTGCGCCTGCAGTTGCGCGGCGGTGTCGTCGGAGAGGCCGAGCTTTTCGTGCAGCGGCGTGCGAACGGGGCCGGGGCTGACCACGTTCACGCGCACGCCGCGCGGCAGCAGTTCGGCCGACAGCGTCTTGGCGAACGTGATGAGCGCACCCTTGCTCGCCGCATACACCGACGAAGCCGGCATGCCGATATGCGCGTTGATCGACCCGTTCAGAACGATCGACGCCCCTTCGTTCAAAAGCGGCACGAGCGACTGGATCTGGAAAAACGCGCCCTTCACGTTGATGTCGAAGGTCTCGTCCCACAGCGCTTCGGTGATGTCCGCGAAGGGCGCGAGCTTCGCGATTCCCGCGTTGATGAAGACCGCATCGAGCTTGACGTTGGCTTCGGCAAGCTGCTTCGCCAGTTCGCGGGCCGCGGCGACCGAACCGGCGTCGTTGCGTAGCGCGATCGCGCCGGCGCCGAGCGTAGCCTCGGCCGATGCGAGCGTGGCCGCATCGCGTCCGGTGATGACGACGCGTGCGCCTTCCGCCGCGAACGCCTGGGCGGTGACGAGGCCCATGCCGCTATTGCCGCCGGTGACGAGGACTGTTTTTCCATTAAAGCGATTCATGACGTTCTCCTTTGAACGCGGGTCAGTGTGTGAGAAGAAGTGTGCGCCGCCCGCAACGCATTGCCGTGCAACGCTTCCGATGAACACGTTCGACGTTATCGCACATCTTTGTCTCCCTCCGCTCGGACCGCGACGCTCTGCGCGGCCGCGCACACAAGTGCCTTGAACGCGCGTGATGCGCCTCCTAGAGTTAGCTGCGGCCTTTCGCCGGCCTTTTTCGCGCCTTACGTTTCATCACATTTAAGCGAGGAATGACTTATGGACAATGCGCAAGCACGCGACGATATCGCTGCACCCTCTCCCGACCGCCTGCTGCAGATCGGCATGGGCTTCTGGGCATCGAAGACTTTGCTGTCGGCAGTCGAGCTCGGCGTGTTCACGCAACTCGCGAAAGGTCCGCTCGACGCGGCCGAACTGTGCGGCACGCTCGGTTTGCATCCGCGATCGGCGCTGGATTTTCTCGATGCGCTCGTCGCGCTGAATCTGCTCGCGCGCGAAGGTTCGACCTACAGCAACCTGCCCGACACCGGTCTTTTCCTCGATAAGGCCAAGCCGTGCTATGTCGGCGGCCTGCTGGAAATGGCGAACTCGCGGCTCTATCCGTTCTGGGGATCGCTCACCGAAGCGCTGAAGACAGGCCTGCCGCAAAACGAATCGAAGCACGGCGGCAATCTCTTCGAGGCGATCTATCGCGACGATGCGTCGCTGCGCGGCTTTCTTCAGGCGATGAGCGGCGTGAGCCTTGGTGCCGCGCGCGAGATCGCGCGGAAGTTTGCGTGGGGCGACTATCGCACGTTCATCGACGTCGGCGCGGCGCAGGGCGCGCTGCCCGTGCAGGTCGCGCTCGCGCATCCGCATCTCACCGGCGGCGGCTTCGACCTGCCGGCCGTCGGTCCGGTGTTCGACGAATACGTCGCGGCGCACGGGTTGCAGGATCGCCTGCGCTTTCATCCGGGCGACTTCTTCCACGATCCCTGCCCGAGCGCCGACGTCCTCGTGATGGGGCACATCCTGCACGACTGGGCGCTGCCGCAAAAGCTCGAGCTGCTCAAGAAATGTCACGCGGCGCTGCCGCCGGGCGGCTGCCTCGTGGTCTACGACGCGATCATCGACGACGAGCGCCGCCAGAATGCCTTCGGCCTGCTCATGAGCCTGAACATGCTGATCGAAACGCCCGGCGGCTTTGACTACACGGGCGCGCAATGCCGCGAATGGATGCAGGAAACGGGCTTTTCGAAAGTGCGCATCGAGCCGCTCGTCGGGGCGGATTCGATGGTGATCGGCATTAAGTAGACGCGGTGTGCACGCTCAGACGTTGCACCGCCCGCGTGCGCTTGGCGAGCGGTGTCTGTGGCGCGCTGCCGCCCACGTCGAGTGTCTTCACCTTTTTGAAAATCGCGACGAACTGCCCGGGCGTTACGGTCGCCGACGCGTAACGCTGTACATCGTGGTCCGCGTATTTCGGGTCCGGGTTGGTCAGTTCGCGGAGCGTGTCGAACGTCTGCGGCGAAGCCACGAGCGAGGCGAACGTCGTGGCCGCACGCGCGCCGACACATGCCGGGCAGCACGACGGCACGAAGCGCTCCTGCCGGCCCAACTGAAAACGCCCCTAGCGATCCTGAGCCATCGCTTTAAGGCGATCCTCGCCCGCGTCGCGCGCGGCGTCGGCGGTCGAGAAATTTTCCTCCGAGACCATCGAGCGCTTCACCTCGCCGGCCGCGAAATCGACGAGGGTGATCACCCATACGAAGCCGCCTGCCTGCTCGGCCGTCTGGACGACTGCGCGCAGATTTGCGTGGTTAGCCGATGCCATGATGTCTCCTGTTGAGAATGCACTTGCTGAACGAACCCAGCGAGCCCAACGGCTCACGTGCCGAAGTCCAGTCCGCCGATCAACACCGCGAACTCCGCCTGCGAGCGCGACTCCAGATCGACGTCGCGCGCGCCCTGCCACGCAGTCAGCTTGGCCGGGATCGCCTGCAGGTAGCGCTCGAAGCGCTCGTTGCCGTGCGCGTCGAAAAGCCGCTCGATCTCGCCTTCGTCCCAGGTGAGATACACGTTGAGCCGCTCCGAATAGCCCGGCAAAAACGCGCGCCCGTGCGCGGCCCGATCGGCGCTGACCCGCACGCGCGCAGGCGTGCGGCCGTTATCGTGCGCCACGACTTCGACGTGAACGTCGGCATCGAGCAGGCTCGAAATCCGGCTCGCGATGCGCGGCGCGAATTCGGTGCCGAAGCGGCGCAGCTTCTCACGATCCACAGCGGCGCTCCGTTGCATGCGGGGCGGCGGGCGCTGTCCGAACAGCGGGCAGCAAGCTCATACGGACGGCAAGTCCTCCAGCGACTTTTCGATCTGCCCTTCCTGCACGCGCGCCTCGATGCCGATATGTCCGGCGGTATAAGGCAGCGCCGTGACCTTGGGGCCGAGAAAAGTCCGGCCGCCGAGCGTGAAGAGCGTGCGCACTTCCCGGCCGCTCTTGATCGCGTCGACGACCTGAGCCACCTCGACGATGGTGGTCGGCGACGTCCAGTCGTTCGTGCCCGGATCGAAATCGCCCCAGCGCACGTTGGTCACGCGGTCGTTCGTCCAGCGCACGCCATCGATAGCCAAAGTAGACATGTCTGCCTCCATTGCCGCTTGATATCCCGGCCATCCTAGCACTTTGATGCGATCGTGACATTCGGCCCCAGCCGTTGTGCGGCGCGTCAGAAAACGATCGGGTTCGCGCTTCCCTAGAGCGCTTCAACCGATTTTTTCGCAGACGTATCGGTTGTAAGCAGATGTCGCAATGCGCCATGAGCGGGCGGCAATCGTGATACTAATAACGCGTTTTCGGCGCTGCATACGCGCTCGGGGCCAAGCCCGGCGCATCGCAAGCCATTTTTAATCGACTGAAGGTGTCACGAATGAAAAAAACACTCGCTGCATTGGCGGCCACGCTCGCTATGAGCGCGGCCTTCGCCCAGTCCTCGGCACCCGCTGCGGCATCGGCCCCTGGCGCCGCGGTTGCGACGGCCGCATCGGCGCCCGCCGCGACCCACCGCGAGGCGCGCGTCGAGGATCGCATCAACGAACTGCACTCGGCGCTCAAGATCACGCCGCAGCAGGAAGATCAATGGTCGAAATTCGCCGACATCATGCGTGAGAACGCGCACACGATGGGCGAGCTGTATCGTCAGCGTGTCGCGCAGCGCAACACGATGTCCGCGCTCGACGACATGAAGCAGTACCAGCAGATCACGCAGGCGAACGCGGAGGGCACGAAGCGCCTCGTCGATGCATTCGAGCCGCTCTACGCGGGCCTTTCGCCCGAGCAGAAGAAGCTCGCCGATACCAACTTCCGTGAAGGCGGGCGGGAGCACGGGCATCGCCGGCATCGCGCGCCGCGTGCCGGCGCGCCGGAAGGCGCGTCCGTCACGAAGCCGTGACGTAAGCTCGGCGCCAGCCTGCACAACGCCCGCATCGTCCGATGCGGGCGTTTTGTTTTTTGCGTCTTTCGCGCCGTGGCGTGCAAAATGAGCCGATAGCCGTTACGATCGCGAACCCCGATTTCCTCCAACGATCCGCCATGACCGTCCTCACCCAGCTCGATCTCAGCACCGACCCCGCGGCGATTCGCGTCGTGAAAGATGAAGCCGTGGCCGTCGAGTTCGCGGCGGCCACGGGCGAACTGATGAGTCTCGAAGGCCCGAACCGCTACCAGCCCGGCGACGCGCTCATTACCGGCGCGACCGGCGAGCGCTGGGTCGTCTCGCGCGAGCGCTTCGACGCGAAGTACGTGCCCGAGGAAAGCGTCGCCCACGGCGAGCCCGGCACCTACCGCAATCGCCCGGTGGTCGTGCTCGCGAAGCAGATGCACGACGCGTTTACGATCGCCCGCTCGGAAGCCGGCGACGTGCTCGCGGGCGCCGCCGGCGACTGGGTCATGCAGTACGCGCCCGGCGACTACGGCGTCGTAAAGGCCGCACGCTTCGCGAAGGTCTACAGGCGCGCGGGCTGACGCCGCACGCGTTACGCGTTACGCGAAGTCCTCGCCCATTTCGATTTCGACCGTGCGCGGCACGGTCTCCTTGTTCGCATACGCTTCCTCCAGCGAGCCGAGCGTCGCTTCCACATAGGCGCGCAGCACCGCATAGCTCCTCGCGTGCATGCGCACCGGCAGCGCGCGATAGCGCGTGAGCACGGCCGGATCGAAACGCACGTCGATCGTGATGCGTCGCGCGCTCGATCCGAAACGCATCGCGATGTAGTGAATGACGAGCGAGGTCCGGCCTTCGTCGTCGATGCGTTCGGCGAACTGCGTCTGCTCGGGAAAGAGATCGGTGATCACGTGCGCGAGCATGTCGATGTCGGCGCTCGGACAGTCGTATTGATAGTCGTCCATATTCAGTGCTTCGAAGGTGAGATCGCGCCCGGCCGCCCGGCCCCCGCGCGAAAATAGCGGATCAGCGCGCGCACGACGAACAGCGCGAGCACCAGATAGACGGCATCGGCGGCGAGCAGCGGAATCACGCGCGCCTGAAAGAGCGCAGCCGGCAGCCCGATCAGCGCATGCGTGACGATCAGGAACGGCAGCGCCGGGCGAAACCGTTCGCGCAGTAACTGCCACATCAGCACAGAGAACCCGAGCTGGAACACGAAGGCCGCCGCACGCTCGACGACGAAGAGCACCGCGTACTGCGGCGACAACGTGCCGAGCACCATATGCAGGCGCAGCAGCGCGTCGGGCGGCACGCTCGTGAAATGCTCGTCGAGCTGATTGCGGTTCGCCAGCACCGCATAGACGATCCATTGCGCCTGCACGAACACGCCGACAAGCCACGCCTCGGCCCCGCCATGCCCGATGCCGTAGCCGAGGGACGTGCCTGCGCGATCGAGGGTCAACGGCTCGCGACGGATCAGCCATTTCATGGCGAGAAAGCGCCCCACTTCCTCGCAGACGCCTGCCGCCAGCGCGCCATACGCGACGAACACGGCCGGATTCGCGAGCCATCCGACGAGCGTCGCATTGCCGAGCACGAAGCCGTGCAGCGCGCGCTCGACGATCATCGAAAAGAACGCGAACACCGCGATGCCGAGAATCACTTCGCGCCGCTCGAAAAGAAAGCGCGGCCGCAGACGGCGATACAGCACGACCGGCAACGCGGCGATGAGAAGCGTGGCGATCGTGAGACTTGCGAGCGTCGATACACTGACCATTCAGGTTCCTGGAGATAGTTTGCGTCGCGTGGACGAGCGCACGACGAGTTCGCCCGGCAGCAGGCATTCGCGCGCGGGCATGCGCGCGCCTTCGGGTCCGCGTTCGAGCCTTTCGTGCAGGAACTCGACCGCGCGCCGTCCGATGTCGTAGGTCGGCTGACGCACGGTCGTCATGCCGGCGAGTTCGGCCCATTCGGAGTCGTCGATCGACATCAGCGCGACGCGTTGCTGCCAGTCCACGCCGTAGCGTTCTTTCAGATGCAGCGCGACGCGCAGCGCAACCGGTGCGTTGGCCGCGAATAATGCCACGCGTTGCAGGTTCGCGCCGGCGTCGCGCAGATGCGCATCGATCGCGGCGAGCGCCGGTGCGGCATCGGCGAGGTCGAGCACGATGGTCGATCCTTTTGCTCCGAGGGCGCCGAGCGCGCCGATCGTGTCATGAAACGCCGCTTCGCGCGCGCGCCGCGAACTCACGCGCTTGAACGGCTGCACGATGAAAACGACGTCCTCGAAACCTTCGTCGACGAGATGATGCGTCGCGAGCGCGACGGCCTTCGGGTTGTCGAGCCCGACCATATCGGTGACGAAGCCCTCCACCGAGCGGTCGACGAGCACGACCGGAATGCCGCCGAGCGAGAACGTCTGCAGCAGTTCTTCCTTCACCCCGAGCGCGTTCACGATGACGCCTTCCACACGGTACGTCGTGAGCAACTGCAGATAGCGGCGCTCCATGTCGATTTCGTTGGCCGCGTGACAGATGAGCGGCATCAGCCCGAGCGCATGGCACGCCGCTTCGACGCCCTGCAGCACTTCGACCGAATACGGATTGGTGAGGTCGGCGAGCAGCATGCCGACGAGCCGGTTGCGTCCGCGCTTGAGTCCCCGTGCCATCTGATTGGGGCGGTAGTCGAGCTTGGCGATCGCCGCTTCGATGCGCTCGCGCAAGTCGGGCGACAGCACGCTCGTCTCGCCGTTCAGATAGCGCGAGATGCTGGTCTTGCCGGTGCCCGCCTCGCGCGCGACGTCGGTGATCGTCGCGCGGCGGGCGGCGCTCGTCATCGGATGCTGTTCTTCTTGCATGTGGCTTCTCACCGGCCTCGCCGGACAACGGGGCGCCCGAAGGCAAAAAAGCGCGCCGCGGCGCGCTCTGGTTCTTGTCGACGACCGGGCAGTGGCATCTTAACGCACGCCCTGCCCGTCTTTTCGTTTAGCGCCCGAGCACCTGTGGATTCACGATATTCACGTCGAGCGTGCCTTGCAGTGCGCCGATCAGGTTTTCCGCCGCATTGCGGCTCATGGCATGACGCGTCTCGTGCGTCGCCGACCCGATGTGCGGCAACGCGACGACGTTATTCATCGCGAGGAGCGGCGAATCGGCGGGGAGCGGCTCCTTTTCGAAGACATCGAGACCCGCGCCGAGGATCGTGCCGTTCCTGAGCGCTTCGATGAGCGCGGGTTCGTCGACGGTCGGTCCGCGCGATGCGTTGATGAGGATCGCGGTCTTTTTCATCGTCTGCAGTTGCGCGGCGCCGATCATGCCGCGCGTCGCTTCGGTGAGCGGCACCTGCAGGCATACGAAGTCCGACTTCGCGAGCAGTTCGTCGAGTTCGACGCGCTTCGCGCCGTAGTCGTTTTCCGCCTGCGCGTTCGGATGCCGGTTGGTGTAGAGCACGTTCATCCGAAAGCCGAGCGCCGCGCGCCGCGCGACCGCCCCGCCGATGCGTCCGAGCCCGACGATGCCGAGCGTCTTGCCCTGCACGTCGACGCCGAAGCACGCTTCGCCGATGCTCGATTGCCAGTGGCCGGCTTTCACCCACGCCGCGAGTTCGACGACGCGGCGGGCGGTCGCGAGGATCAGCGCGAAGACGGTATCGGCCGTGGATTCGGTAAGCACGTCGGGCGTGTGGGTCAGGACGATGCCGCGGCGCGTGAGGTCATCGACGTTGAAGTTGTCGTAGCCGACGGAGATGGTCGAGAGGACCTTCAGGCGTTGCGCGCCTTCGAGCATGTCGGGGGTGATTTTTATGCTTGCGCCGATTGCACCGTCGGCCGCTTTTAGCGCTGCTATCAGCGCTTCGCGGTTCGTCGGGTCGATCGTCTCCACCTCCGCGTGGGCGCTCAGGTAGGACATCACGTCGTCCGGCAACGTCTTGTAGGCTACGATTTTTTTCTTCGCTTGTTCGGCTGGCATGGTGGGTTCTCGAACGGGGGTTTTGCTCGCGCTTGGGGTTGGGGTTTTTGCAACGCCGTTTGATGGTTCTGTGCTTCTATGGAACTTGTTTTCTTTGTGGTCTATTAGCTCTGCCCCTGTCCGGGGCGGGACTTACTTTCTTTGGCTAGCGCAAAGAAAGTAAGAAAAGAAAGCAGCTTTTTTAGGCAGCAGTCTTGAGGCGGCAACGCACCGGCGGTACTGAGTAGACATACCGCCTAAGTGCCGCCCTCAAACATCCCCAAGGGCTCAGTGCGATTAACCATTGTGTCCTCGCACAGCCAACTACTTGGTAAGGCAATCATCCATCCGTCCGCGCTTCGCGGACGACACGCATAGCCGAAAACCATCGGTCCACAACCGCAACGTCAGCCTCAACCGCAACCGCTACCGCGAACATCAACCACGCGACCAATGCACCTCTCGTCTGAGCGAAGCGAAGACAGATGAATGACTGCTGTACCGTTTCGTTCACTGCGCGATGACACGGTGGTCAATCGCACCAAGCCCCTTGGTCCTTTAAGGGCGACATTTAGGCGGTGTGTCCACTCAGTGCATCAATTGCGATGACGTGCTGTGACTGCTGCCTAGAAAAGCTGCTTTCTTTGCTTACTTTTCTTTGCGCTAGCCAAAGAAAGTAAGTCCCGCCCCGGACAGGGGCAGAGCTAATAGACCACAAAGAAACCAGGTTCCATAGAAGCACATCAAAATCAAGCGGTGTTCAACGAACACGCCAGTCCGCCGACAGAACCGGACACTAATGCGCAAGCTTCGCAGACCCCGAAGCAGCAGCTTGAGGCCGCACGGCCAGCGTCAGGACCACAGCAGCAACGAGTGCCGCGCTCATGAACACGTACGAAGCCCCGGGCGACCCGGTCGCGCCATTAAGATACCCGACGACATACGATCCGACGAACGACCCGAGCGCACCCATGCTGTTGATCAGCGCCATCGCGCCGCCAGCGACGTTCTTCGGCAGCAACTCCGGCACGATCGCAAAGAAAGGCCCATACGGCGCATACATGGCCGCGCCAGCGATCACGAGCAACGCATACGATGCCCAGAAATGCGTCGAGCCGAGCAGATACGATCCGGCAAACGCAAACGCGCCGATCAGAAGGAACGGCCACACGAACGCCTTGCGGGCGTTCAGCTTGTCCGAAGCCCACGACGCAGCGATCATCGCGATGGTCGCTGCGAGATAAGGCATCGCCGAAAGCCAGCCCGTCTCGACCATGCCGAAGCTCGACGCGTTCTTCAGAATCGACGGCAGCCACAGCACGAAACCATACACGCCGATGCTCCAGCAGAAATACTGCGCGCACAGCTTGATCACCGCCGGCGAACGAAACGCCTCGCCATAGTTCTTGACCGGCTTGATCGCGGCCTGCTCGGCGCGCAGCGTCGCATCGAGGTCGGACTTTTCCTGCGCGTTCAGCCACTTCGCCTGCGCGGGCTTGTCCTGCACGATGAACCACCAGATCACCGCCCACACCACGGCCGGCAAGCCTTCCGCGATGAACATGTTGCGCCAGCCGAAGGAATTCACCAGATACCCCGACACGACCGACATCCACAACACCGTCACCGGATTGCCGAGAATCAGGAACGTGTTGGCACGCGAACGCTCGGACTTCGTGAACCAGTTCGAGATGAAGACGAGCATCGCCGGCATCACGGCCGCCTCGACGACCCCGAGCACGAAACGGATCGCCATCAGCGATGGAATGTTGCTCACCATGCCCGTGAGCGCGGCGCATCCGCCCCACAGGATCAGGCTCACGAACACGAGCTTCTTCACGCTGCGCCGTTCGGCGTAGATCGCGCCCGGAATCTGGAAGAAGAAGTAGCCGAGGAAAAAGAGCGCGCCGATCAGCGACGACAAGCCCTTGCTGATGCCCAGGTCGTGATTGATGCCGGCCGCCGCGGCAAAGCCATAATTCGCGCGATCGAGATACGCAAGGCTGTAGGTAATGAAGACGATCGGCATGATCGCCCACCAGCGGCGCACGGCCAGCTTCGGGGGTGTCGTGGTTTGCATCGTGTCTCTCCAGTGTCCGTTCGAGCGGATCGGTCAGGCCAGGTTGAGGGCGGCTCGTGCCGTCTTCTCGATGGATGTCTCGGGTTCTTCCAGCGTGTCCAGTTCGGCGCGCGTGGGCAACCCTTCGCTGTCGCCGATCACCTGGATCGCAAGCGCGCCGATCCGGTTGCCGCGCAGCAGCGCATGACGCACGTCGCGCCCTTCGAGCAGCGCGCTCACCACGCCCACCGCGAAGCCGTCGCCCGCGCCCACCGTATCGACGACCTTCGCGACCGGCACCGCCGGCACGATGCCCGCATCGCCGTCGGCGGTGTGGAAATACGCGCCGTCGGCGCCGAGTTTCACGATCACGCCCTTCGCGCCCTGATCGAGGTAAAAACGCGCGATGTCCTCGGGCTTCGCGTGGCCCGTGAGCGTCAGTCCTTCGGTGACGCCGGGCAATACCCAGTCGGCGAGCGCGGCGAGCGCGTTGAGCGACTCCGCCATCGCCTCGCGCGACGGCCAGAGCGTCGGACGCAGGTTCGGGTCGAAGGAAATCGTCTTGCCGGCTGCGCGCATTTCGCGTGCCATGTGGAACGCGAGTTCGCGCGAGCTTGCCGAAATGGCGGGCGCGACGCCCGTCAAGTGCAGATGGCGCGCGCCGGTCACGTAGTCGGCGACGTAATCCGCGACCGACAAATGGCTCGCCGCCGACCCCTTGCGGAAATATTCGACCGCCGGATCGCTGCCGTCGTCGTTCTTCGATTTCAGCTGGAAGCCCGTCGGATAACGCTCGTCGACGGTGACGCCATGCGCGTCGATGCCCTCGGCGGCCAGGACGTCGAGCACGTAGCGGCCGAACGAATCGCGCCCGACGCGGCTCATCCAGCCGACCTTGAAGCCGAGCCGCGACAGCCCGATCGCGACGTTCAGGTCCGCACCCGCGACCCGCTTCGTGAACTGGCCGACTTTCGCGAGGTCGCCGGTCTCGGCGGCCACGAACATCGTCATCGCTTCGCCGTAGGTCACGACGTCGAGCGCCTCGGGTTTTGCCTGCATGGTCTGTCTCCAGGTATCGGTGTTTCGGGTCACGCGGCGGCGAGCCACGCGACCTTCGCCGACGCGTCGGCTTCCGGCGCGGCCGCGTCAAGCGGGAATTCGATGCCGCGCGGCACATCGCGCGGCAGCAGTTTCAGCAGATGCGCGAACAGCACGTCGCGGGCGCCGGGCGCGACCGCGAAGCGCCGCGCGCCCGCGCCCGCCACGGCCTTGCAGTGCACGTAGCTCACGTGCGGCGCGAGGCGCCGCGCGGCTTCGGCCGGATTTTCGCCCGCCCACAGCCAGTTGCCGGTGTCGAAGGTCATCGAGAGCGCGCGCGACTCCTTCGGCAGCGCGTCGAACAGCGCGGCAAAGGCGCCGATCGTGCCGCCCGCCTTCAACTGGCCGTTTTCCACAACGACGCACGCCCGCGAACCCGCTATCGCCGACAGCGCGCGATCCAGCGTGGCGGCATCGGTCGCGGTGCCGTGTTCCGTGCCGCCCAGTTGCAGCTTCACGATGCGCGCGCCGAGCGCCGCGGCTTCGTCGATGGCGAGTTCTAGCGCGGCCAGATCGAGCGAGCCGTCGGCCGTGAAAAGCGTCGCGGGCGTCGAATAGACCGCCCACAGGCCGAGCGCGGCGATCTGTTCGCCCAGGCGCCGCAGCGCGTCGGGCGTGGCGTCGACGTAGCGCGCGAAGAGTTCGCGGCGCACTTCGAATCCGCTCGCCCCCGCGCGCGCCGCGACAGCCGCCCATACCGCGTGGCCGTCGCGCCGGATGGCATCGGCGCCGAACGCGCTGGCGACGATGACCACTTCGGCGTGTTTGTCGGATTGAAGCTCGCTCACGGAAATCTCGCTCGATTCGTGTATCTGGAACGAATGGAACCGGTTCCATTTACAGGTTTTAAAAAAGACGCCAGGGCGTCCGTCTCAAAACGAATGGTGCGCCCGGTCACCGGACGCACGCCATAGTGGAATTCCCTAGCCCGGTTTCGCGTCGGCGAGACACAGTTCGAGAAAGCGTGCGGCCACTCGCGACGGCGCCGCCGAGTGCGGCAGCAGGATCGAAAACCGGCGCGTCAGCGGTTCAGGCGCGATGCGCAGACGCCTGAGTGCGTCGTCTTCGTGGCGGATCGACATCGCCGATACGAAACCAATGCCCATTCCCGCCCGCACCGCTTCCTTCACGCCCTCGACGCCCGCAATTTCGAGCGCGATGCGCATCGGCGCGCCCGCGCGGGCGAACGCGCCCTCGACGATCTGCCGCACGCCCGAGCCGCTTTCGCGCAACACGAGCGGATGCGCGGAAATCGCATCGAGCGAGGCCTCGCCGCGCTCCGGCGCGAGCGCATGCGAAGCCGGCAGGATCGCGACGATCTCGTCCTCGCGCCACGGCGTGACGCCCGTGCCCGGCGGCAGATCGACGCCGACCGGCCCTTCGATCATCGCAATGTCGAGCCCCGGCAGCGCCGCGACGATATCCGCCGTGTTGCCGTCGATCGTGGTGATCGCGATGTCGGGAAACTCGCCGTGGAACGCGGCGATGAGGTACGGCAGCAGATAGCTCGCCGGCGTCGTGCTCGCGCCGATACGCAGCGTGCCGCGCTCGAGGCCTCGCAGCGCGTCGCGAAACGCATGTGCCTGCCGATACGTCTCGCGGATGCGCGCGGCGTACTCCGCGAGTTGCTCGCCGGCGGCGGTGAGCCGCACGCCGCGGCCGTCGCGCTGATAAAGCGCTTCGCCGAACTCGTCCTGCAACTGGCGCAGCTGGCCGGAGACGGCGGGCTGCGAGAGGTGCAGCGCCGTCGCCGCGCGACTGATGTTGCCGAATTCGGCGACGGTCGCGAACGTTATAAGCTGATCGGGGGTCATGTCGATATAAGTATCGGTTCAGCCGATACTTTACATCCCAAATCACGATTTTTCATATCCATATAACAAAGTTAGGATTGGCGCATCGCAATAAAAACTCCGACCCGCCATGTCCACTGTCCATCCCGCCCAGACTCTCGCCGCCAGCAAACCGTCCACGCGCGGCCAGCTGAACGGCATTCTCTTCGTCGCGCTCTTCGCCGCCGCCGTCACCCGGCTCTCGTCGCTACCCGCCATCGCCGGGCTCGGCATCAGCCCGCTGATCGTCGGCATCGTCGCGGGCGCCCTGTACGGCAACGCGCTGCGCGACGGCATGCCCGCCAGTTGGGCTGCGGGCGTCAACTTCTCGGCGAGGAAGCTGCTGCGTATCGCGGTCGCCTTCTTCGGACTGCGCGTAAGCCTGCAGGAAATCGCGCAGGTCGGATTCGCGGGCGTCACGGTGTCGGTGCTGATCGTCGTGAGCACGCTCGCGATCGGCACCTGGGCCGGCATGAAGCTGATGAAACTCGACCGCGACACCGCGCTCCTCACCGCCGCCGGCAGCGCGATCTGCGGTGCGGCTGCCGTGCTCGCATTCGAATCGACGCTGCAGTCCAAGCCGCATCAGAGCGCGATGGCGGTCGGCAGCGTCGTGCTGTTCGGCACGCTCTCGATGTTCCTCTATCCGATCGCGATGCACGCCGGGTGGCTCCATCTCGATACGCTCGGCGCCGGTCTCTTCTTCGGCGGCACGATCCATGAAGTGGCGCAGGTGGTCGGCGCAGCGAGCAACGTGAGCCCGGAAGCGACGCACATCGCGACCATCGTCAAGATGACGCGCGTCATGTTGCTCGTGCCCGTGCTGCTCGGGCTCGGCCTGTGGCTGAACCGCTCGCGCGCTGCGGCCGGCGCCGGCGGCAAGGGCGGCAAGCTCGCGGTGCCCTGGTTCGCGCTCGGCTTCCTCGCGCTCGTGATCGTGAATTCGCTGCACGTCCTCCCGGACACCGCGACCAGCACGATCAACATGCTCGATACCTTCGCCCTCACGATGGCAATGACCGCGCTCGGCATGGAAACGCGCATCGCGCAGATTCGTCAGGCGGGCCCCGGCGCGCTGGCGACCGGCGCGATCCTGTATGTCTGGCTGATCGGCGGCGGGCTTGCAATCACGCTCGGCGTCGAGCGGCTCTTCGGCTGAACGCCGGCTACGTCGGATAACAAGAACGCCCCGCCCTCGCGCGGGGCTTTCGTTATGTATGGCACGGACCCTGCTGAACCTAAAGTTTGCGCGCGACGCAAAGCGTCGGCCGCGCATGAACAAGGAGGAACTGCCCATGCCCTACGAACTGTATTACTGGGACGGCCTGCAGGGCCGCGGAGAATTCGTCCGGCTCGCGCTGGAAGATGCAGGCGCCGACTACATCGACGTCGCGCGCGGCGCAAAGAAGGACGGTCTCGGCACGGATGCCATGATGAAGCTTCTGAACAGCAAGACCGAAGCGCACATCCCGTTCGCGCCACCGTTTCTGAAAGACGGCGAACTGATCGTGCCGCACGTCGCGAACATCCTGCTGTATCTCGGACCGAAGCTCGGGCTCGCGCCGAAAGACGAGGCCTTGCGCTACGTCGCGCATGGCCTGCAACTGACGATTGCCGACGTGGTCGCCGAAGTCCACGACACGCACCATCCGCTTGCCACGGATCTGTATTACGAAGACCAGAAAGAAGCCGCCAAGGTGCGCTCGAAGAATTTCATCGAGCAGCGCATTCCGAACTTCTTCGGCTACTTCGAGCGCGTGCTGAAGCAGAACCCCGACGGCGACACGCAGATGGTCGGCAAGTCGACCACGTATGTCGACCTCTCGATGTTCCAGCTCGTCGACGGCCTGCACTACGCCTTTCCGCGCGCGATGCGAAAATTCGGCCAGCACTATCCGCGTGTGGCGGCGCTGCACGATGCGGTGCTCGCGCGGCCGAACATCGCGGCCTACGTCGATTCCGAGCGGCGCATCGCGTTCAACGAATCGGGCATCTTCAGGCACTATCCCGAACTCGATCAGGACGCGAAGTAATCGCCCGTCGCCTTTAACTCACAATGCAACTTCTTCGTATGGAGCCATGCATGATCGAAACGATTCCCTCATTTGGTCTCGGCACATTTCGAGTCGCGGCCGGCAAGACCGCGCAGTCCGTGAAGAGCGCACTGCAACTCGGCTATCGTCACATCGATACCGCGCAGTACTACGACAACGAAGCCGAAGTCGGCCAGGGCGTGCGCGATTCGGGCATTCCGCGCGCGGACGTCTGGGTCACGACGAAAGTCTGGTGGGAACGCCTGCGTCGCGACGATCTCATCGCGAGCCTGAAGGAAAGCCATCGCAAGCTCGGCATCGGCACAATCGATCTCGCGCTCATCCACTGGCCGTCGCCCGATAGCGTCGTGCCGATCGCCGAAACGCTCGCCGCGTTCCAGGAAGCGCAGCAGCTCGGCCTCATCCGCCACTACGGCGTGTCGAACTTCACGGCGCCGCTGCTCGAAGAAGCGCTCGCCGCGCCGGGCGGCGACGCCATCGTGACGAACCAGTTCGAAGTGAGCCCGTTCCTCGCGAACCGCGCGCTCGTCGAGGCGACGCAGAAGCTCGGCGTAAAAGTGACCGCGTACATGCCGCTCGGCGAAGGCCGTGCGCACACCGATCCCACGCTCGTCGACATCGCGAAGAAACACGGCGCGACGCCCGCGCAGGTGACGTTCGCGTGGCTCTTGTCGCGGCAGATCGTGGTGCTGTCGGCATCGACGAATCCGGAGCACCAGCAGGTCAACTGGGATGCGCAGAAACTGAAGCTCGACGCCGACGACATCGCCCGCATCGACGCACTCGACGAAGGCAAGCGAAACGCGAATCCGCCGTTCGCGCCGAAGTGGTGACGCGCGCCGCCTGAGTCCGCGAGCCCGGCGCGTTAAAGCGCCGGGTTTTTTTGTCCGCGCGAACCGCACCGGCGCAGCATGGCTCGTGCGCGCGACACGCGAATGCTATCCTTGCGGCGCGCCTGGCCCGCAACCGATCCAGGCCGCTCGCCCGTCCTTCCCGAAACGCCCCGATACGCCCGTCCACGTGCTTTCATTCCTGCTCAAACTGCGCACGCGCGCGCAAAAGCTCTTCCGGCTCTCCGACGATCACACGATGCTCGTGTGGGCCGTGATCGTAGGCGTCGCCGGAGCGTTCGCGACGGCGGCGTTTCGCGAAGGCATCGACGAATTGCAGCGCGCGTTCGGCGGCGAAGCCGGCAATTTCGTCGAGATGGCGAAGCGCCTGCCGTGGCCGGTGCGCGTCGCGCTGCCCGCGGCGGGCGGACTGGTCGCGGGCGTGTGTCTCCTGATCGCGCGGCGCCGCGCGCCGAAACAGACCCACGCCGACTACATGGAAGCCGTCACCATCGGCGACGGCGCCGTGCCCGTGTGGCAGAGCCTCTGGCGCAGTCTGTCGTCGCTCTTCACGATCGCAAGCGGCGGCTCGATCGGCCGCGAAGGCTCGATGGTGCAGCTCGCGGCGCTCTCGGCTTCGCTGATCGGCCGCTGGGTCCACTTCGATCCGCCGCGTCTGCGCCTGCTCGTCGCGTGCGGCGCGGCCGCCGGCATCACCTCGGCCTACAACGCGCCGATCGCGGGCGCCTTCTTCGTCACCGAAATCGTGCTCGGCTCGATCGCGATGGAAAGCTTCGGGCCGATCGTGGTCGCGTCGGTGGTCGCCAACATCACGATGCGCGAGTTCGCCGGCTACCGTCCACCTTACGAGATGCCCGTGTTCCCGACCATCACGGGCGTCGAAGTGCTGCTTTTCGTCGTGCTCGGGCTCCTGTGCGGCGCGCTCGCACCGCATTTCCTGCGGCTTCTGGCCGCCTCGAAGAAGCGCTTCGCGCTCCTGCCGCTGCCCTTGCCGCTCAGGCTCGGACTAGGCGGGCTCATCGTCGGCGTGATCTCGATCTGGTGGCCGGAAGTCTGGGGCAACGGCTACGAAGTCGTGAACTCGCTGCTGCATACGCCCTGGACCTGGACCGCCCTTCTCACGGTGCTCGTCTTCAAGATCATCGCGACCGCCGCGACCACCGGCTCGGGCGCGGTCGGCGGGGTCTTCACGCCGACGCTCTTCGTGGGCGCCGTGCTCGGCTGTCTCTTCGGCATCGCCGCGCACACGATCTGGCCGCACTCGACCTCCGAACCCTTCGCCTACGCGATGGTCGGCATGGGCGCGTTCCTCGCCGCCGCGACGCACGCGCCGCTGATGGCGATCCTGATGATCTTCGAGATGACGCTCTCGTACCAGGTCGTGCTGCCGCTGATGCTCTCGTGCGTGGTCGCGTACTTCATCGCGCGCACCTCCGAGCAGACGTCGATGTACGAAGTCACGCTGCGCCGCACGCGCGACGAAAAGGAGCGCACGCGGCTCGCCGCCACGCAGATGCGCGAACTGGTGAAGCCCGCCGATACCGTCGTTCCGCTCACGGCGAACGTGAAGGAGATGACGCGCGTGTTCCTCGAATATCCCGTGAAGTATCTGTATGTCGTCGACGAGGGCGAGCACTTCCAGGGCGTGGTCGCGCTGAAGGACATCACCTCCGACCTGCTCGACGAGCGCGACACCGACACCAAGACCGCGCGCGACTATCTCCAGCCGCACTTCGACGTGCTCACGCCCGACATGTCGCTCGGCGAGGCGCTGCAGCACTTCCTCGCGTTCCAGGGCGAGCGGCTGCCGGTGATCGAGCGGCGCGCCGAGCCGCTCCTGCTCGGCGTCGTGTACAAGACTTCGCTTCTCGACGCATACTTCCGTTTGAACCCGACGACGCGCTGAACTTGCGCAAGTGTGCAAATTTGCAGCGTGCGGGTGCCTGGCGGCCCGGCCGCATGCAACCGGGCATCGCCGCGGCCGCACTTCACAACTCACACGAAGTGTGTTCACCGCGCTCCCGTTCGACCACGTTCCGCGCGTTGTAAGCAGTTAGTGTCGTCGCGCGGCGCGAAGCGGCATGGACGCGATTGGCATGGCCTTTGCTCGTTGCTTTCTCGCTGCTTACGTCAGGAGGGGTTGAGCGATGAAAACCTCAACGATGTTGTCGATGGCTCTGGTTTCCGTGTCGTGCTACGCGGCGCCGCTTCACACGAGCGACACCGATTCCGCGGCTGCGACCAACGCAATGCGCGCCGCACTGCGCGCGAACGCCGCGCCCGTCTCGGCACCGGCGCCGGAGATTACGGCGCAGGATCTCGATCACGCGCGCTGGCGCCACGTCAAGATTCCGAAATCGCGCGCACCGAGCCGCGGCATGGCGAGCCAGCCTGTGCAGGTACAGACCTGAAGCGCAACCTCAACCACCGGAACGATTCGAATGACCGACACGCCCAAACACGCCTTGAACGACGAGCCGATCAACGATGAAATCGCGCAGGTGCTGCGCGCCATGCATTTTCCGGCGAACAAGGATGCGATCGTCGATGCCGCGCGCGAAGCGGGCGTGAGCAACGACGTGATCACCGTATTCGACGCGCTGCCCGAGCAGGATTACGCCGACGCCGATGCAGTCGAGCAGTTGCTCGGCGGCAATGGCGGACCGGGTCTGTCGATCTAGGGCACTCAGCTTGCGCCGAACACTACGCGTCTAAAAAAGCCCGCGAGCACGGCTTCGGCGAAGTCGGCGGGCACCGCCTGCGGGTCCGACGAATAGAAGAACTGCACGCCGTCGCATAGCGCGATCAGGCCGAGCGAAAGCTGCCCGGCCGGCATCGGAAGCGGCGTGCCGGCGCGCTCCGAAAACGCGCTGATGTAATCGGTCGTGGTCTGCCGCAACTCCCGCATGAACGCGTTGAACTGCTCGCGAAAAGCCGCGTCGCGGCTCGCATGCAGCTTCGCCTCGGCCCACAGCAAAAAGTATTTGTTTTCGCGATAAATCTCGCTGTAGTACTGGAGCACGCGCGCTTCCATGTCCTGACGCGTGGCCTCCCCGTCTTCGAAGATCGAGCGCATGCGGCCCATCGTGGCGTCGTGATCGCGCCTGAGCAGTTCGAGCAGCAGCTCCGACTTGCTGCCGAAATTCGAGTAGAACGCGCCGCGCGAGTAGCCCGCCGCGGCCGCGATGTCTTCGACGCTCGTCACGCCGAATCCCTTGTTCATGAATGTCGTGAGCGCCGCATCGAAAAGACGCTGGCGCGTCTGGTCGCGACTCTGTTCACGCGTGAGGCGAGTGGGTTTCATGCGTCGAGTTTAGCATCCAACCCCCTTTCAGATCGCTTTTTGATACAGCTTTGCATTCGGATACATACCTGTATTAGAATTCAGCGTGCATTGCCCGGTGTATCGCCGAAAAGCCCGTCGTCATTGGCGTTCCGGCCTCTTGCCGTGCTCCTTCATGCATCCCCCGTGTCCCGAAATCGACCGCCGCGCGCCCCGCGCCGAGGTTTCGGGCCGCCTGATCCCGCCTTCGGCGTCGAGGTCTTCCGTGAATTCTTTTCGCTGCGTGTTTCCGTCGAACCGCATCCGCGCGCTGACCGGCGCCTCCCTCCTTTGTACGTTCGTCGCGCTCGCCGCCTGCGGCAAGAAGGAAGCGCCGGCACCCGCGCCGAGGCCGGTCGTCGCCGTGGCCGCCGAGGCCGATGGACAGCCGCCGCGCGCCACCCTTCCCGGCCAGATCGAATCGCGCTATTCGACGCCGCTCTCGTTTCGCGTCGGCGGGAAGATCACCGAGCGGCGCGTGCGTCTCGGCGATACCGTGAAAGCCGGACAGATCGTCGCGAAGCTCGATCCCGCGGATGCGTCGAAGAACGCCGCCAGCGCCGCCGCGCAGCTCGAAGCCGCCCAGCATCGGGCCGTCTATGCACGACAGCAACTCGATCGCGATCGCGCCCAGGCCGCCGAGAACCTGATCGCCGCGGCACAGCTGGAGCAGACTCAAAACGCCTACGCCACGGCCATCGCGCAGCTCAATCAGGCACAGCAGCAGGCGGGGCTCGCCGCCGATCAGCTGAAGTACACGACGCTCATCGCCGATCATGCCGGCGTCGTCACGTCCGAGCAGGCCGATACCGGCCAGAATGTCACCGCCGGTCAGCCCGTCTATAACCTCGCGTGGAACGGCGATATCGACGTGGTCTGCGACGTCCCCGAAAGCGCGCTGTCCGCGCTCACGGTCGGCGCGCGCGCGCGCGTCGCGCTCGGCGCGCTGCCGGGCAAGACGTTCGCCGCGCGCGTGCGCGAACTGTCGCCCGCCGCCGATCCGCAGAGCCGCACTTATCGCGCGAAACTCACGCTCGAAGCGCCGACGCCCGACGTGCGCCTCGGCATGACCGCCGACGTCACGTTCGCGCAAGCCGTCGCGACAGAGCACGCGGGCGTGTTCACGCTACCCTCCACCGCCCTCTTCCACGACGACAAAGCGCCCGCCGTCTGGGTCGTGAAAAGCGATAACGCGCTCGAACTGCGCCGCGTCGAGGTCGCGCGCTACGGCGAGCGCACCGTCACCGTCACGCGCGGCCTGAACGCGGGCGAGCGCGTCGTGTGGCAAGGCGTGCATACGGTTTCCGCCGGCGAGAAAGTACGCGTTGTCGCGCCGCTGCATCCCGAGGACTTCGCCTCATGAGCACGCGCGAGCCGCAGCAGAACAACGACTATCGCCACGAGGAAGGCCGCTTCAACCTCTCGGCGTGGGCGCTCAGGCATCGCGCACTGGTCGTCTTCCTGATCGCGATGGCGACGATCTTCGGCATCATCGCCTACACGCGGCTCGCGCAGTCGGAGGACCCGCCTTTCACGTTTCGCGTGATGGTGATCCGCACGTTCTGGCCGGGCGCGACCGCGCGCCAGGTGCAGGAAGAAGTCACCGACCGCATCGCGAGGAAGCTCCAGGAAACGCCGTCCACCGATTTCCTGCGCAGCTACTCGCGCCCCGGCGAATCGCTGTTGTTCTTCACGATGAAGGACGGCGCGCCGCCGAGCGAAGTGCCAGAAGAGTGGTATCAGGTGAGAAAGAAGGTCGGCGACATCGCGGCGACGCTGCCGCAGGGCGTGCAAGGCCCCTTCTTCAACGACGAATTCGGCGACGTCTACACCAACATCTACACGCTCGAAGGCGACGGCTTCTCGCCCGCGCAACTGCACGACTACGCCGACCAATTGCGCGCGGTGCTGCTGCGCGTGCCGGGCGTCGCGAAGGTCGATTACTTCGGCGATCAGGACGAGCGCATCTACGTCGATATCCCAAACACGCAGCTGACGCGTCTGAACATCTCGCCGCAACAGCTTGCCGACGCGATCAACGGACAGAACGCGGTCGCGCCGGCGGGCACGATGAACACGCCCGTCGATCGCGTGTTCGTGCGCCCGAGCGGCCAGTTCACCGACATGAAGACGCTCGCCGACACGCTGATCCGCGTGAACGGCCGGTCGTTCCGTCTCGGCGACATCGCGACGATCAAGCGCGGCTACGTCGATCCGCCCGCGACGCAAATGCGCTCGGGCGGACAACCCGTGCTCGGCATCGGCATCACGATGCAGCCGGGGCAAGACGTCGTGCGGCTCGGCCGAGCGCTCGACGCGAAGACCGCCGATCTGCGCGCGCACTTGCCCGCCGGATTGAAACTCGCGGAAGTGTCGAGCATGCCGCACGCGGTCTCGCATTCCGTCGACGACTTTCTGGAGGCGGTCGCCGAAGCGGTCTTGATCGTGCTGGTCGTAAGTCTCGTGTCGCTCGGCGTGCGCACGGGCATGGTCGTCGTGATCTCGATTCCGGTCGTGCTCGCGGTCACCGCGCTCTTCATGTATTTCTTCGACATCGGCCTGCACAAGATCTCGCTCGGCACGCTGATCCTCGCGCTCGGGCTGCTCGTCGATGACGCGATCATCGCCGTCGAAATGATGGCGGTGAAGCTCGAACAGGGCTGGAACCGCACGCGCGCCGCGGCCTACGCGTACACGAGCACGGCCTTCCCGATGCTGACCGGCACGCTTGTCACGGTCGCGGGCTTCCTGCCGATCGCGCTCGCGAAGTCGAGCACCGGCGAATACACGCGCTCGATCTTCGAGGTGTCGGCGATTGCGCTGATCGCGTCGTGGCTCGCCGCCGTCGTGCTGATTCCGCTGCTCGGCTACAAGCTCTTGCCCGAGAGAAAGCGCGAGGCGCACGAGGCGCATCTCCCCGACGATCACGAACACGACATCTACGACACGAAGTTCTACGCGCGCCTGCGCGGCTGGGTGACGTGGTGCATCGAGCGGCGCTTCGTCGTGTTGATCGTCACGGTCGTGCTGTTCGTGATCGCGCTCGGCGGCTTCAGCCTCGTGCCGCAGCAGTTCTTCCCGAGTTCGAACCGGCCGGAACTGCTCGTCGACGTGCGGCTGCAGGAAGGCGCCTCGTTCGATGCGACGCTGCGCGAAGCGAAGCGGCTGGAGAAGGCGCTCGAAGGACGGCCGGAAATCGATCATGTGGTGAGCTTCGTCGGCACGGGCGCGCCGCGTTTTTATCTGCCGCTCGACCAGCAGTTGCCGCAGCCGAACTTCGCACAATTCGTCATCACGGCGAAGACGGTCGAGGCGCGCGAGCAGCTTTCGCAATGGCTCGAACCGACGCTGCGCGACAAATTCCCCGCGATCCGCACGCGTCTCTCGCGCCTCGAAAACGGGCCGCCGGTCGGCTACCCGGTGCAGTTGCGCGTCTCCGGCGACGACATCGCGACGGTGCGCAAGATCGCCGAGCAAGTCGCCGCCGACATGCGCGCGGACTCGCGCACGACCAACGTTCAGTTCGACTGGGACGAGCCGTCCGAGCGCTCGGTGCGCTTCGAAGTCGACCAGAAGAAAGCGCGCGAACTCGGCGTGAGTTCGCAGGACGTGTCGAGCTTTCTCGCGATGTCGCTCTCGGGCTACACGGTCACGCAGTATCGCGAGCGCGACAAGCTGATCGGCGTCGATTTGCGCGCGCCGCTCGCCGAACGCGTCGATCCGTCGCGGCTCGCGACGCTCGCGATGCCGACGCCGAACGGTCCGGTGCCGCTTGGCACGCTCGGGCACGTCGTCAACGACCTCGAATACGGCGTGATCTGGGAACGCGACCGGCAGCCGACCATTACCGTGCAGTCGGACGTGAAGGCGGGCGCGCAGGGCATCGACGTGACCAACGCGATCGGCAAGAAGCTCGACAGCACGCTGCGTCCGACACTGCCGGTGGGTTATCGGATCGAGTTCGGCGGGGCGCTCGAAGAAAACACGAAGGGACAGACGTCGATCAACGCGCAGATGCCGATCATGGTGATCGTCGTGCTGACGCTGCTCATGATCCAGCTGCAAAGCTTCGCGCGCGTGATGATGGTGGTGCTCACGGCGCCGCTCGGGCTGATCGGCGTGGTCGCGGCGCTGCTCGCGTTCGGCAAGCCGTTCGGCTTCGTCGCGATGCTCGGCGTGATCGCGATGTTCGGGATCATCATGCGCAACTCGGTGATCCTGATGGACCAGATCGAGCAGGACATCGCCGCGGGACACAAGCGGTTCGATGCGATCGTCGGCGCGACCGTGCGGCGCTTCCGCCCGATCACGCTCACCGCCGCCGCTGCCGTGCTCGCGCTCATTCCGCTGCTGCGCAGCGACTTCTTCGGTCCGATGGCGACCGCGCTGATGGGCGGCATCACGAGCGCGACCGTGCTCACCCTGTTCTATCTGCCGGCGTTGTATGCGGCGTCGTTTCGCGTGAAGAACGACGAGCGCGCGCGACCCGGCGAGGATGCGCCGGAAGGAGTCGAGCCATGATGAAAGTCTGGAAAATCGGCGCGGTGTCGCTGGCTTCTGCCCTCGCCGCCTGTTCGTTCGGGCCGCCCGCGGCCCTGTCCTGGTTACCGCAGCCCGCGCACTACGGCGCACTCCCGCAGCCTGAGCGGACGGTGATGGTGCAAGGCGCATCGCAGCGCTTCGACGTCGGGGCGAAGCCGGTGCCGGAATGGTGGAAGCTGTATCGCTCGGACGCGCTGAACGCGCTCGTCGCCGAGGGCTTGCGCAACAGCCCGAATCTCGCCGCCGCCGACAAGAGCCTCGCCGCCGCGCGCGAGCAACTGAAGGCGCAGGTGGGCGCGTCGCTCTTGCCGTCGATCGATGCCGGCGCCCAGGCTTCACGCCAGCGCGGACTCGGCGTGCCGGAATTCGGGCCGCCGACCGCCGTCTATAACCTCTTCGTCGGCCAGGTCCAGGCGCAATACACCTTCGATCTGTTCGGCGCGGCGCGCTACCAGAATGCATCGCTCGCGGCGCAAGTCGATCAGCAGGCGTTCCAACTCGACGCCGCCCGCCGCGCGCTCGCCGCCAACATCGTGACCGGCGCGATCGGTGCGGCCGCGCTCGCGGCGCAGATCGACACGACCGAGCGCCTCGTCGCGCTCGCCAACGACGACATGCTCGACGCACAGCGCCGCTATGCGCTCGGCTCGGCGTCGCGCTCGGAGGCGCTCAGTGCCGAGCAAAGCGCGGCGTCGCTCGCGGCGTCGCTGCCGGGCTTGCGCGCCCAATGGCTCGCGACGCGCCATGCGCTCGCCGTCCTGCTCGGGCGCACGCCGGACCAGGCTCCCGACGATCTCGATTTCGCGAGCCTCGCGGTGCCGGACAGCGTGCCGGTGGTCGTGCCGTCGGAGCTGCTCGCGACGCGCCCCGACATCCAGGCCGCCGATGCCGCGCTCAAGGCGGCGGCCGCGCAGGTCGGCGTGGCGACGGCGCAGTTGTTCCCGAGCCTCTCGCTGTCGGCATCGATGGGCAAGGGCGGCTTTAGCTGGCCGATCGCGCTGTCGGGCGCGGGCGCGTTGTGGAGCATCGGCGCGTCGCTCTCGCAGCCGATCTTTCACGGCGGCGCCTTGCTTGCGCAGCGGCGCGCGGCGCTCGACACCTACGACGCCGCCGTCGAACAGTACAAGCAGACGGTGCTCACGGCGTTTCAGAACGTCGCGAATACGCTGGCGTCGCTCCAACAGGATACGGCGGCGCTCGCGTCGAGCGACGCGGCGAGCCGCGCGTCGCGAGGCGTCTTCGACGACACCGCCGGGCGCGTGCGGCTCGGCGCCCTGCCGCCGCGCGCGGCGCGCGCGAGCGAGCAGCAGTACCGCAACGCGCAGTTGAGCACGATCCGCTATGCAAGCGCGCGACTGACGGATACCGCGGCGCTCTTTCAGGCGATGGGGTCGCCGACGGGCATTGCGCACGCGGCATCGCGATGAACTGACCGGACGGGGAAAGTTGTCCCCAGTCGATGGGGACCAGTCTGTTGAAAAGCTTCGGACAACGACGACAAGTGCTTGATGCGCAAAAGGATTTCGATGCTGCGCGGAAGCGCGTCAACGGCGCTTGCGGCACGGGAGAGTTATCCCCGGCGAATGTTGACAGAGCTGTGGACAAGCACGTGGCGAGTGCATTACGTCGTTGATTCGACTGGATAAAACACTCGCGATGCGGTTTGCATCAGTTGGGCGAGCGTCGTGCGGGCGCCCGGCCGCGCCAGACTTATCCACAGAAAATGTTCACAAGGCTGTGCGCAAATCACACCCTGGGATAAACAGCCCCGCCGCATAAGGCTTTGCAGGCGGCGTGTGGGGAAAATTCCGTCCCCCACGCTCCCTCAACCATCCATTCCCCTACGTTTCCCCACAGGTTGCGGTGCGGGGAAACCTTCGTCCCCCTACGGCGGGACCATCCTACATATTAGACATGTGTCGCGTCGAGGACTCAAGCTAACAGCGTCCCTAACGAGGACTTACACGGCAAGTGGCTTGTCTAAAGTCTGGACAGGCTGGTTGTCGATGCTGCGTTGCACATAATGTAGGGAACAGCGAGCGTGCTCCCCATGGGACGCGATGATAGGAACCGCTAGCGCCCCTCGCACACACCGCTACGGTCACGGGATACTCCCAGGCCGGCGCCCGGTCCCACCAGCCCCACAAGGCGAAGGCCGCAAGCAGGACCACACATGCAATGCTCAACAGCAGCCACTTGCTAACACCGGCCTTCGTGTAGACCCTGCGCCATCTTTCACGGGACTGCACACGTGATTCGAACGGCGCGACATACCCTGCATATTTAGGCATGTGGTTCTCCTTCTCAAAAGCCAATAACGCTCCCCACGAAGTCCACTGTCGAGTCCGCCATCCGTGAGGCAAGTCCAGGACGACGGACGATGAAAAATACCAGCATGAAAAAGACAGTGAGACACGTAACGATCGTGTCCGTTGTACTCCAGCCCTTGTCCGGTGACAGCAGCATGTTGACCATCCATAACGACGTGAGTGCGCCGCATTCTGGACCCAATAGCGGGTTGTAGCCGTATTCCTCCTTCCAAGGCACGTTCACCGGAGCCGGGTCCTTCGCCACAAGGTTCAGCGCGACACCCTGCTCGTGAGGCAGTGCAATGAGCTGTGGCCCCTGGCCGAAATGCGCCATCTTCGCGGCCAGCGCCTGAATCACCCAGCGCGCCACCGGGGCCTGCGGGCCGATCGCCGGATCGAGCGCATGCGCTTCCACCTTCAGGCCGGACTCCCTCACCGCGCCAAGCGTCGCATGCTGTGCCAGCCCCTTGAGTCCGCTGTGCCAGAAGTGACGGATACGCTCGCTGGGCACCTGTTCGGCCTTGAGCAGCGAGGCGAGCAGTCTGTCCGTCTGATCGGCGTCGCCGGTAATCTGGCGCAGCAGCCACGCCTGGCGCTTCAGGTCCGGCTTCTCGGCCATGAGTGCAGGTGACCCCAGCAGCAGTGCCACCGCCGCTTCCGAGGTCTCCGGCTTCTCATCCGGTCCCGCGTCGTTCAGATGCCAGGCGAGCAGGAGCCGATACTTCGGCGTCCTGTCCTGCGCATACCAATAGGGGCGGGCCTCATCCTCGAACCACTTATCAGCAAAGCCAACGTCGCGACGGTTATCCAGCCACCGCACTACCGGTTTGCCCGGTAGCTCCAGCTTCTTCCATGCCGCCAGGACTGCCGTAGACCACTCTTCACCCTCGCACTGCATCACGATCTCGAACGATCCGCCTTTCGCCGCCGGCGCGAGCTTCCCGGTCAGCGGCATAAGCAGCGCATCCAGCAGGCGGTTCAGACGCGAGCCATCATCGGCCGCATCGATGCTTCCCAACGCCATTACCTTGCCGGGATTCTCGGGCGGTGTGCCTTCGAGTGCCAACATGCGCTCGGCCAGGTCCGGCTCGGGCGTAAGGATCACGCTGTCGAGCACCGCCATGCCCGAGCGGCTTTGCTGCTGCCAGCGGGTTATCTCGTGCCAGCGCGCCGAGTTATGTTCTGCGGCCTGCGTCGCCGGGACGTCATATGCCAACCAATGCACAAGACAACTCAGTGTCAGCCAGCAGAAAAACGGCACCGCGACCGCGTAATGCAGAATTCTGTCCCAGGGCATGGTGCCGGTCTTCGGCAAGCCAGGCACCACCATTGCGAGGGCGGCACCCTCGATAATCACGTACAGCACGAGATAGAACCAGATGGGCAACGGCTCGTATGACACCCGCTCGGACGGGAACTGCGGGTTCCAGCGAAAACTCATCCAGCCTCCTGTCAGTCAACCGTCCATTCGTGCTGCGAGGCAAGCAGCAGAGGTTTCGGATTGCAGGCGCACAGGCAGAAGTCGTTCTCCAGCGCGGGCACTTTGCCGTACCAGTCCTGTTCGAAGCGTTCACCGTTGCGGCCTATCCTGCCGGTAGTGCCACAAGCCGGACAGATCACGGGTGCGCCGATATAGCTCATCCTGCGTCCGTTATAGCCGGTGCCATCGATGCCATCGGCCACGGTCCCGCGCGCGGTGGTGTGATCGCCTTCGTATATGTGGGCGCGTGCTCCCATCTCAGGCTCCCACCCATTCCCAATCGGCCCGCCGCTCGCCCGCACCTTTGATCGACGGCATCGGCTGGCCGCGCCGCAGCGTCACGAGGCTCGACAGGTCATGGCGGTATTCCGGGTAAAGGGAATCCGATCCCGCATTGATGCGGGCCACCCAGCGCCCGCTGCGCGGACAGGTCGAACCCGGCGCGCAGAACTGGCGGGTGTCATCGATCATGTCGAACGACCACTGCTTGACCGGTGTCGGCGCGGTGGCCTGCCACTCCCATTGCACTGGCCCGTTGATGTTGACGCCGTTGCCGTTCTCCATCGGCATCTTGACGCTGTCGGTAGTGGCGACGGCCCCGGCCTTGAACTGCACGAGCTGGAGGCTGCGATGGGTGCTGGAGTTCGTGCGTACAGCGCGGTACAGGCCGTCCTCCGCAAACGCTTCACCAGGCTTGACTGGTTGAGACGACATGGTGGCGCGATGCGTCGCTTCCCACTGCTCGCGTTCCTCGGGTGTTGAGGGATAGTCGCGGTCGATGGTAACGCGTGTCTTGATCGGACCCAAAACCACAAGCCCAGACAGTGCCGCCCCACCTCCTTCACATTCAATACTCATATATGCGACACCAGAAAACTCGTACTCCCCCTTCGAAGCCTTGTTATCAGGGATCGTCTGGAATTTAAGGATCTTCGATTCCCCTGGGTTTAGCGTAACAAGCCCCTCGTGGAATTCATCCCTATTAATTAATTTTTGCCCGCCTAACGCGAATCCCCAACTACCTTTTACTGACTCACTTACCCCATTATCTCCAATTTTGTTTATCGCGCCTATGCCCAACCGCCCTCCCCAAGTAGTTCCCTGCCATTGATCTGGAGTATTAAATTTAATCCACCGATTTCCCGAATTTACGAATCGCACTGATACAATAAATTTTCCATCTCGGTACTCGACCTTGTCAGGCGCGAAGTCAAGTTTAACCAGCTTTTTCCCTTCCAAATATGCCTTATCCGATAATCTCGAAGTAATTGTATAAAGTTTGCTTTTGAGATCGTCCGGAATCGCCCGAAGGGTACCTTTTTTTGTAACAGCCGCGCTCCCTTCAAAACATGTCACGGAGAAAATAGCCGGGGAGTCAGTTGTTTTGAAATCATCCTTCTGAATACTCTTATCACAAAGAACATTCGCAGCAGTCTTCACCTCTTCGAGGTCAGCATTCTGCAACTCAAGCTGGAAAGCACCAACGCCTGTCTGCGAGTCGCTGTGCAGGGTATCCCCAATTGCATAATAAAACCTTCGATTACCGTCGAAGCTGATCTCCCTCGAACCCCAGTCGTGTCCGCCGCTCCACAGCAGCGTGAATTTGCCGCCGTCACCAAGGGACGCTTTGTTATCGGCAGCCATAACGTTTGTGCTCCATAAAAAGAAGAAGGACAGGAGAAAAATTGTCGACATGAACAGCCCCTGGACGAGGGCTATATTCGCAACACCTTTCGGCTCCACCGCAAAATCACGCTTTATTCTCATAGCCAACCCTCCATTTCTTATTGGTATAGCTTGAAAACCATTGTCGGATGTACTCAAGATAATACGGCTGAATAATGGCACTTGATTTGTTGCATCCATAACCCATAAGATTATCTTGCGACTCAATTTGCCACGTCTTGTTATCACTTGAATTTTCCCTGCCACGCGCAAAGTCAAGTGTCATATCACTCTTGACGTACTGTTTGTGCACAAATCCCCCATATTTCCAATATTCATCAGGGAACGCGAATAAATGTCCTGTCTCATGCGCCTTGACTTGCCAATTTTCCGCCACCGTTTGTCCGGAATTATCGACCCCGTAATGATCCGCCGCAGGCCAATTCTTCGCGTCTGCCCGATCGACGTTGGGAAACAGATTAATAGTAGTATCAGCATTAAGCTTTTCAGCTTCCGCTGGGGTAACAACCCGGATGTCAGCGCAAAATTTCACAGGGACTCGACAACCGCAGGACGCACCTTTCTGACAACCGTCAAGAATCAGTTTGTACCCACCTTTATTCAATGTCGTTTCAATTAAGTTTTTGTAGACCGAACCATTAACGTCGCTCACGTTTCGGTCGATCAACATAAGCCCTTGTTGAGCAAAAGTCTTACCGGAATTCGCGCCGTTGTTAACAGTTTCATAATTGACGACAACGTATCGGCCAGCAGCATCACGCAAAGGCTGCTTGGTTGCCGGATTCATTTTAACCAGTAACTTCGGCACCAGCGCGATGACTACTTTTGCCGTTAACGTCTTAGCATCAGAATCATAGTCAAAGTGACAAGTTGTATTCGCCGGCCCAGCCCAACTGATCGGATCATTGTTGGCATCCTTTTCTGGTGCGCTATCGGTGGAACCGTACCTGTGGTAAGTCGGCGTTTCCCGATGCAACGTTGCACTCGTACTGAAAGCGCTCATTACCCAATTACAGGGCGCAGGCTGCTCCAATTTGACCGCTCTTGGATATTCATTAGGATTGGGTTCCAATCCTGTTTTCGGCGCATTCTCAGGATCATCGACCTTCAACGGGTTACGATTGCCGCTAAAGAAGTCACCCAGCGCAGACGGCGGCACCGGGCTCGTACCTAGCGACGGTGCGGGCGGCACTGTTCCCATGCTCTCCGGCCCGTCCATCTCAGACACTGGCGCTGGTGGCGGTACAAAATCTGGATTGGTACGCCACACTTCACACGCCGTCGTGTACGGCACGAACGCAGGAGCGAACGCCGCACCGCTCAGGTCCATCTGGGCGGGCCCGGTCCCCGTCACGCCAGCCGTGCGGTACACCACTCCGCCGCGCGAACCGATCTCGACGCCGCCCCCGCTGATCTTCACGTAGGTGCCGTTCACGTTCAGGATGATTTCCTTCGCCGCTTTCACGTGAACCACGCCGTTGACCGACTCGATGGACATGTCCTCCTGCGCCGCGAGCTGCATGCGGCCACGCTGGGCCTGCGCAACAAAATCCCCCGCCGACGTAATGAGGCTCATGCCCTTCTGCGAGAACATCGACACCATGTCACGCGCAGCGACCGTGAAACGCTTGAGCGTACTGAAATGCACGCCCTTCTTCGCGGTGCCGATGATCGAACCGTCTGCGGCAAGATGCACACCATCGCCGGACGCCACGCCAACCGGCCCCGGACCCGTGACCAGAACGCCGGGCTTTTTCAGTTGCTTCAGGCCATCGTTGATACCCTTCTGCGCATCCAGATCGGCGGGCGATGCCTTCGACGCCCCGGCAGAATCAGCAAGTGACTTGACGAACACCTGATGATCTTTCAGTTGCGCATCCGTCTCATCCATGGCGAGCACCTTGCCGCTGCCACCCGCCTGGTTGTAGGCAGTCAGCATCGCGCCTGCACCGCCGCGCCCGACCAGGTGACCCGACGTCCTCAGTTCAGCACCCGTGCCACGCTCCTTCAGCTCACGGTCCGGTATGAATCCGAGGTTGAGTTGCGAGCGGCCCGAATGCTCCGTGCTCAGTTCGATTCCCTGCTGATCGTCCCAGTCGTCCAACCACAGCTTATTGCCGGACTGGGTGCGGATTTCGTTACGCGATATGCGCCGCCGCGAGGAATTGATGAGGTCGGGACGCTGGCTGTTGGGCATGAAGCCCACCAGAATCGGCTTGTTCGGATTGCCCTCACGAAACCCGACCAAGGCTTCATCACCGTCCAGCGCAGGCATGTGCATGCCGGTGTAGTTCTTGCCCGAGAAGGGCTTCGCCAGCCGCAAGGGGACACTCTCCGCGCCCTTCGGCCAGTTGCCGAAGTCGCAATGAAAGCGCGCGACATACTCCCCTTTGTCAGTCAGGAAGGCAAATTTGTATTTATCCGGAGAACAGATCGTTGCGCCGAGTGTGCCATGTATCCGGGGCCACCGATTTGCGTCGATAGCCATCCGGTACGGACGGTCAGCCGGGATGGCGGTAAAGCGGTTCATGTAGCTCGCGTCGCGCGCGCCGCTATGCACGACCTTCGTAACGAACATGCCCCATGTCGTATCCTCAAGCGCCCGGTCTGAACGCACGATACGACCCGGCCTGAGTGCCAGCACGGTCGACTTCACCTTGTAGCGAACCTGCTGGGCAAGCGCTGCCTCATGCCGCAACTGTGCCTCGCGCTTCGCGCCTTCGGCGTCTCCATGATGTGTGCCCCACACGTAGGGCGTACCAACCATCGTCTCGTCGTCCGGTACAACGCGGCTTTCGTTGCGCAGAACTTCCCACGCACTTTCCGGGTTGTAATCGGCAACGGCAAAGGATTCAGGTACGGTGCGGGTACGCACCCTGAAGGAAAAGATGGACTCCTCGAACGTTGACAATCCGGCCGTAGGACGGTCGAGCACCATGACAGGGGGCCGCTCGTAACCATCGACATCATCGGCAATCACCAGCACTTCGCCGTGCTCGTCAGCCGTCGTGAAGCAGAACAGGCCGGCCTGCTCCATTTCCAGCCTGATATAGGCCCAGTCCCCTAGGTTGAACTGGAACCGGAAGTCATGTCTCGGATGCACACGTTTCAGGCGGAATTCAATCTGCATCCAGAAGCGGATTTCGTGACGCTCAAGGATGGCTTTGATGATTTCCCACGATGTCATCCGCTGGTAGGTGACGCAGTTGCTTGGGCCATCAAGCATGGCGAGTCGCTGGCGCACCACAACGTGATAGGTGCAACCATCGCGCGATTCCGATACCAGATCGAAGCGCGACACAAAACCGTTGAATGTGCGCAGTTCACGGCCATCCTCGGGCTGGATCGAGAACTCGGCCAGGTGCCCGAGCACCTTCTTTCTGCTGACCGGTTCTGGCGTCGAGATCACCGCCTTGATCCGGTACGGCTCGCAGATTTCCTCATGCACTTCCCACGATACGACCGATACAACAGGCAAGGGGTTCGCCCCTCCAGTGCCAGTCCCCCGGTCAACCTGCTGCGGCTTGCGCGGCGTGAACTTCATGTGCGCAGACTGCCGTCCCGTCAGATACGTTCTCAAACGATCAGATTCCGACATACTTCTCCTGTCAATGTCCAGTCTTGTTCTTGTTGCACACGCAGTTGCAGATACGCTCGCCGCCGTCCAGTGCGATGCGATTCGCGTACATTCCGCCGATCTGGCTCACGCCGATGGAAACGCCGGGCGCCGGGCCGTCGCCTGCAATGGACGTCCCGTTCAGCGTGGCTGAATGACCGCGGACGCGGCGAAAGCGGTTTGCCGCTATGAAAAAATCACAGGGTGTGATTTCTGCCCGCGCGCCGTCGTCTGTCCAGCGCCCTTTCCCGTTGTTGTCTCGGTTTTATCGACGGCGACGGGCATTTTTCTCAGACGGCCGAGCACCAGCCGGTAATTGTTCTTACTCATCAGGTTCGTTCGTTATGCTTAGTTGCAACAACCGACAAAATAGCGCCGGATGAAATCTTCAGGTTAGAACCGCTCCTCAATCGTGCACTTGATACAACGAATCATGGAGAATCGGAATTTCCTCATATAGTTTTGCCAAAACATGCCGCAACCCGAACAGGCGAAAAAAAGCCCGCGCGTGGCGGGCAAAGAAGCTTTCGCATACGAGAATCGATGCAGCGAAGGCTTATGTGACTGTCCGATGCTCGACCGGCGACGTCATATGAGTCACCAGCCGCCTTTCATACGCACCCACGCATCACCTCAAAGCTTCTTCACAACGAATTCGATACCGCATTCGGCGAATGCGGTGCGCGTCTGATCGAAGCGCGGAAGTCCCGGCAGAAAACCTTGAGTCAGGCGCTCGACCTTTTCGATGCTGACTTCGCCATCGAACCCTTGAAGCATGTCCAGCACGTTGACCGAAACCGGCGACCAACTCCGGTGCTTGAACATCGTGAACGTGTGCTTATGGTCGCCGTTGAACGTGGACGGCCAGACGCCCTGCTCGTACATGTCCTCATCCGGGACCGTGACGACGAGATGTCCGCCGGGCGTGAGCACGCGCAGCCACTGCTGGACCGCCGCGCGCGGCTGCATCACATGTTCGAGGCAATGCGCCGAATAGACGAAGTCGAATTGCTCGTCGCCCACGTTCGCGAGGAACTGCGCGTCGCCCTGCGCCCAGTCGTAGACCGTCACGCTGCCCATACGCGGAAACAGGCTGCGGTACAGGCCGATGCTGTCCGGCCCGCCACCGATATCCAGGCCGTTGCCCACCAGCCAGCGATTGCTGAAGCGCGCGTCGTGCATGCGTCGATTGATCGACATGCACGTCGTACCGGGCACGCCAAGATGCAGGATATTGGGACTGGTCCGGTCGCCGGGACGCACCCATTTCGTCAGGTCGCACGCGCCCCACGCCAACGGCCAGAGCACCGCAAAGCCCGTTTCTTCCGCATGCCAGTGAACGCTGTGCGTGGTGTGATAGCTTTCGAGCAACGCGACGAATTCGGTTTCCTTGTGAAACGCGTTCTCGACCGCGTCGGGCAACGGCCCGAACGCCACGTCGAAATCGCGTCGATAAATCCGCACGTCGTCGACGATCACCAGTGCATCATCCATTTTCCCGCGCAAAAGTTCGAGTTCGGCCAAGAGCGGCAGGCGTCGATCGGCGGGGCGGCCGGTGTCCGAGTAGCTTTCGCCGGCGTAGTCGGCGCCCGGATAGTGGGCGTCGAGAAAGACCAGGCAGCGGGAATCGCTCAGCGCACTGACCACGGACGGCGATCGCAGGAAGCTGAGGCTGTCGGCGTGCATGACCTGCACGCGCGCGCTGTGCTGCGCCTTCGCGAACAGCGGCTCGTTGATCTCGCACGACAGCGCCTGCGTAAAGCCGGCATCGAGCGCCGCGTTGCAAGACGTGCCCTGGCCGTAGCCCGTCTCGATCAGGTGCGTCACGCGGTGTTCGGTGACGAGGCGGTTCAAAACGAAACGGGTCAGATTTCCCATGGTCGATGATGGCTTGGAGATTCGTTGTCGATGGTCGATAAAAGGCTGCGCGGCCACATGAAACCCGTGTCTGCGGAAACTCTTTAGGAATGCGTAGGGTAATACAGCGCTGCGCGCCACTATACGTGGCGCTGAAAATCGAACGTGAAAATGTGTGCTTCGACGAGTGGCGCACACGAGCGTGCGACGGGCTCCGCTCCGTCACCGTCGACGGACGCACGAAAAAGAAACGGCCGGCGGCGCGTTGGCGGCGCCGGGCCGCCCCCCAGGCCGAAAAACAAGTGTCGGGAGTCCCCCCGGGGCAACACCCCGGGTACGGCGCCCCCGGGGGCCCCCCCCGCGCGGGCGCGGGGCCCCGCCCGGCCCCCGGCCCGGCCCCCCCCAAACACACCCGGCCGGCGCCGCTTGCGCGTCGCCGGCCGTCAGCCATGCCAGAATCAGAAGTGTCGGAAGTCCCGCGTGCTCAACTCCCCTTGTACTGCGCCGCGCTCGCAGGCGACGGGCTCGCCGGCGCGGGCGCCTTCGGTGCCGATGCGCGCGCCGCATCCGACGACATATACGCCGGCGCCGCTTTCGCCTTCTGTTGCTGGCCCGCGGCCGGCGCGCTCGGCGCATTGCGCATGTCGGTGAGCATCTGCTGGCAAGGCAGCGGCTTGTTGTTGCTCGGCGCGATAAGCGGAATCAGCGCGGCGAACGGGTTGATCAGCCCGAGGCCCACCGCCGCCGCGCCGCGCACCGCGAGCGCGCCCGCGTTCACGCCCACGTGCGGGTCCTTGAACGTGCCCTTCACATAGAGCGGCGAGCGCAGCGAGAACACGCGAAAGCCCTTCGTATGCGGATGGATCGCGAGATCCATTTCCTCGGTCTTCAGGTTGACGTTGCCATCCATGTTGATGACGGCATCGTCGGTATCGAGCGCGAACACGCGCGATTCCAGCACGCCGTTGGTCGCGACGAAATCCGCCGCCGCGCAGTTGATCCTCACGTCGCGCTTGCCGAAGAGCTTCTCGTACACGACGTTCGCCACATTCAGCCCCGCCGCTTCCATGTAAAGACGGCTGACCGTGCCATCGGTGATGAGCGCCTTCACTTCGCCGTTCGAGGTCGCCGCGAGCGCCGCGGGCGAGTTGCCGGTCGCCGAGAGCGCCGCGTCGCCGTTCACTTCGCCGAGCGCCGACTGCATCGTCTTCACGTTCGGGAAAAGCTGTCTCAGCTTCAGATGCCGGGCCTCGGTCGAGACGCGGCCCTTCAGCGGCGTCGTGCTGCCGTCGAGGTGAATGTTCGACGCAAGGGAGCCGCCCGCCACGCCGAACTTGAGCGGTTCGAGCGAGAGCACGCCGTCCTTCATCACGACGTGCGTGTAGAGATCGGTGATCGGCAGGTCCGGGTCCTTGATGATGCGGCGGCCCGTGAACTTGACGTCGGTATCGATGGCCTTCCAGCGGTCGGTCTTGAACTCTTCGGTCGGCAGCGCCTTCGCCGACGGCTGTTTCTTCTCCTCGCCGCGCTTGACCTTGCTCGCGTTCGAATCGGCGCCGATGATCGGCGCGAGATCGGAGAACTGCAGCAGATGCGAAACCAGTTCGCCCGACAAAAGCGGCCGCGGCTGTCGTCCCGCGTAGACGAGCGAGCCGTTGATGTCGCTGCCGCCCACGCGGCCCGTGAAGTTCTCGTACTTGAAGACGTTGCCTTCCTTCTTGAACTGCCCGACGAGCCGGCCTTCAGTTGCATACGGTGGCGTCTCCGGCAGCGTGACGCCTGTGATCGGATAAAGATGCGCCATGCTCACGCCTTGCAGCCAGAGCCGCAGGTCGAGCGCCGCGAGATGCGCCGGATCGGTGACAGTGCCCACGAGCGCGATATGCGTGTCGCCGACGCGCACGTCCGCCTGCACGGGGAACGGCCGCGCGGCGTCCTGTATCGCCAGCACGCCGCCCACCTTGCCCTCGCCCGACACGGCCGTCTTGTTGTAGGTGCCCCTAACCGTCCAGCCGATGCCATACGGGGGCACCGGCGGCTTGGGACCGTTCTTCGTCGTGATGCTGTTGCCCGCCGACGTGCTGGCGGGATTCGCCGGCGCCGCACTCGCCGCGGCCGCGGCTGACGCCGCCGAGGCCGCCGACGCCTCGGAAGCGGCCTCGGCGCTCGCCTGCTTGTCGAGTTTGCCCGCGCCGCTCTTGCCGACCACCTCCGCCGACGACTTGCGCGACGCCTCTTCCTGCTGCTTCATGGCCTCGCCGATCGGCACCGGCTGACCAAGCGTATCGACGACCGCCTGCATGTCGGCTTTCGTGACCTCGTCCGAAAAGGCGATCGCGCCTTTCGCGAACGCGACGTCATGCAGCTTGAGATTCCACGTCGACGGCTCGGTCGACTGCTGGAACTTGAACGTCCAGTTGTTGCGGTTGTCCTTCAGGCGTTCCAGATCGATCGACGGATTGACCAGGTTGATGGTCGGAATCACGATGTCGTGCGCGAGGAGCGGCAGGAGCGCGACCTGAAAGTCGATTTCGTCGAGCGTCGCGAAATATTGCTGTTTCGCCCAGTCCGGGTTCGCCACCGTGATTTTTTGCGCGGTGAAGCGCGGCCACGGCACCCAGCGCTTCCAGCCGGTTTCGCTCGGCGGGCGCGCCCAGCCGAGTTTGAGATCGCCGGTAATGTGGAATTGCCGGCCGATGGCCTGCGACACCTTGTCGTCGACCCACGGCCGCGCGCGATTCCAGTCGAAAGTCAAAAAGACGACTACGATCACCGCGATCAACAGCGCCAGAATGGCGAAGAACCATGCAACGATTTTTCCGATTTTCCGGCCTTGCGCCATGACGGCTCCAACATTTTTTCTAGTTGCGTTCGGCGCAGCATGTAGCGTGCCCGCTTTGCGCGTCGCCCCGCGCTCTGGCGATTCGCTTTAAGATCGCTCGCCAGTCCCCACACACCATCGACATGCCCAACCCGCAGCAGGCTTTCGACGCCTTACCAGAGACGCCGTCGCGCGACGCGCGTGCCGCGCTGATCGCCGCATGCGGCGTCGAGCGGCGCGACCCCGTGCGCCGGGCGATCCTGCTCCATCCGACCGACTTCGTCCTGCGCGAAGGCGATCGCGCGGTGATCACGGGTCCGTCCGGCTCTGGCAAGAGCGTATTCCTGCGCACGCTCGCGCTGCTCGATCCGCTCGATGCCGGGCAGATTCTCTGGCGCGGCGAGCCCATCGCGCGCGCGCGCGTGCCGGCGTATCGGCGGCGAGTCGCGTATATCGCGCAGCGGCCCGCGATGCTCGACGGATCGGTCGAGGACAATCTGCGCTATCCGTTCGGGCTGAAGGTCTACCGCGATCTGCATTTCGATCGCGCGGCGGTCGCGCGGCTCGCGGCGGCCGCAAGCCGCAGCGACGATTTCCTCGACAAACGCGCGAGCGAGCTGTCCGGCGGCGAGGCGCAGATCGCGGCGCTGATCCGCGTCCTGCAACTCGCGCCCGACGTGCTCCTGCTCGACGAGCCGACCGCATCGCTCGATCCGGACTCCGCGCGAGAAATCGAGGCGCTTGTTGCCGCGTGGTCGGCCGAAGCGCCGGCTCGCGCGAGCATCTGGATCTCGCACGATCCCGCGCAGGCACGGCGCGTCGGCGACCGGCAACTGACGATGGTCGCGGGCACGCTGGCCGAAGCTTTGTCGCATGAGGGCACGCCATGAGCGGCTATCAGAACCTGAGTCTCTTCGACATCGCGCTGGCAGCGGCGCTGATCGTCGTGAACGGGGCGCTCTCGGTGGCGCTCAGGCTCGATCTGGAGCGCAAGCTCGCGTGGGCGGCGGTGCGCACGGTCGTGCAACTGCTTCTGATCGGCTATGTGCTCGGCTGGGTGTTCGAATTCGACCGCTGGTACGTCGTGCTCCCGCTGATGGCCGTGATGACGCTGATCGCCGGTGTCTCCGCCTCGAATCGCGGACGGCGTACCTACGCCGGGCAGCGCGCCGACAGCATCGCGTCGATCTGGGCGAGTTCGTGGCTGGTCGGCGCGTTCGGGCTTTTCGTCGTGATCCGGATTCATCCGTGGTACGAGCCGCAATACGCGATTCCGATTCTCGGCATGATCCTCGGCAACACGCTGACGGGTGTGTCGCTCGGCATCGAGCGGATGACCGAGGAGCTGACTGCCGGGCGCGGCGCGGTCGAGATGTCGCTTGCGCTCGGTGCGACGCGCTGGGAAGCGGCGCAAGGCCCGGCGCGGCAGGCGGTGCGCGCGGGCATGATTCCGACGCTCAACCAGATGGCGGTGGTCGGGCTCGTCAGCCTGCCGGGGATGATGACCGGGCAGGTGCTCGCGGGACAGTCGCCGCTGCAGGCGGTGCGTTATCAGATCGTGATCATGTTTTTGATCGCGGCGTCTTCGGCGCTGGGGACGGTCGGCGCGGTCGTGCTCACGTATCGGCGGCTGTTTTCGCCGGAGCATCGGTTTATCGCGGGGAAGCTGGTGGAGCGCAAGAAGTAGGACGCCGCACAGAATGAAGCGTGCGTGCAGCGTGCCTCGAACGTCCGCGTCAGCCAGCCGGCCGACGCGAACCGCTCATTCCCCTCGATAAGCCTTTTCCAGCGCGGCGATATCCAGCTTGATCATCGTCCGCATCATCTGCATGGTCCTTGCCGCCTTCACCTTGTCCTCGTCCTGCAGCATCCCCAAGAGCTTGCGCGGCGCGATTTGCCACGTCACGCCGAACCGGTCGGTCAGCCAGCCGCACGCCATCGGCGAGCCGCCTTCCAGGAGCTTGTCCCAGTAGCGATCGATCTCGTCCTGCGTCTCGCACTTCACGAAGATCGAAATGGCCGGCGTAAACGAGAAGTTCGGCCCCCCGTTCAGCGCGATGTATTCCGAGCCCAGCAACTCGAATGTCACGGTCAGCACGCTGTCCGCCGGCCCCGGTCCGGCTTCGCCATGAAGCATCGTCTCGCGGATGCGCGAATCGGGAAAGATGCCGGTGTAGAACTTCGCCGCTTCTTCGGCATTTCCATCGAACCACAGGCACGTTGCGATTTTCTGCATGAAACCTCCTATGTAAGGTTCGCGTTACCCGACTTCACTGACTGCCCATCTTCGACATCGCTTCCTGAATCTGCGCGGGCGTGACGTCGCGCGTATGCGTCGCGACCGACCAGCGATGTCCGAACGGGTCTTCGATCTGGCCGTAGCGGTCGCCCCAGAACATGTCGGCGACGGGCATCGTCACCTTGGCACCGGCCGCGACCGCCTGCGCGACGGCGGCATCGACGTCTTCGACGTACAGATGAATCGTGACGGGCGATCCCTTGAGCGTCTTCGGCCCGAGCGCGCCGCAATCGGTCATTTCGTCGACGAGCATCAGGGTCGAATCGCCGATGGTCAGCGACGCGTGCATCAGCTTGCCGCCCGGACCGGGCAGCCGCACCATTTCGACGGCATTGAACGCCTTGACGTAGAAATCGATGGCCTCGGCGGCGCCCGCGCACACGAGATGCGGGGTCAGCGAGTGCATGCCTTCGGGAATCGGTTTGACGGCGGATGTGGACATGACGGCGGCTCCTTGGCTTGAGGATCAGAGGTGTACGTCGGATGAACCGGATCGCGCCTGGCCCGTTTGCCGGGCGCTCCACCCCTACGACGATCAAGCCGCTGCCGAATCGACAGTCGCCGCGCAAAATTCCGCGGCGCGGGACGCGTCACTCGCTCGCTGGTTTCTGTGCGAGCAAATGGATCAGCGCTTCGAGCCGCGCGAAATTCACGGGCTTGGTCAGATGATCGTCGAAGCCGGCCTCGCGGCAGCGCCGGATGTCCTCGTCCATGCCGTATCCGGTGATCGCAACGGACGGCTTGCCCGGCTGCAGGTCCTGCCACGCGCGCGCGACATCAAGGCCGCTGCCGTCCGGCAAACCGATATCGGACACGAGCAGATCGAACGAATCGCTTTTCGCCAGCGCGAGCGCCTCGCCGACCGTCGACGCGACGGCCACCTGATGCCCCAGCACTTCGAGCACCTCGGCCATCGCCGACGACGTGTACTCGTTGTCCTCGACGAGCAGCACCTTGAGCGAGCGACCGGCGGCGTTCGGCTCCGCCGTGGCGTTCGGCGAACTCTCGTGCTCCGGCTCGGCTTTCACGAGCGGCAGCGTGAGCGTGAAGCGCGCGCCCTTGTCGCGGCCCTCGCTCTGCGCGGTCAGCGTGCCGCCGTGCTTCTGCGCGAGCGTGCTGGCGATCGCGAGACCGAGCCCCAGGCCGCCGAACGCGCGCGTGATCGAATCGTCGGCCTGCTCGAACGCCGAAAAGATGCGCGGCAGCGCCTCGGCGCTGATGCCGATGCCGCTGTCCGCGACCGACACGGCGATCGTCGACGCGTCCGGGTTCCACGTGCGCACCTCGATGCGTCCATCGGACGGCGTGAACTTGACCGCATTCTTCATCAGGTTCCAGACGATCTGCTGCAGGCGCGCGGCGTCGCCGAGCACGAGCGAGCCGCCCGCCTCGAAGCGCGTGTCGAGCGACAGCCCCTTCGCGCGCAGATCGGACACGGACATGTCGAGCGCGCTCGTCATCAGCGTATCGAGCACGACGTGGGTGAAATTGAGGCTCAGCTTGCCGCGCGCGATGCTCGTGAGATCGAGCAGATCGTCGATCAGGCGCGCTTCCAGTTCGACGTTGCGGCGAATCAGATCGAGCGTGGGCAACGCATCGTCGGCCAGCTGGCGCTTCATTTCCAGGAGGCGCACGGCGGCGAGGATTGGTGTGAGCGGCGTGCGCAGTTCGTGCGACAGCACCGCCAGAAAGTGATCCTTGGCGCGGTTCGCCGTCTCGGCCTGCTCCTTCGCGAGCCGCAATGCGTCGGCGGCCATGTGGGCTTCGGTCGCGTCGCGGATGATCTTCGAAAAGCCGATCAGCTCGTGGCTCTCGGTGCGGATCGCGGTCGTGACACCCGAGGCGAAGAACGAATGGCCGTCCTTGCGCCACAGCCAGCGGTCGTCGCTTGCGCTGCCCTCGCGCCGCGCGGTGGCGAGCTCCTCCTCGAACACGCCCGCCTCGCGGTCTTCCGGGCTCAGGAAGACGCTCGCCGAGCGGCCGACGACGTCCTGCGCCGGATATCCCAGGATGCGCTCCGACGCCGCGTTCCACGTGCGGATGCGCCCTTCCGGATCGAGCGTGATGACGGCATAGTCCTTGAGCGCGTCGACGAGCAGGCGAAAGTGCGTCTCCGTTTCGCGCAGCACGCGCTCCACCGCGATGCGCTGCTGGCGTTCCGCAGCCTCGCGCATCGCGCGCCGCACGACGGCAGGCAGCCGTTGCAGGCGCTGCTTCAAGACGTAGTCGGTCGCGCCGCGCTTGAGCATTTCCACCGCGTGCTCTTCGCCGAGCAGTCCCGACACGAAGATGAAGGGCGTGTCCGGCGCGCGCTCCATCGCGAGCGTCAGCGCTTCGATGCCCGAGAACGTCGGCATCACGAAATCGGCGAGGATCACGTCGAACCGCGTCGATTCCAGCTGCGCGACGAAATTGACTTCGTCATAGACGATCTGCGCCTCGACGGCGTAGTCGGCGCGTTCGAGCTGGGCAAGCGTCAGCTCCGCATCGAGCGCGTTGTCTTCGACGAGAAGCAGGTGCAGGGGCTGCATGTTCTAGACGGCCCCGCCGGTCGGCGCGCAGGCGGCGGACCGCATCGCCGGCCGATGCAGGTGCTGCTTTCGCGCAAGGTTTCGCAAGGTCATACGCGGGGTCTTTCGCAACGTGATCGTGGGGTCATTCGCTCGCGCTCGGACGCCGAAAGCGCGTCGAGCCCGGCGGCGGTTCGTTCAGCACGGCCCAGAATACGCCCAGATCGGCGATCGCTTCGACAAATTCGGAAAATTCGACGGGCTTCACCACATACGCATTCACGCCGAGCTCGTAGCTGCGCACGAGATCCTGCTCTTCGCGCGACGACGTCAGCATCACGACCGGAATGCTCTTGAGCGACGCGTTGCCGCGGATCGTCTCCAGCACTTCGAGGCCGTCGATCTTCGGCAGTTTCAGGTCGAGCAGGATCACGGCGGGGTTGCCCGGCACGCGCTCTTTCCACGCGCCGGCGCTCGTCAGGTAGTCGATGGCTTCCTGGCCGTCGCGCGCGATGATCACTTCGTTCGCGAGCTGGCTCTTGTCCAGCGCGACGAGCGTGAGCTCCAGGTCGTTGGGGTTGTCTTCGACAAGAAGAATGGGTTTGAGCATGGTCGAGTTTTACGATTGTGCAGATGCTGCCGGTGCAGCGGGCGGCGTGCGGCGCGCGCCCGGCTCCGTCCTGAATACGAGTGGCAAAGAAAAATAGAACGCCGCGCCGCCGCCGACGCTGCCGTCGGCCCAGGTGCGGCCGTCGTGACGTTCGATGATGCGCCGCACGTTCGCCAAGCCGATGCCGGTGCCGTCGAACTCTTCCGCGCGATGCAGGCGCTGGAACACGCCGAACAGCTTGCCGACATATTTCATGTCGAAGCCGACGCCGTTGTCGCGCACGCAGACGATGTGTTCGGTCGCCGTGGTGTCCGCGAATATCTCGATTTTCGCCGATTCGCGCGTGCGCGTATATTTCACCGCGTTCGACACGAGGTTGCGCATCGCGAGTTGAAGGAAGGTGGCGTCGGCGGTGACGCTCGGCAGCTTGCCGATCACCCATTCCACGTCGCGCCCGGCCGTGTCCGGCGCGAACTCACCGACCACCGAGCTCACCAGCTGATTCAGGTCGACCGAGGCGGGTCGGAGCGCCGCGCGGCCCATCTGCGAGAACGTCAGCAGGTCGTCGACGAGCGTGCCGGCAAAACGCGCGGACTGCAGCATGTTGTTAAGAAAACGCAGGCTGCGCTCCGACATCCGCTCGCCTTCCTGTTCGCGCAGCAGGTCGCCGTATCCCGCGATGTGCCGCAGGGGCGCGCGCAAGTCGTGCGACACCGAATACGAGAACGCTTCGAGTTCCTTGTTCGCGCGCGTGAGTTCGGTCGCGAGCTGCGCCATTTCCTCGGCGCGCCGCAGCACGATATTGAGCATCGCCGCCCGAAACTCGCTCGCGATCTCGATCTCGACGGGGCGCCATTTCATCGAGTGATTGTGGATGGTTTCCAGCCACGGCGTGAAGTCGGTGCGCGGCGCGTTGCTGCCGTCCGCGGCGCGCAGCTTGACCGGCTCGCCCGCCCACTCGATCGTGCGCGTCACTTCCGGCCGGAACCACAGCAGGTAGTTGCGGAAGATCTGCGAGACCGGCACGGCGAGCACGCCGCACGCGGTATCCGTATGCTGCACGGCGCGCGGCCAGACGAGCGGCAGCGCGTCGGTGGCGTAGACGCCCGACGTGTTCGCGGCCAGCCACTGCGTGAGCGCGAGCACGGCATCCGCATCGGGCGTCGCGCCGATCAGCGTCACCGCGTCGTCGACGACGATCGCCGCCCCGCCCGACGACGCGAAGCACATCATGTCCTCCGGCACCGAGCGCAGACCTTCGACGAAGCTGTCGTGCTCGCCCATCGTGCCGATGAGGCGCGCCATCGTGCGCCGCAGGCTCAGCAGATAGCTGCTCTCCGCGCGCTCCTCCTTCGCCTCGATCTGCAGCGAGAGGATGTGCCCGAGATGCTCGACCGCCATGCGCACTTCGAACGGCACGAGCCGCGGATCGTGGTCGTGGCACGAGATGAGACCCCACAACTGCCCGCGCACGACGATCGACACCGACATCGACGCATACGTGCCCATGTTGCGCATGTACTCCAGGTGCACGGGCGAAAAGCTGCGCAGCGTCGCGTAGGTGAGATCGGTCGGGCGGCCGGTGACCGGATTGATCGGCGGGACGAGGCGCGCGGGCGCGTAGTCGACGTTCGCGACGAGCCGGATGCGGTTGCGCAGATAAAGCGCGCGCGCCTGGCGCGGGATGTCGGAGGCCGGAAAGAACTGGTTGAGAAACGAGGCATAGCTTTCGTCGCGGTCTTCGGCGAGCACGTGGCTTCGGCCTTCCTCATCGAAGCGATACAGCATCACGCGCCCGAAGCCTGTGATCGCGCGCACCTCGTGCACCGCGAGACGCGCGAGTTCCGCGACCGTCGCGACGTCCTGCAGGCTGCGCGTGAAGGTGCGCACGAGCGGATACATCGACGCGAACACGTCGTCGTCGGCGTGACGCGCGACTTCCAGCTCGACGATCAGGTTGCCGTCGTGCCGGTGCATCGTCACGTCGAATTCGGCGCCTTCGCTATCGCGTGTCGCAAGCTGCGCGGAGTGCGGCGCATGCAGCGGATTTTCGACGATGCCGAGATAGAGCGGCGCTTCGTCGAGTTGCGCCGTCGTGGCGGCGTGCGCGAGCCGCTCGGCGGTCGCGCGTCCGAGCAAGGCCTCGACCGGCTCGCCGAGCCAGGTTTTAACCGGCTTGCCCGTGAGCGTTGCGAGGTTGTCGCTTGCCTGCAGGATGCGCAGATCGTCGGACACCGCGAGCAGGTAGCCGTGCGGCTGGATGCCGCCTGGAACGTGGATCGGCTCGGCATCGCAATCGCCGTTCGCGACGCCCGATTCGAGCGTGCGGCGTCGTGCGTCGGCATCGGGCGGCGGCGAGAAGCGCCGGGCGTCCGCGTTCGGCTTGTTCGACGGCGCACCCGGGTCCGCGCTCATGCGCTGGCTCCCGACTCGATACGCGTTCCCGCGAGCCACGCGTGCAGCCCGTCGAACGTCGCGATGGCGGCCTCGATGGCGTCGTCGTGCTGGCCGGGCGCAACGCTCGCGGCGGCCGTCTCGCGAAACGTATTCCACATGCTGCCCGTGCGCGCGCCATAACCGTCGAAGTACGCGTTGCCTTCGCCGTTCGCGAGACCGAAGAGGCGTGCGACATGCGGCGCGATGAAGCGGCCGCCGAGCGTCGAGCCTTCCATCACGTACATCGATCCAAATACGCGGCCGAGTCCGTCGAGCGCGGGAAGATCGGCATCGGGATCAGCGAGCGGCACGGTGTCGGCACGGCGGTCGTCGCCCGTCAGCACGCAGAGGTCGGCGGCAAGCAACGCGGCCTTGCGGCGCGCGTCGAAGAATTCGCGCAGATGCGCGGGCATCCGGTTGCCCGCCGCGTTCTCCCAGACGGCGACATAGCCGAAGAACCGTTCAAGCAGCGCGACATAGTCATCGCGCGACCAGTCGTCGCGCATGAGGTCGAGTGCGTTCTCCAGCCGCGTATGACACGCGGCGGTTTCATGTTTGAGACGGGCCAGGAGATCGTATTGCATGTTCCATTCGGTTTCGGCGTCCTCCCGCGAAGCGGGGGCACCGGGTTATTGCGTGAGGCGCGGGCGGGGTCGTTCGATACATCGATGCAGTCACAAAGCAGTGCGACCGCATCGCGAATAAGAGATTCCCCGTCGGTATCGCTTACCGGGGAAGCGCGGCTCGAACGCTCCCCGGCCGGTATAAATGTCAGCTTCCGCTGTGCCTTATCGGTGAAGCGCGCGTGGCCGCGTGTTGCGAATCATTTTACGCAACGATGCCGGCCTTTGCCACGCGCTCAGGTTCCCTTCGGGCCCTTGTCCGGGCTGTTCACGTTTGCGTGCTCGTCGCGCTGGGTCTGCTTCTGGTACTCGTCGCCGCCGCGCCGGTCGGTGTCGACGAGCCCCCGCTCGACATCGCGATGCGCCTGCTCGCCGACTTCGCGCGTGCCTTCTTCATGCTGCGATTCCGGACTCTGATCGGCTTCGTGCGGCAGCGGCGCGTCACGGGCGTCGTCGCGCTTCTGCTGATTCGCATCGCGGCTTTCCAGTTCGCGGCCGTGGTCGGTCACGCCTTTGGGTTCATTCGTCGACTGCTTCATTCGACCCTCCTGTCCTTTCGGGTTGACGTCTCATTTGCCTTCTATGCCGAGACGCTTTTTCATCGCGACGGTCAGGCGCTGGCGCTTCTTGCCGTAGCCTGCCCAGGGATCGGCCCGAAGCGAATCGAGCCGCTCGCGCACGTTGCCGATGTTCCACTGGTCGCCGCTTTTCACCTCGTCGAGTTCGTTCCAGTCGATGGTCACCGATGCGCCCATTCCCGGCCGCGCGCGCAGCGAGAACGCCGCGACCGTGCTGGAGCCGCGGTTGTTGCGCAGATAGTCGATGAAGATTTTGCCCTTCCTGTTCTGCATTCCCATCTTCGCGGAGAAGAGCTTCGGCAGCGTGCTCGCCATGTGCTGCGCGACCGCCTGCGAGAAGCCTTTGACCTCGTCCCAGCCCGCCTGCTTCGCGATCGGCACGACCACGTGCAGGCCCTTGCCGCCGCTTGTCTTGCAGAACGCCTCGAGCCCGAGTTCGCCGAGCAGTTCCTTCGTCAGCCGCGCGGCCTCGATCATGCGCTCCCAGCCGACGCCCTCGCCCGGATCGAGATCGAACACCATGCGGTCGGGCTTCTCGATCGACGATGCGAGCGCGTTCCACGTGTGCAGTTCGACCGTGCCCATCTGCGCGGTGCCGACGAGCGCCCCGACCGATTCGATCGTCAGGAGCGGCGGGTGTCCGGGATCGATGCCCTCGTGCTGCGTGATGTGGGGGATCGCGAGTTTCGCGCTGTGCTTCTGGAAGAACAGTTCGCCGGCGATATCCTCGGGCGCGCGCACGAGCGACACCGGGCGATCCTGCAGATGCGGCAGCATCGCGTCCGCGACCGACTCGTAGTAGTTCACGACGTCGATCTTGCGGATGCCCGCCGACTTGTCGATCACGCGCTCGGGGTGGCTGATCTTCACGCCGGCGACGGAACTCGCGTCCTTCGACGGCGCGGTCTTCTTCGCGGCGGCTTTCTTGACAGCGGTCTTTCTCGCCGGCTTCGCCGTCTCTTCGGCTGCCTGCTCTTCGACTTGCCCGGCCGGCTTCGGCTCTTCCCTGACGATCTGCCGCGCCGGCTTGTCGCTGCGCAGGCTGACGAACGATGCTTGCCTCACGATGCGCTCCTTGGTCCATTCAGCGAAATTACACTCCGCGACCAGCTCGGGCTTGACCCAATGCACGCGCGTGCGGCTCCTTTCCACGGGCTCGCGCGCGAACGGCATCTTGCCGGTTTCGCGTTTGTCGAGTTCCTGCTTGATCTCGCGCAGCATCGACTGATCGAAGCCGCTGCCGACGCGCCCCGCATACTGCAGCTTGCCGCTCGCATCGTGGACACCGAGCAGGAGCGCGCCGAAGTGTCCGCGGCTGCCCGACGGCTCGGAGTACCCGCCGATCACGAATTCCTGGCGGCGCCGGCACTTGAGCTTGATCCACGCGCTGCTGCGGCCCGACAGGTACGTGCTGTCGACGCGCTTGCCGATGATGCCTTCGAGCGCCATGTCGCATGCGCTTTTCAGCAGGTCGTCGGGCCTGAACGCGAAGTCGTCGGAGAAGCGCAGCACGGGATCGTCGACGGGTTCGATCAGCGCCTTAAGGATCGCGCGCCGCTGCACGAGCGGCACCTGACGCAGGTCGTAGCCATTCAGGAACGGCACGTCGAACCAGTAGACGACGATATCCTGCGGACGGCCCGCGTCGAATGCGTTCTGCAGCGCCTGGAAGTCCGGCAGGCCGCGATCGTCGAGCACGACGGCTTCGCCGTCGAGCCAGCCGCTGTCGATCTCCAGTTTGTCGAGCGCCTTCACCTGCCGGCTAAATTTCGCGGTCCAGTCGTTGCCGTTGCGTGTCCATATCTGCACGCCACCCGAAGACGACGCCGACCGGTCGATGCGCGCAAGCACGCGATAGCCGTCGAACTTGATCTCGTAGGACCAGTCGTCGCCGTGCGGCGCGGCATCGACGAGCGTGGCGAGCTGCGGCTTGAGCGTCGCGGGCAGCTTCGCTTTGACCGCGCCTTCGACCGACGGCTCGTGCGCGAGCGTGCGCAGCGACTCGGCATTGCGATTCGCGACGATGTCGGGACGGTCGTCCTTCGCCGGCTTCTTCGACGCTTTCGCCGCGGTCTTTTTCGCGGGCGCCTTGCGTTCGGTGCGCGCGATGATTTCGCCCTTCTCGTTGCGCGCGCCGAGCGAGTCGGTGAGCACGCTGCCGGGCTTCTTCAGGAGGATGTCGTAGTCGGCTTCGGCGCGCGCATCGTCGTCGCGTTCCTTGATGAGGAGCCACTGTTCCTTGTCGCCGTTGCCGCGCATGTGGCTGCGCACGAGCGTCCAGCCGCCGTGCAGCTTTTCGCCGTCGAGCCTGAACTTCAGCTTGCCCTTCTCATACGATTCGAGCGCTTCGCGGATCGTGCCCGATTGCGGTTCCCACGTTCCGCGATCCCATACGATCACACTGCCGGCGCCGTAGTTGCCTTCGGGAATCTCGCCTTCGAAGGAGCCGTAGTCGATCGGATGATCCTCGACGTGCACCGCAAGCCGCTTAACAGATGGATCGAGGCTCGGTCCCTTTGGCACGGCCCACGACCTGAGCGTGCCGTCGAGTTCGAGACGGAAGTCGTAATGAAGGCGCCGTGCGTCGTGTTCCTGGATCACGAACGACAGCGCTTTCGACTGCGCGGGTGCCTTCTTCGTGGCCGCCTTTTTTGCTGCCGCCTTGGCCGCGCGGCCCGACGGCTCGGGCGTGTCGTCGAAGCGGCGCTTGCGCTGGTAAGTGTCGAGTTTTCCGGGCATCGCAGTCGTGTGCTGTCGTTCTTCGGTGATCGTGATGTCGTCGCGGTGGCCGCGCACGCGCGACGTTCAGGCGCGCTTGCGGCGCGTCGTCTTGCGGGCAGGACGCGCGGGCGCTTCCTCGCCGCTTTCGTCGTTGCCCTCGTCTTCGCCTTCATCGGCGGAGGCGCCGCGCTTTGCGGGCTTGCCCTTCTTCAGGCTGCGCTTGAGCAGTTCGGACAGGTCGAGAATATCCGCCGACGATGGGCGCTCGCCCGACTCGTGCACTTCCGCGACTTCGGCCGTCTTGCCTTCGCGCACCTTCTTGTCGACGAGCGCCATGATGTCGTCGCGGAACGTGTCGTGATATTTCGCGGGGTCCCAGCTATCGCTCATGTCTTCGATCAGGCGCTTCGCCATCTCCAGTTCCTTCGGCGTGACGCCGGCCTTCTTGGTGTCCTCGTCGGGGAACTTGAACTGACTGAAATCGCGCACTTCGTCGGCCCAGCGCAGTGTTTCGAGCGCGAGCGCGGGACCGACCGGAATCAGCGCCGCCAAATGCTGCTTGTTGTGCAGCACGACGCTTGCAATGCCGATCTTGCCGCTGTCCTTGAGCGCATCGCGCAAGAGCGCATACACCTTCTCGCCCTTGCGATCGGGCGCGAGGTAATACGGCGTGTCGAGCGAGAGGAACGAGATGTCGGGCGCATCGATGAAGGCGAGGATATCGACCGTCTGCGTCGATTCGGGATTCGCCGAGCGGATCTCGGCGTCGCTCATCACGACGTACTTGCCCTTTTCGTACTCGAAGCCGCGCACGATGTTGTCGCGCGTGACTTCCTTGCCGGTGTTCTTGTTGATCTGCTTGTAGCCGATGGGGTCCATCGAGCGCTTGTCGAGCAGATTGAAGCCGACTTTCTCCGACTGCGTCGCCGGATAGAGTTGCACGGGCACGTGGACCAGCCCGAAGCTGATTGCGCCTTTCCAGATCATGTGCGGCATCGCGATTCCTCGCTCGAACCTGACTCGGTGCGCGTTGGGGTTGAGAAGCTTGCGGCCTCGCGTCGTCTCGAATAGCGGCGCTCATCGGTGCCCGCAGGAAACATGCCAGATGCCGGGCCGCGTGGGGTTTGCGCCGGGCGCGGCGTCAGCGGGCGATGGGGCCGACGTTGGACATGATCGTGCGATGGCGAGCGAGCCGTTAGGCGATGCCGGGCTGTAAGGATTGCCGCGATGAGGCATTTTTCACCGGATCGAGCGTCGGCGAGGGATTTGAGCCGAGGTCCTGGAGGCAGGTTTGAAAATCTGTGAAAGCGGTGCGGCGTGCCGGTCGCGGGGTCGACACGCTTCGACCGTTAGTTGCGTATGTGCTCCGGGACGACGCCCCGCGCATCGCCGATCGAACCGCTATTTGCGTGCTGCGCTCACCGTCAACTGAGTGCCATCGGACAACGTGACGGTCTTCGAGCCGCCTGTCGTCGGCATCGAGAATCGCACGATCTGGCTCAGGCGCTGCTCGACCGGACATTGCAGCGCCTTGCCGCTCACCATCACCTTGTTCGTGCCGCTCGGCGCGCGCGCCTGGAAGCTCAGCTGAACGTTGGCCGAACCGTTGTCGCCGACCACCGATGCAAAGCGGATCTGCACCTGCCTGACCGCCGCGCCTTCGGCATTGCGAGCGAGGCCCGAGGCGCCGGGACAGTCGTCGGGGACCGCCTTCGCCCCGCCGGGCGCAGCGCTCTGCCAGGTGAAGTCGTCGGTCTGGCCCGAGCGGATGGTGCGCGTTTCCTGCTGGTTGCCGTAGGTTTTCGACGCCATCTTGACCGTGTACTTGATCGGTCCGTCATTGGACGCACCGTCCTGGACCTTGATGCCGGGGGTCGCGTTGACGGCCGGCGTGCACACGCCGAGCGCCGCACCGAGTGCGAGCGCCGCGATGCCGGTTCGAAAGCGACAGACGTTCAGACGACGGTTCATGCCGGCACCTCCGAGTGGGTCGTCGACGCGAAACCAGCGAGGTGCGGTAAGCGCCTGGCCGGATCGCACGCGAGCCGATCCAGTCTAGCGCGGCGCACGTCCGGCGGGCTTAGGGAAAACCCGCGCGCGCCGCGGGCGTCGTCACGTCGCTTTGCGGCGGTCAGAAGCCGGTCAAAACCAGCTTGCCGATCGCGCGCCCTTCTTCCAGCAGCCGGTGCGCCTCGCGCAGATTCGCGGCGTCGATCCGTCCGAGATCGCGGCCGAGCGTCGTCGTCAGCGTGCCTGCGTCGATCAGTCGCGCCACTTCCGAGAGCAGCTTGTGCTGCTCGATCATGTCCGGCGTGCCGAACATCGAGCGCGTGAACATGAACTCCCAATGAAACGCGGCGCTTTTCGCTTTCAGGAGGGCGATGTCGAGCGGCCCGCTGTTCTCGACGATCGTGCAGATTCCGCCCTGCGGCTTGATGACCTGCGCCGCGGCCGGGAAATGCTTGTCGGTGTCGTTGAAGATCAGCACGTAGTCGACCTCGGCGAAGCCTGCCGCCTCGAGTTGCTTCGGGATGTCTTCGAAATGATTGACGATGTGATCCGCGCCCAGCTCCGTTGCCCATTTCGCCGACTCGGGCCGCGATGCGGTCGCGATCACCTTCAGCTTCGCAACCTTCTTCGCGAGCTGGATGCCGATCGACCCGACGCCGCCCGCGCCGCCGACGATCAGCACCGACTTGCCCTCGTCCGCGCCTTGTGCAGACACGTTAAGGCGCTCGAAGAGCGCTTCCCACGCGGTGATGGTCGTGAGCGGGAGCGCCGCCGCGTGCGTGAAATCGAGCGACTTCGGCTTCGCGCCGACGATGCGCTCGTCGACCAGATGAAATTCGCTGTTCGCGCCCTGCCGCGTGATGCTGCCCGCGTAGTACACGGCGTCGCCGGGCTTGAAGAGCGACGCCTCCGGGCCGACCGCCTCGACGACGCCCGCCGCGTCCCAGCCGAGCACCCGCGGCGTGTCTTCGACCTTGTCCTTCGGCGCGCGGACCTTGGTGTCGACCGGATTGACCGCGATCGCCTCGATTCTGACGAGCAGATCGCGGCCGGTCGGCGCGGGTTTGTCGAGTTCGATGTCGATCAGCGCTTCCGGATTCGAGATCGGAAGATAACGGGTCAGGCCGATGGCTTTCATGGTGGCTCCTTCAATGAACGTGCGAGGGTTTTGCAAAGCGTGGACCCGATGCTAAACCGATCCGCATCCAATGAAAACCGTCATAATCACTGAAACATTATTCGGAAAAACAAGCAAATGGCATCCGATTCCCCTTTCGACGACCCCGCGCGCGGCCGGCTCGATCTGCTCGACGTCGCGTTGTTCGTGCGCGCGGCGGCGCTCGCGAACGTGTCGTCGGCGGGACGCGAATTCGGTTTGTCCGCCGCGGCGGCGAGCGCGCGGCTCGCGGCGCTCGAACGCACGCTCGGCGCGCGGCTCCTGCATCGCACGACACGCCGCGTCAGCGTCACGCAGGAAGGCGAAGTCTTCGCGGCGCATGCGCGGCATCTGCTCGATGCGGCCGATGCCGCGCGCGCCTCGGTCGGCCGCGCGCTCGCCGAGCCGCACGGGCGGCTGCGCGTGACGATGCCCTCGTCGCTCGGACGGCAGCACGTTTCGCCGCTGATTCCCGCTTTTCTCACGCAATACCCGGGCGTTTCCGTCGAGTTGCGCCTGACCGACCAGCTCGTCGACCTGGTGGACGAAGGCATCGATCTCGCGATCCGCATCGGTGCGCTGAAGGATTCGACGCTCGTCGCGAGGAAGCTCGCGAGCAACCGGCGCGTGCTGTGCGCGTCGCCGGCGTATCTCGCGGCGCACGGCACGCCGCGCCATCCCGCCGATCTCGCTGAGCACGAATGCGTGATCCTCGCCGACCAGCGCGACTGGGGATTCGTCACGCCGACGGGCGTGATCGACGTGCGCGTGTCGGGGCGGCTCGTGACGGACAACGGCGAGGTGATTCGCGATGCGATCGCGGCGGGCTTCGGCATCGGACTCAAGTCGACGTGGAGCGTCGCGCCGCTCATCGCGAGCGGCGAACTCGTGACCGTGCTCGACGACTACCCGCTCGCCGAAACGGTCGCGATCTGGGCGGTGTATCCGAGCCGCGCGTTCGTGCCGCCGAAGACGCACGCGTTCATCGAGTTTCTCGCCGCGCGCTTCGGCGAACCGCCGTACTGGGACGCTGACCCCTCGCGCGTGATGCGCTGAAGCGCGGCATTGCGAATCGCGTGAATCGCGTGCGCGCTATTCGAGCGCGACCGGCGCGCTGACGAACCCGCGAAAACGAGCCCGAGGCGCGCGTTCGGGCGCGCCGTTCATGCGATAGCGCGAAAACCGCGCGACGAACCGGCCGATCGCGATGCGCGCCTCCAGCCGCGCGAGCGACAAGCCCGCGCACTGATGAATGCCGAAGCCGAATGCGAGATGCCGGTTGGGTTCGCGCGCGATGTCGAAGCGTCCGGGCGCCGCGAACTGCTCCGGGTCGCGATTCGCCGCGCCGATGCACAGCGTCACGGGCGTGCCGCGCGGCACCGGAACATCGCCGATCGTTGCATCCGCGACGGCGATCCGGTTGCCCAGCTGGTTCGAACTCTCGAAACGCAGACACTCTTCGATCGCGCTTTCGATGAGCGTCGGTTCCTGCTGCAGCCGGTCGCGCTCGCCCGGCCACGCGGCGAAGAGGACGAGCCCGTTGCCGATCAGGTTCGTCGTCGTCTCGTGTCCGGCGTTCAGAATGAAGATGCAGTTGTGCAGCAGTTCCGCTTCGTCGAGCCGCTCGCCGTCCGCTTCGCCTTGAATGAGGCGCGTCAGCACGTCATGCTGCGGATCGCCGGGACGCGCGCGCCGGCGCGCCACCAGCACTTGCAGGTAGTCGATGAACTCGCTCACCGCGCGATTGCCCCGCGCTTCCTGCTCCGCCGTGAGCGCGGGCTCCAGCGCGCCGAGAATCGCGAGCGACCATTCGCGCAGCGGTTCGCGCTCGTCGTGCGGCACGTCGAGCAGATTGCCGATCACCTCGACCGGAATCGCCGAAGCGAAATCGTCGATCAGATCGAACTGCCCGCGCGCCTCGCCGCGATCGAGCAAGCCGTCGACGAGCCGCACGAGCCCCGGTTCCATCGCGGCGATCGCACGCGCCGTCAGCGCGCCCGCGATCAGCCGGCGCACGCGCGTGTGGCGCGGCGCATCGTTGAAGACGAGGCTCGTCGTGTGATGCGCGTAGAGCGGCGTCGAGACGCCGTACTTCGGGCCGAACTCGACGGTCTTGTCGGAGCTGAACGACTTCGCGTCCCGATACACCGACTGAACGTCGCGATAGCGCGTGAGAAACAGCGACCCGTCGGGCATGCGCCGCACGGGCTCGTGCGTACGCAGCGCGTCGTAGACGGGGTACGGGTTCGCATAGAACGACGCGTCGAGGCGGCGCAGGTCGAAATCGCGTGCGAGGTCCGCGGGGTTCATCGCATCTCCTTATTCGACCGGAGCCAGCGCGCTGACGCTTGCCCGGGTCGCTTGGTTGAATTTTTGCCTTTGGCGCATCATAGCCGCGCCGCGCGCGGGAGCGCCATCGGTCGGCACCATTACAATGGATGCTTTCGCCTTCCCGCTTCGCGCCCATGAACCTCGTCGTCCAAAGCCCTTCCCCGATCGCCGATTCGCACCTCCGGCCGCTCGCCGCCCTCGCCCGCTCGTCGGAAACCGCGCGCGCCGACGACACGCTCGTGCGCTTCATCGGCGCCGATCCGCTGCAGCGTCCCGACATCGACGCCTATTGCGGCGCGCATCGGCTCGACTACGCGTTCGTCGCACCGGACGCGCGCCTCGCGGACTTCGGCCTCGTCGCGATGGACATGGACTCGACGCTGATCACGATCGAATGCATCGACGAAATCGCCGACTTTTGCGGACTGAAGGCGGAAGTCGCGGCGATCACGGAAGCGTCGATGCGCGGCGAGATCAAGGATTTCAACGAGAGCCTGACGCGCCGCGTCGCGCTGCTGAAGGGGCTCGACGCAAGCGCGCTGGAACGGGTGTACGACGAGCGGCTGCGCCTGTCGCCGGGCGCGGAGCGGATGCTGGCGGGCGCACGCGCCGCCGGACTGAAGACGCTGCTCGTCTCGGGCGGCTTCACGTTTTTCACGGAGCAGCTGAAGGCGCGGCTCGGCCTCGATTTCACGCGCGCGAACACGCTCGAAATCGTCGACGGGAAGCTGACGGGCAACGTGACCGGCGAGATCGTCAACGCGGAGGTGAAGGCGCGCATGCTCTCCGAAACCTGTGTGCAGATCGGCATCGATCCGGCGCGCGCCATCGCGATGGGCGACGGCTCCAACGATCTCAAGATGATGGCGCAAGCGGGACTGTCGGTGGCATTTCGCGCGAAGCCGGTGGTGCGCGAAGCGGCGAGCGTCGCGTTCAACTTCGTGGGACTGGACGGCTTGTTGCGGTTGTTCTGAGCGAACGTCGAGGGTCAAAAAAGGCCGCTTTGCGAACGCAAAGCGGCCTTTTGACATTGGCACGGCGTGAACGTGGGTTACGCGAATGCCTTCGTCAACGCCTGTTCGATGTCGCGGCGCAAGTCGGCTTCGTCCTCCAGCCCGACGAAAAAGCGCACCAGCACGCCTTCGTGCGGCCACTTCGCGGCCGTGCGCATCGTGCCGACGTTGTACGGCATCGCGAGGCTATGCGAGCCGCCCCAGCTCCAACCGATATCGAACAATTCGAGCGCCTCGACGAACGCATCGACCTGCGCGGCGCTATAGCGCTTGTCGAACACGAACGAGAACAAGCCGCCCGCGCCGCCCTTGAAATCGCGCGTGAAGATGTCGTGTCCGGGGCAATCCGCGAGAGCCGGATGCAGCACCGCCGATACTTCCGGACGCGTCTTCAGCCACGTGGCGAGCGCAAACGCGGTGCGGTCGTGGGCGGCGTAGCGCAGCGTCATCGAAGGAAGGCTTCTCAGCACGAGCGAACAGTCGTCCGCCGAGATGCCGATCCCGAGCCGCATGCGCGCGCGCTTCAGCTTCATGTGATGCTCGCGGTCGACGGCGATCGTCGCGCCCATCAGGATATCGCTGCCGCCCGACTGGTATTTCGAGAGCGCCTGCACCGAAATATCGACGCCGTGTTCGAACGGCTTGAACGCGAGCCCCGCCGAGTATGTGTTGTCCAGCGCCGTGACGACGCCGCGCGCGCGCGCGACCGCCGCGATGGCCGGCACGTCCTGCACTTCCATCGTCACCGAGCCCGGCGCCTCGACCCAGATCAGCTTCGTGTTCGGCCGGATGAGGTCGGCGATGCCCGCGCCGATCATCGGATCGTAGTAGGTCACTTCGACGCCGTAGTCCGCCGCGAGCCAGTCGGCATGCTCGCGGTTCGGCGAATACGCGTTGTCGGGCACGAGCACGTGATCGCCCGATTTCACGAAGCCGAAGTACACGTTCGAGATCGCCGACAGCCCCGACGGATGCAGGAGCGCGTATTCACCGCCTTCGATCGCCGCGAGCCGCTGCGCGAGCGTGATCGACGTGGGCGTGCCGTGCAGGCCGTAGCGCCATTGCGAATCGTCGCTCCAGACGAGCTTGCGCATCGCGGCGAGATTCGGGAAGACGATCGTCGACGCGCGCGTGACGGGCACGGGAAACGCTTCGAAGCCGGGCGTCAGGCGGTCTTCCGGATGGACGATGCGGGTCTGCTCCGAGCGTCCTTTGTCCTTGGGGCTGGAATCGGTCATGGCGTGCTTGCTTGATGTGTTGTTCGGAAAAGAAACGCCATCGAAGTGGTTCGATGGCGTGCGGGTTCGGTCGGCGCGGCGCTAAACGCGCACTACTCGCCGATGATCACGTTGCTCGTCCCACCGACGGCATTGCGCGGCGCAATGGGTGCAGCGGGCGCGGCGGGCGGCGCCGGTTCCAGCGAAGGCGCGGCGGGCCGCGCATCGCGATTCGCAGGGACGGTCACGCCCGCCACCGCCGGACGCAATTCGAAGGGCTGCGGGTTGGAATCGTCGGCATTCATGCGCTCGCCGGACACGCTGCCGTCCGCGGCGAACTTGCCGACCCAGTTGCCGGTGATGTGCGTGCCGTCGTTCGATTCCTCGATTTCGAGCGTGTCGCCGTCGCGATCGCCCGCTACCAGGATGACCGACGGGCTGCCCGCGAAGCGGTACTCGCCGTGAATGCCCGATGCCTCGTCGGTCTTCGCACCGAGCCGCATTTCGATCTCTTTACCGCCGACCGTGCCGACATAGCGCGGGAACCGCGCGTATTCCGGATTCGGCGCGAGCGGCTTCGCGGGCGGCAACGCGAGCGTCGCGATGGCGTTGTTGGCGCCGATCACCTCGTCGCTTTTTGCGGTGGCGGTGGCCGTGGCCGCGGCCGGCCGGTCCGGCGGCATCGGCGAATTGCACGCGGCGAGCAGCACCGTCATTGTCAGCAAGCCGATTACCGCCGTATTCCTTTGCATCATCCTCTGGTTCCTTCGAATGTCGATCGCGGCGCGGCCCGGATCAAACGCGCTCGAAAATCGCCGCGATGCCCTGCCCGCCGCCGATGCACATCGTCACGAGCGCATAGCGTCCGCCGATGCGCTGCAGTTCATAGAGCGCCTTCACGGTGATGAGCGCGCCCGTCGCGCCGATCGGATGGCCGAGCGAGATGCCCGAACCGTTCGGATTGACCTTCGACGGATCGAGCTTCAGTTCGTTCGTGACGGCGCACGCCTGCGCGGCAAAGGCCTCGTTCGCTTCGATCACGTCGAGGTCGACGACCGTGAGACCCGCGCGTTCCAGCGCCTTTTGCGAAGCGGGCACCGGGCCGATGCCCATGTACTTCGGATCGACGCCCGCGTGCGCGTAGGCGACGAGACGCGCGAGCGGCGCGAGGCCGCGTTTTTCCGCGACGCTACGCTCCATCAGCACGACGGCCGCCGCCGCGTCGTTGATGCCGGACGCGTTGCCCGCCGTCACCGTGCCGTTTTCCTTCGCGAAGACGGGCTTGAGCTTCGAGAAATCGTCGGTGGTCGCGTTCATGCGCACGTGTTCGTCCTGGTCGAAGACGGTATCGCCCTTCTTCGATGCCAGCGTGATCGGCAGGATCTGCTCCTTGAAGTAACCGGCCTCGATCGCCTTCGCCGCGCGCCGGTGCGATTCGAGCGCGAGCGCGTCCTGGTCCGCGCGCGTGATGCCGTACTTGCCCGCCACGTTCTCGGCCGTCACGCCCATGTGGATCTTGTCGAACGGATCGTTCAGCGCGCCGAGCATCATGTCGACCATGCGCGCATCGCCCATGCGCTGGCCGAAGCGCGCCGCCGGCATGATGTAGGGCGCGCGGCTCATGCTTTCCGCACCGCCGCCGATCGCCACGTCGGCGTCGCCGAGCAGGATCGACTGCGATGCGGAGATGATCGCCTGCAGACCTGAGCCGCACAGCCGGTTCACCGTCAGCGCGGGCGTGTGCTGCGCGACGCCGCCGTTCAACGCCGCGACGCGCGCGAGGTACATGTCCTTCGGCTCGGTATGCACGACGTTGCCGAACACCACGTGACCGACGTCCTCGCCCGACACGTTCGCGCGCGACAGCACCTCGCGCACGACGCGCGCGCCGAGTTCGGTCGGACTGACGTCTTTCAGCGCGCCGCCGAAATCGCCGATTGCCGTGCGTACTCCGCTCACCACTACGACTTCACGTTGCATGTTCGTCTCCACTTTAGATAGTTGTGTATGCTAACGATCTTAACATTGCGCGAGCGCCTGCTCGACTGTCGCCTGATTCGGAATGGGCGCGACCGCGCCGAAGCCTTGCGTCGACAGTGCCGCCGCGACGTTCGCGTAACGCGCGGCCGCGAAGGGATCGTCGCCCGCCACGATGCGCGCGATGAATGCGCCGCCGAAGCAGTCGCCCGCGCCGGTCGCATCGACCGCCTGCACGACGCGGCCCGGCACCACGCGCCGCTCACCCGGCGTCGCGATGTACGAGCCTTCCTTGCCGAGCTTCAGCGCGACGACCTTCGGCCCGAGCGCAAGCAGGAAGTCGACGATGGCATCCTTGTCCGTCAAGCCGGTCAGATCGGTGACGTCGTCCCAGCTCGGCAAGCAGATATCGGATGCGCGGATCGCCTCGAGCATCACCGCGCGCGCCCGCGCGAGCGGCCAGAGCTTGAGCCGCAGGTTGGTATCGAAACTCACCTTCACGCCGTGACTGCGCGCGTGGTCGATGGCGGCGAACGCGGCGTCGCAGGCCGAGACGCCGATCGCGAGACTGATGCCCGACAGATGCACGACCTTCGCGGCCGCAATCGTATCGAGCGGCAGATCGGACGGCGCATAGCGGCTCGCAGCCGACCCGGCGCGCAGATAATCGAAGCGATGCCCGCTCGCGCCGTGCGACACGAAGTAGACGCCGGTCGGCGCATTCGCGTCGATGCGCACCGTCGAGGTATCGACGCGTTCCGTGCGCCACAGGTCGAGCAGCAATTGCCCGAACTGGTCATTGCCGACCGCGGATACGAAGCCCGTCGAGACGCCCTGCCGCGCCGCCGCGATCAGGAAGTTCGACACGTCGCCGCCGAAGCCTTGCAGGTAAGTCGGCTCGCCCGCCTTCGACTGGTTGAATTCGATCATGGCCTCGCCGAGCGCGAGGACTTGCGGCGTCTGCGTCATGGTCACACCTCGCCCCACAGATCGTGGCCGTCGGCGCCGGTGATCTTCACCGAGACGAAGTCGCCGGCCTTGTAGCGCTTCGACGCCTTCGTCGCCGGCGCGATGTAGACGACACCGTCGATCTCGGGCGCGTCCGCCGCCGTGCGGCCGATGCCGCCATCGCTGTTCACTTCGTCGACGAGCACCTTGAGCGTCTTGCCGACCTTGCGCTTCATGCGCGCCGCCGACAGTTCCTCGGCGAGTTCCATGAAGCGCGCACGACGTTCCTCGCGGACTTCGTCGGGCAGTGCGCCGTCGAGTTCGTTCGCGCTCGCGCCTTCGACCGGCGAATAGGCGAAGCAGCCCACGCGATCCAGATCGGCTGCGCGGATAAAGTCGAGCAGCGTCTGGAACTGCTCTTCAGTCTCGCCCGGAAAGCCCGCGATGAAGGTGCTGCGGATCGTCAGGTCGGGACAGATCTTGCGCCACGCCTGCACGCGTTCGAGCACCTTCTCGGCGTTGGCCGGGCGCTTCATGCGCTTCAACACCTCGGGATGCGCGTGCTGGAACGGCACGTCGAGATACGGCAAGACGTGGCCCTTCAGCGGACCTTCGGCCATCATCGGGATGACTTCGTCGACGCTCGGATACGGGTACACGTAGTGCAGGCGCACCCACGCGCCGTATTGCGCGGCGAGTTCGCCCAACGCGCCGACGAGATCCGTCATGCGCGTCTTGATCGGCTTGCCGTTCCAGAAGCCCGTGCGGTATTTCACGTCGACGCCGTATGCGCTCGTATCCTGCGAAATCACGAGCAGTTCCTTCACGCCCGACTTGAAGAGGTTCTCCGCTTCGAGCATCACGTCGGCGACCGGGCGCGAAACGAGATCGCCGCGCATCGACGGGATGATGCAGAACGTGCAGCGATGATTGCAGCCTTCGGAGATCTTCAGGTACGCATAGTGGCGCGGCGTGAGCTTGATGCCGGCGGCGGGCACGAGATCGGTGAACGGATCGTGCGGCTTCGGCAGATGCGTGTGCACCGCGTTCATCACTTCGTTGGTCGCGTGCGGACCGGTGACGGCCAGCACCTTCGGATGCACTTCCTCGATGAGACCCGTGCCGCTCGCGCTCTTCTTCGCGCCCAGGCAGCCCGTCACGATCACCTTGCCGTTTTCGCTGAGGGCCTCGCCGATGGCGTCGAGGCTTTCCTGCACGGCTTCGTCGATGAAACCGCAAGTGTTGACGACAACGAGGTCGGCGCCATCATAAGTACCGGAGATTTCGTAGCCTTCAGCGCGCAGCTGCGTGATGATCTGTTCGGAATCGACCAGGGCTTTCGGACAGCCGAGCGAAACGAAGCCGACTTTAGGGGCGGTCTGGGAGGAAATGTGCGACATAGATGGTCCGGCGGTGTGAGTACCTGGTTCGGGCATGGAACCGGCGGGCGCGAGGCCGATCGAGGTACATAGCTAACGAGCGCGGTGGCGCGCAGTGCCGGAAAACGCCTGTCAGGACGCGCTGTCGGGCACTGCCGCAGGTTGCGCCGCCGGACGATGATCCGCCCCGGCGCGCCGCGCTGCAAAGCCGATATTGTACCGTGCCGGGCCGAACCGCCTGCGGCACGGGAAGCCGGGCACGGCCGGCCGCGACCCCGGCCGCGCGCGGCGGGCGCGTCCCACCGCCGCGCGCGCGGCACGGATCGCGCTGCCCGCGAAATTCGCTTACTTCTTCTCCGTCGACGGCGGCGTCGGCGTGGGGAACGGGAATGTGTTGAACATCGACTTCGCCTGCGACTGCATCTGCTCCTGCATCTGCACGAACATGTTCTTCGACTGCTCGATGTAGCTCGTCATCATGCCCTGCATCATCGGCGCCTGCATGTTCATGAACTGCGACCAGACTTCCGGATTGAGCGCGTTGCCATCGTAGAGGCCCTTGCTCTGGTCGGTCAGCTTCTGCTGGATGTCGATGAACGCCTGGATGTTCTTTTCCAGATACGTGCCCATCATGCCCTGCATCGCGTGCCCATAGAAGCGAATGATCTGCGACAGCATCACCGAAGAGAACATCGGCAGACCGCCGCTCTCCTCTTCCAGAATGATCTGCAGCAGGATGCTTCGGGTCAGGTCATCGTTGGACTTGGCGTCCATGACCTTGAAGTCTTCCTGATCCAGCACGAGCTGCTTCACGTCGGAAAGCGTGATGTAGGTGCTCGTTTCCGTATCGTACAGCCGACGGTTTGGATACTTTTTGATGAGTCGTTCGGCGGGTTTCTTTGTAGTAGTAGTGGTCATTTAACGCCTTTAAACGCAAAACCTTACTGCGATGGCAGCAAACGTGTCTTGCGTGATTGCAAAGTGCGTTGCCGCCGTTCGTTTTCCGGCAAGTGGCGGCAGCGCGCGGTTCCAGGCCGCACGCTGCCGCCGCCCGTCAGCCCATGTGCAGACCGCCGTTCAGCGAGAAGTCCGCGCCAGTCGAGAAGCCCGACTCTTCCGATGCCAGCCACGACACGATCGAGCCGATTTCATCCGGCCGGCCAAGACGTCGCACCGGAATCGTCGCAACGATCTTCTCCAGCACTTCCGGACGGATCGCCTTCACCATGTCCGTGCCGATGTAGCCCGGCGACACCGTGTTGACCGTCACGCCCTTGGTCGCCACTTCCTGCGCCAGCGCCATCGTGAAGCCGTGGATGCCGGCCTTCGCCGTCGAATAGTTCGTTTGACCGAACTGGCCCTTCTGGCCGTTCACCGACGAAATGTTGATGATCCGCCCGAAGCCGCGTTCGACCATGCCGTCGACGACCTGCTTCGTGACGTTGAAAAGACTCGTCAGGTTGGTGTCGATGACGGCTGTCCAGTCTTCGTGCGTCATCTTGCGGAACACGACGTCGCGCGTGATGCCGGCGTTGTTCACGAGAATATCGATCTCGCCGACTTCGGCTTTCACCTTGTCGAACGCGTTCTTGGTCGATTCCCAGTCGCCGACGTTGCCTTCCGACGCGATGAAGTCGAAGCCGTTCGCCTTCTGCTCCTCGATCCATTTCACCCGGCGCGGCGAGTTCGGGCCGCAGCCCACGACGACCGTATAGCCGTCCTTATGCAGACGCTGGCTGATGCTCGTGCCAATGCCGCCCATGCCGCCCGTCACATACGCTATGCGCTTCGTCATTCCTCACTCCGTTTTGTTATGCGGTAAGCGGCCACTGTCTTTCGGCCGCGTCCCGCTTGCCCTGACTGTCTGTCTCCAAGTCCTTCTTACGGACGCTCGAGTGCCAGCGCCACGCCCATGCCGCCGCCGATGCACAGCGACGCCAAACCCTTCTTCGCGTCGCGCTTCTGCATTTCGTGCAGGAGCGTGACGAGAATGCGGCAGCCGGACGCGCCGATCGGGTGTCCGATCGCGATTGCGCCGCCGTTCACGTTGACCTTCGACGTATCCCAGCCCATCTGCTTGTGCACCGCGAGCGCCTGCGCCGCGAACGCCTCGTTGATTTCCATCAGGTCGAGATCGCTCGGGGACCAGCCCGCGCGTTCCAGGCAGCGCTTCGACGCCGGCACCGGGCCCATGCCCATCACCTTCGGATCGACGCCCGCGTTCGCGTAGGCCTTGATGCGCGCAAGCGGCGTCAGGCCGAGCGCTTCGGCCTTCTTCGCCGACATCACGATCACGGCCGCGCCGCCGTCGTTCAGGCCCGACGCGTTGGCGGCCGTCACCGTGCCTTCCTTCGAGAACGCCGGCTTCAGGCCCGCGAGCGCTTCGGGCGTCACGCCATGGCGCACGAACTCGTCGGTGGCGAATCTCAGCGGCTCGCCCTTGCGTTGCGGAATCTCGATGGGAACGATCTCGTCGTCGAAGCGGCCCGTCTTCTGCGCGGCTTCCGCCTTGTTCTGCGACAGCGCCGCGAACTTGTCCTGCTCCTCGCGCGTGATGCCGTATTCCTTCGCGACGTTCTCGGCCGTCGTGCCCATGTGGTACTGGTTGAAGACGTCCCACAGGCCGTCGACGATCATCGAGTCGATCAGCTTCGCGTCGCCCATGCGAAAGCCGTCGCGCGAGCCCGGCAGCACGTGCGGCGCCGCGCTCATGTTCTCCTGGCCGCCGGCGATCACGATTTCCGCGTCGCCCGCGATGATCGCGTTGGCAGCGAGCATCACAGCCTTCAGGCCCGAGCCGCAGACTTTGTTGATCGTCATGCCGGGCACCGAGTTCGGCAGGCCCGCCTTGATGAGCGATTGGCGCGCGGGATTCTGGCCCGAACCGGCCGTCAGCACCTGGCCCATGATCACTTCGCTGATCTGCTCGGGTTTCAGGTTGGCGCGTTGGAGCACCGCGCGAATGACGGCAGCGCCGAGATCGGGCGCCGCGATCTTCGCAAGCGACCCGCCGAATTTGCCGACCGCGGTGCGCGCGGCCGATACGATCACTACGTCAGTCATAACAGTTTCCTTTGGCTTCGAATGTTAAAGCGGACTCTTCAAGCTCGGTGCGCGGAACCTGCTGTCCGATGCACCGTTCAGGCGCCGGGCGGCTCAATGGTCGCGTTGCAGCACGTAGCGCCCGGGCGCGGGTTCGATGACGGGATAGTGCTTCGATCCGAGCGACGCCGGCGCCTTCGTCTTCTTGCCGGCGTAGCCGTCGAGCCAGTTAGTCCACGCGGGCCACCAGCTGCCCGGATGTTCCGTGGCGGCGGCGAGCCAGTCGTCGGGATCGGCGGGCAGGCGTTTGTCCTCGGAGTCGATCATCCAGAAACTGCGCTTGTTCTTCGACGGCGGATTGATCACGCCCGCGATATGTCCCGACGCGCCGAGCACGAACGTCTGCGGCCCGCTGAGGAGCGGCGCCGACGCATACGCCGACGCCCACGGCACGATATGGTCCTCGCGCGAACCGTAGATGAAGGTCGGCACGTCGATGCGCGACAGGTCGATCGCCTCGCCGCAGGTCGTGAGCGCGTTGGGCTCGCGCAGCCTGTTTTCCAGATACGTGTTGCGCAGATACCAGACGCACATCGGGCCGGGCAGGTTGGTCGAATCGCTGTTCCAGAACAGCAGGTCGAACGCCTGCGGCGTGCGTCCCTTCAGATAATTGTCGACGACGTAGTTCCACACCAGGTCGTTCGGACGCAGGTACGAGAACGTGTTCGCGAACTCGACGCCACGCATGAGACCCGCGGGCGCGCCGTTCTTGCCGCCGATCGTCTGCTCGCGCATCTGCACGTGCGCCTCGTCGACGAAGACGTCGAGCACGCCCGTGTCGGAGAAATCGAGCATCGCGGTGAGGAGCGTCATGGAGGCGGCCGGATGTTCGCCGCGCGCCGCCGCGACCGCGAGCGCGGTCGAGAGAATCGTGCCGCCGATGCAAAAGCCGAGCGTGTTGATCTGCTCGCGGCCGGTGATCTGCTTGACGATCTCGATCGGTTCGAGCACGCCCTCTTGCACGTAGTCGTCCCAAGTCTTGTGCGCGACCGACTGGTCGGCGTTGCGCCACGACAGGATGAACACCTGATGCCCCGCGTCGAGCGCGTGGCCGACGAGCGAACTCTCCGGCTGCAGGTCGAGGATGTAGAACTTGTTGATGCACGGCGGCACGATCAGAAGCGGCCGCTCGAACACCTGCGACGTGTGCGGCTTGTAATGGATCAGCTGCACGAGATCGTTTTCGAAGACGACCGCGCCTTCGGTCGCGCCGATGTTCTGGCCCACCACGAAGCGCGACTCGTCCGACTGCGAGATCTTGCCGCGCTGCAGGTCGTTGAGCAGGTTCATCATGCCCTGCCAGAGACTTTCGCCTTTGCTCTCGATGAGCGTCTTCTGCGCTTCCGGATTGAACGCGAGGAAGTTGCTCGGCGAGGCCGCGGCGGTCCACTGCTCCACGGTGAAGCGGATGCGTTCGCGGGTCTTCGGATCGGTGTCGACGGCGTTGGCGAGTTCCTGCAGATAGCGCGCGTTGAGCAGATACCACGCGGCGGTGAACGCGTAGGCCGGCGTCGACTGCCATGCCGTCGTGCTGAACCGGCGATCCTTCAGCGCCGCCGGATCGATGCTTTGCGCGCCCGCCTGCTTGAGCAACTCGACCACGTCGCGCGAATAGTCGGCCTGCAACTGCTGGAGGCGCTCCGGCGCGAGCGCCGCGTTCGGGATGGGCGGCATAGAAGGCATGCCGGGCATCTGCGCAAACCCGCCCGCGAATCCGGGCATCTGGCCCGCGAGCTTCGAGAAATCGGGCATCGTGCCGAGCTTCGCGAAGTCCGGCAGCGGCGGCATCGCGAACGGCGTGGCGCCCTGCGCTACCGCGAACGCGGCAAACGGATTCGCCGCGGCGCCATTGCCGGCAGCATTGCCGTTGCCGCCATTCATCTGCTGAGTGAACTGCGTCCACTGCGCCGGATCGGCGACGGAGCGCCACGCGTTCAGCCACTGCTCGAACACTTGCTGCATGCCCGCCATGTCAGCGGGACGAGCGGCCTCCGAAGTCGCATCGGTGGCATCTGAGCGGGAAGATGTAGAGGATGTTTTAGAGGCAGCCATACCCGCTTTTGACCTGTGAGTCTCGAAAGACTGGATTGCTGATGCAGGCGCCGCCGGGCTCGCCATGACCAGCGCGCAAGTGGTGCGCCGAGTGCGCGATGGAAGCGGACCTTGCCACGCCGTGCCTGATTTCGGAGTGTTACGGGAACATTCTTGCTCCCGAGCATCAGGCATGTCAATGCTTTGCCCCGATTTTGCCGCAGTGCGATAATTTTTTAATTATCGTTTTCCCCCATGCGATCGTTGCGCTCCTTGATCGAACTTTGCCTTTATATAAGGGCGCGGGCGAATCGGCGTGCGACACACGGCCAAATGTCGGACATATTGCAGCACAGCAAAAAATCAGCGAGCACTGCAGAAAAACGCTCGGCGCGGCGGACGCGGGTGCATGAAAAAAAGGCCGTCGCGGGGTGCCCGGCGACGGCCTTTGCACTGCACGCTTCGCGATGCGCTGTTCAGTCGGCGAGCCAGATCATCGCCGCCATGCGACCGGTCGTGCGATCCCGCCGATACGAATAGAAGCGCTCGCGCTCCGTCACCGTGCAGTGGGTGCCGCCGTGCACGCGCGTCCCGTCGATACCCGCGTTCGCGAGGCGCAAACGCGCGAGCGCGTAGATATCGGCGAGATACTTGCCTTTCGACCGCATCGGGCGGAACGCGGCGGCGGTGCTATCGCGCTGGCTCGCGGCCGCGGCCGAGACGAACGCGTCCAGCACGTCCTCGCCGACTTCGAACGCCGAGGGCCCGATCGCCGGTCCGAGGTACGCATGCAGCGCCGACGCGTCGGCGCCGGCGAGCGACGCGACGCGTCCCGCCGTCTTCTCGACTATGCCCGCGGCCAGTCCGCGCCATCCCGCGTGCGCCGCGCCGACCGCGCGGCCCGCTTCGTCGCAGAACAAGACCGGCAGGCAATCGGCGACCATCACGACGCACACGGCATTCGCGCGATTCGTCACGCTCGCATCGGCGCGCACCGGGTCCGCGCCGGTCACGGTGCGATCGATCACCGCACCCGCTTCCGCGATGTCCGCGCCGTGAATCTGCTCCAGCCACGCGGCGGCCGGCGTCCCAGTGAGCGCGAGCAACCGGCGACGGTTTTCACGCAGGGCTTCGGGCGAATCGCCGGTGTGCCGTCCGAGATTCAGACCGCCCTCGCCCGCGCCGGCGCCGCCGAACGGCGCGGCGCTGACGCCGCCGTTGCGCGTCGTGGCGAGCGCGCGCACGCGCGCGGACACGCCCGACGCGTGCCAGCCGGGCCACAGACAATCATCGGCAAGCAATGCACGCGGTTCGTTCATTCTTCGTCGTCCTCGTCATCGCCTGCGTAGTCTTCGTCCTCATAGGCTTCATCCATCTCGACCACCTCGGGGAAATCGTCGTCATCGTCGTCGAGATCGGTTTCTGCGTCGCGCCCGAGGCCCAGCTCGGCGGCCAGGATCGCAATGTCCTCGGGGACGTCCGCGCGCCAGTGCACATCCTTGCCCGACACCGGATGAACCAGCCCGAGCCGCCACGCATGCAGCGCCTGACGCTCGAAGCCGTTCGGCAGCGGCGTGACTGAGCGCTTGCCGCGCGCGCGCCCATACACGGGGTCGCCGAGTAGCGGATGCCCGGCGTGCGAGCAGTGCACGCGAATCTGATGCGTGCGGCCGGTTTCGAGATCGCAATGGACGGCCGAGACCGGCTGGCCGTGCCAGAGCGCGCGGTCGATGGTCCGGAAATGGGTGCGCGCGGGCTTGCCCGACGCGCTTTCCACCACCGCCATGCGGGTGCGGTCGCGCGGGTCACGGCCGATCGGCGCGTCGATGGTGCCTTCGTCGCGCATGGTGCCCCACACGAGCGCGACGTAGCGCCGCTTCACCGTGCGCGCCTGCAACTGGCGTGTGAGGATCGTCTGCGCCTCGAGCGTGCGCGCGACGACCATGAGCCCGGAGGTCTCCTTGTCGAGCCGGTGCACGATGCCCGCGCGCGGCAGACCGGCGGCGGCCTCGCCGTAGCGGTACAGAAGGCCGTTGAGCAGCGTGCCGCTCCAGTTCCCCGCCGCCGGATGCACGACCATGCCCGCCGGCTTGTTGATGACGACGAGCGCATCGTCCTCGTAGACGATGTCGAGCGGCACCGGTTCCGGCGTGAACGCGAGCTGCTCGGGGAGCAGGTCGGGCACGAGCGTGATCGTCGCGCCGAGCGGCACCGGCTGGCGGACCTTCGCCGGCGCGCCGTCGATCTGCACGCGCTCGGCCTCGATCCAGCCCTGCAGGCGGCTGCGCGAGAATTCGGGGAAGATTTTCGCGAGGACCTTGTCGAGCCGTTCGCCCGCGAATTCGTCGGGCACGCGCGCGATGCGCGGCGTTTCGGCATCGGCGCGGCGCTCGGCGAGCATCGTCGGCACGGGGCTCGCCGAGCCCTCGACGGGCGGCGCGGCGCGGCTGTCGGCGTCGGCTGAATCGTCCGGACGTGCGTCGTCGGGCGAAGCGCTTCGGCTATAATCTTCGTTGCGATCTTTGGTACGACGAGTACTTGAGCGGGTCATTTAGACAGAAAGCCGGGAAATAGCTAGGAAATGCAAGCACTGATGCGAGCCCTCTACACCACCAAACAGTCGATGCAGAAATCGATCAAGTATCTGGCGCTGGCCGCTGGCGTTGCCATTGTCGCGGGTTGCCACGGCCTGCCCGAGAAGACCGACGAAACGGCAACCTGGAATAACAACAAATTATATACGGAGGCTCAGGACGCGCTGTCCGGCAGCGACTACGGCAAGTGCGCGAAGTACTTCGAAGCGCTCGAAGGCCGCGACCCGTTCGGCCATTTCGCGCAGCAGGCGCAGATCAACGTCGCGTACTGCAACTGGAAGGACAGCGAAACGGCCGCCGCCGACCAGGCCATCGACCGCTTCATCAAGCTGCATCCCGATCACCCGGAAATCTCCTACGCTTACTATCTGAAGGGGATGATCCACTTCAACGACGACCTCGGTCTCTTCGGCCGCTTCTCCGGCCAGGACATGAGCGAGCGCGACCCGAAGTCGCTGCGCGAGTCGTATGACGCGTTCAAGGTCGTCGTCGACCGCTATCCGAACAGCAAGTATGCGCCGGACGCCGCGCAGCGCATGCGCTATATCGTGAACGCGCTGGCGTCGCACGAAGTGCACGCCGCGGATTACTACTATCGTCGCGGAGCCTACGTGGCGGCCATCAACCGCGCGCAGCTCGCCATCCGCGAATACAAGAACGCGCCGGCAACAGAAGACGCGCTGCACATCATGATGCTGTCGTACCAAAAGCTCGACCAGCCGCAACTCGCCGACGACACCAAGCGCGTGCTCGCCGCCACGTTTCCCGAAAGCCCGTACGTGACCGGCAAGCGCCGCGCGGGCACCGAGAAGCCCTGGTATCAGATCTGGTAAGCGCGGCGTTCCGAAGCGAAGGTCCGACGAAAAACCCGGCTCGAAAGCCGGGTTTTTTTATTCTTCCGCGAGCGCGTCGCCTGCGGGATTCGCGAAAAACTCGCGCACGACGTCGATTTCGCGCGTGCGCTTGAACGGCGGCAGGCTTTGCCAGATGCGTCGCCCGTAAGGTTTGTCGACGAGACGCGTGTCGCAGATCATCAGCACGCCGCGATCGGTCTCCGCTCGAATCAGCCGGCCCGCGCCCTGCTTGAGCGTGATCACCGCCTGCGGCAGCTGATGCACCGCGAACGGACTCAGGCCCTTTTTCGTCAGCGCTTCGAGCCGCGCCGACAGCACCGGATCGTCCGGCGGCGCGAACGGCAGCTTGTCGATGACGACGAGCGACAAGGCGTCGCCGCGCACGTCGACGCCCTCCCAGAAGCTCTGGCTCCCGACGAGGATAGCGTTGCCGTATGCGCGAAAGCGATCGAGCAGTTCGGTGCGGCTCGCGTCGCCCTGCACCAAGAGCGGCGTCTCCCAGCCGCGCCGCTCGATCGTATCGCGCAGACGGTTCGCGATGCGGTCCACTGCGCGCAGCGTCGTGCACAGCACGAACACGCCGCCGCCCGCGGCCTCGATCGCCGGCAGCGCGGCTTCGAACACCGCATCGGTGAATTGCGGCGACGACGGCTGCGGCAGGTTGCGCGGCACGTAAAGCAGCCCTTGCGTCGGATAGTCGAAGGGGCTCGGCAGGGTCATCGAACGGCGCGCGTTCAGGCCCATCTGCGCGGCGTAGTGCGTGAAGTCGCCGCGCACCGAAAGCGTCGCCGACGTGAAAATCCACGCGCGCGGCACGCCCGCGCGCTGCTTCGCGAAGATCGGCGCGACCGACAGCGGCGTCTCGTGCAACTGCACCGTGTGCGAAAACACCTCGATCCAGCGCACCATCTCGTTCGGATCGGCCTTCGCGGCTTCCTTCGCCGCTTCTTCGTTCTCGACGACCGCGCGTTCCGTCGACGTCGGCGGCGCCGTCCAGCCGGCGAGCAGCGTCTGCAACTCGCGCGCGCGGCGCACGAGCGCCTGAAGCGACTCCGCCCGCTCCGCGTGCGCCGAGAGCGCGGCGGTGAGCGCGTCGAGGTGCGTTTCGAGCGTGTCGAGCGCTTCGAAGAGCGGATGATCGTCGGCGAGCTGGCCGAGCGACATGCGCACCGAATCCTCGCGAAACGCGAGCCGCACGTCGCGCGCCGCGCGTTCGAGCGCCGCGCCGAACTTGGTCCAGTCGGCGGCGTCGCGCGCGTGGCTCAGGCCTTCCGCGACCGTATCGCGCGCGAGTTCCAGGAATTGCGTCGTCGAGACGGTCACGCCGAAGAAGAGCGTCGCGGTCTCGGGCAGTTGATGCGCTTCGTCGAAGATGATGGTGTTCGCGGTCGGCAGCAGTTCGGCCATGCCGGTGTCGCGCAGCATGACGTCGGCGAAGAACAAGTGATGATTCACCACGACGATGTCCGCCTGCTGCGCCTCGCGGCGCGCCTGCATGACGAAGCATTCCTTGTAATGCGGGCACTCCTGGCCGAGGCAGTTGTCGCGGGTGGACGTGACCATCGTCCAGACCGGCGAATTCTCGGAGACGCTCGCCAGCTCCGCCTTGTCGCCGGTACGCGTGATCTTCGCGAAACGGATGATGTCCTGCAGATGCGAGGTGTCCTGGCGCGTCGGCAGGCGGCCGTTGTCCGCGGTGCGCTGCAGGTAGTAGTGACACAGGTAGTTCGCGCGGCCCTTGAGCATCGCGACCGATACCGGCACCGCGAGCGCGTCGCGCACGGTCGGGATGTCGCGCTGGAACAGCTGGTCCTGCAAGTGCTTCGTGCCCGTCGAGACGACGACCTTGCCGCCCCACAGCATCGCCGGCACGAGATACGCGTAGGTCTTGCCGGTGCCCGTGCCCGCCTCGACGATCAGCGTGTTTTCGCCGCCGTCGATCGCCGCCTTCGCGGTCGCGATACCCACTTCGTCCGGCTGCTCGTCGACGCTCGACTTCGGCGCATCCGACGGTCCGAGCTTGCGCGCGGGGCGCCGCTGCGCCTCGAACATGGCGGGCTCGGGCATCGCGCGGCCCGACGCTTCCATCGCGGCCGCCACGGCGCGCGCCATGTCGATCTGCGACGCGCGCGGACGATAGCCGTCGATGGCGCTTGCGAGCACGCCAGCGGCAGAAAAGATGGAATCGAGTTCGGCGCGGCGCTTGTCCGCGAGGACGAGCGGCGCGATGGCGTCGTCCGGGGTCGCGTTCGGGGTCGCGGTCGTATGCGACGGGGATGCGGGTGAGTTCAAGGCAAGCGGTTCCTGCGAATGCCGGAGCGCGCGCGATGCACGGTCGATGCGCGGCGTCAGTGCGCGTCCGGTTCCTGCTGCAATTGCAGCAGGATGATGGTGTCTTTCACCTTGAGCTTGCGCTTTTTCAGGCGCCTTAGCTCCAGGTCGTTGATGCCGGGCACGGTCGCCATCTTGCCGATCAGCGTATCGAGATCGTGATGCTCGGTCTGCAATTGCGCGATGCGATCGCGGATCATGGCTGCATCCACGGTCACGCCTGGCGTGTTGGTCAAACGCTGTTGCATGCTCGCCTCCTCACATCACGGCGCTATCCACGTCGACATGCATCGAGACGCGGCATCGCCCGAGGTTGCTGTCCGGCCCGACGGTGCTACTTGTTCTGTTGCTGCTGCTGTTGCTGCTGTTTCAGTTGTTGCTGACGCTGCTGCTCCTGCTGGGCCTCGAGCGCCTTCTGCTGCTGCTTGGCCGCCGCTTCTTTCTGGCGCGCCTCGACTTCCGTCTTGTGCAGCTCCGCTTGCCGCTGCTTTTCGGCATAGCGGTCCGCCTTTGCCTCGCGATCGCGTGCGTCCTGCGCGCCGCGTGCGCGTGCTTCGTCGAGCTGCTTCTGGTAGTCCGCCTGCTTGCGCTGATACGCGGCCTCGTTCGCGGCGCGCTGCGGCGCCTCGGCGTTGCGTTGCGCCGCTGCCAGTTCGTTCTGGCGCTGCTTCTCGGCAAACGACGTCTCGTTCGCCTTCTCGTTCGCCGCGCGCTGCGGTGCGTCGGCATCGAATTGCGCGCGCTTGATCGCCGCCTGCTGGTCGCGCTCCTTCGCATGCTGCACGCGCTGTTCGTCGTCGAGCGCGAGTTGCTCCGTGCGGATGCTGCGCTGCTCCACGCGCATCTGGTCGCGCGCCTTGTCGAGGCAGTGATTCACGAAGAACGTGCTGTAACAGTCGTGCTGCGCGACGCCATACCGATAGTCGTTCGCTTCGGTGCGCTTGTTCAGCGCCTTCTGGCGGCCGTCGAAGCCGGAATCCGCGCTCGGCACCGACGCATTGTCCGCCTCCGCCGATTCGTCGAGCGATCTCACGCTCACCGACGTAGTCGGATCGATCGGCTTCGGTTTCGAGGTCTGCGCGAGCGCGTTGTGCGCCGGCATCGCTGCGGTCACGACCAGCACGGCAAGCGACGACCCCAGCGCGGCGGCTCGCCGTACAGCCGGCGAGACGGCCCGCCACGGCAGGGCAAAGGACGATGCGACGGCAGTTTTCGATGCGCTCGCGGACGATACGCTCGGCGGGACGTGGATCAGGCGGGAGGTCGGCAACGTGATGGGCAAGCGGCTTGAACGATCCCGAAATTCTATCACCGCGCGCCGGGACGCCCCGGCATTTATGGCAAAATGCCCCGCTTCACCAACCCGGCCGGCGTGCTCGTGCCCCAAAGCTCCCGCGCGCCTCGCGCGAGTCCGCTACGCGCGCACCGACGCCCTTGATGAGCCAGCAGGCAGTGCAGAAACCCATGACGGAAACCGTAGCAGTCAAGATCGTACAGCGCATCGCCACGGAGTTGAGCGTCCAGCCGCGCCAGGTCGCCGCAGCCGTGCAACTCCTCGATGAAGGCTCGACCGTCCCGTTCATCGCCCGGTATCGCAAGGAAGTGACCGGTAATCTCGACGATACGCAACTGCGCAATCTCGAAGAACGGCTCCTGTATCTGCGCGAGCTCGAAGACCGCCGCGCGTCGATCATCCACAGCATCGACGAGCAAGACAAGCTCACCGACGAACTGCGCGCCGCGATCGAAGGCGCGGACAGCAAGCAGGTTCTCGAAGACCTGTATCTGCCGTACAAGCCGAAGCGCCGCACCCGCGCGCAGATCGCCCGCGAAGCCGGTTTGCAGCCGCTCGCGGACGCGCTCCTCGCCGATCCGAAGCTCGATCCGCAAGCAGAAGCCGCGAAGTTCGTCGACGCGGAGAAAGGCGTCGCCGACGTAAAGGCCGCGCTCGACGGCGCACGCGACATCCTTTCCGAGCAGTTCGGCGAAACGGCCGAGATTCTCGGCAAGCTGCGCGATTACCTGTTCAACCAGGGCCGCGTGATGTCGACGGTGGTCGACGGCAAACAGGGCGACGAAGGCGAGAAATTCCGCGACTACTACGAGTACAGCGAGACGATCCGCACCGTGCCGTCGCACCGCGCGCTCGCGCTCTTTCGCGGACGCAATGCCGGCGTGCTGATGGTGAAGCTCGGCCTCGGCGAAGAACTCGACGCGCAGGTGCCGCATCCCGGCGAAGCCATGATCGCGCAGCATTGCGGCATCGCGAACCAGGGGCGCCCGGCCGACAAATGGCTTTCCGACGTCTGCCGCTGGTGCTGGCGCGTGAAGGTGCAGCCGAGCATCGAAAACGACTTGCTGACGCAATTGCGCGAGGAAGCGGAAGCCGAAGCGATCCGCGTGTTCGCGAGGAATCTGAAGGATCTGCTGCTCGCCGCGCCCGCCGGTCCGAAAGCTGTCATCGGCCTCGATCCGGGACTGCGCACCGGCGTGAAGGTCGCGGTCGTCGATCGCACGGGCAAGCTGCTCGCCACCGACACCATCTACCCGCACGAGCCGCGCCGCGACTGGGACGGCTCACTCGCGAAGCTCGCACGCATCGCGGCGCAGACGCAGGCCGAACTGATCAGCATCGGCAACGGCACGGCTTCGCGCGAAACCGACAAGCTCGCGAGCGAACTCATCGCGAAGCATCCGGAACTGAAGTTGCAGAAGATCGTCGTGTCGGAAGCGGGCGCGTCGGTGTATTCGGCGTCCGAACTCGCCGCGAAGGAGTTCCCGGAACTGGACGTGTCGCTGCGCGGCGCCGTGTCGATCGCGCGGCGCCTGCAGGACCCGCTCGCCGAACTCGTCAAGATCGAGCCGAAAGCGATCGGCGTCGGCCAGTATCAGCATGACGTGAATCAGCGCGAACTCGCGCGCTCGCTCGATGCGGTCGTCGAGGATTGCGTGAACGCGGTCGGCGTCGATGCGAATACGGCGTCGGTCGCTCTGCTCGCTCGCGTGTCGGGGCTGAACGCGACGCTCGCGCGCAATATCGTCGAATTCCGCGATGCCAACGGGCCGTTCCCGTCGCGCGAGCATCTGAAGAAGGTGCCGCGTCTCGGTGACAAAACCTTCGAGCAGGCCGCCGGCTTTCTGCGCATCAACAACGGCGTGAATCCGCTGGACCGCTCGTCGGTGCATCCGGAGGCGTATCCGGTCGTCGAGCGCATTCTCGCGAAGATCAACAAACATGTCGCCGATGTGCTCGGCAAGCGCGAGTCGCTCTCGGGCCTCTCGCCGGCGGAATTCGTCGACGACCGCTTCGGGCTGCCGACGGTGCGCGACATCCTTTCTGAGCTGGAGAAGCCGGGCCGCGACCCGCGTCCCGAGTTCAAGACGGCGACGTTCCGCGAAGGCGTCGAGAAAATCTCCGACCTCACGCCGGGCATGGTGCTGGAAGGCGTCGTGACGAACGTGGCGGCGTTCGGGGCGTTCGTCGATATCGGCGTGCATCAGGACGGGCTCGTGCACGTCTCGGCGATGTCGACGAAGTTCATCAAGGATCCGCACGAAGTCGTGAAGGCGGGTCAGGTGGTGACGGTCAAGGTCCTCGAAACCGATGTGAAACGCCAGCGCATTGCGCTCACGATGCGACTCGACGACGATTTCGCTCCGGCCAACGCCGCGGCGGGCGCGGGAACGGGTTCGCAGCGCGGCGCGCAGGACCGGCGCGGCGGCGGCGGTGGCGGCAGCGCGCGCGACGTACGCGGCAATAATCGTCGCGAATCGGAGCCGGCCGGTGCAATGGCGGCGGCGTTCGCGAAACTTAAGCGCTGACGCTTGGCGTCCACGAAAAAATGCCGTTCCGGTGCAAGCCGGAACGGCCTTCTTACGGGCAGCGGGACGCCAAGGCGCCCTACCGCGAGTCCTTCGACTGCCACTTCCGCCCTTCGATCGACCCTGCCTTGCGCGTCTTCTCGACGCGCCGCTGACGCGCCATCTTCGGATCGACCTTGAGCGGCCGGTAAATCTCGACACGATCGAAATCGGCGAGCACGGCATCGAGCGGCGCGAGCTTGCCGAACACACCGACCTTCTGCGTCGTCAGATCGACTTCGGGATGGCGCGAAAGCACGCCGCTCGCGTCGATGGCCTGTTGCACGGTGGCGCCTTCGGGCAGATCCAGCGTCGCGAGGAAGCTTTGCGCTCCGGCCAGGCCATAGCAGACATCGATGCGCATGTTCATGCCTTGCCGTACTTCTGATCGGCGCGTTTGACGAACGAATCGACGAACGTATTCGCGATGTGGCTGAACACCGGCCCGATGATCTTTTCCAGAATCACGTTCGAAAACTCGTAATGCAGCGCGAATTCGATCTTGCACGCATCGGCGCGCAACGGCGTGAAGCGCCAAAAGCCCGTGAACTTCTTGAAAGGGCCGCTCATGAACTCCATATCGATGCTGGTCGGCCGCTTCTGCGTGTTGCGCGTCCCGAAGTGCTGCTTGATTCCCTTGAAGTTGATGTCGATCTTCGCTTCCATGCCGGTTTCGTCCTGGCGGAGAATCTCGACGCCGCCGCACCACGGCAGGAAATTGGGGTAGTCGGCAACGTCGGTGACGAGGTCGAACATCTGTTCCGCCGAGTGGCGGATCAATACGGTTTTCTGGACATCTGCCATAAAGGGCGCAACACAGTGGCAAGAGTGGGAAGCATCGCGGCCTGCATCGTCAGACGTTACAGGCAAGGTTCGGCCCCGTCCGGCGCCGCGCTGCTAAAATCAGGATTTTAAACGAGTTGGGCACTTTCCATTCATGAGCATCATCGACAACAGAAAAGCCTTCTTCGATTACTTCATCGAAGATCGCTACGAAGCCGGGCTCGTGCTTGAAGGGTGGGAAGTCAAGGCCATCCGCGCCGGCCGCACGCAGATCAAGGAAGGCTACGTCATCATCCGTGACGGCGAGCTGTATCTGATCGGCGCGCACATCAGCCCGCTGCCGGAAGCCTCCACCCACATTCACCCCGACCCTGTGCGCACGCGCAAGCTGCTTCTGCACAAGGAAGAGATTTCGAAGCTGATCGGCAAAGTCGAGCAGCGCGGCCACACGCTCGTGCCGCTCAATCTTCATTACAAAGGTGGGCGCGTGAAATGCGAGATCGGTCTCGCAAAGGGCAAGAAGATGCACGACAAGCGCGAAACCGAGAAGAAGCGCGACTGGGAACGCGAAAAGGCGCGCATTATGCGCACATCGACGCGCTGATCCAGTCGCGTCGTGGATGAAAAAAGGGCGTCGACCGCAGCGGTCGACGCCCTTTGTTTTAGCTCTTGCGAATCACGCCGCTGCCGCCGTCGCCCTTCACGATCGACAACGCGGAGGCGATCATCGAACTCATGTCCGCGAGATTGCCGGGCACGATCAGCGTGTTGCCCTGCTTCGCGAGGTTGCCGAACGCGCCGACATACTGTTCCGCGATCTTCAGGTTCACCGCGTCGATGCCGCCGCCCGTCTGAATGGCCGCGCCGACTTTTTCGATCGCCTGCGCGTTCGCCTCGGCGACGGCCAGAATCGCCGACGCTTCGCCCTGTGCCTGGTTGATCGCCGCCTGCCGTTCGCCTTCGGACTTGTGGATCGCGGCCTCGCGCGCGCCCCACGCGAGGTTGATCTGCTCCTGCTTGCGCCCTTCCGACGCCGCGATCACCGCGCGCTTTTCACGCTCGGCGGTAATCTGCGCCTGCATCGCGTGGAGGATTTCCTTCGGCGGCGTCAGGTCCTTGATCTCGTAGCGCAGCACCTTCACGCCCCAGTTCGACGCCGCTTCGTCGAGCGCGGTGACGATCGAATGGTTGATGTAGTCGCGTTCCTCGAAGGTCTTGTCGAGTTCGAGCTTGCCGATCACGGAGCGCAAGGTCGTCTGCGAAAGCTGCGTGATCGCGTACACGAAGTTGCTGGAGCCGTAGGACGCCTTCATCGCGTCGGTCACCTGGAAATACAGCACGCCGTCCACCTGCAACTGCGTGTTGTCGCGCGTGATGCAGACCTGGCTCGGCACTTCGAGTGGAATCTCCTTGAGCACATGCTTGTAGGCCACGCGGTCGATGAACGGCAGCACGATCGTGAGACCGGGCGTGAGCGTCGCGTGATAGCGGCCGAGGCGCTCGAGCACCCACGCGTGCTGCTGCGGCACGATCTTGATGGTCTGCGCGGCGATCACTACGACGATCACCAGCAGGATTGCCCCGACTATGGTCACATCCATTTCATGCTCCTTGTTATCCACGCTTCGCCGCGACGACCAGCCGGTTGCCCTGCATCGCCGTGATCCGGTACCAGCCCGCGCCCTCGGTTTCCCCCGGCGCGAGTTCGATATCCCATTGCGCGCCGCGATACATCGCGCGCGCATGGCCTTCGTGCCATTCGTTCACCTGCAGCGTCTCGCCAATGTCGAGGTTCACGTTGACGTCGCGCGAAGCGTCACGCTTCTTCCAGTTGCCAAAGCGCGAGCGGCGCAATACCACGACGGCGACCAGCGCCACGCCCGCTGCGGCCGCGAGTTCCACGTCGAGCGTCGCGCCGAACCAGTGCGCGAGCCCGCCCGCGATGAAACCGAGCGCGATCATCAGCAGATAGAACGTGCCGGTGAACAGCTCCATCACCACGAGCGCGCCGGCTACGATCCACCAGAAAAGTCCGCTTGAGGCCATGCCAGTCTCCAAACGAAAACACCCCGGAATATCCGGGGTGTTTATAGCACGGCAGCCATCTCGAAAAAGCTATCGCGAGGCCGCCATGTGATGCCTGCTTACTTGTTCAACGCCTTCGCGAGCGTCTGCCACGTATCGATGATCGTGTCCGGATTCAGCGACATCGACTTGATGCCTTCCTTCGCGAGCCATTCGGCGAGGTCCGGGTGATCCGAAGGACCCTGGCCGCAGATGCCGACGTACTTGTCGAGGCGCAGGCACGTTTCGATGGCGCGCTTCAGCATGAACTGCACGGCCGGATCGCGTTCGTCGAAGTCGACGGCGAGCAGTTCCATGCCCGAGTCGCGGTCGAGGCCGAGCGTCAACTGCGTGAGGTCGTTCGAACCGATCGAGAAGCCGTCGAAGAACTGCAGGAACTCTTCGGCGAGAATCGCGTTCGACGGCACTTCGCACATCATGACGAGCTTGAGGCCGTTCACGCCGCGCTTCAGGCCGAACTTCTCGAGCAGCCCGACCACGCGTTCCGCCTGCTTCAGCGTGCGCACGAACGGCACCATGATCTCGACGTTATCGAGGCCCATTTCCTCGCGCACCTTCTTGAGCGCGATGCATTCCATGTGGAACGCTTCGGCGAAGTCGTCGGCGATGTAACGCGACGCGCCGCGGAAGCCGAGCATCGGGTTTTCTTCGTCCGGCTCGTAGCGCGAACCGCCGATCAGCTTCTTGTACTCGTTCGACTTGAAGTCCGACAGACGCACAATCACGGGCTTCGGATAGAACGCCGCCGCGATCGTGGCGATGCCTTCGGTCAGCTTGTCGACATAGAACGCACGCGGCGATGCGTGACCGCGCGCGACGCTCTCGACCGCCTTCTTCAGGTCCGCGTCGATGTTCGGGTACTCCAGAATCGCCTTCGGGTGCACGCCGATGTTGTTGTTGATGATGAACTCGAGCCGCGCGAGGCCGACGCCTGCGTTCGGCAATTGCGAGAAGTCGAACGCGAGCTGCGGATTGCCGACGTTCATCATGATCTTGACCGGAATCTCGGGCAGATCGCCGCGCTGGACTTCGGTGACCTCGGTTTCGAGCAGGCCGTCGTAGATCTTGCCTTCGTCGCCTTCCGCGCACGAGACCGTCACGAGGGCGCCTTCCTTCAGCACGTCGGTGGCGTCGCCGCAGCCGACGACCGCCGGCACGCCCAGTTCGCGTGCGATGATCGCCGCGTGACAGGTGCGCCCGCCGCGGTTCGTCACGATGGCCGAGGCGCGCTTCATCACCGGTTCCCAGTTCGGGTCGGTCATGTCGGCGACGAGCACGTCGCCCGGCTGCACGCGTTCCATTTCCGACGGATCGTGGATCACGCGCACCGGGCCCGCGCCGATCTTCTGGCCGATCGCGCGGCCGGTGGCGAGCACGTTCGACTGGCCTTTCAGCTTGAAGCGCATCTCGGCCTTGCCGGCCGCCTGGCTCTTCACGGTTTCCGGACGCGCCTGCAGGATGAAGATCTTGCCGTCGCGGCCATCCTTGCCCCACTCGATGTCCATCGGACGCTGATAGTGCTTCTCGATGATCACCGCGTACTTCGCGAGTTCGATCACGTCGTCGTCGGTGATGGAGAAGCGGTTGCGCTGCTCGTGCGCCACGTCGACGGTCTTCACGCGGCCTTCTTCGCCCGCCTTCGTGAATTCCATCTTGATGAGCTTCGAGCCGATCGAGCGGCGGATGATCGGATATTTGCCCGCGGCGAGCGTGGTCTTGAAGACGTAGAACTCGTCCGGGTTGACCGCGCCCTGCACGACCGTTTCGCCGAGGCCGTAGCTCGACGTGATGAACACGGCGTCCTTGAAACCCGATTCGGTATCGATGGTGAACATGACGCCCGCGGCGCCCACGTCCGAGCGGACCATGCGCTGCACGCCCGCCGACAACGCGACTTCAGCGTGCGTAAAGCCCTTGTGGACGCGATAGGAGATGGCGCGGTCGTTGTAGAGCGACGCGAACACGTGCTTCATGCGGTCGAGCACGTCCTCGACGCCGACCACGTTCAGATAGCTCTCCTGTTGACCCGCGAACGACGCATCCGGCAAGTCTTCGGCGGTAGCCGACGAACGCACGGCAAACGACAGCTCTTCAGGCGAGCTGTTTTGCAGCGTGTCGAAGCCCGCGCGGATGTCGGCTTCGAGGCGCGGCTGCATCGGCGCATCGACGATCCACTGGCGAATTTCCTTGCCGGCTTCGGCCAGCGCCTTCACGTCGTCGACGTCGAGCGTTTCAAGGCGCTTCGCGATGCGCTCGGTCAGATTGTTGTGATTGAGAAAATCGCGAAACGCCAATGCCGTCGTGGCGAAGCCCGTCGGCACGCGCACGCCGGCGCTCGCCAGCTGGCTGATCATCTCGCCGAGCGACGCGTTCTTGCCGCCGACGATTTCGACATCGGTCATTCGCAACTGCTCGAATGGAACTACATACGCCTGATCCTTTGCGACATCTTTCGCAACATTGACTGCGTTAGTCATACAAGCCCCTGAGGTGGATGAAATTCTCGATCATGCAAGCGGGCTCTCGTGCGGCCGCGCCCGTTGAAAGCGCGTGCCGTACCTTGCACAACCTGTTTGATGAGCTATCGCAAAATAGTCCGGAGCGGCCAAAAAACGCGGTTCGGACATGCGTCGAGTCGATCATTATTTGCTCGAAACGACGCCGATCTGCAGGAAAATCGCGCGAATCGGGCGGAAACGACGAAATTCGATATCAAATTGTTCGCAATTGCTTATCGAACAGGTTGCCGCTATTCTACCGTGCTGGCTCTTGAAATGTTCTGCCGGGCCGACAAATGCGCAGCTTAATCGCCGTTCACGGTGCGCCGGCACACATCGCCCCTGTTCAGTAGGCTTTTAGTCCGCTCAATGAAATGCGTATCGATTTGAGCGCGGTCGCCCACTCTCGTTCCCTCTTCACCGATGCCGCCATCCGTATTCATCGTCTCCGACGGTACCGGGATCACTGCCGAAACCTTCGCGCACTCGATCCTCTCCCAGTTCGACCAGAAATTCCGGCTCGTGCGCTTGCCGTTCGTCGATTCAAGCGACAAGGCGTTTGCGACCGTCGAGAAGATCAACGAGGCCGTGTCGCTCGACGGGCGCCGCCCGATCGTCTTCACTACGCTCGTCGACAGCGAATCGAACCGGATCGTGAAGGCCTCGAATGCGCTCGTGCTCGACATGTTCCAGACCTTCATCGAGCCGCTCGAACACGAACTGGAAATCAAGTCGACGCACGCCATGGGGCGCGTGCATCAGAACGCGGATACCGAGGAATACAAGAACCGGATCGAGGCGATCAACTTCTCGCTCGCCCACGACGACGGCCAGAGCAACCGCAATCTGACCGAGGCCGACGTGATCCTGGTGGGCGTCTCACGCAGCGGCAAGACACCGACGAGTCTCTATCTCGCGATGCAGTACGGCGTAAAAGCCGCTAATTACCCGCTGATCCCCGAAGATTTCGAGCGCGGCAAGCTGCCGACGCCGCTTCTGGAACATCGCGACAAGATGTTCGGGCTGTCGATCGATCCGCAGCGGCTTTCGGAAATCCGCAATGAGCGGCGGCCGGGCAGCAAGTACGCTGCGCTTGCGAACTGCCGCTACGAGATCAACGAAGCGGAAATGATGATGAAGCGCGAGGGGGTCAAGTGGCTGTCCTCGACGCACAAGTCCATCGAGGAAATCGCGACGACCATCCTTCAGGAAATCAAACTGGAGCGGCCGTCGTATTACTGAGGCTCACGCGCCGCGCTGCTGGCGGCATTGCTCGAAAAGACACACGGCGGCCGCGGCCGCCACGTTGAGCGACTCCATGCCGCCCGGCTGCGGAATCGTCACGCGATGCGTCACGGCATCGCGCCATGCCTGCGACACGCCCGCGCCCTCGTTGCCGAACACCCACGCGAGTTCGCCCGATAGATCGCTGTGGTAGATGGCCTGTGCGCCGTGCGAATCAGTGATCGTCACCGGCACGTCGAGCCGCGCGATCAGGCCGGCGGGCTCCACGTCCTCGAAAATATTCAGCAGGAAATGCGCGCCCATCGCCGAGCGCAGCACTTTCGACGACCACGCGTAAGCCGTGCCCGGCGCGCAAAACACGTTCTGCACGCCCGCCGCCGCCGCGCTTCGCAGGATCGAGCCGACATTTCCCGCGTCCTGCACGCCGTCGAGCACGACGCAGGTCGTCGCGACCCGCGCCGGCAGCGGCGCGTCGATCTTTTCGACCAGAAGCAGCATGCCGACGCCATGCACGACGCTCGATAGCTGCCCGAAGAGCGCATCGGGCAGCGTGTGCACGCGCTTTTCCTCGATACGCGCGACGATCGCGCGCGCTTCCTCGTGCTGCAACGCGCCTTCGGTGACGATGCACGTCTCCGGCTGCCCGGCGGCGTCGAGATAGGCGGACGCGAGGTGCAGCCCTTCGAGCAGCGCGTGGCCGCTTCGGCGCTGCTGCGCCGTGGAACCGGCGAGCGCCTTCAGGCGCTTATAGAGCGGATTTTCCCGCGAGGTGATGGATTTCACGTTGGAGAAGTCAGAAGGCGCGGGCGTCCGAGTCCTGATCGAGCGTGGCGGCGGCGGCGATCACCTCCGGCGCAACGTCCGGCAACACGATGCCGAAGCGGGCATGCGCCTCGCGCACCGGCGCGAACGACCGTCGATGATGCTCGCACGGCCCGTGATCGCGCAAAGCGGCGAGGTGCTGCGGCGTGCCGTAACCGGCATGCGCGTCGAAACCGTAGTGGGGATGCATCTCGTGCAATTGCAGCAGCATGCGGTCGCGCGTGACCTTAGCGAGAATCGACGCCGCCGAGATTTGCGCGACGAGCGCATCGCCGCCGATCACGGCTTCCGAGCGGATCGCGAGAACCGGGCAGCGGTTGCCGTCGATCTTCACGAGCGTCGGCGCCACCGACAGCCCTTCCACCGCGCGCTTCATCGCGAGCATGGTGGCGTGGAGGATGTTGATCGTGTCGATTTCCTCGACGCTCGCCGAGGCGACGCAGTAAGCGAGCGCGCGATCGACGATCTTGTCGTACAGTTCCTCGCGCTTTTTCGCGGTGAGCACTTTGGAGTCGTCGAGACCGCGAATCTTCGGCTTGGCCGGATCGAAAATCACCGCCGCCGCGACGACCGGTCCGGCGAGCGGCCCGCGCCCCGCTTCGTCGACGCCGCAAATGACGTCGAGCGGCGAGTCGAAATTGAGGCCGCGCTGCTTCGATGCCGCCTTCGCCGGCTTTTTCGCTGCGCCCGCCATTATCGCGGCCTCCGGGATTCGAGCATCGTCGCAACGGCTTCCGCCGCCTTCTGCGCCGTGTTCTGGCGCAGCGCGTGGTGCATTTCCGTGAAAATTTCCGTCAGGGTACGGCGGTTCGCGTCGTCGTTCAACTGTTTCAGCGTGGCGTCGGCGAGCGCTTCGGGCGTCGCGAAATGTTGCAGGATTTCCGGCACGACGAAACGCCCCGCCAGGATGTTCGGCAGGCCGACATACGGCAAATAACCCTGGCGCTTCATGATCTGGCCCGTGAGCCAGGGCACCTTGTACGAGATGACCATTGGCTTCTTCAGGAGCGCCGCTTCCAGCGTGACCGTGCCGCTTTTGACGAGGATTGCGTCGGCGGCGGTCATCGCGGTCTGCGCGCGGCCGTCGGTGATCGTGAGATTCAGATGCGGATGCGCTTCCACCAGCGGTTGCAGCAACTCGCGCAGTGCAGGATTCGCCGCCGGCATCAGAAAGCGCACGCCGGGCTCGCGCAACTGCATCAGCTCCATCGCGTCGAAGAACGTCGGGCCGATCAGCGAAATTTCCGAGCGGCGGCTACCCGGCAGCACGGCGATCACCGGACCGCCCTCGGCGATCCCGAGTTCGCGGCGCGCGCCGAGCGTGTCCGGTTCGATGGGGATTTCGTCGGCGAGCGGATGTCCAACGTAAGTCGCCGCCACGCCCGCCTTTTCCAGCAGCGCGGTTTCGAACGGAAACACGCACAGCATGTGATCGACGGCCTTCACGATTTTCTTGATGCGCCCGCCGCGCCACGCCCAGATCGACGGACAGACGAAATGCACGGTCGGAATGCCCGCGTCGCGCAGCGCGTGTTCGAGCCCGAAATTGAAGTCGGGCGCGTCCACGCCGATGAACACCGACGGCGGCTCGGCCAGCAACTGCCGCTTCAGTTCGTTGCGGATGCCGAGAATCTCGGGGATGTGCCTGAGCGCCTCGACGTAGCCGCGCACGGTCAGCTTGTCCATCGGCCAGTGGGCATCGAAGCCGACGGCCGTCATGCGCGGGCCGCCGATGCCACTATAGTGCGTCGCGGCCGGCAGCCGCTCCTTGAGCCCGCCGAGCAGCGACGCCGCCAGCAGGTCGCCGGACGGCTCGCCCGCGACCATCGCGACACGCAAGGGATTGGGTAACAGCGTCATCGAAGCGGCGTTCAGCGGATGATGCCGCGTTGCGACGCCGCGATGAAGTCGTAGAACGCCTTGACGGGCGCATCGCCGTCGCCGCCGGCCTTCGCGAGTTCGCTCAACTGCACTTTCGCCTCTTCGAGCGACAGGCCGCTCTTGTAGACGACGCGGTACGCCGAGCGCAACGCCGAAATCGCTTCGGCGGAAAATCCGCGCCGGCGCAAGCCTTCGACGTTGATGCCGTGCGGCTCGGCCTTGTTGCCCGCCGCGATCACGAACGGGGGCACGTCCTGCACGAGCGCCGATGCGCCGCCCAGCATCGAATGCGCGCCGATGCGCACGAACTGGTGCACGCCCGACATGCCGCCGACGATCGCGTGATCGCCCACGGTCACATGGCCCGCGAGCTGCGCGTTGCTCGACATGATCACGTTGCTGCCGAGCCGGCAATCGTGGCCGACGTGCACGTACGCCATGATCCAGCAGTCGTCGCCGATCGAGGTCAGGCCCTGGTCCTGCACGGTGCCCGTGTGGATCGTCGTGAATTCGCGGATGGTGTTGCGGTTGCCGATTTCGAGCCGGGTCGGTTCGTCCTTGTACTTCATGTCCTGCGGACGGCCGCCGACCGACGCGTAATGGCCGATGCGATTGTCTTCGCCGATCGTCGTGTGGCCTTCGATCACGCTGTGCGAGCCGACGGTCGTGCGCGCGCCGATCACGACGTGCGCGCCGACGATCGCATACGGCCCGATCTCGACGGATTCATCGAGCTCTGCGCCCGGCTCGACGATCGCGGTAGGGTGAATCTTGCTCATGCGCCCTCGCCTAGTGTTCTGTTCGTTGCGTTGCGTGTGTTCCGATGCGAGTCGGGCCGTGCCGCGATCACGCGTCGGTGTTCTTCACGGTGCACATGAGTTCGGCTTCCGCGGCGACTGCGCCGTCGACTTCGGCGCGCGCCTTGAATTTCCAGATGCCGCGCATGTACCGCTCGAACGTGACGTTCAGGATCAGCTGATCGCCCGGCTCCACCACGCGCTTGAAGCGCGCGCCGTCGATGCCGACGAAGTAGTAGAGCGTCGTTTCCGGATCGTGCGGCTCTTCCGCGAACGTCAGGAGCGCGGCCGTCTGCGCCAGCGCTTCGAGAATCAGCACGCCCGGCATCACCGGACGCGTCGGGAAGTGACCCTGAAAATACGGCTCGTTGATTGACACGTTCTTCAGCGCTTTGATGCTCTTGTGCGGCTCAAGTTCGAGCACGCGATCGACGAGCAGGATCGGATACCGATGCGGCAGCAACGTAAGAATCTTGTGGATGTCGAGATTGATTTTTTCTGTGCTCATGATCGTTCTGCTCGCGCGTCTTTTAAACGCGGATGTTGACTGCGGACCGCGCGCGGCCCGCCTGGGATGCTGTCGTCTCTGCTGTTGTCGCTGCTTGAATCTTGTTCGTGCGGCTCGAACGACCGCTTGGGTCGAAGCTGCGTGCTACTCGCTCTTGCGCTCGTCCAGCGCCGCTTCGAGCGCCTTGATGCGGTCGCGCAGTTTGTCGAGGTTGCGCATGATGGCCGCGCTCTTGTTCCAGTCGGCGTGATTCACGGCCGGGAACGCGCTCGTGTACATGCCCGACTTCGTCAGCGACTTCGACACGCCCGACTGCGCCGTGACGATCACGTAGTCCGCCAGCGTCACGTGGCCCGCGATGCCCACCGCGCCGCCGATCATGCAGTGCCGCCCGATGTTCGTGCTGCCCGCGATGCCCGCGCAGCCGGCAATGACTGTGTAAGCGCCGATCCGGCAGTTGTGACCGATCTGCACGAGATTGTCGATCTTCACGCATTCCTCGATGACGGTATCCGCCATCGCGCCGCGATCGATAGTGGTGTTCGCGCCGATTTCGACGTCGTCCGCGATATCGACCGCGCCGACCTGCGGGATTTTTACCCAGCTGCCGGTGCGCGCCTCGCCTTCGCCTACGAAATCCGGCGCGAAACCGAAGCCGTCCGCGCCGATCACCGCGCCCGCATGCACGATCACGCGCGCGCCAAGCTTACAGCCATGATAGACCGTTACGTTCGGATAGAGATGAACGTCGTCGCCGAGCTTCACGCCCCGGCCGATCACGACGCCCGCGTCGAGTTTTACGCGCTCGCCGATCACCGCGCCCGCTTCCACCGTCACGTGCGCGCCGATGACGGCGCTGGCCGCGACTTTCGCGCCCGGGTCGATCGACGCGCTCTCGTGCACGCCCGGCTTGACGGCCGGCGTCGCGAGGTCGATGAACGCCTGCGCGACGCGTGCGAAATACGCGTAAGGATTCGGCGTGACGATGAAGTTGAGGCCTTCGCGGGCCGCTACTTTTTCGAGATCCGCAGCCGAAATCAGCACCGCGCCCGCCCGCGTCGTCTCGACTTGCGGCAGATATTTCTGATTCGCGAGAAACGCGAGCTGCCCAGCGTCGGCCTTGTCGAGCGGGGCGAGGCTGCCGACGCGGTGTTGCGCGTCGCCGACGATCTCGCCGCCGAAGCGCCGGGCCAGTTCAGCGAGCGTGATCGTCATTGCCGATGTCGTACCTGATGCCATCCGTCTGCGGCTCCTGATCAGTTCGCGCTGCTGGCGGCAAGTGCCTTCAGCACCTGATCGGTGATATCGATACGCGGGCTCACGTACACCGCTTCCTGCACGATGAGGTCGTAGTGCTGCTGCTCGGCGATCTGCTTGATGATCTTGTTCGCGCGATCCAGCACCGCCGCGAGTTCTTCGTTGCGGCGCTGGTTCAGGTCTTCGCGGAATTCGCGCTGCTTGCGCTGGAAGTCCGCGTCGAGTTGCGAAAGGTCACGCTGACGCGCCGCGCGATCCGTGGGCGACATCGACGGACCGTTCTTGTCCACGCCGTCCGACATCGTTTTCAGGCGTTGCGCCATTTCCTGCAGCGCCTTGTCGCGCTTCGAAAACTCCTGCTCGAGCTTCGATTGTGCCGCTTTCGCCGCCGCCGACTCGCGCAGGATGCGGTCGGAATTGACGGCCGCGATCCGTGCGGCACCGGTGTCCTGCGCGTACGCGCCAACGCCCGAGAAGCCGAGGATCATCGACAGCACAAGGACCGATCCCAAATGTTTCGATAGCTTACCGGTTCGCAAAGTCTTCCTCACGTCACTAAAGGGCAGAAACGAGTCACGCATTGCGTCAGAACGCCGTGCCGATCTGGAACTGGAACTTCTGATACTGGTCGCCTTCGTGCTTCTGCAGCGGGAAACCCAGGCTCAGCTTGAGCGGGCCGATCGGCGAGATCCATGCGAGACCGACACCGTAACCGTAGCGCAGGCCGTTCGAGCCGCCTCCCGAACCGCCCTGTCCCGGGTCGCCCCAGACGTTACCGGCATCGAGGAAGGTGAAGACACGCAGCGTGCGGTCATAACCCGTGCCCGGCAGCGGGAACGTCAGTTCGATATTGCCGACTGCCATGCGCGAGCCACCGATCGGGTCGCCCGTCGACGGGTCGCGCGGACCGAGCGAGCTCGGCTCATAGCCACGCACCGAACCGATACCGCCCGCGTAGTAGTTCTTGAAGATCGGGTACGTCTGTCCTTGCAGGCCCTTGCCGTAACCGCCCTGCAGGTTGAAGCCGAGCACGAAGCCGCGCGCGAACGAGTAGTAATACTGGAACTGCGCGTCGAACTTGCCGTAGGTCGTATTGCCGAGCGGCGTGCCGTATTCGGCGTTCGTCTGCAGGTAGTAGCCGCGGCTCGGCACGAGCGCGCTGTCGCGATTGTCGCGCGACCAGCCGACCGTCAGCGGGATGTTGTTCACCACCCGGCCGAATTCGTTCACGTAATTCTTGTACGCGGTCGGCGTGTTCGAGTCCACGTCCATCGTGTTCTGCTCGATGCCGGCGCCGAAATACACGGTGTCCTGCTCGGAGAACGGGATGCCGAACTTCGTGTCGGCGCCCATCGTGATGATCTTGAAGCTCGAATCGGTCGAGTAATAGAGCGGCTGGTACGTGCGGTAGTACGCGTCGGTGATGCGCTTGATGCCGTCGATCGTGAAGTACGGATCGACCTGCGTCACCGTCAGCGTGCGGTACGTCTTCGCGGTGTTCACGTTCACCGCGAGGCTCGTGCCGGAGCCGAACACGTTGTCCTGCGACACGCCAGCAGAAAGCACCACCTTGTCCGTCGACGAGAAGCCCGCGCCCAGCGTGATCGCGCCGGTCGGCTTTTCCGCGACCTTCACGTCCACGTCGACCTGGTCGTTCGTGCCTTCGACGGGAATCGTGGTCACGTCGACGTCGGTGAAGTAGCCGAGGCGGTTCACGCGGTCCTTGGACAGCGCGAGGCGGCTCGAATCGAACCACGAGCTTTCGAGCTGGCGCATTTCGCGGCGCACGACTTCGTCGCGCGTGCGCGTATTGCCCACGATGTTCACGCGCCGCACATAGACGCGGCGGCTAGGCTCGATCTGCAGCGTGAGGTCGACCGTATGGTTCGCCTGGTCGATCTGCGGTTGCGCGTTGACCTGCGCGAACGCGTAGCCGTATTCGCCGAGCTTGTCGACGATCGCCTTCGTGGTCGCCTGCAGTTTTTCCGCCGAGAAGCGCTCGCCCGGCTTGATCTTGATGAGCTTGGTGAGTTCCGCCTCGCGGTCGAGCAGATTGCCCGCGAGCTTGATGCTGTTGACCTTGTACGGCTCGCCTTCGTGCAGCGCGATGGTCAGGTACATATCCGACTTGTCGGGCGAGATCGAAACCTGCGTCGAGTCGATGCTGAATTCGAGGTAGCCGCGATTCAGGTAATACGAGCGGACGTTCTCGAGGTCGCCCGTGAGCTTTTCCTTCGCGTACAGATCGTTCTTCGTGTACCACGAGAACCAGTTCGGCGTGGAAAGCTGCATCTCGTCGCGCAGCGTGCTCGTGCTCACGGCCTTGTTGCCGATGAAGTTGATCTGGCGGATCTTCGCGCTCGGACCTTCGGCCACCGAGAACAGGATCGACACGCGATTGCGGTCGACCGGCGTCACCGTCGTCGTGACTTCGGCGGCGTAGTAGCCGCGCGTCAGATACTGGCGTTTGAGCTCCTGTTCCGCGCGATCGACGAGCGCCTTGTCGTAAGATCGGCCCTGCGACAATCCGACCGAACGCAATGCCTTCGTCAGGTTGTCCTTGTCGAACTCATGGAGGCCGGCGAAATCGATTTGCGAGATGGCCGGACGTTCCTGCACCTGCACCACGACGATGTTGCCTTGAGTGGCAATCTGCACGTCGTTGAAGAAGCCCGTTGCATAAAGCGCGCGAATCGCTTCGGACGCCTTGTCATCGGTAAACGTGTCGCCTTGCTTGATCGGCAGGTAGGCGAAGACTGAACCCGGTTCGATGCGCTGGAGACCGTCGATCCGGATATCCTGCACGACAAAAGGCGTGGTCGCGTGTGCCGCCATGCCGGTTGCGGCCAGTGCCGCGGCCACAGCCGTCTTAGGAACAAAGCGATGAGGTTTGAACAACGTGCTTCCCCAGTGTTATAGCTGCATCAGTTCCGGCGGTCCCTCATGAGACGCCGCCAGACCTTGTGAAAATGGATCAAAAACGGATAAGGCGAGCCAGGTCGTTGAACAGTGCGATCATCGACAAAGCGACGATGCACACGAGGCCCGCCCGTTGCAGAACCAGCTGCCAGCGATCGGATACCGCCTTGCCGGTAATGGCTTCAACCAAATAATATAACAGATGACCACCGTCCAATACCGGAATCGGTAACAAGTTCAACACGCCGAGACTGATGCTGACGAGCGCCAGAAACGACACGAACGCAGACAACCCGAGCCGCGCGCTCTTGCCCGCGTAGTCGGCGATGGTCACCGGTCCCGAAAGGTTCTTGAGCGACGCCTCGCCGACGATCATCCGCCCGAACATGCGCAGCGAATACACGCTGATGTCCCAGGTGCGGTTCACGCCGAGGCGCAGGCTTTCGAGCGGCCCGTAACGCACGTCGACGCTCGGCAACTGGTTCGCGAGCGCCGCGCCGATGCGCCCCACGTCGCGGCCGGTTTCATCGTCGCGCTTTGCATCCGGCACGACCGTCACGGTCATGAGACGGCCGTCGCGTTCAAGCGTGAGCGTGACCGGCTTGCCCGCGTGGCCGCGCACGTAATCGATGAAACCCGTGGCGTTCTCGACCTTCCTGCCGTCGATCGCGCGCAGCGTGTCGCCCGCGTGCAGGCCGCTCTTTTGCGCAGCGCTGCCCGCTTCCAGACCCGCCACCGAGAGCGTGCCGCCGCCCGGCGCGAAGCCGAGCTTGTCCATAAAGTCCTGATCGGCGTCCGGGTCGCCGATGCCCGCGACATCGACGGGGAAGTCGAACGTGCCGTCGGGCGTCTTCGCGGTGAGCACCACGCTGCGGTGATCGAACGATGCATCGAGCAGCTTCCAGCGCAGGTCCGACCACGAGCGAATCGGATGCGCATCGCCGCCGGCCTGCGCATCGCGCATCGAGACGACGGTTTCGCCGCCTTCGAAGCCGGCCTGCGCGGCGGCCGTTTCGGCCGCCGGCGCCGAGACGATGGCAGCCGGTTCGGTCACGCCGCCCGCGAATACGGCCGAAAACAGCGCGATCGCGAGGATGAAGTTGGCGATGGGCCCCGCCGCGACGATCGCGATGCGCTTCAAGACGCTCTGCCGGTTGAATGCGCGCGGCAGATCCTCTGGCGCAATATCGCTGTCGGCTTCGCGCTCGTCGAGCATCTTCACGTAGCCGCCGAGCGGCAGCGCCGCGATCGTCCACTCGACGCCCGTCTTCTGGCTGACCCAGCGCACGAGCGGCTTGCCGAAGCCGACCGAAAAACGCAGCACCTTGACGCCGCACAGCCGCGCGACGCTGTAATGGCCGAATTCGTGGACGACGACGAGCACGCCTATCGCAACGACGAAGGCAACGATTTCGGTCAGGAAGTTCATGACGGCCTCAATGCGCGATGCGCTCGACGGGCGGATTGCTCGCTGGGCTCGATGTCAGCTTGTCGACGAAGCCGTTCGCGAGACGACGCGCGCTGGCGTCGGCGGCAAGGACATGATCGAGCGTGGCGGCGCTCGTGTTCGGCAGCGCGTCCAGCACGCGCCCGACCACCTCGGCGATCGCCATGAAGCCGATACGGCGGCCGAGAAACGCCTCGACGGCGATTTCGTTCGCCGCATTCAGCGCGGCGCTGGCGATGCCGCCGGCTTCCAGCGCCTCGATCGCGAGCGCGAGGCACGGGAAGCGTTCGAAGTCCGGCTTCTCGAACGTGAGCGAAGCGATCTGCGCGAGATCCAGTTGCGCGACGCCCGATTCCACGCGATCCGGGAACGCGAGCGCGTGCGCGATCGGCGTGCGCATGTCGGGATTGCCGAGTTGCGCGAGTACGGAGCCGTCGGCGTAGGACACCATCGAATGGATCACGCTCTGCGGGTGGATCAGCACCTCGATGCGCGAGCCCGGCAGGTCGAAGAGCCAGTGCGCCTCGATCACTTCGAGGCCCTTGTTCATCATCGTCGCGGAATCGACGGAGATCTTGCGGCCCATCGCCCAGTTCGGATGCTTGCAGGCTTCGTCGGGCGTGACGTTCACGAGCGACGACGGCTCGCGCGTGCGGAACGGGCCGCCCGACGCCGTCAGGATGATCTTCGACACGCCGCCGTGCATCGCGGCTTCACGCGGCAGGCACTGGAACACGGCGTTGTGCTCGCTGTCGACGGGCAAGAGCACCGCGCCGTTGTCGCGCACGGCGTCGATGAAAATCTGCCCCGACATCACGAGCGCTTCCTTGTTCGCGAGCAGGATGCGCTTGCCCGTGCGCGCGGCGGCGAGCGTGGGCGCAAGGCCCGCCGCGCCGACGATCGCGGCCACGACCGTGTCGCATTCCGACGCCGACGCCGCGTCGACGAGCGCTTTCTCGCCGTGCTGCACGTGCGTCTTGCAGCCGGCCGCGCGCAATTGCGCCTCCACGCGCGCGGCGGTGTCGGCATCGCCGACGACCGCGACGGCCGGTTGAAAGCGCAGGCACTGGGCGACGAGTTTGTCGCCGTTGCGATGAGCGGTGAGCGCGTGGACCGAGAAGCGGTCGGGATGCCGCGCCACGACGTCGAGCGTGCTTTCGCCGATCGAGCCCGTGGAGCCGAGCAAAGTCAGACGTTTTTGCATAAATCCTTCTTTAGCCGACGAATTAGCCGACAAGCAGCAGCGCGATCGGCAACACCGGCAACAGCGCGTCGATGCGGTCGAGCACGCCGCCGTGGCCCGGCAGGAGACCGCTCGAGTCCTTGACGCCGGCCTGGCGCTTCAAGAGCGATTCAAACAGATCGCCGATCACGCTAAACGCGACCAGCACGGTAAGCGCGGCTAGCGCCCGGACCCAGCCGAGATGCTCGACGAAGGCCGTGAACAGGGTCGGCGCGAAAGCGAGCGTAGCGGCGGCGATCGAACCGATCACGATCACCGCGACCCAGCCGCCGACGGCGCCTTCCCAGGTCTTGCCCGGGCTGATGGACGGCGCGAGCTTGTGGCGTCCGAGGGCTTTTCCGGCGAAGTATGCGCCTATGTCGGCGAGCCAGACGACTAGGAGAAGCGATAGCACGAACGCCACGCCGACGGTGCGGGCCGCGACGAGCGCGTGCCAGCAGGCCGCGAACACGACGACGCCCGCGAAAAGGAGGAACGAACGCCAGGCGCCCGCCGCGAGTTGCGGCTTGCGCAGGAGCGCGAACGGCCCCGCGAGCACCCAGAAGATCGCGGCCATCTGCAAGAGGCCCTTGGGAGCGACGCCCAGATACGTGCTCAGAACGAGCGCGAGCGCGCAAACGAGCGCATAGACGACCGGTCCGACGCCGCCGAGCTTCAGGAGCCGCGCCCATTCCCAGGCCGCGAACACCACGACGAACGCGATCAGCGCCCCGAACGCCCCGACCGGCGCGAACAGCGTGACCGGGACGAGTACCGCCAGCAGAACGATTGCCGTGATGACACGCGTCTTTAGCATGAAAGGGTGTCGGCCTTCTGGGATTGCGACGCGAGCTGCGCGCTCGTGCGGCCGAAGCGCCGCTCACGCTCGCCATACGATTCGATCGCGCGCGCAAGCGCTTCGGCGTCGAAATCCGGCCAGTAGGTATCGGTGAAATAGAACTCGGTGTAGGCGAGCTGCCACAGCAGGAAGTTGCTGATGCGCTGCTCGCCGCCCGTGCGGATGAAGAGATCCGGCTCCGGCGCGTAAGCCATCGCGAGGTGCTGCGCGAACGAATCCTCGTCGACTCGCACCGCCTCGCCCGCCGCCGCCGATTGCTCCGCAAGCTTACGGGTTGCTTGCATGATGTCCCAGCGACCGCCGTAGTTGGCGGCGATGGTCAGCGTGAGTCGCGTGTTGCGGGCGGTTTTGGTTTCGGCGCGCTGGATGAGCGCGCGGATGCGTTCGTCGAACATCGCGATGTCGCCGACGACGCGCAGGCGGATGCCGTTCGCATGCAGCTTGCCGATTTCGCGCTCCAGCGCCGTCACGAAAAGGCGCATCAGGAACGTGACTTCCTCGGTCGGCCGGCGCCAGTTTTCGGAACTGAAGGCGAACAGCGTCACGTACTCGACGCCGCGCCGGGCGCAGCTTTCGACGGTTGCGCGCACGGCATCGACGCCGCGCGTATGTCCGGCGACGCGCGGCAGGCGCCGCTCAGTCGCCCAACGGCCATTGCCGTCCATGATGATCGCGATATGGCGCGGAACAGCCGCGACATCGGGCACGCGAACGGTAGAGCTGGTATAGGTCATGGCCGCTGAATCTTATTATCGACAGAATGAAGCCAGCACGACTGGCAGGACCGCACGCGGTCTTTACACCGTCATGATCTCGGCTTCCTTCGACTGAACCAGCTTGTCGATTTCCGCGACGAATTTGTCGGTGAGCTTCTGGACGTCGTCGCCGGCGCGGCGCTCGTCGTCTTCCGAAATTTCCTTGTCCTTCACGAGCTTCTTCAGTTGCTCGTTGGCGTCGCGACGCAGGTTGCGCACGGCGATCTTGGCCGTCTCGCCTTCGCTCTTCACGACTTTCGTGAGTTCGCGGCGGCGTTCTTCGGTGAGCGCCGGCATCGGCACGCGGATCAGCTCGCCCTGCGTCGCCGGATTCAGGCCGAGATCCGAGTCGCGGATCGCCTTTTCGACGGCCGGCACCATCTTCTTTTCCCACGGCTGGACACCGATCGTGCGGGCATCGACGAGCGTCATGTTCGCCACTTGCGAAATGGGCACGTTCGAGCCGTAGTAATCGACCTGGATATGGTCAAGCAAGCCGGTGTGGGCGCGACCCGTGCGGATCTTCGCGAGGTCGGCCTTGAACGCCTCGATCGACCGCTGCATTTTCTGGTCGACGCCCTTTTTAATGTCAGCCACACTCATTTAAACCTCCAAACCTTGGGTTGCTGGCGATGCAGGCGAAAACGGCGCCAGCGTTCGAGCCGCGCCGCGCCCGGATACGCGAGAGTTTACACGTGGACGAGCGTGCCTTCGTCGTCGCCCTGGACGATGCGCTTCAACGCGCCCGCCTTGTTGATCGAAAACACGCGGATCGGCAGCTTCTGGTCGCGGCACAGCGCGAAAGCCGTCGCGTCCATCACCTGCAGATTGCGGCCAATTGCCTCGTCGAAGCTGATCGTGCTGTAGCGCGTCGCGTCCGGATCCTTCTTCGGGTCGGCGGAGTATACGCCGTCCACCTTGGTCGCCTTCAACACGACTTCCGCGCCGATCTCCGACCCGCGCAATGCGGCGGCCGTATCGGTCGTGAAGAACGGGTTGCCCGTGCCGGCCGCGAAAATCACCACTTTGCCCTCTTCGAGCTGGCGAATGGCGCGCGGACGGATATACGGCTCGACCACCTGGTCCATGCGCAGCGCGGACTGCACGCGTGCCTCGATGCCGGCGTGGCGCATGGCGTCCTGCAGCGCGAGCGCGTTCATCATCGTGGCGAGCATGCCCATGTAGTCGGCCGTCGCACGGTCCATGCCGGCCGCGCCGCCCGCGACGCCGCGAAAGATATTGCCGCCGCCGATCACGACCGCGAGCTGGGTGCCCATGCGCACCACTTCAGCCACATCCGCCACCATCCGTTCGATGGTTGCGCGATTGATGCCGAACGCATCGTCGCCCATGAGGGCTTCGCCGGAGAGCTTGAGGAGTACGCGTTTGTAGGCTGTGGGCATATGAGGTTCCGATCGCGCCGAGGAGGGTTGCAACAACGTAGAACTGTAGGGGTGAAACGACATTTACGGCAAGCGCGCCAAATTCGGGCATCACTCAGTGACTTAAGGGTTAACCCTTATACCACGATTGGGTGCCGAACTGACGCCTGGCAGACTGTCTTGGAACGGGCGGAACGAGTGTTCCGCCGTGTTTCCTGCGTGATGCGGATGCTGCCAGAGGCCGATGTCGCACGGCGAAACGACGCCCGCCGCGCGAAGGGACTTAGCCCTGCTTTGCTGCTGCGACTTGCGCGGCCACTTCGGCGGCGAAATCGTCCTGACGCTTCTCTATGCCTTCGCCGACGACGAACAGCGCGAACTTCTGCACCGATGCGCCCGCAGCCTTCAGCATCTGTTCGATCGTCTGCTTGTCGTTCTTCACGAACGGCTGGTTCAGCAGCGACACTTCCTTCAGATACTTCTGCACGCTGCCGTCGACCATCTTCGCGACGATTTCCGCCGGCTTGCCCGATTCGGCGGCCTTCTGCTCGGCGATGCTGCGTTCCTTCGCGATCAGGTCGGCGGGCACTTCGTCCGACGACAGCGACACCGGCTTCATCGCCGCGACGTGCATGGCGACATCACGGCCGACCTGCTCGTCTGAGCCCGAGAACTCGACGAGCACGCCGATGCGCGTGCCGTGCAGATACGAAGCCAACTTGTTGCTGGTTTCGAAGCGCACGAAACGGCGGATCGACAGGTTTTCGCCGATCTTGCCGACGAGCGCGAGACGCACGGCGTCGACCGTCGAGCTTTCGAGCGCCTGCGCGCCGAGCGCGGCGACGTCGGCCGGATTGGTCTTCGCCACGAGTTCGGCAATGGTCTTGCCGAACGCGAGGAAGTCGTCATTCTTCGCGACGAAGTCGGTTTCGCAGTTCAGTTCGACGAGCGCGCCCACGCCGCCTTCGACGTGCGCGGTCACGATGCCTTCAGCCGTCACGCGCGATGCCGCCTTGCTCGCCTTGTTGCCGAGCTTCACGCGCAGCAGCTCTTCGGCGCGCGCCATGTCGCCGTCGGCTTCCGTCAGCGCCTTCTTGCATTCCATCATCGGCGCGTCGGTCTTCGCGCGCAGTTCTGCCACCATGCTTGCGGTAATTGCCGCCATCATTCGCTCCTTGAGTCTGTTTGATACGTGCCGCCGGCTCGGTGCCCGCGACAGGAATTGGGTCACAGCGGGGTTTCAGCAATCACGGCGCCCGCGCACCGGCCGGATAATCGGCGCAAAAGAAATTCCGCTAAAAAAAAGGGGCCTTCAAGAAAGCCCCCTTTTTTGCCGGATACAGGGCTCGTTACGCCTCTGCGTTGACCTCGACGAACTCGTCGCCCTCGCCGCTGCGCGCGGCCTGGACCACTTCGTTCACCGCGTTCGCACGGCCTTCGAGGATCGCGTCGGCCATGCCTTGCGCGTACAGCGCAACGGCCTTGCTGGCGTCGTCGTTACCCGGGATCACGTAGTCGATGCCTTCCGGCGAGTGGTTCGTGTCGACCACGGCGATGACCGGAATGCCCAGCTTCTTCGCTTCCGTCACGGCAATCTTGTGATAGCCGACGTCGATCACGAAGATAGCGTCCGGAATGCCGCCCATGTCCTTCACGCCGCCGATCGACTTTTGCAGCTTCGCCATTTCGCGTTCGAACAGAAGCGCTTCCTTCTTGCTCATGCGCTCGGTTTCGCCCGATTCCAGCGCTGCCTCCATGTCCTTCAGGCGCTTGATCGAAATCTTCAGCGTCTTGAAGTTGGTCAGCATGCCGCCGAGCCAGCGCGCGTTGACGAACGGCATGCCGGCGCGTTGCGCTTCTTCCTGCACCGTGTCACGCGACTGGCGCTTCGTGCCGACAAAGAGGATCGTGCCGCGATTGGCTGCCAGCTGACGCACGTACTTCAGCGCGTCGTTGTAGAGCGGCAGCGTCTTTTCGAGGTTGATGATGTGAATCTTGTTGCGATGACCGAAGATATACGGGGCCATCTTCGGGTTCCAGAAGCGCGTTTGGTGACCGAAGTGGACACCGGCTTCCAGCATTTGACGCATGGTAACTGCCATGAAATTCTCCGCGAGGGTTGGGTCTTAAGCCGGCTGCCGCATCCTGCGCCCGTTTTTCTTTCCGGACGCCGGACACCCTGGGTGCGCCGGCTTGCGAATCAAGTCGAAAGCTGCCTCGGCAAACAGTCAGTTTTGACTATTCTGACGCACGCAGACTTCGTATCGACTTAGCCAAAGAGTATAGCACGCCATGATTACCTCGCTCAAGGCGCCCGGATGAGGGAAAACCGGGCCGCGCGCACCGGCCAGGACGTCGATCCTTGCAGCGGCGCGGCAGAGCGCGAAGACTGGAACTCCGCGCGGATCGCGCCAAAAAAGGAAGACCCCCTTCGGGAGGCCGGCGCGCGCCGGCCATCCCGATGCGGCGCACCGGCTAAGGTGCGATAATGCCGCTTTCGCGCGAAAGCGCCGCCTACACGATTTTTCCTGACAAGTCATGTCCATTACGCTGAAAAACGACCACGACATCGCAGAGATGCGCGTCGCCTGCCGGCTCGCCAGCGAGGTGCTCGATTTCATCACGCCGCACATCGTGGCGGGCGTGACCACCGGCGAACTCGACCGCCTCTGCCATGAATTCATGGTGAAGGAGCAGGGAACGGTCCCCGCGCCGCTGAACTACCAGCCGCCCGGCTACCCGCCCTATCCGAAGGCGACCTGCATTTCCGTGAACGACGTGATCTGTCACGGCATTCCGGGCGACAAGGCGCTGAAGAACGGCGACGCCCTGAATATCGACATCACGGTCGTCAAGAACGGCTATTTCGGCGATACGAGCCGCATGTTCGTCGTCGGCGAAGGCTCGATTCTGGCGAAACGGCTCGTGCAGACCACGTTCGACTGCATGTGGCTCGGCATCGATCAGGTGCGCCCCGGTGCGCGCCTCGGCGACATCGGCGCCGCGATCCAGAAGCATGCGGAGTCGCAGGGCTATAGCGTCGTGCGCGAATATTGCGGCCACGGCATCGGCCAGGTGTTCCACGAGGAGCCGCAGGTGCTCCACTACGGGCGCCCGGGCACGGGCATCGAACTGGAAGCCGGCATGATCTTCACCGTCGAGCCGATGATCAATGCCGGGCGCCGCGACATCCGCACGATGCCCGACCAGTGGACCGTGAAGACGCGCGACCGCAGTCTGTCGGCGCAGTGGGAGCATACGGTGCTCGTCACGCCGACGGGCTATGAAGTACTGACGATCTCGGCGGGAACGCAGGCGCCGTCGCAACTCATCGCCGCGACCGCGTAATACAGGCACGAGCGCGGGAATGCCGCGCGCAAAATACGACCGAATCCGATTCCGCGCCCCTTTCGAGGTAACGCATGACGAGTCCGAACAGCGATCCGCCGCATCCCGTGCCACCCGGCGCTCGCGCGGCCTGCAGAGCGCTCGCGCAGTCCGTCGGCAAGCGGACGTCCGACGCGGCCATCCGCCCATTCAACCGCTCCCTCCTCCTTTCCGCCCATGAGCGTTACTGCCGTCGCCCCGCCCTGTGACTCGCTGAAAACGGCTTTCAAATCGCAGAAGGCCGCGTTGCTCGAGCGCTTCCAGACCGCCTCGAACGTCGATTCGCTGATGCACGCCCTCGCCCGCGCCACCGACGACGCGTTGCGCGGCGCCTGGGACGCCTGCGAAATGCCGTCGTGGGCAGCGCTCGTGGCAGTCGGCGGCTACGGACGCGGCGAGCTCGCGCCCTATTCCGACGTCGACATCCTCGTGCTGCTGCCGGACCACAAGCCGGCCGATTCCGGCGACGCCGACCTCACCGCGCGCATCGAGCGCTTCATCGGCATGGCGTGGGACATCGGGCTCGACATCGGCAGCAGCGTGCGCTCGGTCGCGCAATGCATCGACGAAGCGAGTAACGACGTGACCGTGCTCACGTCGCTCCTGGAAGCGCGGCGCGTCTGGGGCGACACGCCGCTTTTCCAGGCGTTTCGCGAGCGCTACCAGCAGACGCTCGATCCGCGCGCGTTCTTCCAGGCGAAAGTGCTGGAAATGCGCCAGCGGCACGCAAAATTCCAGGACACGCCGTACAGCCTCGAACCGAACGTCAAGGAAAGCCCGGGCGGGCTGCGCGACCTGCAACTCATCCTGTGGATCTCGCGCGCGGCGGGCTTCGGCAGCAGCTGGCGCGAACTCGACCTGCGCGGCCTCATCACCGAACGCGAAGCGCGCGAACTGCGCCGCAACGAAGGCTTTTTGAAGACGCTGCGCGCGCGCCTGCACGTGATCGCGAAGCGTCGGCAGGACATTCTCGTGTTCGACCTGCAGACGCCGCTCGCCGAGAGCTTCGGCTTCCAGGCGACCGCGACCAAGCGCGCGAGCGAGCAGCTGATGCGCCGCTACTACTGGGCGGCGAAAGCGGTGACGCAACTCGCGACCATCCTGATCCAGAACGTCGAGGCGCAGCTGTTCCCGTCGACGAGCGGCGTCACGCGGGTGATTTCGGGACGCTTCGTCGAAAAGCAGGGCATGCTGGAAATCGCCCGCGACGACGTGTTCGAACGCGAACCGCACGCGATTCTCGAAGCGTTCCTGCTCTACGAACAGACGCGCGGCATCAAGGGCTTTTCGGCGCGCACGCTGCGCGCGATCTACAACGCGCGCGACCTGATGGACCGCGACTGGCGGCGCGATCCCGAAAACCGCCGGCTGTTCATGGAGATCCTGAAGCAGCCCGAAGGCATCACGCATGCGTTCCGGCTCATGAACCAGACGAGCGTGCTCGGGCGCTATCTGCTGAATTTCCGGCGCATCGTCGGACAGATGCAGCACGACCTGTATCACGTCTACACCGTCGACCAGCACATCCTGATGGTGCTGCGCAATCTCAGGCGCTTCGCGATCGCCGAGCATGCGCACGAGTATCCGTTCTGCAGCCAGATCATCGGCAACTTCGAGCGTCCGTGGGTGCTCTACGTGGCCGCGCTCTTTCACGACATCGCGAAGGGCCGCGGCGGCGATCACTCGACGCTCGGCATGGTCGACGCGCGGCGCTTCTGCCGCGAGCACGGCATCGGCCCCGAGGACAGCGCGCTGATCGTCTGGCTCGTCGAGCAGCATCTGACGATGAGCCAGGTCGCGCAGAAGCAGGACACGAGCGATCCTGAAGTGATCAAGCAGTTTGCCGCGCTCGTGAAAACCGAGCGGCGGCTGTCGGCGCTGTATCTTTTGACCGTCGCCGATATTCGCGGCACCAGCCCGAAGGTCTGGAACGCGTGGAAAGGCAAGCTGCTCGAAGACCTGTACCGCGCGACGCGCGCCGTGCTCGGCGGCGCCGAACCCGACGCGCATTCGGAACTGAAATCGCGCCAGGAAGAGGCGCTTGCGCTTCTGCGGCTCGAAACGGTCCCCGACAACGCGCAGCGCCGCTTGTGGGACCAGCTCGACGTCGGCTATTTCCTGCGTCACGACGCCGCCGATATCGCATGGCAGACGCGCGTGCTCTACAAGCACGTCGAGAGCGTCAAGCCGATCGTGCGCGCGCGGCCGTCGCCGATCGGCGCGGGCCTGCAGGTGCTCGTGTACGTGAAGGATCGCCCGGATCTTTTTGCCGCGATCTGCGGCTATTTCGACAAGAACGGCCTGTCCGTGCTCGACGCGCGCGTGAGCACGACGCGTCACGGCTACGCGCTCGACAACTTTCTGGTCGCGCATCCGGACCATGACGGGCATTATCGCGACATCGCGAATCTGGTCGAGGAGCAGCTTGGCACGCTGCTCACGGCCGAACGCATCTTGCCGGAGCCGTCGAAGGGACGGCTCTCGCGCCTCGTGCGCACTTTTCCGATCACACCGCGCGTGGACCTGCGTCCCGACGAGCGCGGCCAGTACTACATCCTGTCCGTGTCTGCGAACGACCGGCAGGGCCTCCTTTATTCGATCGCGCGGGTTCTGGCGCAACACCGGATCGGCGTGCAGGCGGCGCGGATCAACACGCTCGGCGAACGCGTCGAGGACGTGTTCCTGCTCGACGGCCGTGGCCTTTCCAGCAACCGGACCCAGATTCAGGTCGAAACCGAACTGCTGCGCGCGATCGCAGCCTGAGAAATTATGCGCGTCAAACTGACAGCCAAACATCCGCGCCCGGCGACGCCGGCGCGTTCCCCCGTTCGTTCCGGCAGCGCTGCCGGACGCAAGCCCGTGCGGGCGGAAGCACCAGGCGGGCCGCGGCCCGCGGGACCGAAGACCGGCGCGCCGCGCGAGGGACGGCCGGATTCGCGGCCGGCCGGCGGCGAACGCGGTCCGCGTCCGTCGTTCGGTGATCGTGGCGCGCCGCGCGGCGATCGCGCCGGAAGTACGGATGAGCGTCGTCCGTTCAAATCGCGCGGTGACGATTCGCGATCCGCGGGCGGCGGTGAACGCGGTCCGCGTCCGTCGTTCGGCGACCGTGGCGCGCCGCGCGGCGATCGCGCCGGGAATTCCGACGAGCGTCGTCCGTTCAAATCGCGCGGTGATGATTCGCGATCCTCTGGCGGCGGTGAACGCGGTCCGCGTCCGTCGTTCGGCGACCGTGGCGCGCCGCGCGGCGATGGCGCCGGGAATTCCGACGAGCGTCGTCCGTTCAAATCGCGCGGTGACGATTCGCGGTCTGCGGGCGGCGGCGAACGCGGTCCGCGTCCGTCGTTCGGCGACCGTGGCGCGCCGCGTGGCGATCGCGCCGGAAATACCGACGAGCGTCGTCCGTTCAAATCGCGCGGTGACGATTCGCGGTCTGCGGGCGGCGGCGAACGCGGTCTGCGTCCGTCGTTCGGCGACCGTGGCGCGCCGCGTGGCGATCGCGCCGGAAATACCGACGAGCGTCGTCCGTTCAAATCGCGTGGTGACGATTCGCGGTCTGCTGGCGGCGGTGAACGCGGTCCGCGTCCGTCGTTCGGCGACCGTGGCGCGCCGCGCGGCGATCGCGCCGGAAATACCGACGAGCGTCGTCCGTTCAAATCGCGTGGTGACGATTCGCGCCCGCCGCGGCCGTCCGTCGACCGTCCGCGTCGCGACAACGACCGCCCGTCGGCGAAACCCACGCCCAAACCCGCCGACACGTCCCCTTCTCCGGCCCGCCAGGCGCGCGCCGGCGAGGAAGGCCTCGTGCGCCTGTCGAAAGTGATGTCCGAACTCGGCCTGTGCTCGCGCCGCGAAGCCGACGAGTGGATCGAAAAAGGCTGGGTGCTCGTCGACGGCGTGGTGATCGACACGCTCGGCACGCGCATCCGCCCGGACCAGAACGTCGACATCCTGCCCGCGGCGCACGCCATCCAGTCGCAACTGGTGACGATCCTCGTGCACAAGCCGGTCGGCTATGTCTCAGGCCAGGCCGAAGACGGCTATCAACCTGCGGTCACACTGATCAACCCGTCGAATCACTGGGCCGAAGACCATTCCGGCATCCGTTTTTCGCCGAACCATCTGCGCACGCTGGCTCCGGCCGGACGCCTCGACATCGATTCCACCGGGCTTCTCGTCCTCACGCAGGACGGCCGCGTCGCGAAGCAACTGATCGGCGGCCATTCGGAAGTCGATAAGGAATATCTCGTGCGCGTGAAATTCGGCGAACACACGGTGGACGTCGACCAGCATCTGCCCGACGAAAGCCTCGCGCTCCTGCGTCACGGCCTGGAACTGGACGGCGTGCCGCTCAAGACCGCTCAGGTGAGCTGGCAGAACGGCGAACAACTGCGCTTCGTGCTGCGCGAGGGCAAGAAACGCCAGATCCGCCGCATGTGCGAGCTGGTCGGCCTCGAAGTCGTGGGGCTCAAGCGAATCCGCATGGGACACGTCACGCTCGGCGCGCTGCCCGCCGGCCAGTGGCGCTATCTGGGAGCGGACGAGACGTTCTGATCCGCGCGGAGGACGCGAACGACCGCGCGCCGCCCGACAAAAATACGTCGCGAAAAAACGACGCAAATACCGAAATCGACGTGGATGCACCCCAATCGTGCGCGTCGATTTTTTTTCGAATTTTGTTTAAAGAAAATATGTCATCCATCCGATAGGCAGGTAACGCCCTTTTTACCGCCTGGAGGGCGCGTTTTCATGCTTCAGACGTTATTGGGGAGAACCGCCATGTCAGTTGAGATCATTGTTCGCGAAACGAAAACCGGCCTCGAAATCATCAGCGGCCGACGACGGCTCGACGCGCTGCTCGCGCTGCGCGACGAAGTCGTCGTGATGAGCCCCGGCATCGGCGAAGTCGTGATCGCGCGCCTGCCGGACGGGCGGCTCCAGGCGTCGGCGAACCCGGAGCACGTCAAGCTCTTCCGCCAGCCGGACGTCGGCAGCAAAAAGACATTCGCATAAGACGAAGGCCGCTCTTTGGAGCGGCCTTCTGCGTTTTTCCTGGCGGCCCGAAGGCTCCGGCGACGTTCAGTCGTCCCGCGGCGCGTCGAGTCCCGGGAACAGCACCTCGGTGAAGCCGAACTTCGAGAAGTCCGTGATGCGCATCGGATAAAGCTTGCCGATCAGGTGATCGCACTCGTGCTGGACGACGCGCGCGTGAAAACCTTCCGCGAGCCGCTCGATCGCGCCGCCGAACTGGTCGAAGCCTTGATAGCGGATCATCGAGTAACGCTGCACCGCGCCGCGCAGGCCGGGCACGGAGAGGCAACCCTCCCAGCCCTCCTCCATGTCGTGCGAATTCGGCGTCACGATCGGATTGATCAGCACCGTCTCCGGCACGGACGGCGCGTCCGGATAGCGCTCGTTATAGCCGAAACCGAAGATCACGACCTGCAGGTCGACGCCGATCTGCGGCGCGGCGAGCCCCGCGCCGTTCGCGTCGCGCATCGTGTCGAACATGTCCTGCACGAGCGCGTGCAGTTCCGGCGTATCGAAATGCTCGACCGGTTGCGCGATGCGCAAGAGCCGCGGATCGCCCATCTTCAGTATTTCGCGAATCATGGAGTCACTCCTTCCAAAAGCCTGCGCATACCGTCTTCGTCGAGCACGGGGATGCCGAGTTCCTCGGCTTTGACGAGCTTGCTGCCCGCCTCCGCCCCGGCCACCACGTAATCGGTCTTTTTGGACACCGAGCCGGCCACCTTCGCTCCGGCCGATTCCAGCATTTCCTTCGCTTCCTCGCGCGAGAGCGCCGGGAGCGTACCCGTCAGCACGACGGTCTTGCCCGCCAGCGCGCCCTGCGGCGCCTTCGGCGCGGGGGGCGCTTCGGGCCACGACACCTTCGCGCGCAACTGCTCGATCACGTGCTGGTTGTGCTCTTCAGCGAAAAAATTGTGGATCGATTCCGCGACGACCGGCCCGACGTCGTTCACTTCCAGCAATTCCTCGACCGTGGCCGCGATGATCGGATCGAGCGAGCCGAAATGTTTCGCGAAGTCTTTCGCCGTCGATTCGCCTACATGGCGGATGCCGAGCGCGTAAATGAAGCGCGCAAGCGTGGTCTTCTGCGCCTTTTCGAGCGAATCCAGCAGGTTCTGCGCGGATTTGTCGCCGAAACGGTCGAGCGCGGCGAGCGTCGAAAAGCCGAGATGGAACAGATCGGCCGGCGTGCGCACGAGATTCTGCTCGACCAGTTGGTCGATGATCTTTTCGCCGAGGCCGTCGATGTCGAGCGCGCGGCGCTGCGCGAAATGCCAGAGCGCCTGCTTGCGTTGCGCGGGGCAAAAGAGGCCGCCCGTGCAGCGCGCGATGGCTTCGTCCGGCAGCCGCTCGATCTTCGAGCCGCATACCGGGCATTCGGTCGGCATCACGAACTCGCGGGCGTCGTCGGGACGCCGGTCCAGGATCGCGCCGACCACTTCCGGAATCACGTCGCCTGCGCGCCTCACGATCACCGTGTCGCCGATGCGGATGTCCTTGCGGCGAACCTCGTCCTCGTTGTGCAGCGTGGCGTTCGTGACCGTCGCGCCGCCGACGAAGATCGGTGCGAGCCGCGCCACCGGCGTGATCGCGCCCGTGCGGCCGACCTGCACGTCGATGGCGAGCAGTTGCGTGAGCGCTTCCTGCGCCGGAAACTTGTGCGCAAGCGCAAAGCGCGGTGCGCGCGAGACGAAGCCGAGCTTATCCTGCTCCTCGCGCCGGTTCACCTTGTAGACGACGCCGTCGATGTCATAGGGCAGGCCGTCGCGCTTCTCGCCCGTCTTGCCGAAGAAATCGAGCAGCCCTTGTGCGCCATCGACCACGCCGCGCTCCGAATTCACCGGCAGGCCCATCTCGCCGTACCAGTCGAGCAGCGCCGAGTGCGTCGGCGGCATCTCGGCGCCTTCCAGCACGCCTATTCCGTACGCAAAAAACGACAGCGGACGCTGCGCCGTCATCTTCGGATCGAGCTGGCGAAGGCTGCCCGCCGCCGCGTTGCGCGGATTCGCGAATTCGCGCTGCTCCGCCTCGCGCTGGCGTGCGTTGAGCTTGTCGAAATCACGCTTGAACATCAGCGCCTCGCCGCGCACGTCGAGCCGCTTCGGCACGTTTTTGCCCTTCAGCTTCAGCGGAATCGAGCGGATCGTGCGCACGTTGGCCGTGACGTCTTCGCCCGTCGCGCCGTCGCCGCGCGTGGCGGCCTGCACCAGATGCCCGTCGTCGTAGCGCAGCGAAATGGCGAGGCCGTCGAATTTCAGCTCGCACGCGTACTGCACCGGCGCGTAACCGAGCGCGTCGGACACGCGCTTGTCGAACGCGACGATGTCTTCCTCGGCGAAGCCGTTGTTGAGCGAGAGCATCGGCACGTCGTGGACGACCGGCTCGAAGCCCGCCGCAACCTGCCCGCCGACGCGCTGCGTGGGCGAATCGGGCGTGATCAGATCGGGCTGGTCGGCTTCGATCTGCTGCAATTCCTTGAAGAGCGTGTCGTATTCGGCGTCGGGCAGATCCGGCTGGTCGAGCACGTAATACGCGTAGTTCGCACGCTCCAGTTCGGCGCGCAGCCAGGCGGCGCGCTCCGCCGGCCGCTCGGCGCCCGGCACGGGCGCCACGGATTTCGACTTGACGGCGGATTCGGCTTTCGTTTTGGCGGACATGCGTGGCAAGACGGAGTGTGTGGCAATGAGAAGAAATCCGGTCGTTCGATTGTCTCAGAAGATCGGTAAATCGTGGCATCGGCCGGACGGCCAACCCGCGCGGGCCCGTGCGCGCGCGCACAAAAAATCGCGCTCCCGGTTCAGTCCGATCGGGAGCGCGATGTCGTGGTCCGGCGGGTGACGACAGTGACGCCGACGCTTAACGCTTACTGGCTGAAGAGCCGCCGCGTCGCGGGCGAGCCGGCCGGGATGCCCGCCTGCTCCAGCTTCGCGTAAAGCGTCATCAACTGCTTTTCGATGGCGATCAGCGCCGATTCCGGCAGCGGGCGGCGCTGGTCGTCGACGACGCGCGCGCCGATGCGCTCGGACAGCGACTTCGCGTAATCGCACATCAGGCGGAACGGGAGGATGTCTTCATCCGCGACCGGCACGTCGAGCACGAGCGTGATCATCTGACCGCCCTTGTACGTGAGGTCGTCGCGCAGGAAGTTGGTGTCGCCGAACTGGAGCATGAAGACCGGGTTCTGCTTCGCGTCGAGCTTGACGAAGCGCGTGCCGTCGCGCGAGAGCAGCAGGCCGTCCTGCGACGCCACCGCCTGCACGTAGTTCGCCGACCACGGCGCGCCGTCCGACAGGATGTTGATCGAGAGCTGCGCGTCGCACTGGGCGGCGAACGCGTCGAGTTCGCGCGCCATGCCGACCGTCTCCAGCATGTCGGGAAATTCCGGCGCGCCGTCGATGGCGTCGGCGAAACGCTGCACGCCCGTCACGAACTCGGAGAATTCCAGTTCGTTGAGCGGCCCGCTGCGGTTCGCGAGTTGCGCCGCCGCGCGCAGTTCTTCGTAGCGCGCGCCGTTCTTCAGCAACTCCCAGGCGGATTCGCCTTCGGGCTTGCCCTCGATGTTCACGGGCTTGGTTCCCGCGCGGCGCAGGCGCTGCGCGAGCGGCACGAGCTTGTCGCCGGCGATCGGCGCGGTCAGCCGGATCGGCACGACGCAGTCGATTCGACGATCCACGAGCGCGGGCGGCGCCGAGGAGAACGTCGTCGCGGCGGGCACGATCGGCTCTTCCGACTCCGGCCCTTCGGTTTCGACGGACGGCTCGCCATTGGTCGACGTCGCTTCGGCCTGGAGATCGACCGCGGTATCGGCCGGCGCGACACCGGGCATCGGCGCACCGCCGAAACTCGGCTCGACGCGCGCTTCGTTCTGTTCGTGGGCGGCGGCCTCTCCCATCGCGGGCTCGCGGCGCGCGGGCCGTACCGGCTCAATGAACGGATGTTCTTCGTCCGTCTCTTGACGGGCGAGCGAATCCGCGGCTTCCTCGGGCATCGGGCGCGGCATCCTGCGACGCACCTTCGCGCTCTGCCACGCGTTGTAAACCACCACGCCGCCCACCACCACGGCGCCGGCGCCGATCAAACCGAGTGTCAACTCGTCCATGCACGCTCCATCATTCTTTCTAGTTGCGATGCGCCGCGCGATCTGTCGCGCACGCTGGTTTCAACGCGCGCCGACTCCGCGCCTCGCGCGTAAGGCCGGAACGCGGTTCCGGCCTGCTCGGGTTCAAAGTCTTTCAGCCAGCATTCTGTGCGAATCCGGCCGCGGATTCCATGTCCACGGCAACGATCCGCGACACGCCCTGCTCCTGCATCGTCACGCCGATCAGTTGCTGGGCCATTTCCATCGCGATCTTGTTGTGCGAGATGAACAGGAACTGCGTCTTGGCGGCCATCGCGCGCACGAGGTTCGCGAAACGCTCCGTGTTCGCGTCGTCGAGCGGCGCGTCCACTTCGTCGAGCAGGCAGAACGGCGCCGGATTCAGCTGGAACATCGCGAAGACGAGCGCGGTGGCCGTCAGCGCCTTTTCGCCGCCCGAGAGCAGATGAATGGTCGAATTCTTCTTGCCGGGCGGCTGCGCCATCACCTGCACGCCGGCGTCGAGGATTTCGTCGCCGGTCATGATGAGTTTCGCCTGACCGCCGCCGAAAAGACGCGGGAACAGGTCGCCGAAATGGCGGTTCACTTCGTCGAAGGTGCCTTGCAGCAGCGCGCGCGTTTCCTGGTCGATTTTGTGGATCGCGTCTTCCAGCGTGTTGATCGCGTTGTTCAGGTCGGCCGACTGGGCGTCGAGGAACTCCTTTCGCTGCGTGGCCGCCGCAAGTTCGTCGAGCGCGGCCATGTTGACGGGTCCGAGCGCCGCGATCGCATTGTTCAGGCGCGTGACCTCGCCCTGCAGATACGACGGCTTCATGTCCGGCGTGAGCTTCGCCTGCAACTCGGCTTCGTCGACGCCCGCCGCCTGCAACTGCTCGACGAACTGTTCGCCGCTGATGCGCGCCGCCTGCTCCTTCAACTGCAATTCGTTGATGCGCTCACGCAGCGGCTGCAGCGAACGCTCGACGCTCAGGCGCGCTTCGTCGGACTGGCGCAGGCGCGCGGTCAGGTCGTCGAGTTCGATGCGCGCCGCGTGCAGCGTCTCTTCCTTTGCCGCGCGGATGTCGAGCGCGTCTTGCAGACCGGTTTGCGCGGTCTGCTCGTTGATCGTTTCGAGTTCGGCGCGCGCGTCTTCGAGCGCGCCCGCGACGCGTTCGCTCTGGTCGTGCGCGGTGTCGATATTGCGCTTGTATTCTTCGATCTTCGCCGCGAGGCCGCGCACCGCGAAGCTCGCATCGCTCGCCGCGCGTTCCAGATCGCGCGCTTCCTGACGGGCGTTCGTGAGCGACTCGTCGAGCGCTTCGAATGCGAGCTGGTTGTCTTCGAAACGCGCCTGCAGTTCGGCGAGTTCGGCGTCGTGACGCTCGAAATTCGCTTCGGAGTCCGCCCTGAGCGCGCGCTGTTCGTCGATTTGCGCCTTGATCTCTTCGAGTTCCTCGCGGATCTGCGTGCTGCGCTGCGTGTAACGCTCGTGCGCCTGCGTGAGCTTCAGCACGTCGAGTTGCAGCGCGTGGACGCGCTGCGTCGCGCGCTCGGCGGCCGAGCGCGCATCGGTGAGCGCCTGCGAGGCCTGCGTGTGCGCGGCCTCGGCGCGCACGGCGGCGGCCTTCGCTTCGTCGGCGAGCAGCGCCTGCGCGCGCACCTGACGCGTGAGGTTTTCGATTTCCTGCTGGCGCGCGAGCATGCCTGCCTGCTCCGAGTCGGCCGCATACAGCGCCACGCCGACGCGCGAAACCATGTGCCCCGCCTTCACGACGAACGCGCCGCCTTCGGGCAGTTGCGCACGCGCGGCGAGCGCCTGGCCGATGTCCTCGGCGATGAACGTCGTGCCGAGCCAGTCGTTCAGCACCGCGCGAATGCCCGGATCGTCGATGCGCACGAGCGACAAGAGCGGCCGCAAGCCTTGCGGCGTTTCCAAAGGCCGGCCGGCGGGCGGCGGTGCGTAAAACGCGAGCTTGGCGGGCGGCGCGTCGGTGGCGAACGCCTTGACCCAGTCGAGATTCGATACTTCGAGCGCCGTCATCCGCTCGCGCAGCGCGGCTTCGAGCGCCGTCTCCCAGCCCGCTTCGATGTGCAGCTTTTTCCAGAGGCGCGGCAGACCGCCCAGCTCGTGCTTGTCGAGCCACGGCTGGATCTTCCCTTCGGTCTGGACGTTTTCCTGAAGCTGCTTCAGCGCGGCAAGCCGCGCTTCCAGTTGATGGTTCTGCGCGCTTTCGGCCTGCACGCGTTCCTGCGCCGCGCGGCGCTCGCCGTCCAGACGCGGCAGCGTGGACTGTGCATCCGCGAGACGCGCCTGGGCGTCGGCGAGAATTTCTTCGTGTTCGGCAAGCTGCATGCGCAACTCTTCGAGCTGCGCTTCGTCGGGCGCGTCGAGCCCGCCCGCTTCCGTCTTCAGACGCTCGTGACGCTGCTGCAACTGCTGAAGCTGCTGGTCGGCGTTGCGCTGATGCGCCGCTTCGAGCTTCAGCGACTGCTCGGTCTGCGCGATGCCGCCGCGCTCTTCGTTCAGTTGCGTCTGCGCGTCGCGCCAGCGCCCTTCGAGCGCGGGCAATTCGTCGTGCTTGGCGGCCGCCGTTTCCTGCGCGATGGCCGCCTTTTCCTCGCCGATGGTCAGCGCTTCTTCAGCGTCCTCGATTTCGCCGCGCGCGCGCTCGGCCTGGATCTGCCATTGCTCGCGCTGCGCCGTGAGCGCCGCGATCTGCGCCTGCACGCGATTGCGCGACTCGACGATGAAGCGGATCTCCGCCTCCAGGCGGCTCACTTCCGAATTCGCCTCGTAGAGCGCGCCCTGCGCGCCCTGCATCGCGTCGCTCGCGCTGTAATGCGCGACGCGCAGCGTCTCCAGTTGCGCTTCCACTTCACGCAGACGCGCGGTCTGCGCTTCGAGTTCGATCTGCGCGTCGCGAATCGCGCGCTGCTGGCGCTCGGCTTCGTTGCCCGCCTCGTTTTTGCGCAAGAGCCACAGCAGACGCTGCTTCTCTTCGCCCTCGGCCTGCAACTGCTTGTATTTGGTCGCGACGACCGCCTGTCCTTCGAGCTTTTCGAGATTCGCGCTCAGTTCACGAACGATATCTTCGACGCGCGTCAGATTTTCCCGCGTGTCATGCAGACGATTCTCGGTTTCGCGACGCCGTTCCTTGTACTTCGACACCCCCGCCGCTTCTTCGAGGAACACGCGCAGTTCTTCCGGCTTCGCCTCGATGATCCGCGAGATCATGCCCTGCCCGATGATCGCGTAGGCGCGCGGGCCGAGGCCCGTGCCGAGGAAGATGTCCTGGATGTCGCGGCGGCGCGCGGGCAAATTGTTGATGTAATAGCTGGAGGTGCCGTCGCGCGTGAGCACGCGCTTCACGGCGATTTCGCCGTAGGTGCTCCACTGGCCGGCGGCGCGGCCGTCGGCGTTGTCGAAGATCAGTTCGACGCTGGCCCGGCTGCCGGGCTTGCGCGCCGTCGAGCCGTTGAAGATCACGTCCTGCATCGATTCGCCGCGCAGCTCCGAGGCGCGCGATTCGCCGAGCACCCAGCGCACGGCATCGATGATGTTGGACTTGCCACAGCCATTGGGACCCACGACGCCGACCAGCTGGCCGGGGACCTGGAAATGCGTGGGATCGACGAAGGACTTGAAGCCAGCGAGTTTTATCGAGGTCAGACGCACGGCGATATCGCTGTTGGAAAAGAATGCTTGGCGTATCTCTGATACGGGGCCGGCGGGCCTTCTCGCGCGCTCTGGATCATGCGCGGCGTGGCCGTCGCCGGTCGAATTGCTCTCGGGCCTGATGCGCGATCAAGGCTGCGATCAATACGCTGCCGTCGCGCGAAACACGTGCAATCAACGACTTAGAACCGCTTTGCGGAATCGTCCGATTGACGGGTCGGCACGGCCTTCGCGAGCGGTCACAATCATACCATCGCGCGTGTCGATTTCTTTTTGGCGGCGGCTTCGCCAGACGGCTCGACGGGCGCAGTGTCGCGATGCACCCAGCTCGACAGCACGCATGCCACGACGATGCACGCGCCGCCCGCCCATTCGCGCGGGCCCGGCACTTCGCCCGCGAAAAACCATGCCGAAAGCGCCGTCACGACGAGTTCGAACAGCATGATGATCGACGCGCGATTGGCCGGCACCTTCGCGAGACCGATCTGCACCAGCATGTTGTTCGACGCGAGCACGACGCCGAGCCCGATCACGATGAACGCGACCATGCCCATCTGCGAGGCGGCGGGCGGAGTCGGCATCGCTTCGAAGCATGTCGCGAACGCGGCGACGAGCGCCGCGCCGCCGAAGATGGTCGCCGTGCGCATTTCGGGTTTCAGGTCCGGCAGCACGCGGCTCACCTTGACGATCAGCACGTTGCTCATCGCGAAGCCCATGCCGCCCACGAGACCCGCCCATTCGGCGAGATTCGCCGGCAGCGGCATGCCGAGCTCGGGGGACCAGAGCATCGCCATCGCGCCCGCGAGCGACAGCGCCGCCAGCGCGACGCCCGATCGCGTGAGCCGCTCGTGCAGGATGAAATGCGCGAAGAGCGCGGTCCACGCGGGCGTGAGGTAGAAGAGCAGCAGCACGCGCATCACCTGCCCGTGGATCGCGCCCCATACGAAGCCGATGTTCGTCACGCCGGCGGCGAGCGCGAGCGCGACGAGCAGCCAGTGCCACGACATCGACGCGATCGCCCGGCGCCGCACGAGCAGCACGAAGAGACAGGCGGCGGCGCTCGTCGTCGCGCTGGCGGCGGTGCCGGTGAGACCGAGCGCGGCCAGCATGCGCATCGGATACCAGACGAGGCCCCAGACGGACGCGCCCAGCATGATCGCGAGCGTGGGCAGTGTGTTCGCGAGGCGCGGGCTCATCGCGACTCGCTTTTGTTTATAGAACCGCGACGCGGGTCTGCGTGCGCGCACGCGTCCGACACGACCGCCGCCCGCGACGCAATGCTTCCTGTTTCAATCGACTGCATTCACTGCTCCATGATTCATCCGCGGACCTCGCTCGACGTCGGCGAGCCGCTTTCTGCGCGGCCCGGCGGCCTGCATGGTCCGAATCGCCCGTATGCGCCGCTGTATAATCGAACGCTTTCCCGCGTCATGTGCGGGAGCGCTTTCCTGGTATTCCCGAGCCGCGGCCCGCTGCCGCCGATTCCCCGGTCCCGTGCCGCGACATCCGGTCGCCCACCGCTCCGGCCGTCGCCCAAGCGAGCTGTGCCAAGTCCTCATTTGCCGCCGTCCGACGACCTCGCCGTGAACCCTCTTCTGCAGAAACTCCAGCCGTATCCGTTCGAAAAGCTGCGCGCGCTCTTCAAGGGCATCGAGCCGCGTGCCGGCGTCAAGCCGATCAGCTTCGGCATCGGCGAGCCGAAGCATCCGACGCCCGCGCTCGTTCGCGATGCCGTCGTGAATGCGCTCGGCGGTTTGTCGTCGTATCCGGCGACGCTCGGCAGCGAGCCGCTGCGGCAGGCCATCGCGGCGTGGGTGAAAACGCGCTACCACCTTCCCGCCGTCGATGCCGCCACCGAAGTGCTGCCGGTATCGGGCTCGCGCGAAGCGCTCTTCGCACTCGCGCAAACGGTGATCGACAGCCGGTCGGCGAACGCGGCCGAACCGCCGATCGTACTCTGTCCGAACCCGTTCTACCAAATCTACGAAGGCGCGGCGCTTCTCGCGGGGGCGCAACCGTACTTCGTGAACAGCGACCCGGCGCGCAACTTCGCCTGCGATTACTCGGCCGTCCCCGCCGACATCTGGGCGCGCACGCAACTGCTCTATGTCTGCTCGCCGGGCAACCCGACAGGCGCCGTGCTCACGCTCGACGACTGGCGCGAACTCTTCGCGCTGTCGGACCGGCATGGCTTCGTCATCGCCTCGGACGAGTGCTACTCCGAAATCTACTTCGACGAAGCCGCGCCGCCGCTCGGCGGCCTGGAAGCGGCGCACCGGCTCGGGCGCGGCTTCGAGCGCCTCGTGATGCTGTCGAGCCTCTCGAAGCGCTCGAACGTGCCGGGCATGCGCTCGGGCTTCGTCGCGGGCGATGCATCGATCCTCAAGGACTTCCTGCTATACCGCACCTACCACGGCGCGGCGCTCTCCACGGTGTTCCAGAGCGCGAGCATCGCCGCCTGGCAGGATGAAACGCACGTGCGTGACAACCGCGCGAAATATCTGCAAAAGTTCACGACGGTCACGCCGATGCTCGCGGACGTGCTGGACGTGCGCCTGCCCGACGCCGCGTTCTATCTCTGGGCGAACGTCGCGCGCACCGGCCTCTCGGATACCGAGTTCGCGGCGCGTCTCTACGCCGACTATAATGTGACGGTTCTGCCGGGCTCCTTTCTCGCGCGCACCGCGCACGGCACGAATCCCGGCGAGGGGTTCGTGCGCATCGCGCTCGTCGCCGACGTCGACGAATGCGTCGAGGGAGCGCGCCGCATCGTCGAGTTCTGCCGCACGCTCGCGCGTGCCGCCTAAATCCATCCTTCCTTACCGATACCACCGACATGTCGCAACAACTTCAGCAGATCATCGATAACGCCTGGGAAAACCGCGCCGAGCTGTCGCCGAAAGCCGCGCCCGCCGAAGTGCGCGACGCCGTCGCTCACGCGATCGAGCAACTGGACAAAGGTCAACTGCGCGTCGCCGAGAAAAAGGACGGCGACTGGGTCGTCAACCAGTGGCTGAAGAAGGCCGTGCTGCTGTCGTTCCGCCTGGAAGACAACGCGCCGATGCCGGCGGGTGGTGGGTCCGTCAATTACACGCAGTTCTATGACAAGGTGCCGTCGAAGTTCGCGAACTACACCGCCGAAGACTTCGCCGCGGGCGGTTTTCGCGTCGTACCGCCGGCCATCGCACGCCGCGGCTCGTTCATCGCGAAGAACGTCGTGCTGATGCCGTCGTACACGAACATCGGCGCGTATGTCGACGAAGGCACGATGGTCGACACCTGGGCGACGGTCGGTTCGTGCGCGCAGATCGGCAAGAATGTGCATTTGTCGGGCGGCGTGGGCATCGGCGGCGTGCTGGAGCCGTTGCAGGCGAACCCCGTCATCATCGAGGACAACTGCTTCATCGGCGCGCGCTCGGAAGTGGTGGAAGGCGTGATCGTCGAGGAGAATTCGGTCATTTCGATGGGCGTTTATCTCGGCCAGAGCACGAAAATCTACGATCGCGAAACCGGCTCGGTCACGTATGGCCGCATTCCGGCGGGATCGGTCGTGGTCGCGGGCAACCTGCCGTCGAAGGACGGCACGCACAGCCTCTATTGCGCGGTGATCGTGAAGAAGGTCGATGCCAAGACGCGCGCGAAGGTCGGCCTGAACGAGCTCCTGCGAGGCGACTGATCGTGGCGAAGAAGACGGTCGTCTACGGCATCCCGAACTGCGATACCGTGAAGAAAGCGCGCGTGTGGCTGGAAGAACACGGCGTGCCGTTCGAATTCCACGACTTCAAGAAAGCGGGCGTCTCGAACGCGCTGTTGCAGGACTGGCTGAAGGACGTGTCGCTCGACGAACTCATCAACCGGCGCGGCACGACCTGGCGCGGCCTCTCCGACACCTACAAGGCCGAAGCCGGCACGACCGCCGGCGCGATCGCGCTGATGATCCACAAGCCGTCGATCATCAAGCGGCCGGTCGTCGTCGTGAACGGACGCGTGAAGACGCTCGGCTTCTCGGCCGAGCAGTACGAAACGTTGTTCGACTGAAGCGCGATTGCGTTGATTAATCCGACTGCCGGCCGCCGCGCCGGCATTTTTCATTTGAAACTGGCTCGAATAATGTCCGGCACCCTCCTCCTCACCGAAGACCTGATCGCGCGCGCGTCCGTCACGCCCGATGACCAGCACTGTCAGGCGCTCCTCGTCGAGCGGCTTGGCGCGATCGGCTTCGAATGCGAGACCATCGAATCGGGCGGCGTCACGAACCTGTGGGCGGTCAAGCGTGGCACGCAAGGTGCCGACGGCAAGCTGCTCGCGTTCGCCGGCCACACCGACGTCGTGCCGACCGGCCCGCTCGAACAATGGACCTCGCCGCCCTTCACGCCGACCCATCGCGACGGCAAGCTCTACGGACGCGGCGCGGCGGACATGAAGACGTCGATCGCGGCGTTCGTCGTATCGAGCGAGGAATTCGTCGCGGCGCATCCCGCGCATCGCGGCTCGCTCGCGTTCCTCATCACGAGCGACGAGGAAGGCCCGGCGACCGACGGCACCGTGAAAGTGGTCGAGGCGCTGAAGGCGCGCGGCGAACGGCTAGACTACTGCATCGTCGGCGAGCCGACGTCCTCGGCCACGCTCGGCGACATGGTCAAGAACGGCCGGCGCGGCTCGATGTCGGGCAAGCTCGTCGTGAAGGGCGTGCAGGGGCATATCGCGTATCCGCACCTCGCGAAGAATCCCATTCATTTGCTCGCGCCCGCGCTCGCCGAACTCGTCGCCGAGCACTGGGACGAAGGCAACGAATACTTTCCGCCGACCACCTGGCAGGTCTCGAACCTGAAGAGCGGCACCGGCGCGACAAACGTGATCCCGGGCCACACGGAACTGCTGTTCAACTTCCGCTTCTCGACGGCGAGCACCGTGGAAGACCTGCAACGCCGCGTCCACGCAATTCTGGACAAGCACGAACTCGACTACGACCTCAGCTGGACCGTGAGCGGACTGCCGTTCCTGACGCCGCGCGGCTCGCTCTCGAATGCGCTCGAAACCGCGATCTTCGATGAAACCGGCGTGCGCACGGAGTTGTCTACGACGGGCGGAACGTCGGACGGCCGCTTCATCGCGCGCATCTGCGAGCAAGTGGTGGAATTCGGGCCGCCGAACGGCAGCATCCACAAGATCGACGAACATATCGAAGTCCAATTCATCGAGCCGCTGAAGAACGTGTACCGGCGCGTGCTCGAACAACTGATCGCCTGAGAACAAAGGAGCCTTGCGATGGCGCTACCCTTCACCACCGTGCGCGACCTGCTGCGCTTCGGCGTGTCCCGCTTCACCGAGGCCGGACTGTCGTTCGGCCACGGCTCGTCGAATGCATACGACGAAGCCGCTTATCTGATTCTTCACACGCTGCACCTGCCGCTCGACACGCTCGACCCGTTCCTCGACGCGCGCCTGCTCGACACCGAAATCGACGCCGTCATGAAGGTGATCGAGCGCCGCGCGAAAGATCGCGTGCCGGCCGCGTACATCACGCACGAGGCGTGGATGCACGGCCACCGCTTCTACGTGGACGAGCGCGTGATCGTGCCGCGTTCGTTCATCGGCGAATTGCTGCAGGACGGCTTGCAGCCGTACGTCGCCGATCCGGACCAGGTGTCGCACGTGCTCGAACTGTGCACCGGCTCCGGCTGTCTCGCGATTCTCGCGGCGCAGGCGTTCCAGAACGCGGACATCGACGCCGTCGACATTTCGGCGCCCGCACTCGAAGTCGCGCATCGCAACGTGGACGAATACGGCCTCGACGAGCGCATCGCGCTCTACGAAGGCGATCTCTTCGCGCCGCTGCCGGGCGGGCGTTACGAGGTCATCATCACGAACCCGCCCTACGTGAACGCGACCGCGATGGGCAACCTGCCGGCCGAATACCGTCACGAGCCGGAACTCGCACTCGCGGGCGGCGCGGACGGCATGGACGTCGTGCGGCGGATCGTGGCCGAAGCGCGCAAGTGGCTGACCGAGGACGGCGTGCTCGTCGTCGAGATCGGCAACGAGCGCGAGAACGTCGAGGCATCGCTCGGCGGGCTGGATCTGGTCTGGCTCTCGACCAGCGCCGGCGACGACAATGTCTTCCTGATCCAGGCGGCCGACCTGCCGGACTGACACAGGATCTGCGCGCGGGGCGGCATTATTGAGACGGCATCGAACGTGCCGCCTTCGGTAAGATGACGCATCGCCGACCGGCGCCTTGCATCGCAACGCTGCGCCGGCCGTTTTCCCGGCTCATCGCCAACCGAAGCCACGCTCGGCCGCGCGCATCCATGCAACTAGACTGGCTCCACCTCGGCACTCTCGTGATGGCGGCACACGTGCTCGGCGCGGTGGCCGCGATTCACGCCGTCATCAACACGCGCACGTCGCAGGGGGCGGTCGCCTGGGCCGTGTCGCTCGTCGCGATGCCGTATCTCACGCTCATTCCGTATCTGTTTCTCGGGCGCAGCAAGTTCGCCGGGTATATCGACGAACGGCGTCTCGAAAACGAGATCCTGCGCAACCGCTCGCATCCCACCGAGTGGGAATCCGGCGACGCGACCGAAACCGGCACCCTGCCCGACATCTCCAGCGCGCGCGGCGTGGCGGCGCCCGGCCCGGCGGAATACCTCGGCCACCCGGTCATCCGCACGCTCACGCGCCTTTCCGGCATGCCGTTTTTGCGGGGCAACGCCGTGCGCGTGCTGATCAACGGCGACGCGACCTTCTCCGCCATCCTCGAAGCGATCGAACAGGCCGAGCGCTACGTGATCGTCCAGTTCTTCATCGTGCGCGCGGACGCGCTCGGCGAATTGCTCAAGGACATGCTGGTCGCGAAGGCGCAGGCGGGCGTGCGCGTCTATTTCCTCTACGACAGCATCGGCAGCTTCGACCTGCCGCACCGCTATGTGAGCGCGCTGCAGCAGGCCGGTGTCGAGATTCATCCGTTCGCGACCAAACGCCTGTTCGTCAACCGCTTCCAGATCAACTTTCGTAATCATCGGAAGATCGTCGTGGTCGATGGCGAGCGCGCGTTCGTCGGCGGCCACAACGTGGGCGTCGAGTATCTCGGCGGCAATGCGCGGCTCTCGCCCTGGCGCGACACCCATATCGAGGTGCGCGGCCCGGCGGTTGCAAGCATCCAGTTCGTCTTCATCGAAGACTGGTACTGGGCGACCCAGCGCCTGCCGGAAGTCGGCCCGAGCACGCGCTGCCCGGACGACATGCATTGCATGGTCCTCGCGAGCGGCCCCGCCGACAAGCAGGAAACCTGCTCGCTCTTCTTCGTCGAAGCGATCAGCGCGGCGCGCACGCGCGTCTGGATCACGACCCCTTACCTGATTCCCGACGAGGCCGTGTTCTCGGCGCTGAGGCTCGCGGTCATGCGCGGCGTGGACGTGCGCATCCTGATTCCGAGCCGGCGCGACCATCACGTGGTATTCGCGGCATCGAAGCTCTACGCGTACGACGCGATCCTCGCCGGCGTGCGCATCTTTCGCTACCGGCCGGGCTTTCTGCACCAGAAGGTCGTGCTCGTCGACGACATCGCCGCCGCGATCGGCAGCGCGAATCTCGACAACCGCTCGTTTCGCCTGAACTTCGAGATCATGGTGCTGACCGTCGACCGGCGTTTCGCGGGCGAAGTGGAAGGCATGCTGCTCGACGACTTCGCGCTCGCCGACGAAATCGGCCCCGACGACTACCGCCACTCGCCCGCGTGGCGACGCATGGCGATGCACGTCGCGCGCCTCTTCTCGCCGATCCTCTGAGCGGCTACAGCAGCTTTTCCACGTCGTCGGCGATGGCTTCGGGTTTCGTGATCGGCGCGTAACGCTTGACGATGTTGCCGTTGCGGTCGACCAGAAACTTCGTGAAGTTCCACTTGATCGCCTCGATGCCGAGCACGCCCGGTTCCTTCCCGGTCAGGTACTTGTAGAGCGGATGCGCATTCGCGCCGTTCACGTCGATTTTCGCGAACATCGGAAACGTGACGCCGTAGTTCTTCTCGCAGAAGCTGCCGATCTGGGCCGCGTCGCCGGGTTCCTGCTTGCCGAACTGGTTGCACGGAAAGCCGAGCACTTCCAGCCCGCGAGCCGCATAGCGCGCGTACAAATCCTGCAAACCCTTGTATTGCGGCGTGAAACCGCATTCGCTCGCCACGTTGACGATGAGCAGCACCTTGCCGCTGTACTGGTCGAGGCCGACGGTTTCGCCGTCGAGCGTTTCTGCCTGAAAGGCGTAGAGGTTATCCATACGATGCTCCACCAAAAAAATCCAGTCTAAGCGAAAAGCTCCGCGCACGACATCTAGCCAGATGGCGTAGGCCGAACGGCTGAGGGCGCGGCATCGATGCATCGGTCTAAAATAGCGCTTTCCCTTAAGCCCGGTCGTCACGTCGTGATTCGCTTCAACCAATTCAGCCTTGCCCGCGGCACCAAGCCGCTCTTCGATGCGACCACGTTCGCCCTCAATCCGGGCGAAAAGGCCGGTCTCGTCGGCGCGAACGGCGCGGGCAAGTCGACGCTCTTCTCCGTGCTGCGCGGCGACCTGCACGCGGACGGCGGCGATTTTTCGATGCCGCCTTCGTGGCAGATCGCGCACGTCGCACAGGAGACGCCGGCGGTCGATCGCACCGCGCTCGACTACACGCTCGACGGCGATGCGCAGTTGCGGGCGATCGAAGCGCGCATCGCGGCCGCATCGGCGGCTCACGACGGCGCGGCGGAAGCGCACGAACACGCCGCCTTCGCCGACGCCGACGGCTACACCGCACCCGCGCGCGCCGAAGCGCTCCTGCTCGGTCTCGGCTTCACGCTTGCCCAGACGCGCGAGTCCGTATCGAGCTTTTCCGGCGGCTGGCGCATGCGCCTGAATCTCGCGCAGGCGCTGATGTGCCGCTCCGACCTGCTGCTGCTCGACGAACCGACCAACCACCTCGACCTCGACGCAATCGTCTGGCTCGAAGACTGGCTGCATCGTTACCCGGGAACGCTGATCGTGATTTCGCACGACCGCGAATTCCTCGATTCGGTCTGCAATGTCACGCTGCACCTGGAGAACCGGCAGATCAAGCGCTACGGCGGCAATTATAGTCAGTTCGAGATCCTGCGCGCGCAGCAGATCGCGTTGCAGCAGAGCGCGTACGAGAAGCAGCAGAAGACGGTCGAGCATCTGCAGAGCTTCATCAACCGCTTCAAGGCGAAGGCGACCAAGGCGAAGCAGGCGCAAAGCCGCGTGAAGGCGCTCGAAAAGATGGAACTGATCGCGCCCGCGCACGCGAGCTCGCCGTTCACGTTTGAATTCCGCACGCCCGACGCCGCGCCCAACCCGATGATCGTGATGGACGAGGTGCGCTGCGGCTATCACACGGAAAACGGCGACGTGCCGATCGTCGAAGACGTGACACTGTCGATCCAGAACGGGCAGCGCATCGGTCTTCTGGGCGCGAACGGACAAGGCAAGTCGACGCTCATCAAGACGCTCGCCGCCACGCTCGACGCGCTCGCCGGCACCGTGCGCCAGGGCAAGGGCTTGCGCATCGGCTATTTTGCGCAGCATCAGCTCGAAACCCTGCGTCCCGACGATTCCCCAATCCAGCATCTCGCGCGCCTCGCGCCCGACACGCGCGAGCAGGAACTGCGCGACTTCCTCGGCGGTTTCAACTTCTCCGGCGAGATGGCGACCGCGAAGATCGCGCCGTTCTCCGGCGGCGAAAAGGCGCGGCTCGCACTCGCGCTGATCATCTGGCAGAAGCCGAACCTGCTTTTGCTCGACGAGCCGACCAACCACCTCGACCTCGAAACCCGCCACGCGCTGACGATGGCGCTCGCCCAGTTCGAGGGCACGCTCATCCTGGTCTCGCACGACCGCGCGCTCTTGAGAGCGACCACCGACATCTTCATGCTGGTCGCGAAGCACCGCCTGCAGCCGTTCGACGGCGATCTCGACGACTATCGCGACTGGCTCCTGCAGCACGCCGCCGAAGCGCGCGCCGCGGCGAAGGACGCGAACGGCTCGGCCGATGGCGGGCAGGATTCGTCGCAGAGCCGCAAGGAGCAGCGCCGGCTGGAGGCGCAGGAGCGGCAGAAGCTCTCGCATTTGAAGAAGCCGCTGCAATCGAAGATCGCGAAGATCGAGAAGGAAATGGACGCGTTGCAGGAGGAGAAGGCGGCGCTCGATGCGTTCGTCGCCGATTCCGCGAGCTACGAGCCGGCCATGAAGACGAAGCTGACCGATTCGATCCGCCGCCAGGCCGACGTGAACGCGCGGCTCGACACGCTCGAACACGAATGGCTCGAAGCGCATGACGAACTGGAGCAGATCGGCTGAAGCATCCCACTCACGGAGGGCATGTCTTGTCGCAAACACCATTGCTCGAAGGCCTGCGCGTGCTCGACCTCACGCGCCTGTTGCCCGGCCCGGTCGCCACGTTGCGGCTGGCGGAACTCGGCGCCGACGTGCTGAAGATCGAAGCCCCCGGCGAAGGCGACTACGCCCGCACGATGCTGCAAAGCGACGCCGACCGCGCCGCCGGCACGCCGAGCGCGTTTTATCGGCTGGTTAATCGCGGCAAGCGGGCGCTCACGCTCGATCTGAAGACCGAAGCGGGCCGCGCGGAGCTGATCCGCCTCGCGCGAGAATCGGACGTGCTCGTCGAGAGTTTTCGCCCTTCGGTGATGGCGCGGCTCGGCGTCGGCTACGACGTGCTGCGCGAAGCGAATCCGAAGCTCGTCTATTGCGCGATCACGGGTTTCGGCGCCGAAGGCCCGTTCGTCGACACACCGGGCCACGACCTGAACTACATTGCGTATGCAGGCGTGCTCGACCAGCTCGCGTCGAACAACGGCACGCCCATCGTGCCGAATTTCCAGATCGCGGATTTGCTGGGCGGCGCGCTTGCCGCCGTCACACAGATTCTGGCGGCGCTATGGCACGTCGCGCGCGGCGGCGAAGGGCATTGCCTGAATGTCTCGATGACGCACGCGGTCCATGCGCACAACGTGATGGCGCATATTGCACTCGAAAACCACGCGTACGCAACGACGCGCGCGGGCGCCGGGCTGCTCAACGGCGGCGCGCCCTGCTACAACGTCTATCGCACGAAGGACGACCGGTTCGTCGCGCTCGGCGCGCTGGAACTGAAGTTCTGGGAAACCTTGTGCCACGCGCTCGGCCGGCCCGAATGGTCCGCGAAGCACTGGAGCCTCGGTCAGGCGGCGGGCGGCGCCGATGCCGTCGCACTTACGCAGTCGCTCGCGGCGATTTTCCGCGAGCGCACGCGCGACGAATGGATTGCGCTGCTCGAACCGCTCAACTGCTGCGTGGCGCCGGTGCTAACGCCCGCCGAAGCGGCCGCGCATCCGCTTTTCGCGAAGGATTAACGGCGCGGCAAGGTCTGGCGCGGCATGCGCTCGTCGTCGATGAGCATGTGTTTGCGGCCGGTGACGTGATGGCGGATCGTCGCGACGACCTGGTCTTCCGTCACGTCCGCTGCCACGACGCGGCGCGAAATCTGCCCTTCGGCGTCGATCCATTCGACGATCCGGCATTCGCCGCCCCACGGCTGCAAAATCGGCGCAGAAACGCGGCAGCCGCGCAGGTGAAACGATGAAGCCGGAGTGGAGTGATCTGAGTGTTTCAAGGCGTGGTCCTTTGCTCGTGCACTGCAGCCGTTCTTGTAGCCGTGCAAGCATAGGAAAATCACGCACCGCGTGGGTTACAGCCACGGTCGCTTCTTTTACACAAGATTACGAAGGGACGGAACGTCAGCCTTCGAGCGTGCGCACCCGGTCGATCGCTTCCTCGATGCGGTCCACCGCGATCACCTCCAGCCCGTCGATCGGCTGCTTCGGCGCGTTGGCCTTGGGAATCAACGCAATCGAAAAACCGAGCTTCGCCGCTTCCTTCAGACGATCCTGCCCGCGCGGCGACGGCCGGATTTCGCCCGCCAGCCCCACTTCGCCGAACACGATCAGCCCCTTCGGCAGCGCCTTGTTGCGCATCGACGAATGAATCGCGAGCAGCACGGCCAGATCGGCGGCGGGCTCGGTGATCTTCACGCCGCCCACCGCGTTCAGAAACACGTCCTGATCGAAGCACGCGATGCCCGCGTGCCTGTGAAGCACCGCGAGCAACAGCGCGAGCCGGTTCTGCTCCAGCCCGACCGCAAGCCGCCGCGGATTGGGCACGTGCGCGGTATCGACCAGCGCCTGCACTTCGACGAGCAACGGCCGCGAGCCTTCCTGCGTCACGAGCACGCACGAACCCGGCACGCTTTGCGCGTGCTGCGAGAGAAAGAGTGCCGACGGATTCGCGACGCCGCGCAGGCCGCGCTCGGTCATCGCGAAGACGCCGAGTTCGTTCACCGCGCCGAAGCGGTTCTTGAACGCGCGCACGAGGCGAAACGACGAATGCGTGTCGCCTTCGAAGTACAGCACCGTATCGACGATATGTTCCAGCACGCGCGGCCCCGCGAGGTTGCCCTCCTTCGTCACGTGGCCGACCATGATGATCGCGGTGCCCGTCTGCTTGGCGATGCGCGTGAGTTGCGCCGCGCACTCGCGCACCTGCGCGACCGAGCCGGGCGCGGACGTCAGCGCTTCGGAATAGACCGTCTGGATCGAATCGATGACGGCGACTTCGGGCCGTTCGGCGTCGATCGTCGCCTGGATTTTTTCGAGCTGGATTTCGGCGAGCAGCTGAAGATCGGGCGCGGCCGACTCGGCGCTCCCAAGCAACCCAAGCCGCTGCGCGCGCAACGCGATCTGCGCGCCGGATTCCTCGCCGCTGATGTAGAGCGCGGGCCGCTCGCGGGCGATCTCCGCCAGCGACTGCAACAAGAGCGTCGATTTGCCGATGCCCGGATCGCCGCCGATCAGCACGACGCCGCCCGCGACCAGCCCGCCGCCGAGCACGCGGTCGAATTCGCCGATGCCGGTCGTGAAGCGCGGCACGTCGGACGCCTCGATCTCGGAGAGCCGTTTGACGGGCGTGCTTTTCGCAAGCGCCTGGAAACGGTGCGCGGACGGCGTTTCCGCCACCGACTCCACCAACGTGTTCCACGCGCCGCACGCGGGGCACTGGCCCTGCCATTTCGGCGCCTGTCCGCCGCATTCGCTACAGATGTACAGCGTCTTCGCCTTCGCCACTTTCGCCACGCGTATTCCCAATTCTTCTCGTTATTTCTCTAAATCGTCTGAATTATTCCGCGCGCACCGGCACGCGTTGCGCGATCGCGCACATCAGCTCGTAGCCGATCGTGCCGCACGCCTGCGCGACGTCGTCGATCGGAAGGTGCGTTCCCCACAGTTCCACCCGCGTGCCGACGCCTGCCGTCGGGCACGGCGTCAGGTCGACGGTGAGCATGTCCATCGACACGCGCCCGACGATCTTCGTGCGAATCCCCTCGACCACCACGGGCGTGCCTTCCGGCGCGATGCGCGGATAGCCGTCCGCATAGCCGCACGCGACCACGCCGATCTTCATCTGCTTGCCCACCTTGTAGGTCGAGCCGTAGCCGATGGTGTGGCCCGGATCGACCGACTGCACGGCGATCAGTTCCGAATTGAGCGTCATCGCGGGGCGCAGGCCGGTGTCGGCGATATCGGCCGTCACGCCCGACGGCGACGCGCCGTACAAAATGATGCCCGGGCGCACCCAGTCGAAATGCGCGGCGGGATGCCAGAGCGTCGCGGCCGAATTCGCGAGGCTGCGCGCGCCGGCGATGCCCTCCGCGCCGCGCTCGAACGCTTCGAGCTGGTAGGCGATGCCGCGCTCGCTGTCGGCATCGGAAAAATGGGTCATGAGCGTGATCTGACCGACGCCCTGGCACGCGCGCGCCCGCTCCCACGCGGCGCGAAAACGCTCCGGCACGTAGCCCAGGCGGTTCATGCCGCTATTCATCTTCATCTGGATGTTGACCGGCTTCGAGAGCCGCGCCATTTCCAGCATGCGCAACTGCTCGTCGCAATGGACGGCGGTCGTCAGGCTGTAACGGTCGATCACGTCGATGTCGGTCGGCCGGAAAAAACCTTCCAGCAAAAGAATCGGGCCCGCCCAGCCCAATTCACGCAACTTCACGGCTTCTTCGAGGTCGAGTAGTCCGAAGCCGTCCGTTGCGCGCAGTCCGGGGAACGCCCGCGACAATCCGTGGCCGTAGGCATTGGCCTTGACGACAGCCCAGATCTTGGATTTCGGCGCGTACTTGCGCGCGACGGCGAGGTTGTTGGCGAGTGCGGCGGTGTGGATCGTGGCGGAAAGGGGGCGCGGCATGAGAGTTCGGGTTAAAACGCTGTTGGAGCGCGAGGCGAAACGACGGTTCAAGACGCCTTGCGAATCAGTATCTTATGAAGGACTCGCAGCACGGTCGTGTGTTTTGCAACACCGAATCGAGATTACTGCTAGTCAGAATGCGCCTATTTTCGTGTTATAAAGCCGTGCACACAACCCATTTCGAACGGAATAAGCCCGAGTGCACCCCCGGCGACCGGGGCGGATCACCCGCAGTGAGGAAAGCTTCGGATCAGATGAAAAAAGGTTTTTACACCATCATGGCCGCGCAGTTTTTCTCTTCGCTGGCCGACAATGCCCTTCTGATCGCTGCTATTGCACTGCTGAAAGATCTTCACGCCCCGAACTGGATGACGCCGCTGCTCAAGCTGTTCTTCGTCCTGTCGTATGTCGTTCTTGCCGCGTTCGTCGGCGCCTTCGCAGATTCCCGGCCCAAAGGCCAGGTGATGTTCGTCACCAACACCATCAAGGTGGTCGGCTGCCTCACGATGCTGTTCGGCGCGCATCCGCTCGTCGCCTACGGCATCGTCGGATTCGGCGCCGCCGCGTACTCGCCCGCGAAATACGGCATTCTCACCGAACTGCTGCCGCCCGACCGGCTCGTCGCGGCAAACGGGTGGATCGAAGGCACGACGGTCGGCTCGATCATCCTCGGCACCGTGATGGGCGGCGCGCTCATCAGTCCGCACATCGCCGGGCATCTGCTCGGCCTGAACATTCCGCGCATCCACACGCCCGCCGAGGCCGCGATGATCGTGATCGTGGTGATGTACATCATTGCCGCGATGTTCAACCTGCGCATTCCCGACACCGGCGCGCGCTATCCGAAACAGGAAACGCGGCCCATCAAGCTCATCACCGATTTCGCCGACTGCTTTATCACCCTCTGGCGCGACAAGCTGGGCCAGATTTCGCTCGCGGTCACGACGCTCTTCTGGGGTGCGGGCGCGACGCTGCAGTTCATCGTGCTGAAATGGGCGGAAGTGTCGCTCGGGATGTCGCTGTCGCAGGCGGCGATCCTGCAGGCGGTGATCGCGGTCGGCGTGGCGGTCGGCGCGGTGCTCGCGGCGGCGCGCGTGCCGCTCAAGCGCTCGCTCTCGGTGCTGCCGGTCGGCATCATGATGGGCATCGCCGTGATGCTGATGGCCTTCTATACCCGCGATCTGTTCCCGGCCGGCTGGGGCCTGCAGATCGGCGAAATGCGCATGCCGGGCTATCTGCTGATCGCGTACCTGTTCCTGATGATCGTCGGCGGCCTGTCGGGCTTTTTCGTCGTGCCGATGAACGCGCTGCTCCAGCATCGCGGCCACGTACTGCTCTCCGCCGGCCACTCGATCGCCGTGCAGAACTTCAACGAGAACCTGTCCGTCCTCGTGATGCTGTGTCTCTACGCCGTGCTCGTCTGGCTCGACGTGCCGATCCAGTTCGTGATCGTGCTGTTCGGCTCCTTCGTCTGCCTGATGATGTATTTCGTGATGCGCCGGCATCAGGCGAATCAGCGCGCGTTCGATTCCGTCGCGCTGATCGGCGAGGCGCGGCACTGATCCGCGCCGCCTCACTTCTCTCTTTGCCGACCATGCACGCCGATCTCCATTCGTTCGCGACGCGCGTGCGTGAGCACGTACCGCTCGTCCACTGCCTGACGAATCTCGTCGTCACCAACTTCACCGCCAACGTCCTGCTCGCGATCGGCGCCGCGCCCGCGATGGTCGTCGCGCGCGAGGAAGCCGGCGAGTTCGCGGCCATCGCCCACGCGCTCTCGGTGAACCTCGGCACGCTCGACGTGCCGCAGTCGAAGGCGATCCGCATTGCAGTCGATGCCGCCAACGCCGCCGGCAAGCCGTGGGTGCTCGATCCGGTCGCGGTCGGGCCGCTCGCGTTCCGCACGGAATTCGCGCTCGATCTGCTCGAATCGAAGCCGGCGGTGATTCGCGGCAACGCGTCGGAGATCATCAGTCTCGCGGGCGGCACGGCAAGCGGACGCGGCGTCGACAGCACCGCCGCCACCGACGCTGCGCTCGACGCCGCGCAGATCCTGGCGCTGAAAACCCAGGCGACGGTCGCCGTGACGGGCGCCACCGACTACATCACCGATGGCCGGCGAACCATCGCGCTCTCGAACGGCTCGCCGCTGATGACGCGCGTGACGGGCGTCGGCTGCGCGCTCTCGGCGACGGTCGCGGCGTTCGTCGGTGCGGCGGACGGGAGCGGCGAACACTGGCTCGCAACCGTCGCGGCCGTCGCGTATTCGACCATCGCGGGCGAACTCGCTGCGCGCGACGCCGCGTTGCCCGGCAGCTTCGCCGTCGCGTATCTGGACCGGCTCGCCTCGCTCGATGCCGGCGCGTTCGCGGCGACGCTCGTCGCACGCGACATTGCCGCCGTCTGACATGCGCCCCGCTTTCGACCTTTCCGTCTATCTCGTGCTCGATCCGGTGCAGTGCGGCGGGCACGCGGCATCGCTCGAGGTCGCGCGCGCGGCGCTCGAAGGCGGCGCGACCGTCGTGCAACTGCGCGCGCCCGAATGGCACAAGCGCGCGTGGCTCGCGCTCGCCCGCGACCTGCTGCCGCTAACCCGCGCGGCTCGCGTGCCGCTCATCATCGACGATCATCTCGATATCGCGCTCGCCGCCGGTGCCGACGGCGTGCACGTCGGCCAGCGCGACCTGCCCGCGCACGTCGCCCGCAAACTGCTCGGGCCGGATGCGCTGATCGGGCTGTCGGTGTCGCAGATGCGCGAGGTCGACGAAGCGAACACGCTCGGCGATACGATCGACTATCTCGGCGCCGGCCCCGTTTTCGCGACGCCCACCAAGACCGATGGGTCGGCGCCCTGCGGCATCGACGGTCTCGCGGCGCTGTGCGCGCGTGCGCGCTATCCGACGGTCGCGATCGGCGGCATCCAGTTGCACAACGCCGCCGACGTCATGCGCGCCAAGCCCGCGGGCCTCGCGGTGGTGTCCGCGATCTGCAAGGCGCCGGATGCGCGCGAGGCCGCCGCCCGTCTGCGCGAGACGATCTCACGCGCCCAACCGTAACCGAACGCCAAGCCATGACACAACGCATCCCCAACGTCCTCACGATCGCCGGCTCCGATTCGGGCGGCGGCGCGGGCATCCAGGCCGACCTGAAGGCGTTTTCGGCGCTCGGCGCCTACGGCGCGAGCGTGATCACCGCGCTCACCGCGCAGAACACGCGCGGCGTCAGCGCGATCCACACGCCCGACGCGGCCTTCATCAGCGCGCAGCTCGACGCCGTGTTCGACGACATCCGCATCGACGCCGTGAAGATCGGCATGCTCGCGAACGCCGACATCGTGCGCGCGGTCGCGGATGCACTGCGGCGGCATCGGCCGGAACACGTCGTGCTCGATACCGTGATGATCTCGAAGAGCAATCACGCGCTGCTCGCGCCGGAAGCGGTCGCCGCGCTGCGCGACGAACTGCTGCCGCTCGCGACGCTCGTCACGCCGAACCTGCCGGAGGCGGCCGCGCTCCTCGGCACGTCCGCCGCCGCCGACGAGGACGCGATGGTCCGCCAGGGCGAAACGCTCCTCGCGCACGGCGCGCGCGCGGTGCTGATGAAAGGCGGCCATCTCGCTTCCGCCGACAGCCCGGACTGGCTCGTCCAACCGGCCGGCGCGGTGCGGCTGGGCGGCGTGCGCGTGCCGCTGAAAAACACCCACGGGACCGGCTGCACGCTGTCATCGGCGATTGCCGCGCTGATCCCGCAAACCGACAGCCTCGCCACCGCCACCGCCGACGCCAAGCGCTATCTGACAGGCGCGATCGAACAGAGCGCGCGCCTCGACGTCGGGCACGGCGTCGGGCCGGTGCATCACTTCTTCAGATGGTGGTAAGCGCGTAGGTTCGCGCGCGCTCCGGCCAGTCGTCCGGCACGATGAAGCCGCGCGAGCGCTCGCTCCATCCGCCGTCGGCGTCGCGCGCGTAGGACGCGACCATCGTCGGGGAAACGGCGCTGCGCAGGCGTTCGTGGATCGCGGCGGCATCGGCGAGCAGCGCGCCGGCGTCGGCCGCGGCGAGCCTGCGCGAAGCCAGCCAGGCGAGGCGCGGCTGCACGACCCAGGCTTCGTCGTAACAGGCCGCCGCCGTTCCGTGCGCGGCGCTCCACTCCGACACGGTGAGCCACCAGCCGCGCAGATGATCGTCGCCGAGTTCGGGCGCGGGCGTCACGCCCGCGCCGTGATAGAAGAGCCGCCCCTTGATGTACAACTGCGCCGTCCACGCACTCCCGAACCCGAGCGAGGCGAACTCCTCTCGCGAACTCAGCGCAAGCTGGTGCGTGATGAGCCGCCCATGTTTCAGGTCGAACCGGTCCTGCAGGTTCGGGCCGACATAGTCCGACAAGCGCGCGGCATCGCCCGATCCGTCGCCGATGTGCAAATAGAACTTCACCGCCATTTCCCAGTGCAGGCGCGCGCCCGACGCGGTCTGCAACAGAAAGTCGCATTCGCCGATCGTGCGGCGGTGCTTCCTCAACGGCACGTTCGCCGCGACGAGCCGTGCCGCCGGGCCGTGCGTCAGGAAAAATTCGAGCAGGCTTTCGGCGTAGAAACCGAGCCGCGTCAGCTTGGGATTGCGCGAGCGCGCGTGCAGCGGATGCGGATCGCGATCGAGGTCGTCGAGCCAGGCGAGCGTCGCGTCGCGCTCGACGGGCGTTTCGAACGGATGGGCGAGCGGCGCGCCCGCGTGGCTCGCGCGCAGCAGATCGGGTGCGAAGAGCAGCCACGCGAGATCGCGGACGGTGACGTCGCCGTATCGATCGACGAGACGATGGACCGCGTGATCGGCGAGGCGCCCGGAGTCCGCCATCACTGGCCGCCCGGGACGACTCCAGACGCCTCGAGCGACGCTCGATAGGTTTCCCTCGCGAGACACAGATCGGCCCACGCCTTCGCCTTGTCGGGCAGGCTGCGCAGCAAATAGGCCGGGTGATAGGTGACGATCACCGGCACGCCCTCGTAGCGGTGCACGCGCCCCCGCAGCGACGCGATGCTCGCTTCGCTCTTGAGCAGGCTCTGCGCGGCGAAGCGGCCGAGCGCGACGATCACCTTCGGCTTGACGAGCGCGACTTGTCTTTGCAGATACGGCTCGCAACGCGCGACTTCGTCGAGTTCCGGATTGCGGTTGCCGGGCGGCCGGCACTTGATCACGTTCGCGATATACACGTTCGATTCGCGCGAGAGCGCGACGGCGCGCAGCATGCTGTCGAGCAGCCGCCCCGCCTGGCCGACGAAGGGTTCGCCGAGCTTGTCCTCGTTTTCGCCGGGCGCCTCGCCGATCAGCATCCAGTCGGCTTCCCGGTCGCCGACGCCGAATACCGCGTTCGTGCGCCGCTCGCACAGTCGGCAGCGCTCGCAGTTCGCGACGCGCGCGGCGAGCGTGTCCCAGTCGAGCGTGTGGATGTCGGCGGGCGTATCGACGACGGCGTGCGCGTCGGCGGGCGCAGGGGCTTCGTCGAGCCAGGGGAGATCGTCGGCGTCGTGCGCGGCGCTCGGGCGGTCCGAAGGCTGCGGATCGAACGGCTCGGCTTCGGTGCGCGATTCGGCCGCGAAATCCGCGCGCTGCGGTACGGGCGCGGCATTAGTGGCCGGCCCCGAGGGGCGCTGTGCATCGCGGGCGGTCTTGGTTACGGCCGCGCCCGCGCTTTCCGTGGCCGGCAGAACCGCTTCGGCGGCTACAGGCGCAGCGGATAAATGACCGCCCGCGCGCCGCCTGACCCAGACAGGCCCGAGCCCAAACTCTTCCAGCATCGATTCATGCAGCGCCATGCGCGCCCTCCTTCGAAAACGTCAGACGCATGACGATTGCGTCCTCGCGCGAACGGTGCCGCGCGGGATAATAATTCTTGCGACGCCCGATCGCCGTGAAACCGAAGCGCTCGTAAAGCTGGATCGCGCGCGGATTCGACGGCCGCACTTCCAGCAGGATGCCCTCCAGCTTTTCCGCGCGCGCGATGCGCACCGCTTCGCGCAGCAGCGCGAGCCCCGCGCCCGAATGCTGCGCGGCGGGCGCGACGCAGAGGTTGAGCAGATGCATCTCGTCGACAACCGGCATCAGCACGCAGTATCCGATGAGCGTCCCCGTGACATGGCGCATGCACACGCCGAAATAGCCATTGCGCAGCGAATCCTGGAAATTGCCGCGGCTCCACGGAAATTCGTAGGCGAGCTTTTCGACGGCCGCGACCTCGTCGAGATCGACTTCCGTCATCGGCGACAGATAGCGGTCGGCGAGCAGCACCCCGCTCACCGCACCGGCTCCTCACGAGTCGCCGACGTTCCCTGCAAGTCCTTCGCGTCCTTGGCCGCGCGCGCTTCGAGACGCTCGGCGGTGGTCTGCGCGACCTTGTCGCGCACGTATTCCGGCGCGGCCTGATCCGGTGGCACGGTGCGCCCCGCGCGCAACGCGCGCAGGCCGGCGAGCGCCACCGGCAGCGCATGCGGCAGCGCTTCGCGATCGACGCGCCGTGCCGCCGCCAGCGCCGGCAGCCGCTCGCCGAAGGCGACGGCGGCATTGCCCGCGAGCGTGAAAGGCGCATCGGGAAGAACGAGCGCGCCGGGTGCATCCAGCGACGCGCCGCGGATCGTTTGCCAGTCGCCGGTGTCGGCGTCGAAAGCGAAATCGGCCCAGTAGACTTCGTCCATGCGGGCATCGAGGACCGCCAGCACGCGCGAGCCCGCCGGATCTCTCATGCGCGCGGACTCCGCGCACGCGAGCAACGTGCCGACCGGCACGACCGGCACGCCGAGCCCGAATGCAAGCCCTTGCGCCGCGCCCGTCGCGGTCCGTAATCCCGTGAACGAGCCGGGACCAGCGCCGAACGCGATCGCGTCGCAGTCGGAGAGCGCAAGACGCGCGTCGTCGAAGAGTTCGCGGATGGCGGGCAACAAACGCGTGCTCGACACCGCGCCGGTCGCTTCGTGACGAAACCAGACCTGCGTCGACGCGTCGACGTAGTGCGCCGCGACGGCGCCCGATGGCGGCGCGGCATCGGCGAGCAGCAAGGCGACCGAGCAGAATTCGGTCGAAGTATCGAGGGCGAACAGAACGGTGCGTGTCATAGGCGACATTGTAATGCGGGACGTCACATGAAAAACGCGGCGGCGTCGAGGCGGCAAAACGCGCTCGCCGCGCGCGATCGACTGGAATAAACCCTCCAGAGCCGCGACGCAGCGGCTTGTTATGATCGTTCGCCTCAAAAACGGAGGAACGATGAGCGACATCGACGCACAATTCGCGCAAGCGCAGACGGACGTCACGCAATTGTCCGAGCGGCCCGGCAACCTGACGCTCCTGCGCCTCTACGCGCTCTTCAAGCAGGCGAGCGCGGGCGACGTAACGGGCGACAAGCCCGGTTTCGCCGACATCGCCGGCAAATACAAATACGAAGCGTGGTCCGCGCTGAAAGGCACGCCGTCCGACGACGCCAAACGGCAATATGTGGAACTCGTCGAATCGCTGAAGAGCGGCGCGTCGGCGTAATCGCTTACGGGCACGGGCACGGGCGCGGCGCGAGGCGCGCTCGTTCTGAATTTGTGTTCATTCGCCGGAATCGTCTTAATATCTGGCGCGGTGCAACAAATTTCTATATACTGTCGTCTGCGCTTCACTGTGGCCCGCGCGGTTCGGACCTTTACCGAATTCCCGCCAGTTCGCAGCGCAGCGTCTCGTAGCGTTTTGCTCCAATCCAGTTTAGAAACTGTCCCCTCCTTGCTAGGCCACTTTCGGCCCGTCATGCACCAGGCTGACGACAGCGCCCGCCGGGCCTGCCGTATCCGATACAGCTTCTAACGAAAAAGCTCGCCTTCATTGTCGCGAGTTGCCCCCGTTTTTCGATTTGCTCGCTGCTTCTTCGCTCGCTGAATCCGACGACTTGGGTATGCCGATTGGCGCCGACGCCTCATTTCCCGTTTCAAGGATCGACATGACTTCGAGCATGACCCAAAGCCCGTTGGACAATATTGCAGCACAAGCACTCGGCACCGATATCGCCGCCGAACCCACGCAGCCGGCACAGCCCGCCGGCCCGAGCTTCGAATCGCTCGGCCTTTCCGCCGACATCGTTTCCGCCCTGACGGCCGCCGGCTATCAGGTCCCGACGCCCGTGCAGCAGCGCGCGATTCCCGCAGCGCTCGCCGGACGCGACCTTCTCGTTTCCAGCCCGACCGGTTCGGGCAAGACCGCGGCGTTCATGCTGCCCGCCATCGAGCGCTTCTCGCAGCTCGAAAAGCTGGCCGCATCGCAGCCGCGCGAACCGCGTGACCCGAACGCCCGCCCGCAGCGCCGCCAGCAACCCGTCGCGCGCCCGAGCCTGCTCGTGCTCACGCCGACGCGCGAACTCGCGATGCAGGTCACGGCCGCCGCGACCACGTATGGCAAGCACCTGCGCCGTCTGCGCACCGTCAGCATTCTCGGCGGCGTGGCCTACGGCCAGCAGCTGATGCTGCTCGCGAAGAACCCTGAAATCCTCGTCGCGACGCCGGGCCGTCTGCTCGATCACCTGGAACGCGGCCGTATCGACCTGTCGAACCTGACGATGCTCGTCCTCGACGAAGCCGATCGCATGCTCGACATGGGCTTCATCGACGACATCGAAACGATCGTCGCCGCTACGCCGGCTTCGCGCCAGACGCTGCTGTTCTCGGCAACCATCGACGGCAAGATCGGCTCGCTGACCGGCCGTCTGCTGAAGGACCCGGAGCGCATCGAGATCGTTCAGAAGCTCGAAGCGAAGAACATCGCGCAAACGGTGCATTTCGTCGACGACCGCGATCACAAGGATCGTCTGCTCGACCATCTGCTGCGCGACGCCGAACTGGATCAGGCCATCGTCTTCACGGCGACCAAGAACGACGCTGACCAACTCGCGATCCGCCTCGCCGACGCCGGCTTCGAATCGGCTGCGCTGCACGGCGACCTGCCGCAAGGCGCGCGTAACCGCACGATCCGCGCACTGCGCGAGCGCCGTGTGCGCGTGCTGGTCGCGACCGACGTCGCGGCGCGCGGCATCGACATTCCGGGCATCACGCACGTGTTCAACTACGACTTGCCGAAGTTCGCCGAAGACTACGTGCACCGCATCGGCCGTACCGGCCGCGCGGGCCGCAGCGGCATCGCGGTGAGCCTCGTGCACCACGCCGAGCAAGGCGCGCTTAAGCGCATCGAGCGCTTCGTGCGCGCACCGCTGCCGGTCAACGTCATCGCCGGTTTCGAGCCGCGCAAGTCGGCCCCGAGCGGCGGCCGTGGCGGTTTCGGCGGCGGACGCGGCCGTCCGGGCGGCGGTTCGACGGGTGGCCGTCGCTACGGTAGCGGCGCCGGTGCAGGCACCGGCGGCGCGGGCAAGCCGGGCGGCTGGGGCAACAAGTCGGCAGGCGCCGGCTCGCGCGATGGCGGTTATCGCGGCGGCAACAGCGACGGCGGCTATCGCGGCGGTTCACGTGACGGCGGCAGCGGCTTTGGCAGCGGTTCGCGCGACGGTTACAGCGCACGCCGCAGCGACGGTCCGCGCGCTCCGCGCCGTGGCAGCTAAGCAGCACGCGGGTTGACTCCGGAAGGCGCGCTGTATTGCCTTCCAGCCGGAGCCACTAAAAAAACCGATGCCTCGCGCATCGGTTTTTTTTCGTCTACGCTCCATATTTCACGATGCGGAAAGGCTTTTTGCGTCGCAAAAGTCTGTGCTGCGCGGCACAACGAAGCGCATTGCAAGATAGAAAACGACGTTTCTTATCGTGAAAATTCATTCTTAACGCGCTGAAAATAAACAACAATATTTCTCCGAAAAAGCCTCCGACAGGACTATTTCCCAAGACCGACTTTGCCTAGACTCTTATATAAGAGTTGAGCAAACGAAACGCCGCCGAATCCGAATCGCGGCATCGCGCTCAAGTCGCTCGGGATAGTTCAACACCATTCGTCGTTCAGGACTTCAAGGAGAAACGCAATGTCACGTCAACAACAAGCACAGCAACTCCAACAACAATGGGAAACCGATCCGCGCTGGAAAGGCATCAAGCGCACCTATACGGCTGAAGACGTCGTGCGTCTGCGTGGTTCGCTGCAAGTCGAGCACACGCTCGCCAAGCGCGGCGCGGAAAAGCTCTGGGAATCGGTGAACAACGAGCCGTTCGTCAACTCGCTCGGCGCGCTGACCGGCAATCAGGCGATGCAGCAGGTCAAGGCCGGCCTCAAGGCGATCTATCTGTCGGGCTGGCAAGTCGCGGGCGATGCGAACGTCGCGGGCGAAATGTATCCGGACCAGTCGCTGTATCCGGCGAACTCGGTGCCGCTCGTCGTGAAGCGCATCAACAACACGCTCACGCGCGCCGACCAGATCCAGTGGTCCGAAGGCAAGAATCCCGGCGACGAAGGCTTTGTGGACTACTTCCAGCCGATCGTCGCCGATGCGGAAGCCGGCTTCGGCGGCGTGCTGAACGCGTTCGAACTGATGAAGGCGATGATCGAAGCGGGTGCGGCCGGCGTGCACTTCGAAGACCAGCTGGCGTCGGTCAAGAAGTGCGGCCACATGGGCGGCAAGGTGCTCGTGCCGACGCGCGAGAACATCGCAAAGCTGACCGCCGCGCGCCTCGCCGCCGACGTCTGCGGCACGCCGACGGTTCTCCTCGCCCGCACCGACGCCGAAGCCGCCGATCTCGTCACCTCCGACATCGACGACAACGACAAGCCGTTTTTGACCGGCGAGCGCACGGTCGAAGGCTTTTATCGCACGCGTCCGGGCCTGGAGCAGGCGATCTCGCGCGGTCTCGCCTACGCGCCCTACGCCGACATGATCTGGTGCGAAACCGGCAAGCCGGACCTGGAATTCGCGAAGAAATTCGCGGACGCGATCCACAAGGAGTTCCCGGATCAACTGCTGTCGTACAACTGCTCGCCGTCGTTCAACTGGAAGAAGAACCTCGACGACGCGACGATCGCCAAGTTCCAGCGCGAACTCGGCGCGATGGGCTACAAGTTCCAGTTCATCACGCTGGCCGGCTTCCACGCGCTCAACTACTCGATGTTCAATCTCGCGCACGGCTATGCGCGCAACCAGATGACGGCGTTCGTCGAGATGCAGCAGGCCGAGTTCGCGGCCGCCGAGAAGGGTTTCACCGCGGTCAAGCATCAGCGCGAAGTGGGCACGGGCTACTTCGACGCCGTGACGCAAACGGTCGAGCGCGACGCTTCGACGACCGCCCTGCACGGCTCGACCGAAGACGAGCAGTTCTTCGACAAAAAGGTGGCGTGATCAGGAAGGCGTAATCAGGGAGAGCCGTGAATAGTGCGGCAGCGCCGTCCGGCTTTTACAGCCGGACGGCGCAAGCCGCCAAAACAAAGCGCGCCGCCCGGGGTTCGTTTCCCGGACTGCGCGCTTCGTTTTGAGCGTTGCCGGTTTTATCGATACACGATCACCGGAATCTTCGTGTGCGTGAGCACGCGTTGCGTCTCGCTGCCGATGAGCAGGCTGCCGAGCCCGCGGCGTCCGTGCGACGCCATCAGGATCACGTCGCACCCGCCCGACTCCGCCGCCTCGATGATGCCGATGTACGGCGCGGAATCGATGCTCGTCACGCTGTCGCAGGGCACGCCCGCGTCTTCCGCCGCGCGCTCGACCGCGTGCAGATGCTCGCGCGCCTCGCGCTCGGCGCGGGCGTGGAAGTCGTCGGGCGGTTCGACGGCGACGTCCGCGAACGGCGAGTACGGATACTGCGGCAGGCACGCGTAGGCCGTGATGCGCGCGCCGACGGATTGCGCCAGGTCGATCGCGCCATCGATTGCTTTTTGAGATAGCTCGGAGCCGTCGGTCGGAACCAGGATGTGCTTGAACATGGCGTCCTCCTTGGAACGTCGTTGCGCTCTTTCATTGTAGTAACTACCGGTGCTCGCTCGTTCCAGTAATTCAGCCCCAATACCCCGGAGCGCTGTAAGTATGCTTGAGCAGATCGAGAAAGAGCCGCACGCGCAGCGGCAAATGACGGCGTTGCGGAAAGACCGCATGAATGCCGATCGGCGGCGCGGCGAAATCGTCGAGCACGGTGACGAGTTGCCCGGCCGCGACGTCGTCGCCGACTTCCCACCACGAGCGCCACGCGAGCCCGTATCCCGCGAGACACCAGTCGTGAAGCACGGCGCCGTCGGAACATTCCATCGTGCCGGAGACCTTGATCGTCACGACCTTGCCGTCGTGCTGGAACATCCAGCCGCGCTGCTGATTCGCCGATGCACCGAGCGCGAGGCAATTGTGTCCGCCAAGCGAAGCGAGATCGGCGGGCTTGCCGCGGCGCTGCAGATAGATGGGCGACGCGACGCACACGCGCCGGTTCTCGCCGAGCTTGAGCGACACGAGCGACGAATCCGGCAGTTCGCCAAGCCGCACCGCGCAATCGAACCCTTCGTTGACGAGATCGACCATGCGGTCGGTGAGATCGAGCGAAATCGAAACGTCGGGATGGCGCGTCGTGAATTCCGGCACCAGCGCCGCGACGTGGCGCCGCCCGAAACCGGCCGGCGCCGACACCCGCAGATGCCCGCTCGCCTTCACGCCGCCGGCCGACACGCTCGCCTCGGCGTTCTGCATGTCGTTGATGACGCGCAGACAGTCTTCGAGGAACGCCGAGCCTTCGAACGTCAGCGTGATCCGGCGCGTCGTGCGCACCAGCAGTTTGACGCCGAGCCGCTCCTCGAGCGCGTCGAGCCGCCGCCCGATCACGGCAGGCGCGACGCCTTCGGTCTGCGCCGCCGCCGACAGGCTGCCTTTCGCCGCGACGGCCGCGAACGTCTCGATTTGCTTGAAGCGATCCATGCGAGATATTCCTGTTTCAACGCCAACGCGAAGAGATTAAGTACGAAAAAGTAAAAGATCAAGTGATCCGCATCGACTTTTTATGCAAGTTGATCACGAATAGAATCCCTCTCGACCTCTACACGGAGCGCACGGCTATGTCGGCCATAACGACACATTCCCCTCCCCGCGCAGTGATTTTCGACGCCTACGGCACGCTTTTCGACGTGCATTCCGTCGTTGCTGCCGCCGAGCAACTGTTTCCCGGCCACGGCGACGCGCTCTCGCAGTTGTGGCGCCAGAAGCAGATCGAGTACACGCAGTTGCGCACGCTCGCCGATCCGTCGGGCAGCCGCTACGAGCCGTTCTGGGCGATCACGCTCGACGCGCTGCGCTTTGCCGCCTCGCGCCTGAATCTCGCCGATGCGCTGTCGAGCACCGCCGAAAAACGGCTGATGGACGAATACGCGTGTCTTTCCGCGTTTCCGGACGTCGTCGGCGCGTTGCGGGCGCTGCGCGAGCGCACGCGGTGCGAACTTGCGATCCTCTCGAACGGCAACCCGCAGATGCTGGACATCGCCGTGAAAAGCGCCGGCATGACGGGCCTTTTCGACCACGTGCTTTCCGTCGACGCCGTGCGCGCCTACAAGCCCGCGCCGGCGTCCTACGCGCTCGGCACGCAGGCGTTCGGCTGCGCCGCGCGCGAACTGGTGTTCGTCTCGTCGAACGGCTGGGACGTCGCGGGCGCCTCGTGGTTCGGCTACACGACTTTCTGGATCAACCGCGCAGGCCTTCCCGCCGAGGAACTCGGCGTCGCGCCGCGTGGCACCGGACGCGGCATGAGCGACCTCGTCGGCTTCATCGAGGGCGGCTGCCGGCAACAGGATTCCCCCACCCCCGCAAAACGCCCGACACGAATGCGCCAGGGCCCCGGCACCTGAGCGTCATCGATCTTCAACGCGCCTGATTGCATCACGCAAAACCGTCTGACCGACCAAGGAGAAAACCACATGGCCCACTCGCTGAATCTGCCGCAGGGGATGGCAATCACCGCCGACATGCAACCCGGCTTCGACGCGATCCTCACACGCGAAGCGCTCGAACTCGTCGCCCAACTGCACCGGCAGTTCGAGCCGCGCCGCCAGCAACTGCTCGCGGCGCGCGTCGAACGCACGAAACGCCTGGACGCCGGCGAGCGTCCCGATTTTCTGCCGGACACGAAATCGATCCGCGAAGGCGACTGGACCATCGCACCGCTGCCGCGTGCGCTGGAATGCCGTCGCGTTGAGATCACGGGACCGGTCGAGCGCAAGATGATCATCAACGCGCTCAACTCGGGCGCGGACGCGTACATGACCGACTTCGAGGACTCGAACGCGCCGAACTGGAACAACCAGATCACCGGCCAGATCAACCTGAAGGAAGCCGTGCGCGGCACGATTTCGCTCGAACAGAACGGCAAGTCGTACAGGCTGAACGATAAGGTCGCGACGCTGATCGTGCGTCCGCGCGGCTGGCATCTCGACGAAAAGCACGTGACCGTCGACGGCCAGCGCGTCTCGGGCGGCATTTTCGACTTCGCGCTCTTCCTCTTCCACAACGCGCGCGAGCAGCTCGCGCGCGGCGCCGGCCCGTTCTTCTATCTGCCGAAGCTAGAGAGTCACCTCGAAGCGCGCCTGTGGAACGAGATCTTCGTGGCGGCGCAGGAAGCGGTCGGCGTGCCGCGTGGCTCGATTCGCGCGACGGTGCTCGTCGAAACGATTCTCGCCGCGTTCGAGATGGACGAGATCCTGTATGAACTGCGCGAACACAGCTCGGGGCTGAACGCCGGCCGCTGGGACTACATTTTCTCGGCGATCAAGAAGTTCAAGAGCGACCCGGACTTCTGTCTCGCCGACCGCGCGAAGATCACGATGACCGTGCCGTTCATGCGCGCCTATGCGCTCGAATTGCTGAAGACGTGCCACAAGCGCAACGCACCGGCGATCGGCGGCATGAGCGCGCTGATCCCGATCAAGAACGATCCGGCGGCGAACGAAAAGGCGATGGGCGGCGTGCGCTCGGACAAGGCGCGCGATGCCGGCGACGGTTACGACGGCGGCTGGGTCGCGCATCCGGGCCTCGTGCCGGTCGCGATGGAAGAGTTCGTGAAGGTGCTAGGCGACAAGCCGAACCAGATTGGCAAGCAACGCACCGACGTCCAGGTGACGGCGACGGACCTGCTCGACTTCCGTCCGGAAGCGCCGATTACCGAAGCGGGCGTGCGCAACAACGTCAACGTCGGCATCCACTATCTCGGCTCGTGGCTCGCGGGCAACGGCTGCGTGCCGATCCACAACCTGATGGAAGACGCGGCGACCGCGGAAATCTCGCGCTCCCAGGTGTGGCAGTGGATTCGCTCGCCGAAGGGCAAGCTCGACGACGGTCGCAAGATCACCGCCGCGATGGTGCGCGAGATCACCATCGACGAACTGGAGAAGGTGAAGCTCGCCGTCGGCGGGGACACGAAGCCTTACGAGCGCGCAGCGAAAATCTTCGAACAGATGTCGACGTCGGAGAACTTCACCGAGTTTCTGACGTTGCCGCTCTACGAAGAAATCTGAGTTTGTCTTAAGCTCGGCCTTGAAGCCGCTCCCTCATCCGGAGCGGTTTTTTATTTGCGCGCGCGATGCTCGACCCAGTCGCCGCCTTCGATGCGCGGCAGTCCATCGACCGAATGCGCAGCCACCGGATACAGCAGGCAATCGACGTGCTGTTCGGTGCCTTCGATATCGACCATCACATGCAGCCGGTGGGATCGAAACAGGCCCTCGACGCCCGGGTACACCTGTTCGATGTCGTCGAGCACGGGCACGAGCGCGTCGTCGATACGATAGACGTCGCCGCGAACCGGCTCGCCTTCGGGATCGAGCACGAGGCCCGGATAACGGCCGAAGTCGAAAAGCCGCCCGCGCACGTGCGCGATGCCGATCTGCTGCGGCTTCGCGATGCCGTGCCGCTCGGCCGCGCGGTTGATGTCGTTGATCTCGCCGGCGCGCAAGGTGCCGTAGATGAATACGTGTTGCATCGGTCGAACGCTCCGTTCTTGCTGGCTTTTTCTTCGCGCATTATGCCAAGCGCGTCGGCGTGTTGCGCCGAATCAAATTACCATCGAATTTTGCTGTCAGATATCGTCCATCGAATGAGCACGCCCGCTGAAACCGTCGAAGACCTCGATATCCCCGTCGAACATTCGCCGACCCACGCGCGTCCGATCTGCGTGCGGGCGAGGCCGGTCGCGGCCGGCGTGCGCATCGCGCTGCACACGCATGCGTGGGCGCAGCTCGCCTACGCGACGCGCGGCGTGCTGCGCGTCGCCACGACCGATTCGACCTGGATGGTGCCGCCCTCGCGCGCAATCTGGGTGCCGCCGAACGTGACGCACGAAGTCGTGATCGTCGAAGATGCGTATCTGCGCACGCTCTATCTCGATGCGAGCGTCGTGCCGCCGGGACTCGACGCGTGCCGCGTCGTGGAAGTGTCGCCGCTGTTGCGCGAAGTGATCGCCGCGCTCGACGATCGCGGCGTGTCGCAGCATCGGGAGCGTCTGCTCGGCACGCTCGCACTCGACGAAATCACGCGCTCGGAACCGCTGCCGCTTTCCGTGCCGATGCCCGACGAGAAGCGCCTGCGCGCGCTCTGCGAAGCGGTGCTCGCCGACCCCGGCCGCGCCGATTCGCTCGAAGCGTGGGCTGCCGAAGCGGGCGCGAGCACGCGCACGATCGCGCGGCTTTTCCGGCGGGAACTCGGCGTGAGCTTCTCGCAATGGCGTCAGCAGGCCGTGCTCGCGCGCGCGATTCCGCTGCTGAGCGCGGGGCGCCCGCTCGCGCAGGTGGCACGCGAACTCGGTTACCAGAGCCAGAGCGCGTTTTCCGCGATGTTCAGACGGGCGTTCGGTGAGAGTCCGCGCGCGTTCTTCGTCCGCGACGGGCGCGCTTCGGCGGAGGAAACCGCGAGCAGCGATGCCGCGTGAACGTTCAGCGTCGACGCAGTGCGCGGCCGGTCATACGCGCCGCGCCATGTGCCGGATCGCGCCGAGCTGCGCGAGGCGCGAACCCGCCGGCCGATAGCCCATGCGGATATAGAGCCGCGCCGCCGGGTTATCGACGAATACGCGCAACTGGCATTCGGCGAGACCACGCGCGCGCGCCCAGCGATGCGCGGTGTTGAGCAGGAAAGTCCCGGCGCCCTGCCCGCGCCAACCTTCCGCGATCTGCACGTCGCGGATATGCAGCGAGTCGTTTTCCTCGGTGACGCGCATCACGCCGACGGGCGCGCCATCCACTTCCAGCACGAAATTCTCCGATTCGCGCCAGCTGCACAGAAAGAGATCGCCGCGCCAAACGAGATTGTGCCGACGGTAATAGCCGTCCATATTCTTGTGCGTGAGCGATTCGGCGAAGGGGAAATCGTCCATCGTCGCCTGACGCAATCGATACAGCGGCAGATCTTCTGTGGGATCGAGCATCGCGCGGGCTCAGGGCACGGGAAAGACTCCAACACTAAGTCAGAGCGCCGGGCGTGGCAATGGCGAGTTTCACGAAAATCGGCTTTCGCAATACCGGGCGTGAGACGGACCAAAAAGCGATGGAATCGACGGGCGAAAAAAAATCCAGCGCATGGCTGGATTTTCTTGAAACGACTTGCTGGCGGAGCGGACGGGACTCGAACCCGCGACCCCCGGCGTGACAGGCCGGTATTCTAACCAACTGAACTACCGCTCCAGCAGACTGGCGTCCCCTAGGGGATTCGAACCCCTGTACTCACCGTGAAAGGGTGATGTCCTAGGCCTCTAGACGAAGGGGACAGAAAAACTCGTATCGCCTGCGGCGAAAAAAAACCGGCTCATCAGCCGGATTCTCTTCTGCACACGAGGCTTGTTGGCGGAGCGGACGGGACTCGAACCCGCGACCCCCGGCGTGACAGGCCGGTATTCTAACCAACTGAACTACCGCTCCAACTCATCCATCGTTTCGCAGAAGTTTTAAACTCCCGCGAGTTTGCAGCGCTTCTAGCAGCCGCCGATGTTTTGGCGTCCCCTAGGGGATTCGAACCCCTGTACTCACCGTGAAAGGGTGATGTCCTAGGCCTCTAGACGAAGGGGACAGAAACTTGGGTCAATCTCTGTCTTGCTACTTGCTTCGCTCTGATTCGACTGCTTCAGCGAAGACCGAAACTATATACAACTTTTTGTTACTTGTGAAGTCTTTTTTGCGACGACTGAAACTCAACGAGCAGTTTCAAACACCTCAATCTTGACCTCAAACCGTTCTGTGGTGGAGGTAAGCGGGATCGAACCGCTGACCTCTTGCATGCCATGCAAGCGCTCTCCCAGCTGAGCTATACCCCCTTGCAGAACAGAAACGAGATTCTAAAGGGCACTTTTGAAGTTGTAAATACCTTTGGGTGCACTCGTCGGAAATTTTTTTATCTCTTGCGATTGCGTCCGACCAGGCCGCCACCGCGCGCGAACGCGGCGGCTCCAGACCATCCTACGCATTCGCCTTGTCGAGACGTGCCAGCACCGTCTCACGGCCGAACAGCACCAGCACTGCATCGATCGAGGGCGTATGCGTCGTGCCCGCGACGAGCAGCCGCACCGGCATCGCGAGATGCGGCATCTTGAGCTTGTGCGCCGCGAGCGTCGCCTTAAGAGCGGCCGAGATCGCTTCCTTCGTCCATTCGACGTCCGCGAGCGCCGCGCGCAGATCCGCGAGCGCCGGGCGCACCGCGTCCGTGACGTGCTGCGCGAAGGCGTCCGCTTCGATCGCCGGCTCCTTGTAGAACATCGCCGCGTTCTCGGCGATTTCCTTCACCGTCGACGCGCGATCCTTCAAGAGGCCGATCACCAGTTCGAGCGGCGCGCCCTGTTCGATCGCCGCCGCGTCGATGCCGAGCTGCGTCAGGAACGGCGTGACGAGCGTCGCGAGGCGCGCGTTGTCGGCTTCCTTGATGTAGTGCGCGTTCAGCCAGTTCAGCTTGGCGTGGTCGTATTGCGCGGGCGACTTGCCGAGGTGATCGAGATCGAACCATTCAACGAACTGCTCGCGCGTGAAAATTTCCGCATCGCCGTGCGACCAGCCGAGACGCGCGAGGTAGTTCACGACCGCCTCGGGGAGATACCCTTCGTCGCGATAACCGACGACGCTCATCGCGCCGTGCCGCTTGCTCATCTTCTCGCCCTGCTCGTTGAGCACGGTCGGCAGATGCGCGTAGACCGGCACCTCGCCGCCGAGCGCGCGCAGGATGTTGATCTGGCGCGGCGTGTTGTTCACGTGATCGTCGCCGCGGATGACGTGGGTGATCTTCATGTCGAGATCGTCGACAACCACGCAGAAATTGTAGGTCGGCGTGCCGTCCGGGCGCGCGATCACGAGATCGTCCAGTTCCTCGTTCGAGATCTCGACCGTGCCCTTCACCGCGTCGTCCCAGCTCACGACGCCGTGCTCCGGATTGCAAAACCGCACGACGGGCGCCACGCCCTCCGGCACCGGCGGCAGCGTCTTGCCCGGCTCCGGGCGCCACGTGCCGTCGTAGCGCGGCTTCTCGCCGGCCGCGCGCTGACGCTCGCGCAGCGCGTCGAGTTCTTCCGTCGACATGTAGCAGTGGTACGCGAGGCCCTTGTCGAGCATCTGCCGCACGACCTCGCGATAGCGCTCCATCCGCTGCATCTGATAGAACGGGCCTTCGTCGAAATCGAGGCCGAGCCAGTCCATCCCTTCGAGGATCGCGTCGACGGACGCCTCGCTCGAGCGCTCGACGTCGGTGTCTTCGATGCGCAGCACGAAAGTGCCTTTCATCTTGCGCGCGAACGCCCACGGATAGAGCGCGGAGCGGATGTTGCCGAGATGGATGAAGCCGGTCGGGCTCGGAGCGAAGCGGGTGCGGACTTGCGTGGTCATGGGCGTGTGTACTCGATGGCGGAATGCGTTCGCGTGTGTCGGTCGCCGGAGGCGGCTTCGAGCGCAGCAGCACGGGCTGCGCGGCGCGAACGATGCGTCGACGATCGGCGTCGCGCTCCGATGCGGCCTGGAATTCGCGCCGGACGACCGATCAAAATGAGACGGAATTATACTCGCCGCCCGCTTTTTACCGGCGACGGCGCGCCGAGTTGCTTTATGATGTGCGCGCCGTTTTCGGGACGATCCCGCGTCCCAGGCGGCAAAGAAGCGTTTTGATCCGCCATCGTGCGCCGCCGGAGAATTACTTGAAATCATCGCCTTCCCGACTGTCGCGCCGCGCGTTCTCGATCGCGGCCGCGTCCGCCGCACTCGCCGCGTGCACGACGACCGGCAGCACCATCACCGGCACCGACAACGCGCGAACGGGCGCCACGAATCCGCCGTCGAAGAACGAACCGCCGCGCGCCTTGCGCGTCGGGCTTGCGCTCGGCGGCGGCGCCGCGCGCGGTTTCGCGCATATCGGCGTCATCAAGGCGCTGGAGGCGCGCAACGTGCGCGTGGACCTGCTCGCGGGGACGAGCGCGGGATCGGTGATCGCGGCGTTGTCGGCATCGGGCATGAGCGGCATCGCGATCAACAAGCTCGCGCTCTCGATGGACGAAGCGTCGATCAGCGACTGGGCCATGCCCTTTCGCACGCGCGGCATCCTGCAGGGCGTCGCGCTTCAGAATTATCTCAACAAGACGCTCGACAACCGGCCGATCGAAAAGATGGCGAAGCCGCTTGGCATCGTCGCGACGGACCTGAGAAACGGCCAGCCGATTCTCTTCCAGCGGGGCAACACCGGCATCGCGGTGCGGGCGTCGTGCAGCGTTCCGTCGATCTTCGAGCCGGTGACGATCGGCGCGCACGAATACGTGGACGGCGGCCTCGTGAGCCCGGTGCCGGCCGCGTTCGCGCACAAGATGGGCGCGGATTTCGTGATCGCGGTCGACATCTCGGCGCGGCCGGAATCGGCGCTCACGCAAAGCTCGTTCGACGTGCTGATGCAGACCTTCACGATCATGGGCCAGACGATCAAGGCCTACGAGCTCGACAAATACGCTGATTTCGTGATCCGCCCGAATCTCGCGGCGATGAGCGGCAGCGACTTCGGCCAGCGCAATGCCGCGATTCTCGCGGGCGAAGAAGCCGTGGCGAAGATCTGGCCGGAGTTGCAGCGCAAGCTGGCGGCGAAGGGCGCGACGGCCTGAGTCGACAGGCTCGGCCGGCTCGGCCGGCTCGGCAAGAACAAAAAGCCCGCTTCTCTCGAAGCGGGCTTCCTTGCACCGGCCGAACCGGCAAGCTTACTGGTTGCCGCCGATGGTAGCGCTCACGCGCTGGCGCAGATCGTTGCCGTCCATCGGGAATGCCGCTTCGATGCGGCGCGCGCCGGTGTAGCGCTTTTCCCAGTAGGCGTTCTCCATGTCGTCGACGCGGATCGTGCTGCCAGTCGACGGCGAATGCACAAACTTGTTGTCGCCGATATAGATGCCCACGTGCGAGAACGAGCGGCGCATCGTATTGAAGAACACGAGGTCGCCGGGCTTCAGTTCGCTCACGCGAACCTTCTCGCCGACGCGGCTCATTTCCTCGGCACGGCGCGGCAGCGTCATGCCGAGCGTGTCCTGGAACACGTAGCGCACGAAGCCGCTGCAGTCGAGGCCCGAATCCGGCGTGTCGCCGCCCCAGCGGTAACGCACGCCGATCATGTTCAGCGCGCCGACGACGACGTCGCCCGCCTTGCTCGCCATGCCCGAGAGGAAAGATTTGGTGCCCGAGGGCGCGGAAGCGGAATTGCCCGAGTCCGCGACCGGGTAGACGTCGTTAGCCTTCGACGACGAAAAAATGCCATTGCTGGCATTTTGACTGTAATTGTTCACTTCGTCGGCGAACGCACCCGAAGTTGCTGTCATCAGTAGGCCGATCAACATGCCCGCGGCGGCGCGTGCGCATGTCTGAGTCAAGGAAATTGGCTGCATCGGTCGGTAGTTTTTGCGAAGAAAGTCTGAAAAATCAGAGGCATATGTAAAGTTTGGACGATACTAGCCAGTAATTATTTGCATGTCAAAAGATATAGAGAAAATCAATCGCTGGTCGCACCTAATTGGTGAGAAGAGTGAAATTCAGGCAGCCAACGATGCTTTGAGAAGTTTCCGAGTGTAGTCGTGCAACGGCGTCGAAAAGATTTGCTCCACATCGCCGCTTTCGACGACGAAACCGTTCTGCATCACCGCCACGCGGTGCGCCATCGCCCCGATCACTTCCAGATCGTGGCTGATGAAAACGTAGCCAAGGTTGTACTTTTTTTGCAGGTCGGCGAGGAGTTTCAGCACCTGCATCTGGATCGATACGTCGAGCGCGCTGGTCGGCTCGTCGAGGATCAGGATGCGCGGTTCCAGCACGAGCGCGCGCGCAATCGCGATGCGCTGGCGCTGGCCGCCCGAGAACTCGTGCGGGTAGCGGGCAAGCGCGGTGCGGTCCATGCCGACTTCGCGCAGCACCGACACCACTTTCGCATGGCGCGCGGCCGCATCGAGTTCCGGACGATGCAGCGCGAGCCCCTCGCCGACGATCCGCTCGATCGTGTGCCGCGGCGACAGCGAACTGAACGGATCCTGAAATACGACCTGCATGTTCGAACGCAGCACGGTCTTCTCGCGTCCGCGATAGTCGGCGAGCGCCCTGCCCTGAAATTCCACCTCGCCATGCGAAACGCGCTGCAGGCCGAGCAGCGCCATCGCGAGCGTGGATTTACCCGAACCCGACTCGCCGACGATCCCGAGCGTCTCGCCCTGTCGCACCGACACCGACACGTTGTCCACCGCCTTGAACGCGCCGCGCCGGAACCAGCCGGCGAAACCGGAGAGCTTCGTCGCGTAGTCGACCGAGACGCCCTTCGCGTCGAGCAGCACGGGCGAGAGCGGCAGCACCGGCAGCACCGCGCGTTGCGGCCGGCTCGCGAGCAGCCGCTGGGTATAAGGATGCTGTGGCGACGTGAAGATTTCCTCCACCGTCCCGCTCTCGACGAGCAAGCCCTTTTCCATCACCGCGATGCGCTGCGCGAACCGACGCACGAGATTCAGGTCGTGCGTGATCAGCAACACGGCCATGCCGCGCTTCTCGGCTTCGTCGCGTTGCAGTTCCAGTAGCAGATCGACGATCTGCGCGCGGATCGTCACGTCGAGCGCGGTGGTCGGCTCGTCGGCGAGCAGGAGCCGCGGGCGGCACGCGAGCGCCATCGCGATCATCACGCGTTGTCGCTGGCCGCCGGACAACTGGTGCGGATAGCTGTCGATACGGCGTTGCGGCTCCGTGATGCCGGTGCGCGCGAGCAGTTCGATCGCGCGCTTTCGTGCCTCGCGCGGCGAAACGCCGTCGTGCAGCCGGATCGTCTCGACGATCTGGTCGCCGACCGTGTAGAGCGGATTGAGCGCGGTCATCGGCTCCTGGAAGATCATCGCGATGTCCGAGCCGCGCAGGCCGCGCATCGCGTGCTCGCTTTTCGTGAGCAGCTCTTCCCCGGCGAAGCGGATCGAGCCGGACAGCTCGGCATCGCGCAAGAGGCGCAGGATCGACAGCGCCGTCACGCTCTTGCCCGACCCCGATTCGCCGACCAGCGCCACGCGCTCGCCCGCTTCGATCGAGAGGCTCACGTCGTCGACGGCGAGCGTCTCGCCGAAACGCACGCGCAAGCGGTCGATGTGCAGCAGCGGTTCGCTCATCGGCCGCCTCCGGCCTTGACCGCGTCCGCGATGCGCGTATCCAGCGCGTTGCGCAGCGCGTCGCCCATGAACGTGAGGAGCAAGAGCGTCGCAACCAGCACACCAAACGTCGACAGCGAGATCCACCACGCGTCGAGATTCGCCTTGCCTTGCGCGAGCAGTTCGCCGAGCGAAGGCGTCGGCGAGGGGACGCCCAGGCCGAGAAAATCGAGGCTCGTCAACGCGAGGATCGCGCCGCTCATGCGAAACGGCAGGAACGTGATGACGGGCGTGAGGCTATTCGGCAGCACGTGGCGCCAGATGATCTGCCAGTTCGAAAGGCCCATCGCGCGCGCGGCGCGCACGTAATCCTGCGTGCGGTTGCGCAGGAACTCGGCGCGCACGTAGTCCGAAAGGCCGATCCAGCCGAAGAGCGACAGCAGGATCACGAGCAGCAAGAGACTCGGCTCGAAGATCGACGCGAAGATGATCAGCAGATAAAGCTCGGGCAGCGCGCTCCAGATTTCGATCAGCCGCTGTCCGGTGATGTCGGTCCGGCCGCCGAAGTAGCCCTGCACCGCGCCCGCGAGCACGCCGAGCACCGTGCCGATCGCGGTCAGCACGAGCGCGAACAGCACCGAGACGCGAAAGCCGTACACGAGTCGCGCGAAGACGTCGCGGCCGCGATCGTCGGTGCCGAGCCAGTTCTCGCGCGACGGCGGCGCCGGATTCGAGCCCTTCGAGAAGTAATTGAGCGTGTCGTAGTAGTAGTGATTCGGCGGATAGACCGCGAAGTTGCCCGGCGCGCTGAAGCGGTCGCGGATATAGGGATCGAGATAGTCGGCGGGCGTCGGGAAGTCGCCGCCGAACGTCGTTTCCGCATAGGTCGCGACGAGCGGAAAGTAGAGATGCCCCTGATAGCGCACGACGAGCGGCTTGTCGTTCGACCACAGCGGCCCGGCGAGACTGATCGCGAACGCGACGACGAACACGATGAGGCTCCAGTAGCCGAGCCGATGCTGCTTGAAGCGCAGCCAGACGCGGCGTCCCGGCTTCATCGACACGGGGGGGCGAAGCGGCTGGCCGTCGGTGGCGGCGGTTCGGCGCGACGAGGCGGCTCGGTTCAAGTCAGCGCTCCAGTTGTTCGAATTGAATCCGCGGATCGACCCAGACGTAGCACAGGTCCGAGATCAGCTTGGTCGCAAGCCCGATCAGCGTGAAGAGATACAGCGTGCCGAGCACGACCGGGTAATCGCGCCGCACCACCGACTCGTAGGACAAGAGGCCGAGGCCGTCGAGCGAGAAAAGCGTTTCGATCAGGAGGCTGCCGGTAAAGAACGCGCCGATGAACGCACCCGGAAAACCCACGATCAGCGGCAGAAGCGCATTGCGGAACACGTGTTTCCACAGCACGCGCCGCTCGGACAAGCCCTTCGCCCGTGCGGTCAGCACGTATTGCTTGCGGATCTCGTCGAGGAAGGCGTTTTTCGTGAGCATCGTGATGACGGCGAAGCTCCCGACCACCGACGCGACGATCGGCAACGTGATATGCCAGAGATAGTCGACGATCTTGCCGGCGAGCGAGAGCGTCGCCCAGTTGTCGGAGGTGAGATTGCGCAGCGGGAACAGTTGCCAGAACGTGCCGCCGCCGAACAGCACAAGCAAGAGCACGCCCAGCACGAAGCCCGGAATCGCGAAGCCGATCAGCACGACGAGGCTCGTCGCGACATCGAAGTTCGAGCCGTTCCTCACTGCCTTGGCAATGCCGAGCGGCACCGAGATTAGATACGTGATGAAGAACGTCCACACGCCGATGCTGATCGACACCGGCAGCTTCGACACGATCAGCGACCACACGCTCTGATGCCGGAAGTAGCTCTCGCCGAGATCGAAGCGCGCGAACTTGCCGAGCATCGAGACATAGCGTTCGAGCGGCGGTTTGTCGAAGCCGTAGAGCGCTTTCAGTTGCGCGACCTGCTGCGCATCGACGCCCGTATGCGTCCTCATGCCGAACGCGCCGCCCTGCTCGCCGCCGCGACGAAGATCGTGCACCGCCTGCTCGACGGGACCGCCCGGCACGAACTGGATCACGGCGAAAGTCAGCGTGAGCACGCCGAGCAACGTCGGGATCATGAGCAGGATGCGTTTGAGGATGTAGCTCCACATGGGTGGCGGTCCGGTTTGGTTAGCAATGCAACTACTTCTGGGCAGGCTTGAACCACCAGGTCGACGTGATCCAGTCCTCGGCGGTGTAGTAGAGCGGCAGCGTCGACGGCAAGGCGAGCGTATTGCGATACGCCACGCGGTGCGTCGCCGAATACCAGTGCGGGACCACATAGTAGCCGTGCATCAGCACCCGGTCGAGCGCGTGCGTGGCGTCGACGAGTTGCTCGCGCGTCTGTGCCGAAACCACCGCCTGCAAAATCTTGTCGACGGCCGGCGACTTCACGCCCGAGAGATTGTCCGAGCCCTGCTCGTCGGCGGACTTGCTGCTAAAGCGCGAAACCTGCTCCGTGCCCGGCACCTGCACGTCGGGCATGCGCACGCTCGTCATGTCGAAGTCGAACGCGTCGAGCCGCTTCTGGATCAGCGCGTAGTCGACCGTGCGGAAGTTGCACACGATGCCGAGCTTCTGCAGATTGCGCGCGAATGCCGCGGCGACCGGCTCCATCGACGCGCCGCCGCCGGTATCGTCGAGGATCTCGAACACGAACGGCTCGCCTTTCGCGTTGCGCAGCGCGCCGTCGCGATAAGTCCATCCCGCGTCCGCAAGCAACTGGCGCGCCTTGATCAGATTCGCGCGCAACGCGTCCGGCGGCGGCGAAGTGCGCGGCTGCTGCACCATCTCGCCGAACACGGATGGATCGAGCTGCGAGCGCAGCGGCGACAGCAGCGCGAGTTCGCCGTCGCTCGGCACGCCCTTCGCCTGAAGATCGGTATTGACGAAAAAGCTGTCGGTGCGCTTGTACTGGTTGAAGAAAAGCTGCCGGTTGAGCCACTCGAAGTCGAGCGCGAGATCGAGCGCCTGCCGCACGCGCACGTCCTGGAAAATCGGCCGGCGCACGTTCATGAAGAAGCCCTGCATGCCGCTGCCGTTGTGATGCGGGAACTCGCGCTTGATGAGCTCGCCGCTGTCGAAGCGCTTGCCGATGTCGCGCCGCACCCAGTTGCGCGCGACGTTCTCGACGAGCACATCGTATTCGCCCGCCTTGAACGCTTCGAGCCGCGCGACGCCATCCGAATACAGCTTGTAGTCGATCCGCTCGAAGTTATTCGTGCCGACGCGCACCGGCAACTGCTTGCCCCAGTAGTCGGGATTGCGCTTGTAGGTGATCGTGCGGCCGTTGTCGTAGCGCTCGATCAGATACGGCCCGCTGCCGATCGGCTTCTGGAACGCGATCTGGTCGAAGTCGATGCGCGTGCCGTCCGGCTTCATGCCCCACTTGCGCGAGAACACCGGAATGCCGCCTGCGAGCAACGGCATTTCGCGCGTGCGCGCCTTGAACTCGAAGCGGATCGTGAGCGGATCGACGACAACCGCGCGCGCGATCTGCCCGAAGTACACCGCATACTGCGGCGCGGCCTTCGGGCTTTTCAGGGTTTCGAACGAGAACTTGACGTCTTCGGCCGTCACCGGGTCGCCGTTCGAGAAGCGCGCCTTCGGATTGATGTGGAACGTGGTCGAGAGGCCGTCGTCGGCGACGCGGATGTCGTCGGCCAAGAGCCCGTAGGCCGTCGACATCTCGTCGAGACTGCCCGTCGTCAGGCTTTCGAACATGAAGCCCAAGCCGGGCGCCGGATTGCCGCGCAAGGTGAACGGATTGAATTTGTCGAAGCTCGTCAGGCGGTTCGGGTTGGCGAGCACGAGGGTTCCGCCGCGCGGCGCGTCGGGATTCACGTAGTCGAAATGCCTGAAGCCCGGCGGATATTTGGGCTCGCCGTATTGCGCGATCGCGTAGACGGCGGACGCCGCGTGCGGCAATACCATGCCGATCGCCCCGATGAACGCGCTCGCGAAGAGAACACGCGGGATCCGTCGCGACGCGGTCGGGATGCGAGTCGTCATAAGCCCTTTCGAGGAAAAATAAGCATTGGCCGATGGCGCGAACACCGCGTGAGGCTTAGGGCGGGCATCGCAATGTGAGAGAATTCTACCCAAATCAGAGGCGGTTCCGCTCGTGTGTTGCCGCCCGGCCGTGGCGGCGACCGGCTCATGGCAAACACGGCGCACACGCGACATTGACTACAAAGGAGCTTTCATGGGCTTTCTCGCTGGAAAACGAATTCTGCTGACGGGCTTGCTGTCCAACCGTTCGATCGCTTACGGCATCGCCGAAGCCTGCAAGCGCGAAGGCGCGGAACTGGCGTTCACCTATGTCGGCGAGCGCTTCAAGGACCGCATCACCGAGTTCGCCACCGAATTCGGCAGCGACCTCGTCTTTCCGTGCGACGTCGCCGAAGATGCGCAGATCGACGCGCTCTTCGCGTCGCTGAAAGAACGCTGGGATTCGCTCGACGGCATCGTGCACTCCATCGGCTTCGCGCCGCGCGAAGCGATCGCGGGCGACTTTCTCGACGGCATGACGCGCGAGAACTTCCGCATCGCCCACGACATCTCCGCGTACAGCTTCCCCGCCCTCGCGAAGGCCGCGCAGTCGATGCTCGCGCCGGATGCGTCGCTGCTCACGCTCTCCTATCTCGGCGCCGAGCGCGCGATCCCGAACTACAACACGATGGGTCTCGCGAAAGCGTCGCTCGAAGCGAGCGTGCGCTATCTCGCCGTATCGCTCGGCGCGAAGGGCGTGCGCGTGAACGGCATTTCGGCCGGTCCGATCAAGACACTCGCGGCAAGCGGCATCAAGGGCTTCGGCAAGATTCTGGATTTCGTCGAGAACAATGCGCCGCTCAAGCGCAACGTGACGATCGAGCAGGTCGGCAACGTGGCGGCGTTCCTGCTGTCGGACCTTGCGGCGGGCGTCAGCGCGGAAATCATGCACGTCGACGGCGGCTTCAATGCGGTCGTCGGCGGGATGGCTGCGTTGGCGGAATAAGCGCGTTCCAGCGCTTCGGCTTCTCAGAGAACCGTCCCCATCGCAGGGGACGGTTTTTTTTCGGCCCGCGCTCAGTGATGATGCTTGTCGTGGCCGTGACCGTTGCCGTGACCGTTTCCGTGACCATGATGCTTGTCATGGCCGCGGCCGTGCTGGCGATACCAGTCGTCGCGGTCCCAATAGCGCCGGCCGTCGTAGTAGCGGTTGCCGTGCCAGCCGATCACCACCGGCGGGCGCACGTAGACGGGCGCCGGCTGGTAGATCACAGGCGGCGGAGGCGGCGCATAAATCGGCTGCGGCACAACGTACACAGGCGTCGGAACGCCGATGTTCACCCCGACGTGCACGTCCGCTGCATACGTGGCACCGCTTGCGCAGAGCGCGACGAAGGCGAGCGAGAGCGTGGAGGAGTGGCGGATTGTTTTGCTGGTCGTCAATTGCGTACCTCGGCGAGATCTTGTTGTGGTCGACGCGAATATAACGGATAGCTTTCAGCCCAGTATTTCAGCTTTGTAAGTTCTTGCGCGAAGAACCGTCTTGTCTGGAGAAAGCTTACCTTTTGTTACATCGGACGATAGCGCCAAAGCAACAAAAAAAGCCACCCGATTCACATCGGATGGCTCTTTATGCAAGCGCGAAACTTTCAGCCGGCGCGGCGTTCAGTGCCAGCCGTTGTGACGCCCGTTGTCGTGATGACCGCCGTGTCCGTGGTCGTAGTGATCCGGATGACGGCGATACCAGTCGTCGCGGTCCCAGTAGCGACGGCCGTCGTAGTAACGGTCGCCATGCCAGCCGATGACGATGGCCGGCGCCGCGTACACCGGCGGAGGCGGCGCGTAGACGACGGGCGGCGGCGGCGGCGCGTAGACCGGTTGCGGCGCGACATAAACCGGCGCGGGAACCCCGATGTTCACCCCGATATGCACCTGCGCGAATGCCGCCCCCGACACACCCAGACTGCCGACTGCAATGACCCCTGCCAGCAACGAAATCTTTGATACCTTGTTCATGTGAAGCACACCTCGACCGGTTGTTTATTGTGTTGAAGCAATATAGCGGATCGGTCCGGGCGAGTTGTTTCAGGCTGGTAACCTCGTATTACCGTCTTTCCTCGACCCGCAACCTTACGCCCAGTAAGGCGCTCGCGGGATGCCCGCGTCCTCAGTTCGGCAACTCCTGCCCCTTCGTTTCGGGGGCGAATGGTATCACCGCGAGACCGATCAGGAAGGCGACGGAGGTGAGCGCGATGGGCACGCCGAGCGTCTTCATGTTGAGCACCATCGCGCCGATGCCGAAGTTCACGATCGCCCCGACGAAGCGTCCCACCGACGTGCAGAACGCGAACGCCGTCGCCCGCACGCGGGTTTCGAACTGTTCCGGCAGCCACAGGCTGAAGAGCGCGAAGTTGCCGCCGAAAAAACCGAGCACCACGAGCAGCGCGATGAACGGCACGAGCCCGTTCGGCAGATAGAACGCCCAGCCGAACGCCAGCGCGATCGACACAGCCATGCCGACGAAATACACCGCGAGCGTCTTCCTGCGGCCGATGCGCTCGGCCATCGGCGGCAATGCGAGGCAGCCGACGATCGTGCCAATCGACAGCAGCCCCGTCGCGATCGACGCGGTGCGCGCCGCTTCAGCCTTGCCCATGCCGGCTTTCGTCGCGAGCTGGATCACGGCCGACGGCTCGTAGACCGCGCCCGCCCACAGGCCGATGATCGCGACCGTCAGGAGCGTCGCGGCCACCACCGTGCGCCGCCGGTATTGCGGCGAGAAGATGGTGCGCAACGGACTCGCGTGCCTCACGGCGCTCGCCGTCTTGACCGTGCTCGCTTCGGCGCGCTGCCACTTGTCGGTTTCCTTGACGCGCAACAGCACCAAGATCGACACGACGACCGGAAACAGCCCGACGAGAAACATCGCGCGCCAGCCGAACGTCGCGCCGATCGTGTAGTTGAGCGCCGCGGCGAGGAAGAAGCCGGCGTAATAGCCCGTCTGCAAATAGCCCGCGCCCATCTTGCGGCGATCCTCCGGCCAGGCCTCGGCGACGTAGGTGCCCGCGAGCGCCCACTCTCCGCCGATGCCCACGCCCGCGAGGAACCGGTAGATGCCCAGTTCCCAGACCGAATGCGAGGTGGCCGCGAGCCCGGTGAAGATCGCGAACGTGAAGATGGTCGCGGCGAGCACTTTCGTGCGGCCGAAGCGGTCCGCGAGCGGGCCCCAGATGAACGACAGACCCCAGCCGACGAGGAACAGCGCGAAGAGTATCGACCCCGCGAGTCCGACGTTCGCGGGCGTCGCCGCATGGCCCGAGCGCGGCAGGAGTTCCGTGAGCGCAGGCGCGAGCACGAGCGCGTAGATGAACGAATCCATGCCATCGAGCGTCCAGCCGGCCCACGCGCCCCAGAAACCCGTGATTTGGGAACGGTTGAGGGGCGTGCGGGTGCGTTGGACGGAAGGTACAGGGCGATCCACCGTAGTTGGCATGACGTGTGTCTCCTGTCGGCCGGCCGGAGTTAGCCTTTAGCGCTTACTCCGGTCGCACACAAGGGAATTGCGGAAACTTCCCGACGCGCTTTTTCCGGTTCTGGTTCTATACAACTGGCGTCGTTTCTAGGGTAAGCACCATAAAAGCAGCGATGCCACTTTATATATAATATTTGAACTCGCACCGACGACAAGTCCGCACTTCTACCTAGCCATGACGACCAAAAAGCCCGATGTGATCGCAGCAAGCTCGTTTCGCGAGGCGCAGTTCGAGCCGCGCCAGAGCACGTCGCGCTTCATTGCCGATGCGTTGCGCGCGGCGATCGTCGAGGGATCGCTGTTGCCGGGCGAGCCGTTGCGGCAGGACGCGATCGCGCGCCAGTTCTCGGTGAGCGCGATTCCCGTGCGCGAGGCCTTCAGGCAGCTCGACAGCGAAGGCTGGGTGACGATCGAGCCGAATCGCGGTGCGTCGGTCAGCTTGCAATCCGCTGACGAGGCACGCGAGATCTACGAGATCCGAGCGTCGCTGGAAAGCCTCGCGATCGGCATCGCGATCGAGCATCACACGCCCGCGACGCTCGCCACGTGCCGCGCGCTGCTCGAAGCCGCGGCAAACGAACCCGATCCCGCGCTCTACGTCGTGCGTAACGAACAGTTCCACATGAGCCTCTACGCGCCCGCGAACCGCCCTCGCCTGATGGAATTGATCGGTCAGATGCACCGGCGCGGTGAGCGTTATCTGCGCGTGAAGTTTGGGCTGCCCACCTTCAAGGGCCAGTCCGACGCCGAACACGAAGCGATCCTCGAAGCCCTGTGCGCGCGCGACATCGAAGCGGCGCAGCGGCTCGTGGCGCGCCATTTGCTGGCAACGGGCGAACTCGTCTATCGTTTCCTGAGCGAAGCGCAGGCGTTCGCGCAATCCACTCACAGGAAGAAGCGGCGCCGCCCGGCTGCGCGCGATGCCGCCACTCCCTCCACCGGCGAAGGCAAGCCATGAACTCGTCCGATCCGAAACCGCGGCAATGGAATACCCGTGCGCAGGAGAAGGCGCGTCGTCTCGCGTCGATCGCGCCGTGGCTCGACGGCGGCGTGCTGAAGTCGGAACGCATCGTCGATGCGCTCGAAGCGCTGATCGCCCCCGGCGATCGCGTGGCGCTCGAAGGCAATAATCAGAAGCAGGCGGACTTCCTCTCGCGCGCGTTCGCGAAAGTCGACCCGACGCGCGTGCATGACGTACATCTGCTCTTGTCGAGCATCAGCCGGCCCGAACATCTCGCGCTCTTCGAAAACGGCATCGCGCACAAGGTCGACTTTTCGTTCGCGGGGCCGCAGAGCCTGCGCGTCGCGCAACTGCTCGAAGACGGCAAGCTCGAGATCGGCGCGATTTATACGTACATTGAGCTGTATGCGCGCATGTTCATCGACCTCACGCCGCAGGTGTCGCTCGTGTGCGCGGTGCAGGCCGACCGGCTGGGCAATCTCTACACCGGCGCGAACACCGAAGACACGCCGACCATCGTCGAGGCCACCGCGTTTCGTCACGGCATCGTGCTCGCGCAGGTCAACGAGATCGTCGATCAACTGCCGCGCGTCGATATTCCCGCCTCCTGGGTCGACGTGGTCGTGAAAGCGGACCGGCCGTTCGCGGTCGAGCCGCTTTTCACGCGCGATCCGCGCCACATCGGCGAGCTGCAGATCCTGATGGCGATGATGACCATTCGCGGCATCTACGAACGCTATGGCGTGACGACGCTCAATCACGGCATCGGCTTCGATACCGCCGCCATCGAACTGCTGCTTCCGACCTACGGCGAATCGCTCGGGCTGAAAGGCAAGATCTGCCGGAACTGGGCGCTCAATCCGCATCCGACCTTGATTCCCGCGATCGAAAGCGGCTGGGTCGAGAGCGTGCATTGCTTCGGCAGCGAAGTCGGCATGGAGAACTACATCGCCGAGCGCTCGGACGTCTTCTTCACCGGCCGCGACGGCAGCCTGCGCTCGAACCGCGTGCTGTGCCAGCTCGCCGGGCAATACGGCGTCGATCTTTTCATCGGCTCGACCTTGCAGATGGACGCCGACGCCAATTCCTCGACCGTCACGCTCGGCCGGCTCGCCGGCTTCGGCGGCGCGCCGAACATGGGCCACGATCCGCGCGGACGCCGCCATTCGAGCGAAGCGTGGCTTAAGCTGATGAAGTCGGACGGACCGAATCCGTCGATCGGACGCGGCCACAAGCTCGTCGTGCAGACCGCCGAGACGTTCAAGAAGGGCGGCGAGCCGACCATCGTCGACGCGCTCGATGCGATCGCCGTCGGCGAGAAGAGCGGCATGCCGATCGCGCCCGTCATGATCTACGGCGACGACGTGAGCCATGTGGTGACCGAGGAAGGCATCGCGTACCTGCACGCGGCCGAGGGCGTCGAGGAACGGCGTGCGGCGCTCGCGGCGGTCGCGGGCGTCACGCCGATCGGCATGCGCGCCGATCCCGCGAAGACCGCCGAACTGCGCCGGCGCGGCATCGTCGCGTTCCCCGAGGATCTCGGCGTGCGGCGCGGCGAAGCGAAGCGGTCCTTGCTCGCGGCACGCAGCATCGACGATCTCGTCGCGTGGTCGGGCGGACTCTACGCGCCGCCGGCGAAGTTCAGAAGCTGGTGAACACGATGGCGGCCGCCCTTCCCCTTTTCAAATTCGACGCCCCCGCCGATGCGGCGTTCATCGCCGATTACGCCGTCGATGCGCTGATCGACGAAGCGTGTCTCACGCCGAAGCCCGCGCTCGTCGACCGGCGCGGCAGCGGCGCGCATCGCGACCTCGATCTCGAGACGATGCTGCGTTCGGCGCACGCCCTGCGTCCCACTTTCGCAGCGATCGCGCGCGCGGCGGCGGGCGAAGCGCCGTCGCAGGCATTGCGCGAACAGCTCGCGCGCCTCGGCCGCGAAGGCGAGCACGCGATGATGGCGGCTACCGGCGGCAGCAACGCGCATCGCGGCGCGATCTGGATCGTCGGCTTGCTGTGCGCGGGCGCCGCGATGAACGCGCCGGACGATGGCGACGCCATCTGCGCGTCGGCGGCCGCCATCGCGTGCTTTCACGACCGCTTCGCGCCGCACGCCGCGGCCTCGAGCCACGGCGCGCGCGTCGTGCAGCGATACGGCGTCGCGGGCGCGCGGGGCGAAGCGCGCGAAGGCTTTCCGCATGTTTCGCGCATCGGCCTGCCCGCGCTCCGGAATGCGCGGGCCAGACACTTGAACGAAGACGATGCCCGTCTCGAAGCGCTGATTGCGATCGTCGCATCGCTCGACGACACCTGTCTTTTGCATCGCGGCGGACTCGAAGCACTGCGCGCCGCCCAGCACGGCGCGCGGCGTGTCATTGAAGCGGGCGGCGTCGGGCGTGCAGCGGGCCGCACCGCGCTCGCGCAACTCGACCGCACGCTTCTCGCGCTCAACGCATCGCCCGGCGGCGCCGCGGACCTGCTCGCCGCGACACTTTTTCTCGACCGCCTGCTGCGCCTCAACTGAAGAGGAACGAACCATGGAAAACATGCGTTACGAGTATCCCGCGACGCGGCCCGTGAAGCGGCGCGCGCACGTCGGCGTGGTCGGTTCGGGCGATCTCGAAGTGCTGCTCTCGCCTTCCGGCGAGGCGCACGCGGAAGTGATCATCCGCACGAGCGTCGATGGTTACGGACACGTCTGGAAGAGCGTGCTCGAACGCTTTTTCACGCGCTACGACGGCGCCGCGAAAATCGAACTCAACGACTTCGGTGCGACGCCCGGCGTCGTGATGCTGCGGCTCGCGGAAGCCGTCGAAGCGAGCGAGGACGACGCGCCATGAACGCACACGACACCTTTATCGCGCGGCACAGTTTCATCGAACTGACGGCGCGCGAGCGCGCGATCGCGCTCCTCGACCGTGGCACCTTCCGCGAACTGCTCGGACCGTTCGACCGACTCGAATCGCCGTGGCTCGCGATGCAGAACGTCGTCTGCCAGTCCGACGACGGCGTGGTCATCGCGCGCGGCACGCTCGGCGGCGAGCCGGCCGTCGTGGCCGCGATCGAACCGGCGTTCCAGGGCGGCAGCATCGGCGAAGTGTCGGGCACGAAGATCGCCGCCGCGCTCGAACTCGCTGCGCGCGAATTCGAACAGGGCCGCGCGATCCGTCCGGTGATCCTGTTCGAAACCGGCGGCGTGCGTCTGCAGGAGGCCAACCTCGGGCTCGCCGTCATCGCGGAAATTCAGGCGGCGATCGTTGCGTTGCGGCGATATGTGCCGGTCGTCGGCGTGATCGGCGGGATGGTCGGCTGCTTCGGCGGGATGTCGCTCGCGGCCGCGCTCTGCACCGCGCTCGTGATGACGCGGCAGGCGCGGCTCGGCATGAACGGCCCCGAAGTGATCGAGCAGGAAGCGGGCATCGAGGAACTGGACGCGTCCGACCGCAAGCTGATCTGGTCGATGATCGGCGGCGAGGAGCGCGTCGCGGTCGGGCTCGCGGATACGCTCGTCGAAGACGACAGCGGCGAAGTGCGCGCGGCGGTCATCGCGGCTTTCGAACGCGGCGTGCCGGCGCGGCATCGCAGCGAGGAGGTGGAGCGGCAACTCGGACGGCTCGCGCGCGTGAACCCGGACGCCATCGATCCCGACACGCTGCGCACGCTCTGGCAAGGAGATTTACGATGACCGACGCCGTTTCCAATTCACGCGGACAGCGCTGGTTCGACGCGCTCACGTCGCACGCCGGTGCGCAGCAAAAGGGCCCAGTCCGCGCCGCCGATGCGCCGCTCGGCGACGAGACCGCGCGTTTCATCGCGGTCGTGCCCGATCCGCACAACCGCTTTGCGCGCGCGCGGGACAACGTCGTCGGGCTCGAACAGGGGTGGCTGCTCGCGCGTGCAGTGCGCGAAGCGCTCGATGCCGATCGCGACGCTGCCAAGCGCCCGCTCGTCGCCATCGTGGACGTGAAGAGCCAGGCCTACGGCCGCCGCGAGGAACTGTTGGGCGTGCATCTGGCGTGCGCCGCGGCCGTCGATGCCTACGCCCAGGCGCGGCTCGCGGGTCATCCGGTGATCGCGCTGATCGTCGGACCGGCGATGTCCGGTGCGTATCTCGCGCACGGCTATCAGGCGAACCGCATCGTCGCGCTCGACGCGCCCGGCATCGCCGTCCACGCAATGGGGCGCGAAGCCGCCGCGCGGGTGACGCGCCGCAGCGTCGAAGGGCTCGATGCGCTCGGCGATACGGTGCTGCCGATGTCGTACAAGATGAGCGCGTATGCGAAGCTCGGGCTGTTGCACGAGCTGATCGAAGGCCTCGATGCCGACGCGCCCGCCGAGGCCGATATCGAACGCGTGCGCGCCTCGCTGATCGACGCGGTGAAGGATGCGCGGCGAGGTCCGCCAGATCTGTCGAACCGTCTCGCTTCCGCCGAGGCGAAACGCACGCGCGCGGCTTCGATCGAAGCGCGCCGGCGGATGGCCGAACAATGGGGCTCGCCGTGACCTCGGAGTTCCGCCCGCACGACTTGCTGCGCCTCGCGCCCGACGCGCCCGCCTTCGCCGACGCGCCCGCGTGGGTGACCGATGCGCTGGCGCGCGCGCCGTGGGTCGTCGTGCGCCGCGCGCCGCGGCTCGCCGATGCGATTGCCGTCGGCGTGCGCGGCGCGACGCGTAGCGAGCGCTTCGGGACGTGGCTTCATCCGCGCGATGTCGGACGCGTCGTCGCACCCGAGGATCTGCGCGCGGCGGCGACGCGCGCATCGACGCTGCCCGCCTTCGCGCTCCTTCGCGCGGTGACGCCCCTGCTCGACGCCACCGGTTGCCAGTGGGGACCGACAGGCAGCATGGGCTTCGAACTCGCGAGCGGCATCGCGACCGTCACGCCCGCGAGCGATCTCGATCTCGTGATGCGCGCGCCCGAGCCGCTTGCTCGCGCGCACGCCGCCGCGTTGTTCGATGCGCTTTCGAACGCGGCCCGCGACGCCGCCACACGCATCGACGTGCAAATCGACACCGGCGATGCAGCGTTCTCGCTCGGCGAATTCGCGCGCTCGGCTGCGCGCGTGATGCTGAAAAGCGCCGCCGGCCCGAAGCTCGTCGCCGATCCGTGGCGCGCGGAGCCGCTCGCATGATCGCGTTCCTGTTTCCCGGCCAGGGGGCGCAGGTTCCCGGATTCCTGCATGCGCTCGGCGGCGGCGATCCGCATCCGCACATCGCGGCCACGGTGTCCGAAGCGTCCGACGTTCTGAAGCTGAACGTGCTCGATCTCGACAGCGCCGCTGCGCTGCGTTCGACCGTCGCGGTTCAGATCGCGCTCGTTGTCGCGGGCGTGGCGGCGATGCGCGCGCTGCGGGCCGTCGGCATCGAACCCGAGGCGGCCGCGGGCCTGTCCGTGGGCGCGTATGGCGCGGCGGTCGCGAGCGGTGCGATCGCGTTCGACGATGCGCTGCGGCTCGTGCAACGTCGCGCGCAACTGATGGAGAACGCGTATCCGACGGGCTACGGCATGCTCGCCGTGGTTGGACTGAACGAACGCGAAATCGACGCGGCCATCGCGCAAAGCGGCGTCGGCGATGTCTATGTCGGCAACCTGAACGCGCCGCGTCAGATCGTGCTCGCTGGCAGCGACGCGGGACTCGAACGCGTGCGGCAATGCGTGCTCGAACGCGGGGCGCGCCGTGCGGAGCGGCTCGCGGTGAGCGTGCCGTCGCACTGCGAACTGCTCGACGACGCCGCCCGCCAATTGACCGATGCCGCGCGCGAGGTCCGGTTCGATGCGCCGCGCGTTCCGTACATCGGCAATCGGGGCGCACGCGTGCTGCGCACCGCCGACGCCGTCCGCGACGATCTCGCGACCAACCTGCGTCATCCGGTGCGATGGCACGATGCGTCCGTGGTGCTCGGTGAACTCGGCGCCCGCGTGTTCGTCGAGATGCCGCCGGGACGCACGCTCACCCAGCTCGCCGACGAAGCCTTGCCCGACATCGCGACGGTTGCCGTCGAGCAATCGACGATCGGGTCCGCTGCGGCGCGCGTGCGCGCGGCCATCGCCCGCAGTGGCGGTTGAAGCCGCGCTCGTAGCGACTGCCTCTCCGATTTCCTCTGTTGCGCCGGTCGCCGGATATGCGCGCGTCCGCTCGCTTGCTAACATTCTCCTTACGACAACCGTCGCACGCCTGTCCGCTGACTCGACGGTGTAAGCAATTAGGAAACATCGGGTAGCGCTGCCCTTTCCTTCTGTCGACCATCGCGCACAGGCGGCGCTTGCCGCTGTCGAGGTTCTTCTACACAGGAAAGCAAACAATGAAATTTCACCGTTTTTTCATCGCCGCTTCATTTTGCGCGACGCTCGCCGGCTGTGCGGGCATGGATCCGAACGCGCTCGTGCAATCGGGCACGCTCGCGACGCAGGCCGCCATGCTCAGCGACGCCGACGTGCGCACCCTCTCCGACAAATCCTGCACGCAGCTCGACAAGGAGAACACCATCGCGCCGGCCAACAGCGCGTACACGAAACGTCTGAACAAGATCGCCGCGCAGCTCGGCAACAACATCAACGGCGTGCCGGTCAACTACAAGGTCTACATGACGAAGGACGTCAACGCGTGGGCGATGGGCAACGGCTGCGTGCGCGTCTATAGCGGCCTCATGGACCTGATGAACGACGACGAAGTGCGCGGTGTCGTCGGACACGAGATGGGCCACGTCGCGCTCGGGCACACGAAGAAGGCGATGCAGGTGGCATACGCGGCGTCGGCGGTGCGCTCGGTGGCGTCGTCGGCGACGGGTGTGGTCGCGAGCCTGTCGTCGTCGCAGTTGGGCGATCTCTCCGAGAAGTTCGTCAACGCGCAATTCTCGCAGTCCCAGGAAAGCGCCGCCGACGATTATTCGTTCGATATGCAGAAGAAAAAGGGACTTGATCCTTCGGGGCTCGTGACGGCGTTCAACAAGCTCGCGAAGGTCGATGGCGGTCAGTCGAGCATGCTCAGTTCGCACCCGGCTTCGCCTGCGCGGGCGAAGCATATTCAGGACCGGATTGCGTCGGGGAAGTGATGAAGGTGTAGCGGCGGAACGGCCTCGGACGTCGAGGCCGTTCACGGGAACGAAGAGAAGCGGCTGTCGTTCGAGCGCCCAAAAACAAAAACCCCGCAGAGCCTGGACTCTGCGGGGTTCTTTCTGCCATCGCGGGCGGAGAGCAAGCAAACACCGTCAGTGAGATTTATCGATATTTTTTTCTGAAGCAGTACTTCATCGGTGCTCTGTATCGATTTCCAGGCTCCGCTCCGACACCAACAGCCTCACCGGATCGGTCTTCTTCCATTGTGATTTGGGCACCAGCACGGACCACTCGGCGCTATCCGCGTTGCGATAGAACGCCGCCACGCCCACGTATTTCGCCGCGTCGTCCATCGGTTCGGATACCTCCAGCTTCTGCCCCGGCCCGAGCGTCATGTCGCGGCTCCAGAGCGTCGCCGCTTTCAGAGCGTCGTTGCCGCCAAGCACTTGCTCATAGGTCGCCGTCGCAAAGGGCTTGTCGTCATTGAACTGGTAAATCCGCAGCACGACGGGCAGCGACACGCCGCGCGCGTCCTGATTGAGCGCGCCGCGCGCCGTCACGACGAGGTTCATCTGTTTGACCTTCGTCTCGAAAATCGCTTTCGTCGTGCTCACGGTGCCGTCCTTGACGGACTGCCACGTGCCACACGCCGACACGGCCAGCACGAGGCTCACGCCGAGCGCACTCCGCATGATTCTGGTCCTCATCAGAAGGGCGCTCCCGTGAAATCGGTACGCGGATAGATCGTCTCGCGGCCATCGATGGTCAGTACCAGTTGCATGGAACACTGCAGGCTCGCGTAGCGCCCCAAAAAGTAGTTCAGCACGTCGCCAAACAGCGCGGCGTCGCCCGGCCCGTCGAAACCGCCCGCGTCAAGCTCAACGTGGATGCACAGGACCCGCAGCAGACGGCCGCGCTGCAGGACCTGGCCCCGCGAGAAACGCACTGTGCTGATCGCCTCGATACGCCGGGGAACTGCGTCGTCCACGGTCCAGTCGTAGAGTTCGAGCACCTCGCGCAGTACGGGCGCACCTTCCCCGAGCATCCGGTTGAATTCGTTCGCGCCGTTCGCCGCGAAATGACCCAGCGCGCGGTGCTCGTAGCCCGGGTAGTAACGCGGCGGATACTGCGGCAGGCTCGGTCCCGTCAGGTTGCGTACCGACGCGATGCCGGTGAAGCCCGACACCGTCTCGCTGATCGTCGCCTCCGAAAGCGCCAGGCGCGGCAGGTGTCCGTTGTTCGCCAGCGCGCGCACGGTCAGATGGCGGTCCAGCAGCGCACCGTTCTCGTCATCCTGCGCAGGGCGATACGTCCCCGCCCACCGCTGCCCCGCGAGCGTGACCCACAGTTCCCGGCCCACCACGCCGTAGCGCATCGCGGTATGGAAGTACCGCTCCGGTTTCTCATAGCGCGGCGTCCAGCCGCGATGCCGGAAGCTCGTGAACGCCTGGTAGGCGTGCCGGGCGCTGCCGTCCGGATCGGCGGCGATCACCGCCAGCACGTCATACGGCTCGACGTGAGCTGCCACGACAGGCTGCACGCGCACGCGGTGCTCCTTATCATGCCAGTCGGCGGGCTTCACCGGCAGCGCATCGACTTCGAACAGATTGATCACGGGCGTGCAGAACAGGCGAAAGCTCTCTCTTCCCACCGGCTGGTCGCCGGGCATGCCGGCATCCAGTTCGATTTCGAGGGTCATCCGCGTTTCCCCCGCCGGCACCGTCGCGCTATCGAAGCCGCACAGATCGACGAAGTGAAACTTCTGCGGGAACACGAAATACTCCAGCAGCGTCTGCTCGCGATCGAGCTGCTGGTTGCGCTCGGCGTTCGTGACGGGCCACAGCCGAGTCGACGGACCGAACCCCGCCGCCTCGAAGTACACCCCGGCCAGCGGCTGCAGCGCGCCGTCGTGTTTCGATGGCAGGCGCAGCCCGATCGCGGCCACCTGGCGCGTGAGCGCCGCGTACAGCGCAGCGGCCGCGGGCCGGTAGCCGTGCAGATACAGGCGAATGCGCGACAGGTCCGCGTGCTCGCGCTGCTCCCCGAACCAGAGGCCCAGGGTAAGGCGGATGACGGTGCGCCCGTCCGCGCGTACCCCCAGCGCCGCGTCCTCGACCGACAGCGGCAGCAGTTCGACCGCCTGCGTCGTGCGAAACGGGCACTGCACGCCGTCGGGACCGACCGGCGCCGAGCGCACCACGGCCCCGGCAGGAATCCGCGCCGTGGCCGAACGCTGGCGGCTCAGGGGCGTGCATTCGATAATCGACAGCGACGGAATCGCCCGCGCCATATGTTCATAGAGGTTGTCGAGCAATCCCTCGGTGAGTTCCGGCATCGCGTCGTCGAGCTTCATGCGCGTGGGCGCCACCAGGAACGCAAAGGCTTCGTTGACCGCCCGGACCTGCTCGTCATCCTGACCATAAAGCATGCCGAGACGGCGCGCGGCGTCGGGCTGGTCGCGTGCGAACTCGCGGCCAGCCTCACGCAGGTAGCGCATCTCGGCATCGAAATATTTCAGGAACGGATTCGCGCCTTCCTGCTGAAGCGATTTCCACGGCGCAGTCATGGCTGTAACTCCGGTGGCAACGGTGGCAGGGAGGTCAATCCGGATATCACTCCCGCGCGGCCCGTCACGAAGATGCGCTCCGGCATCCGGAAGCCGCGCAGCTTCAGCAGATCCAGCGGCCCCGCACCCGCCTGCACGCGCAGCAGGTAGCGCAGTGGCGCCGCGGTGTCGTCACCGCGCGTGGTACTACTCACGGCCGAAGCTGCCTTCGTGTCGCCGCTGGCCGCTGTCCAATCGTCACCGCGCGTGGTGATTGTCACGGCCGGAGCTGCCTTCGTTTCAGCGGCGGAAGCTGCGCCATGCCAAACCAGTTCGAAGCGCGTATCGTCGAGCGGCTTCACCCGGGCTTTCTCGAGCATCCGCAGGAACGCCCAGTCGCCGGTCGCGTCGGAGGCGACCCGCAGGCCTCCGTTGAGCGTCTGCCAGGTCAGCAACGCGTGGCCGTTCAGCCCGTTGCCGGGCCACGCGAGCGGTGTCCAGGTCTCTCGCTGGTTGAAATACACGATCTGCTGACCATCGACTGTCAGTTCGGTGCGCGTCACATCCGGCGCCGGCAGCGGCATCATCTCGACGCGATACCCCGCCTGGCCCTGCGCATAGAGGTGCGTCCCCATCGGCCCGAGCAGCCGCAACATGGCGAGGAATTTCGGGTCGAACTGCAGCGACTGCGGGGCGAGTTCGTTCGGCACCCACTGGTCGCCCTGACGCTTGAGCACACCGGACAGTTCGACTTCGATAAAGCGGTTGATCAGCCCGGTATCGGGCCGCACGTAACGGCCGAACTCGGCAAAGGACGCGTCCGCCGTGGACGGCGAGAACGGATAGCGCGAGGCGAACGTCGACGCGAAAGGTGCCGTCACGCCCGCGCGCCACGCGTCGTTCAGGCTCGCGGCGGCCGGCTGGAGCACGGCCTGCCACGCCGCGTCGAGCGGCTGCACGAACATCGTCTGCCCGAAACCGGCCCATTGCGCGCCGAGGCTCGCGGCAGTCAGCGCCGCGTCGTCGCGCGCCTGCGACAGGTCCGAGAGCTTGCCCTGAAACACCGCCTGCGCGAGACCCCGCGCCATCGCCTGGGCATCCGGGCTCGACTGGATTTGTCCCAGCTTCAGACGCACGGTCGTGTCGGCGGTCAAGACGCGCGAGAGGCTGACGCCGGCGAGTGCGGCGGCATTCGCCCTCGGGGCGTTGCCCGCATTATTGCTGGCCGCGGGTGGGTTCACGTCGCCCATTAGCGCCAGCAGCGGGCCGAACGACTTGTCCAGCGGGTTGACCGCCACCGGCTGCGTCTCGCCACTGTCGGCGCCTGCGAGCAGTCCTCGCGCCTTGCGCACCAGCGTATCGGTGAGCGCCTGCGAAGGACGTCCCGCCTCGCCCTGGTACTGCACCGACTTCATGACCGCCAGCAGCGGCGAAGTCTGCGCATCGGTCAGGCGCGTAAGCTGGTCGATCACGCCTGAGAAATTGGTCGACGCAATTCACTGGAAGCTGTTGAGCATGGTCGACCATGCCGCCGTATAGTCGGTGAAGTAGCGCGAGCGCAAGCGCTGCCTGAGATCGTCCGTGTCGCGCTTCGCGTCGAGCACGGCGCGCGCCGAACCGATCGCTCCCTGCGCCGTGGTTGCGTTGACCTGGGCAGACGGACCGTCATCGGTCAGCACCCAGTCTCCCTCGACGTGCTGCTGCTTCGCGGCGTCGTCGATGGCCTTTTCGATTACGCCTTCCCACGCGGCGCGCGTGAACAGCCCCGGCACCGTCTGCGTGGTGGTGAAAAGCCCATGCGCGTCCGCTCCGGCGAGCAGTGTCGCGAGCGACACGTCGGCGTACTTGCCACGCGCCTCGTCGAGTACGCTCTGATAGAGCACATCGTCGCTCGCCGCCAACCCGATCTGGTTGATGAGCGTCGAGCGCATCTGAGTGACTAGTGGCATTGACGTGCCGGCGCGCCAGTCAGGATGCGCCCTGAGGTGGCCGGCCCAGAAGCCCGCGAGTTGCTTCGAGGTGTCGAGCCATTCTCCCTCGCGCATACCGGCAGGCGCGGGCCACACGTCCAGCAGTTGCGCCTTGAGGAACGCGGCGTCGGTGCGCGCGGGCGTAGCGAGCATCAGGTACGCCTTGAGCCGGTTGTAGGCTGCCTGCTGCGCATCATGGCTTTGTTGCTCGTCGGCGCGAACCTGCGCAAGCTGACCGAGCTGGTCCTCCAGCGCCTGCACGACCGGTTGCTGCAGGTTCCGCACGGCGACGGTCCCGTAGGGCCGCCAGAGTGCGTCGAACAGGTCGGCGTTATGCGACAGGCCCGCACGCAGATACCAAGGCGTGCCATGCCGCTGGCGGTATTCGAGTGTCTCGATCTGCCGCTGCAAGGCGAGTTGCGTGCGCGGCGCCTGCGGTGTACCCGGCGTCGCGGCGAGCGCCACCGCGGCGGTCGTTTGCGCTTCCTGCACGAGCGCCCGGTTTCCAAGGCCCGACACGATCAGGGCGACCGTCCATGCGACCGCCCCGGCGAGGACGCACATCGCAAGCGCACTGGGCCAATAAAAGCCGGCGCGCCGGCCCCGATAGTGAGGTGACCTTGCCGCGATCTCCCGCCATACCGGTAGCAGGGCGGCAGGTTGTTCGCGGGCCACCGTCTGCATCGCTGGTGCGTCGACAGGCTGGCCGGGAGTACCGTCCGTATCGATGAGCGGCACCGGTACGACGGCCGCGCTCGGGAAGACCGGCGCGAACATGACGCCCGCCAGCGGCGCGCGCAGCCAGTTCGACGCAGCCAGCGCGCGCAGGCTCTCAGCCATCCGCTCGCGATGGTCGCCGACGTACTTTGAGATCTCCAGCATCCAGGAGGTCCGATGCGGCTCAGCACACAGGCGCACACCCGCGTCCGCCGCTGTCTGCTCGACCTCCACAAGCAGCCGCGCCAGTCTTGCCACGGCGGTCTGCGCCTGTCCGCGCGCAGCGTTCGGCATGAAGGCGCCGATGGCATCGAACGGCTCCGTCGCGCTGCCGTGCGCTTGCACCAGATGCAGGAACGTAACGGGTGCGTCGCGGCCGAGCGCGGCGCCAAGCGTCGAGAGCGTTCGGGGTAGATCGGTATCGGTCTCATCGGCGCGCGTCACGTGTACGAGACCATCGACTGCGCAACGGTGGCCCAACTGCCGGATCTGGCGCAGCCACTTCGCCGCCTCGACCCCGTCCGGTGACGCATGGACCAAAACGGTTTCGCCCACGTGCATGACGCCCGCCTGCTTCAGCCCGGGCGCGGCCTGATCGACGCGTTCGTCCGTACCGTTCACTAGCAGCCAGCGCAGGCGCCGGCGCCAGAACCAGCCTTGCGAGACGCGCAGGTCGTCATAGACGCGTTGCAGCCGTGCATCGCGCTTGAGCGGTTTCGGCGTTGTGGTTACCCCCTTTTCGCCTGTTTCGAGACGGAACAATCTCGCAGCACCCACATACGCGCCGGTGGATATCGCGACCAGATGAACGATCACGATGACGACAAGTAACACTGGAATGCTAACCAGTACCAGCGTGCGAGGCGTTCCATCTGGAATGCCGAGACGTTCGCTCCGGAACCAGACCAGCACGAGTGCAGCAATGTCAAGAACCAGGGCTGCGAGGGGCAGGCCCCAGATTGCAACCAGGCTCGGAGCCGCCCCGGAGGAGGCGGCTTGAGGCTCCATTTTCAGCAGGTTATTTTTGGGTATCGTCATGCGTTGAAGCCGTTTGAACTGCGGGTATAACGTGGAGGATTGCCGACTGCCGACCGTCGACAACAAGCTGCGGTCCATCACTGACGCCGGATTCAACAGCACCGGCAATCGCCAGCAGGCCGTTCGCTGAACGTACGTCGCCAACAATACGATCCAGCCGGTATTGCGCGGGGTCTTTTGCTGCGGCCACAAACCCGGCGGCACGCAGGGCCCGGTCGCAGCCTTCAACTGCACGGGTGATCCACGCGCGCGTCACCGCGGCGGCATCGGTGTTGCCCCAGATCGCGGCATTCGCGAAACCATATTCGGGCTCAGCAGAATCGTCCGCAATGGGCCTATGCAGCGTCGCCTTTCTGCTGACCTCCTGCGGAAGCCTGAAATAGCCTGCGTCGAGCAGCACGGCAGCGCATCCCTCAGCGAGGCCTTCATCAATGTCATCGTCGTACCATGCTGCCGCGACAACGAGAAGTGGACGGTGCTCACGCGCATCGAGCCAGGCATCGACCACCAGCAACCCGTCGGCAGCCGGGACCGCCTGAACCTCAAGTGGCGGAAGCGCCGCCAGACGCATCGCGTCGCGAACCTGGGCCAGACGCAGGCTCGCAACCTCCGGCTCGGCCAGCACACGCACCTGGGGCCAATATGCTTTTTGGTATCGGGTTAATGCCTGAATGCTCCCGACGAGCGGTTCAAGCGCGACACGAATCATCTGTACAACGGGAGCAGCCGTCGTCAGGACTGTTTCGTTACCGGCCGGAACGTCCTCTTCATTCGGTATGGACGGACCAGCCAGTAGCGGGTCGTTGTCTTCGAAGCGATTGCACAGAACCTTGCCCGAGCCGTGCCGCGCTGCCTGCGCTTTCAGGATCGATCTTTTTCCTGCCAGAACTTCCGACAAGGATTTGCCGCCAAGCGGCAGACAGTAACCTGCGTCGAGTACGTGCAGCGGGCGCTGTGCGAACCGGATTTTCTCCGCGAGCCAGCGATCACGATGATGGTTGCGCCAGTACGCGCGATACCACAGTGCCTCGTAGCCAGCGCGGCCAAAACCGAGCAGCACAAGGAACAGCCCGCTCGGCGCCCCAACAATCCAGCTCCAGAACTTGAGGCCGCTCGCAGGCTCGCCATTCGGCCACGCAAGCAAAACGACCATCGCGCCGCACACATTGCAGACGAACCAGGTAATTGCCCACGGCCAGAAACGCATCCGCCGGGGATAGGCGCTAGGGCGCCCGGCGGGAGTGAGATCGACCGGCATCACTCAATACCGACGTTTTCAAAGGATGAGATCAGGCGGCAACCGCAAGCGCAGACGTAGTGATGCATGGCGACGGGCTTACCATCGCGATCCGGGAATCTTTCGTATCCCTCATCAATCGTGGTCTGTCCGTGCTGGTCACAGATTGCCTCATCGCCCTTGCGGGCTAGCGGCCTCCCCATGAATACGGTCCATGGGGAGCCGCCGGTGACTTCGCCGCCGTGTTCAAGCTTGTCACCTTTGCGGATCGGAGATTGCATATTGGTAATCCAATGGATTATGGCTTTTGTCGCTTATCGGTTGATTCAGGGGTCGTTGATGGCAAATCAATTCCAATTCCACCAAGCAAGCTAGGAATTCGATCACTCTCCTTCCTATCGAGCTTCTCTTTTACAACCTCAAACGAGAAACACGCAAAACCATTTTTGTTAGGACACACTAGGAAATAGTCAGGAACAGCCTGCCTTTCTTGATCGCCGTAAATTGAATTTACGTATGCAATCGTTCCACTCCAACCTTTTCCTTCATAGGCCCGCTGCCATGCGATATCGCGCACGTATCGTCCACCAGAATCTTCTAAAGCAATCTCATCGGCTGCGGTCGTTTTCTGTGCAATATCTGACCTCGTCGGGGTTGATCCCGCCACGAAGCAACTGAACAAAAGTTTGCCATGGATTGGCTTAATCCGTGGTTTCATCACGATGTAAAAATCAAAAAAAATCACGTTGCCATTTACATTTGACGACGACCCGACAATTTTCGCCAAAATATTCTCATCAAGCACGTATCCACACTGGCTACGCAACAAAGAGATATTGTTCTGCAGATCAGTAGAACCATTATCTACAGACTCTGCACTTGACGCCCCTATCAACGAGAAAATTACTAACCATGTCAAAAAAATATTTCTCATGACGCCTTCTTTCAGGAGAAATGTTCCGGACACGTTGAACGATAGCGATTCAGGCAGTTGACAGTAGTGATATTAGACAAGGACATTCCCGAATTATCGAATGCCAAGGACCGATGGTTGCTAGAAGGCGAACCAGTATTTACGGCACCGGCGGCTTTTCCAGACGCGGCACAATAGTACCTAGTCCTGCGATAGCTGGATTCTGATCTATCGCCCCCGGATATGTTACTGCCGCGGCATATTTCGTAAAGGACTGGTTGAATAGGAGGTTGCATATTCTAGTTATCTGATTGGTTTTCGGGCAACGTTTTCGAGGAGATTTTCTTCCCATTCCGAAATCGATCGATATAGGTGTATCCTCGCCCTCCAATCGGATCGCAGTAAGTTCCTTTGCGCTCAACCAGCGAAATAGTCCCCTTCGGAGAGACCGAATAGTACTCTTCCCAGTTCTCGCATGCACTCGCGTGGAAACATTGCCCAACCAATTCTTTTCTCTTGAGGTCGATATCTAAGCACGGAATATCACTAAGGCGTTTATTGTAGATATACGCATCCTTTTCTCTGGAATAGAGATATACATCATAAAATTCTTGGCTGGCCCCTCTGTCTCGAAGTATGAGCAGATCGGTATATCCATTGAACGTAAGGTCAATAAATTTTGCTTCGGAATCTGCCCCGCCATTTGCCGCGGTGATGACCTGCTTCTTTCCGCGTGGAGCCGTAACGTAAGCATGATCATCACCGATGGTCATATTCGGCAAATCTGCTGCAAACACAGCAAAACTGGAAAACAGAACAAATACCGAACAAATGTATCCTCTGACTTTCATAGGTCACCAACCTAAAAAACTTTTATAAGAAAGAAAATAAAATACTCTTTCATTTACGCCATGCTCTCATGACCCTGTAGCTTGGCTATGATCTTCGAATCAGGGAGTCCGTGCTGGTCACAGATTGCCTCATCGCCCTTGCGGGCCAGCTGGCTCCCCATGAATTCGGTCCATGGGGAGCCGCCGGTGACTTCGCCGCCGTGTTCGAGCTTGTCGCCTTTGCGGATTGGAGACGGCATAATTAGCCAGATGCGTTATAGATTTCAGTGATGCAGAGGCACCGTGCGCGAGAAAATGAACGCTTTGCCATTCCACAAATATTGATTCAACGAATAGTCCGGGTTATTTGGATCGACAACGCTGTACTCAAGAACCATCGGAATCCCGGCCTTGTTGACCTGGACCTTAACCCCCGTTCCGTACGAGATAAATTGAAACGCGTACCGGCCGTTTTTTTTTGCGAATACCCCCGTGAAGGAATTGGTTGCCGTCAAGGTCGGCTCGACCAGGCACACCGAAAGAACTGCCCCGTGGAAGGGTCTTTCATATTTCTGAAACTGCAGCCCCGCCTTGAAATCCTCCATGGAACACGAGTCGCTAGCGCCGCAGACAAATTTCTGCATTTCGGCGTCCGCGTACAGCTTCGCAGCCATTTTCTCCCGTTGAGCGTCAGTCCCGCAGGCGCACGCAAGCCCAGAGAAGGAAAGCAATGCAATAAGGACGAAAATATTTTTCATGGTCGTTGCTTCTCCAGTGAGACTTGAATCGTATGCGTGGTTGGTATGTATCGTTTTTTTGCTTCTCCCGGCACGGTTTCCGTCGCCGAATTTCTCCTCCAGACAAAAGAAATCTGTTCCGAAGAACCGCCTTCAATAACGTCCAGCAGGATATATTTAATGAAGACAAATGACTGCAACCGATGATCAAGGCCATTCACGTTTTGATTTGACACATTGCCATTGGTGGACTTGGATGCTTGCACCACCGTATCAATCTGTAGCCCGCCCGTATCGGTTGTCTTGATGGTATTTGTTCCCGTGGCTGTCATCTTCCTGCAGGTCCAATACAACGCGGCGCTATCGGCGCAGTTGTGCCGGTTGAAAACCGAATTCGTATCTGCCATCAATACGTCAGGATTCCACTTAAGATCTGAAAATTTTGCGGGAACAGTCGGATCAAGCGGGAACTTCCTGAATTCACCGTACTTTGAGTAATTCGGCATGTGCGTGAGCTGAATCAAGCCACGTCCGTAGTACGGATTGTAGGACCTGGTCTCCCCGTAATATTCACGCACGGCTGTAAGCCATCCGGACTCCTCCATCAACTGAGCGAGTAAATGGGTCGCCCGTTCTTTTGTTGAGCTAATGCGGTACTTGCGCAGGGCTAAGTTCAAATCCGACTCCCAGGCGTTGCCTTGCAACAATGCATCCCTCCAGGGATGTGCTGTCGCTACAAAATGCGTACCGTAAAGCGAGAGAACCGACCGTGGAACGCATTGCGCAATCTCCTCGGCGGCGAGCCACTCGCATTTCCTGAAATGCCGGATAAAGGCCAGCGGATGGAAAAACCAGAGCTTCTGCCCCGCGAGTGGCGTCTGGTCCAGAAACTGGAACTTTTCCAGGAATGAGATGAAGTTCTGGTAGCCGTCAGGGTTAGTATCCTTTTGCTTCCCAAAGAAACCATCCGGCTCATTCAGCCCCTTGTATCGCTCTTCGTTGTTGGACGGGTCCCACTCGCTCCGAGCCTTGCATACGAGTCCCTTAAGCTTCTTGCGCACGCCCTCGGTACTTTGCACGTAGCCCGCGAGTTGCTGGTTAGAGCTATCGTTGTTGTTCTTGTCATATTCGAGTGGTTGGACTATGCCGGCCGATGCCTGTGGATCCGCAACTCCAGTCAAGCGACAAAGCTCATCGTATCCACATAGTCCATCGTGATTGAACGGGGTATTGTCCTCGTCAACTCTTTGCCATTCCTTGAAGAACGGGAAGTCAGCGTCGGACAGCTTGATGATCGCGTCCGGCGCGATGTTGACGTAGCCCTGCGTGCCATGCTCGTCGAACGGCAGCGCGATCCAGGTGGCACAGGTCGCACCCGACAGGGTGGGATGGTCCGAGAGAATGCGTCCAAACCGCAGCATTTCATAGCCGTCGCTCGGACACACCGGATAGAGAGCCATCGCACGGTCATACAGGTCGTATTCATACTGCTTTGTACCGCTGTCGTATGGGTCCGCAACGGGGTCAGGCGTGAGCAGGGTCACATTGCCTCTGTTGCCGCGATCGATCCATGCCTGCGTATAGCGCCGCCCCTTGTTGAACCAGGCTTCGACATAGAGCGTGTCACCATCGCCAATTGAGCCACCCGGTAGCTGCGGGAACCAGGTGTCGGTCATACCCGCCGGCTGCGCTACAAAGTCTTGCGGACCCTGAATGACGAAGTAGGTATGTCCCCAATGGTCGCCCGACGTCGGCTGCACCGGGTTTTTCTCGCCGATCTGAACCTTGTGTCCATCCTGATCGAACCAAGCTGTGAAGTCCCCGTCCGCCATGAAAATTTCAAAGTGCAGATGCGCCACACCCTGATGCTGGCCGACGTAGCCGAGCATGTCCTTGCGGTACACCTTTTTCGTGCCACCCGACTGAACCACGCCATCCTTGCCCCCTGAGGTATCGAGTAGCCATTTGGGCAGAGCATTCGTGGACCCCGTCTCAGGCGGATCGTTCGGCTGGGGCGCAATGTGCTCCTGACTGGTCATGTCCAGCAGGTGCATGTAAAGCGAGTAATACGTGATCGTTCGGTCGTCACCTGTGTCGGTCTTATGCTTGAGCAGAACAAAGCCAGCATTCGAGTTCAGCAGAGGCTGCCCGGTCGTCGAATCCGTCGTGCCGTCCGAAAGGGCGTTCTTGCAGACCCGGTAGGCCACAACGTCCCCGTCCGCAATCGCGCGAACAGGTTCTGTCTGCTCTCCCGGATTCAGATGAATACCGCAATGAAAACGCCGATCGAAGGCCACCGGATAGACCCCGTGATGGCCGATCTCGAACTGCTCGACGGCGTCCATCATAGGGTCCGAATGTGACGCGTCGTTAGATGTCGTGCCCGATGCGGGCAGAAACGGGGGGCTGATGATCATGGCTTCAATGAGACGACGAGTACTGGTCGGAAATCTTTAGACTGCTCTTCGGAAGAGACGGCAGCGGCGTAGGGGTCCCGTCGGGCCCCTGGAAAGAGAACGACGCCGCCTTGATGGTGAAAGCGCCGGGACAGTGGAACGTCATGTTGCCGTTCTCAATCACCAACGAAGCTCCGCCGCTGTTGAGCGTTATCTTCGACTTCGCCGCCACCTGCACGTCCGCGCTCTGGCTCGCCACGCGCAACTGCTGCTGCGCGAATAGGTCCATCCCGTCCGTAAGCGCCGAGGCCGTAAACTTCCCCTTCGCGGCGGTCAGGTTGATACCCAGCTTGTGTGCGCATAGCGAGAACAGGTCACCCGCCACCATGCGCAGGCGCCTGGTAATGCTGACGTCCATATCCCGGCCCGCTGTAACGATCACGTTCTCGCCGGCCGAGTGTTGAGCCGATTTCGGCGTCACGAACGCCATGCCGCCCGGAGCGCTGGCGAGCAGCCCCGCGTCACGGAGCTGGTTGAGTCCGTCCAGAAGTGCCGCCTGCGTGGCCCGGTCCGCTGGCTCTGCCTTGGCCTGCGTGGTCGCCGCCGCCAGATCCGTCACGCGTTGCAGCGCCGCCTTGAGCTGCGCGACCGCAGCAGGCATCTCAAGGTGCGGGGTATCGGCGCCGGCCGCCGCATCCGCCGAGAAGAACAGCCCCTTCGCTGCGCGAAACGTACCCCACGCCTGGGTCGTCGCCTCGTACCCCGTGCCGCGCGGGAGCTTTTTACTGTTGAGCAGATAGCCCTGATTCACCGCCGTCTGGCTGTAGACCGTCGAGATGCGCGCACTTTCCTTGCCCTGCAGGTCGTTGAACACGACCTCCGCGCCGAGCAACGGCGAGCGCCAAATCGCGTAGCTAAACAACGCATCGGTGCCACGTACCGGATCTTGATGTGCAAAATCGTGCAGGGCGCCGCTGATGTGCAGCCGATCCACGTCCCCATGGGCCGCCTCAAGCATCACCTCGGTTTTCGGTAGCAGGGGCGAGTGAAAACCGCCCTGATCCGACGACGAGGAACGCAGCAGGCGCAGGTTCAGCAGCTTATTGTCGGCGTTGCCCGTGCCCTGCAGGAACTTCGGTAAAACGGGATAGCGCCCGTGTTCATCCAGATAGGCATAGGGAGCCGAGTCGAGCGTTGTGACGACGCCGACGACGGAATTCAAAAAACGCCAGTCCCGCTCATAGTCGAAATCGGGCCGGTAAGTCAGATGCGCGGGCATCGCCTTGAAGCGTGTATAGGCCGGCTTCGTGCGGCTGCCTTCCATCCTGAACGATGTCACCACGAAGCCGTATTCCGCGTTGGGCATCGTCGTGTTCGTCAGCTTGACGACCACGCCTGGTGCGATGCCTTTCGCATCGGTCTTGCCCGCGAACGTCACCTGACGGGCGATCTGCTCGTCGCGCCGGGTCTGCGCGAGCGCTTCGCCCTGCGCCGGCGTCAGATGAAACTCCGCGCTGCGGCTGATCCGGCCGAACACCGAGCGGTCGCCATCCTCAGCAGAGACATTTGACGTGGCCTGCAGCGGTTCCTCGGGCGTCCGGTAGTTGCGCTCCCATAGTTCGACCGTGGCCGGCACCAGCGTGCGCTGCTCGTGGACCGCCTGCGCCGCTTCGTGCCAGTTGCTGTGCAGCCCGGAATCGGCAAACAACGGCAGGTTGACGGAACGGATATAGGCGCGCGGGTTGTTCGCAAAAACGAGGATATCCAGGAGCCCGTTCTCCCCGCGTTCCTGCCGGTAGAACCAGAAAATGCCCTTGCGTTTCGCGTGACGGGTGACCATGTTCCACACGGACTCCTCGTACATGACCACCTGCTCCATCTTGTCCTGCGGCCCTTCGAGATGAAACTCAATGTCGAACGCGTCGAAGTTCTGCCCGTCGATCATCAACTGGCGGACCATCTCCTCGAACGTGACATCTTTCAGTACGTCGGATTTGACGATGCGCTTGCATAGTGCAGCAAAGCGCGGCTTGATCCGCACCTGGTAGGCGGCTTCATCGCGGCTTGTGCGGATGCGTTTCCAGCGCGTGACCACGCCATTGAAGGTCGCTGCCGAGTGGTCGACGGGACTGCTCCAGCTCGCCGAGGGTATTGCCACCTGCTCGTCGACATGCAGGCCCGCTCGTCGCCCTACGTACTCCTTGCCATCGATAACCAGGCGCGGCGAGGTCACCGTGATATCGACCTTGTAGTCCTTGCACAGCCCGCCGCGCACTTTGAAGTCGAGCACGTCGAGGTCGAGGTCCTGCGCGCCAATCCGTATTTTCAGATGCTGGGTGAGCCGCGCGCTCGGGTGGCGCAGCGCATCCGTAAAACTCTTCGTCACAGCGTTCATACGCATCCGGGTCTGTTTAAAGGGGCGATAAAGAGCCACTGCGTTTTGCAACTTTTAACGCTACTATTTAGGCGTACCAACGGTAATTCGTCAATCGCACTGAGCGAGGGGAAGTTTGAAATTTTCAGAAACGTCGTCGAGCGACAACAAATCACGGTGTTTCTGTTTTTCGAGATTGAATTAGGTGGTAATCGGATGGCGATTGGGATGCCGGAGGGGAATATCGACGTACGCCGCACGTCTGTGGCAACGCTGGCGGGATGGATACTTACTCACACCCGCTTTCGCTTGGGTGGCTCGAGTGCCAGGCGGACGGAGTGGAAAATGTCGGCGCAGTGTTACTGCCGCACCGCCCCTTGGGGAAATGGCGAAATACGGCTGAAAAAACAAAAACCCCGCAGAGCCTAGACTCTGCGGGGTTCTCTCTGCCATCGCTGGCGGAGACGGAGGGATTCGAACCCTCGATCCAGGTTTTGGCCCAGATGCTCCCTTAGCAGGGGAGTGCCTTCGACCTCTCGGCCACGTCTCCCAAACTTTCGGTCGCGCAGGGAGTCAGCGCGACGAAGCCAAGATAATAGCGGGTTCGAGCGCGCCGGTCAATTTCGCAGACGAATTTTTTCATTCATCCAGCGCACGCCCCGCACTCGACAACCCGCGACGACGCGACGGCCCGCAAGCCGTGCACATCGCGTCAAGCAAACGCCATCAAACGCGATCGAGTTCGAACGCCTTGTGCAGCGCGCGCACCGCGAGTTCGGTGTACTTCTCGTCGATCAGCACCGAAATCTTGATCTCGGAAGTCGAGATCATCTGGATGTTGATGCCCTCCTCCGACAGCGTGCGGAACATCGTGCTCGCGATACCCACATGCGAGCGCATGCCCACGCCGACGACCGATACCTTCGACACCTTCGGATCGCCCAGCACACGTTCGGCGTTCACGTGATCCTTCACCTGGCCGCTCAGGATGTCCATCGCGCGATGGTAGTCGCCGCGGCCGACCGTGAACGTGAAGTCGGTCTTGCCGTCCACGCTCTGGTTCTGGATGATCATGTCGATGTCGATGTTCGCATCGGCGACGGGCCCGAGGATCTGGTACGCGACGCCCGGCTTGTCGGGCACGCCCATGACGGCGATACGCGCTTCGTCACGCTGGAACGCGATGCCCGAAATCACTGCTTTTTCCATGTTCTCGTCTTCTTCAAAAGTAATCAGGGTGCCCGAGTGCATTTCGTCGTCGAGCGGCATCAGCGGGTCGGTCAGGCTGGAAAGCACGCGCGTCTTCACCTGATACTTGCCAGCGAATTCCACCGAACGGATCTGCAGCACCTTCGAGCCCAGGCTCGCCATTTCCAGCATTTCCTCGAAGGTCACGCGGTCGAGCCGGCGCGCTTCTTCGACGACGCGCGGATCGGTCGTGTACACGCCGTCGACGTCGGTATAGATCAGGCATTCCTCGGCCTTCAGCGCCGCTGCGATCGCCACCGCCGACGTGTCCGAGCCGCCGCGGCCGAGCGTCGCGATATGGCCTTCCGGATCGACCCCCTGAAAGCCCGTGATGACGACGACCTTGCCCGCGTCGAGATCGGCGAGCACGCGTTCGCCGTCGATCTCGCTGATGCGCGCCTTCGTGAACGCGCTATCGGTCTTGATCGGCACTTGCCAGCCGGCGTAGCTCACGGCGTCCAACCCTTCCGCATGCAGCGCGATGGCGAGCAGCCCGACGCTCACCTGCTCGCCGGTGGACGCGATCATGTCGAGTTCGCGCGGGTCGGGATCGGGCGTGATGTCGCGCGCGAGACCGAGCAGGCGATTCGTTTCGCCGGACATCGCCGAGGGCACGACGACCATCTTGTGGCCGGCCTTGTGCCATTTCGCGACGCGCTTCGCGACGTTCTTGATGCGCTCGACGGAGCCCATCGAGGTGCCGCCGTATTTGTGTACGATGAGTGCCATTGTCGTTTTGAACTGGAGGAAAAACCGCGCTCGAAGCGCTACGGCTGTTGCGATCGACGGCTTAGGGTGGCGTGGAATTCGGCAACGATCGTGGCGCGCATCGTCTGGATAGCGCAGATGCCGCTCGCGCGAGGCTCGTCGGAGCCTGCTGCACGAAGGTGCGCTTTATGGCCGCTTGATGGCCGCAACCTGCACGCTTTGCGCAGGCTGCTGGCGGCGAAGATCGGGTCACGGATCTCGTGAACGGACGCAAATACGACACAAAACGCACGGCGGACAAACGAGTTAAATTACCCGATCGGGCCTCAAAATACAAGTCGGAACAGGCATTTGGCCCGGGGCTCGGCGCCCATTCGCCGATGTTGCCCGTCGCCGGTTTCACATCATGCAATGATCACGTCCGGGCGCCAAACGATCCGTCGAAAAGGACCGCGAGCGCTATGTTCCGCCGCGCGGTTCGCGCCGATCAGCGGCACGAAAAGCAGCGCGTCGCCGACAAAGACGAGCGGCACATCGCGCTTCCACGCGGGCACGCCGCGTTCCTGAAACAGATTCTTGAGCGTGCGGCTAGGCGCATCGGCGGCAAGGCGCAGACGTTCGCCGCCCGAGCGCGAACGCGCGACGAGCGGCGCCGAGCGCAACACGCTTTCCGCGACCGCATCGGTATCGTCGGCGCGGTCGCACGGCTCGAACACCAGCGTGCCGCGCCATTGCGGCAGGCGCCAGACTTCCTCGCCCTGCCACCGCAATTCGACCGGCATCCTCGGCGCGGCCGCGCCTTCGTCGAGATCGGGCGGATCGGCGCTATCGCCCTTCTCCCAGAAGATCGAACCGCGATATTCGCGCAGACAATGTCCCGCGTGATCGATGCGCAACGCGTGGCCGTCGCGCGTCGCGAGCGCGTCGCGCAGTTGTCGCAGCATGTCGGCGATACGCGCCGTCGACGCCGCCGCCAGGCCGAGCGATCGCATCCAGTAGCGCAGCAGATTGACGGCGCGCTCGTCGTCGAAAGCGAGGAGCACGTCGAGCGCGAGCGCGCCGTCTTCGCGCCACGCGGCATCGAGGTCGATGCGCGCGAGTTCGTCGAGCAGACGCTGCGCCGACGCCGCGTGCGACGCCGTGCGCGAAAGCGCATCCCGGAAGCCGGGAAAATGCACGGCGAGCACGGGCAGCACGTCGTGCCGCAGCGCATTGCGCGCGTAACGCGTATCGACGTTCGATTCGTCGTCGATCCAGTCCAGATCGCGTTCGTGCGCGTAGGTTTCGAGTTGCGCGCGCAGCAAATTGAGCAGCGGCCGCACGCGCGGCACCGCGAGCGCACCGTCGGCGCGTTCCGGCGCCATAGCCGCGAGCCCGGCCACACCGGCGCCGCGCAAAAGCTGAAGCAGCACGGTTTCGGCCTGATCGTCGGCGTGATGCGCGAGCCAGAGAGAACGTGCGCCGTGCTCGTCGCACAGCGCATCGAGCGCGCGATAGCGGACATCGCGCGCCGCGGCTTCGAGGCTCTCGCCGCCCGCACGCGTCACCTCGACGTGACGCGCGGCGAAACGCACGCCGAGCGAATCCGCGAACGACTCGCAGTGCGCGGCCCAAGCATCGGCGTTCGGGCTCAAGCCGTGATGGACATGCAGCGCGACCACGCGCGGTGCGCCCGCGACGCGCACGGCGGCGTCGAGCAGCACGGTCGAGTCGAGGCCGCCGCTTAGCGCGACAGCGAATGACGCAGGGGAAGAAACCGTCGTGCGGCCGAGCGCCGCGCGCACCGCCTCGGTCACGAGGCGGTGCGCGGGTGTGTCGGTGCCGGATGTCACGAGATGAACGCGCGGCGTGCGCGGCTTACGCGCCCGGCAGCGTTTCCTTGAACTTGCCGTAGGCCATCAGCTTGTCGAAGCGACGTGCGCGCACGTCGTTCACGTTCATGCCGTGGAACTGGCGCAGCGAATCGGCGAGCGCGCGGCGCAGGAGCGCGGCCATGCCCTTCGGATCGCGATGCGCGCCGCCGAGCGGTTCGTTGACGATCTTGTCGATCAGCCCCAGCGCCTTCAGGCGATGCGCGGTGAGTCCGAGCGCTTCGGCCGCTTCGGGCGCTTTCGCCGCGCTCTTCCAGAGAATCGACGCGCAACCTTCCGGCGAGATCACGGAATAGGTCGAGAACTGCAGCATCATCACGACGTCGGCGACGGCAATCGCCAGCGCGCCGCCCGAGCCGCCTTCGCCGATGATGGTCGTGATGATCGGCGTCTTCAGTTCGGCCATCACGTAGAGATTGCGTCCGATCGCTTCCGACTGCCCGCGCTCCTCGGCGCCGATGCCGGGATACGCGCCCGGCGTATCGACGAACGTGAAGATCGGCAGGCCGAATTTCTCGGCAAGACGCATCAGCCGCTCGGCCTTGCGATAGCCTTCCGGACGCGGCATGCCGAAGTTGCGCAGCGCGCGCTCCTTCGTGTCGCGGCCCTTCTGATGGCCGATCACCATGCACGGCTGGCCGTTGAAGCGCGCGAGGCCGCCGATGATCGCCAAGTCGTCGGCGAACGAACGGTCGCCGTGCAATTCGTGGAAATCGGTGAAGAGTTCGCTGACGTAGTCGAGCGTGTAGGGGCGCTGCGGATGACGTGCGATTTGCGAAACCTGCCAGGGCGTCAGGTTCGCGTAGAGATCTTTGGTCAGTTGCTGGCTTTTCTTCGACAGCCGCTCGATTTCTTCCGAAATATCGACAGCGGAATCGTCCTGAACGAAGCGCAACTCTTCGATTTTCGCTTCGAGTTCAGCGATCGGCTGCTCGAAATCCAGAAACGTGGTCTTCATTGTTCGAATCCTAGGAACTGGGCAGCGCGTATTCTAACCGCGCGTCACCCTGACAAATTCGGGTCGCAACTATCAATTATAAGATAGCGATAGCGGCCCTGCCTTCTTTTGGTTTTCAGCGGGTTTCCGGTGGATCCTCAATGGTCGGCGGGTGTCGGGTCGAGACTGCGCCACATGTACCACGTGGCCACCGTGCGCCACGGTTCCCAGTTCGCCGCGACTTCGCGCGCCTCGCTGCGCGTGACTGGCTCGCCGCTGAAATAGTTGATGCTGATCGCCTGGATGAGGCCGAGGTCGTCGAGCGGCAAGACGTTCGGACGCGACAGATTGAAGATGAGAAACATCTCGGCCGTCCACCGGCCGATGCCGCGAATCTGCGTGAGTTCGGCAATCACGGCTTCGTCGTCCATCGAAGTCCAGGTATCGACGTGCAGCGCGCCCGACTGGAAATGCTGCGCCAGATCCAGAATGTATTCCGATTTGCGCTTCGAGAGTCCGCACGCCTGCAGCTTTTCGTGACCGAGCTTGATGAACTGCTGCGGCGCGAGCTTCGGGCACGCCGACTCGACGCGCTCCCAGATGCTCTGCGCGGCACGCACGGAAATCTGCTGACCGACGACCGAGCGCGCGAGCGTCGTGAACGGATCGTCGCGATTGATCAGGTGCACCGGACCGAACTTCGGAATCAGCTTCTTCAGAATGCGATCGCGTTTCACGAGGTCGGCACAGGCCTTGTCCCAGTAGGCGGGGCGCGTGACTTCAGGCTTGAGGCCGCCGATCTGCACCGGCACCGCGGCTTCCGGCGTGATCGCGCGCGACTTGCGCACGACTTCGCCTTCGTGCTGCGGATCGCGCACGAGCGCCTGGACCGAAGCGCCTTCGCCCTTCGCCGCCAACGCCTTCGCAGCGCCATTGGCAGCCGTCGCGTGCACCCGTTTTCGCGATGCGGGCGCGCTCGCCACGGCTTTGCCCGCGCGCGCGGCGCCGTTGCCGCGGCCCGCGACCGTCACGTCTTCGGACGCCGCTTTCTTCGCCTGGCTCTTGCGCGCGATCGCGTGGCTTGCACCGTTCACTGCCTTTGCAGGCGCCTTCGCCTGCGTGCGCCGCGCGGTCTTCGTTGCGGGCGCTGCATTTCTTGCGGACGCGGCTCGCTTAGCCGGCGCCTTCCTGGCCGTTGCCATCATGCCTCCTGCCTGGTGAGTCGATTGAGGGTGTGAAGGGCCGCGCTCAGACGCGGCGCCATTCGGTCGACCCACCCGGTTTGTCTTCAAGCGCAACACCGGCTTCGAGCAACTGCGCGCGGATCCGGTCTGCTTCGGCATAGTTCTTCGCCTGCTTCGCTGCGACGCGAGCGGCGATCATCGATTCGATCTCGGCCGGCGCGATGCCTGCATCGCCCGTGCCCTTGCCCACCGCCTGCTGCAAGAACGCGCGCGGCTCGCGGCCGAGCAGTCCGAGCACGCCAGCGAGCTGCTTCAACTGACGCGCGAGCGCGGGCTCGCGCGTGCGGTTCACTTCGGTCGCGAGATCGAACAGCACCGATACCGCGACGGGCGTATTGAAGTCGTCGTTCATCGCCGCCTGGAAGCGCTCTGCATTCGGCTCGTTCCAGTCGAGCGGCTGATCGTCCGGCTCCACGTCCTTCAATGCGGTGTAAAGACGCGTCAATGCGCCGCGCGCGTCTTCGATGTGCACGTCACTGTAGTTCAGCGGCGACCGATAGTGTGCCCTCGCAATAAAGAAGCGCACCACTTCGGCATCAAATTTTTCGAGCACCTCGCGGATCGTGAAGAAGTTGCCGAGCGACTTCGACATCTTCTCGTTGTCGATCTGCACGTAACCGTTATGCATCCAGTAGTTCACGAACTGCTGGCCGGTTGCCGCTTCGCTCTGCGCGATCTCGTTCTCGTGGTGCGGGAATTGCAGGTCCTGTCCGCCGCCGTGAATGTCGAACCGTTCGCCCAGCAGCTCGCACGCCATCGCCGAACATTCGATGTGCCAGCCCGGACGGCCGCGGCCCCACTTCGAGTTCCAGCCGGTGTCGGCGGGCTCGCCTTCCTTCGACTGCTTCCACAGCACGAAGTCGAGCGGATCTTCCTTCGCGTCGTTCGCGGCGACGCGCTCGCCCGCGCGCAAATCCTCGATCGACTTGCCCGACAGCTTGCCGTAGCCCGCGAACTTGCGCACCGCGTAGTTCACGTCGCCGTCCTTGCCCTGATACGCGTAGCCGTTCGCTTCCAGCATGTCGATCATGCCGAGCATCTGCGGGATGAAGTCGGTTGCGCGCGGCTCGAGGTCGGGGCGCGCCACGCCGAGCGCGTCCGCGTCTTCGTGCATCGCGTCGGTGAAGCGCTGCGTGAGCGCCTTGATCGGCTCGCCGTTCTCGACGGCGCGGCGGATGATCTTGTCGTCGATGTCGGTGACGTTGCGCACGTAGGTCACATTGAACCCGAGCGTGCGCAGCCACCGCTGCACGATGTCGAACACGACCATCACGCGCGCATGGCCGACGTGACAATAGTCGTACACCGTCATTCCGCAGACATACATGCGCACCTCGCCATCCCGAAGCGGCACGAAAGATTGCTTGTCACGCGCGAGCGTGTTGTAGATGCGCAGTGGATTCATAGAAGGCGATGCTGGGTCGGAACATTCGCGTGTTGGTGTCGCTGGAATCACGTGTCGGCACGATGCTGTTCGATGCGGTGCGAAGACCCGACAGCGTGTTGCGACGAAGGACGATGATCCTCCTGCGAAAACGCTCCCGATCTCGCGCGCCGCCTGAGCACGCACGTTGCTCACGCTGCGATCAAAACGGAGAGGACCACGAGTGGCGTAACGACAGTCCGACGTTCGACGGAACGCGCAGACCTTTTGTTAGAATGGGTCGGAGTATAACATCCAGACTTGAGCCTATGAAACCATCAAACGGTCGCGCACAAGGCGTTGCCAACCGGGCCGCAAGCCGCGTCGCCACTGGGCTCGCGGGCTTCGTCGCAACGGCTGCCGCGACCACCTTCGTCACTGCAGCGTTCGGTCTCGCGGGCAGCTTTCTGTGCGTCGGCACGGCTCACGCGCAGGTGTCCACCGCAACTTCGGACGGCACACCGCAGATCGATGCGAGCATCGCGCAGAAGGACTGGACCAACGCGCTCGCGCAAGTCGACGAGCGCCTGAAGACGAATCCGCGCGACGTGCAGGCGAAGTTCAAGCGCGCCACGATCCTCGCCCGCCTGAACCGCGACGACGAAGCGATCGCCGCGTTCACCGAGCTCACGCAGGCTTATCCCGAACTGCCCGAACCGTACAACAACCTGGCCGCGCTGTATGCGAAGCACGGCCGCTACGAAGACGCGCGCGCCGCGCTCGAAGTGGCGATCAAGGCGAACCCGAGCTACGCGCTCGCCTACGACAACCTCGGCGATCTGTATCTGCGGCTCGCGAGCGAATCGTACAAGCGCGCGCAATCGCTCGGATCGAAGAGCGCGCTCTCGCGCCAGCGCGTCGCGGACATCCAGAAGATCATCGCGCCGCCCGTGCAGAAAAAACGCATCGTCCCGTCGTCCGAATACGGCACGCCCGGCGCAAGCGGCACGGGCACGGTCCCTGCAATGACACTGCCTAGCCCATACACGCCGTTCGGCGGCCCGACCGGCCCGTTCCCGACTTCGCCCTACGTCGCGCCGAGCGCGCAGCCCTGAACGCGGCATTTCAGCACGGCACGTCCGTGCGAACAGGCATTCGACGCGACGCAGGACCCGGCGGATGTCGACCGCCCGACACGACGCCGCATTCGTCATCACTCCAACCACAGGATCGATCCTTCATGAAATTACTGATGTTGGCGCTCGGCAGCGCCGCCCTGATCGCAGGCGCTCCGGCCTTCGCCCAGGGACAGAATCAGGCGGGCGCGCAGCCCGCGCATCCGAGCGTGCTGTTCAAGACCTCGCAGGGCGACATTCGCGTCGAACTCTATCCCGAGAAGGCGCCGAAGAGCGTCGCGAACTTCCTCGACTACGTGAAGTCAGGTCAGTACAGCGGCACGATCTTTCATCGCGTGATTCCGGGCTTCATGATCCAGGGCGGCGGATACAGCACGAGCTTCGCCGAAAAGCCGACGCGCGCTCCGATCCCGCTCGAAAGCAAGAACGGCCTGAAGAACACCACGGGCACGCTCGCGATGGCGCGCACGAGCGACCCGAATTCGGCCACCGCCCAGTTCTTCATCAATACGGTCGATAATGCAGGACTCGACTACCCGAACCCCGACGGCAACGGCTATGCCGTCTTCGGCAAGGTCACGGCGGGCATGGACGTCGTGAAGAAGATCGAAGGCACGCCTACCACCACGCGCGGGCCGATGGCCGACGTGCCGCAAAAGCCGGTCGTCATCGAATCGGCGACGATCGTCTCGAAGTAACACCGCGCATGCCGCCCGTGGGCGGCGCCTCGCCCCACCCCAACAACGGAGAGAACTCATCATGGTCGAACTGCATACGAACCACGGCATCATCAAGATCGAACTGGACAGCGAGAAAGCGCCGAAGTCGGTCGAGAATTTCCTCAACTACGTGAAGAAGGGCCACTACGACAACACGGTGTTCCATCGCGTGATCGACGGCTTCATGGTCCAGGGCGGCGGCTTCGAGCCGGGCATGAAGCAAAAGGGCACCGACGCGCCCATCCAGAACGAAGCGAACAACGGCCTGAAGAACGACAAGGGCACGCTCGCGATGGCACGCACGAACGACCCGCATTCGGCCACCGCCCAGTTCTTCATCAACGTGAACGACAACGACTTCCTGAACCATTCGTCGCCGACGCCGCAGGGTTGGGGCTACGCCGTGTTCGGCCGCGTGGTCGACGGCCTCGACGTGGTCGAGAAGATCCGCAAGGTCAAGACGGGCTCGAAGGGCTTCCATCAGGACGTGCCCGTCGACGACGTCGTGATCGAAAAGGCGGTCGTCGTCGACTGATGATCGACGCGACGGCTGACGACGCGCGAACAGCGGGCGCGGCCACGGAGCCGCGCCCGCTGTTTTTTATCGCCGACCTGCACTTGAGCGACGCGATTCCGAACACGGTCGCGGCGTTCGAGCACTTCGTGCGCGTGACGGCCAACGAGGCCGATTCGGTCTTCATCCTCGGCGATCTGTTCGAATTCTGGATCGGCGACGATGTGCTCGACGCGTCGGTCGATCACGAGCGCGCCCGTTTTGCGCGGCGCATGACGGCGCTGATGCACACGCTGTCGGAACGCGGCATCGCGCTCTACGTGATGCACGGCAATCGCGACTTCCTGCTCGGCAGGCGCTTCATGAAAGCCGCGGGCGCGCTGCCGCTGCCCGATCCGTTCACGATGACCGCGTTCGGCACGCGCATCGTGCTCGCTCACGGCGACGCGCTCTGCACCGCCGATACGGGCTATCAGCGCTTTCGGCGTTTCGCGCGCAACCGCCTGGCGCAGCGTCTGTTCCTGAGCCTGCCGCTGAAGAAGCGGCTGGCGATCGCGGAGCGCATGCGCTCGAAAAGCGAGGACGCGCGCGCGCTGCCCGTGTCCGCGAAATACGATGTGACGCGCGAGGCCGTCGCGCGACTGTTCGCGTCGAGCGGCACGCACACGATGATCCACGGCCATACGCACCGGCCGGCGCGCCATCGCGAAGCCGACGGCACGCGCTGGGTCATCCCCGACTGGGAACTCGATCACGGCGAGCCGCGCGGCGGCTATCTGCGGCTCGACGCCGCCGGCATCCGGGCGCTGGCGCTCGACTAAACGCGCCGCGTCGTCCTTTGCTTTTAGCGGCGCGCCGCCGCTTCCCCTTCCATCGCTTCCGACAGCCGCTTCAGGTCGAGCAGCGCGGCGCCGTCGATGCCGTTGAGCGCTTCCACGCGCGTGCCGATTCGTTCGAGCGCCGCGACGATATCGTCGATCCGCTGCGTTTCGCGCGACGCGTGGTCGATCAAACCGTGAATCGCGAGCGACACGGGATCGTCGGCGTTCGGCGTGATGCCGTAGGCGCAGAAGCCTCCCGTCTCCGTCTTGCGCGATGCGTCCGCGGCGCGCTCGGTGGCCGGCATGACGATCCGCGCCGGATTGCCCACCGCCGTACCGCCCGCCGGCACCGGCTTCACGACGACCGCATTCGAGCCGATCTTCGCGCCCTCGCCGACCGTGAAGCCGCCGAGCACCTTCGCGCCCGCGCCGACGATCACGCCGCGGCCGAGCGTCGGATGGCGCTTGGCGCCGCGCGTGAGCGACGTGCCGCCGAGCGTCACGCCCTGGTAGATCGTGCAGTCGTCACCGAGCTCGGCCGTCTCGCCGATCACGACGCCCATGCCGTGATCGATGAACACGCGCCGCCCGAGTGTCGCGCCCGGATGGATCTCGATGCCGGTGAGAAAACGCGCGATCTGCGAGACAAAGCGCGCGAGCCAGCGCCACTGCCGTAGCCAGCACGCGTGCGCGAGCCGATGCAGCTGAATCGCGTGGAATCCCGGATAACACGTGAGCACTTCCCAGGCGCTACGGGCGGCGGGGTCGCGCTCGCGGATGGCGGCAATGTCTTCGCGCAGGCGTTTGAACATGTCGATGGCTTGGTGATTGAGGGGGACGGGCGCCGCGTCGATCCACCGCTTTGGTCTGTCGATATGATCATTCGGACAGCCCTCAGCACGGATCGCGCAAAGCTTATATCGGATTTCGCCGATGGTTTCGGGCGATTGTAGGATGAGCCCGCCGACTCTGCTCGATGTCCCCGTCGCGCGCGCGGTCGCTTGGGTGGCGACAGGCGCGCTAGTCGGCTTTCCGGCCCCGCAGCAGGATGTGTTTCGCGATGCCGCGCAAAATATTCACCTCCTCGCGCTCCAGCCCCGAACGCGCAAGGAGCCGGCGCATGCGCGACATCAGCTTTTTCGGATTCGCCGGATCGAGGAATTCGAGTTCGATCAGCGCGCTTTCCAGATGCGCGTACATGCCTTCGATTTCCTCGCTCGACGCGCTCGCGTTCGCGACTTCGAGCGCCGGCGGCGGGCTGTCGCCGCTGTAGGCGAGCCGCAGTTCGTAGGCGAGCACCTGCACGGCTTGCGCCAGATTCAGCGAGCTGTAAGCCGGATTGGCCGGAATATGCGCGAGCGCGCTGCAGCGCTCGACATCCGCGTTCGAGAGACCGGTACGCTCGTTTCCGAACACGAGCGCAATGTCGCCGTGGTGCACGAATTCGCGCGCGCGCGCGGCGGCCGCGCGCGGCGGCAGTTGCGGCGGGCCGTATTCGCGCATGCGCGCGGTGAGCGCAACCGACCAGTGCACGCCTGCGAGCGCATCGGCGAGCGTATCGACGACGAGCGCCGACGCCAGCACGTCGTCGGCGCCCGACGCCATCGCGACGGCTTCCGGCTCGTTCTTGACGTTCGCGACGCGCGGCGCGACCAGCACGAGACGCGCGAAACCCATCGTCTTCAGCGCGCGCGCCGCCGCGCCGACGTTGCCGGGATGGCTCGGCTCGACGAGCACGAAGCGGGTCGACGTAAAGCCGTCGTGGGGATGAGCAGATTCGAGTGGGTCCAAAGCGTCGGTCGCCGGTGAAAGGTTCGAGCACGCTATGGTAGCGCCTCTCGCCACGTGCCTGAACTGGCCGAACGTCATAGGACGAAGCCGAAACCGCTGTCGCCGGCTTACTTCAGGTAAAATACCGCCTTCGCGCGCCTCGAAGCTTCAATTGACGGCTTTAGCTGACAGCTTCAATTGAAATTCGGCGGCCGCCCCGCTCTTATCCAATTCGTCTTCCGTCGACAGTCGTTGTCGCCAACTTTCCGGCTCGTCCGCGCACCCGAACGGTGCCGGCCACGCGCCGGCCAAAGGATCAAGCTCATGCATCCGATGCTCAATATCGCTGTCAAGGCCGCCCGCCGCGCCGGACAGATCATCAACCGCGCGTCGCTCGACCTGGACCGCGTCCAGGTCAGCAAGAAGCAGCACAACGACTTCGTCACGGAAGTCGACAAGGCGTCCGAAGCCGCGATCATCGAGACGCTGCACACCGCCTATCCGGACCACTCCATCCTCGCCGAAGAATCCGGCAAGGACGACCGCGAGTCCGAGTTCCAGTGGATCATCGATCCGCTCGACGGCACCACCAACTTCATCCACGGCTTCCAGTATTACTGCGTGTCGATTGCGCTCGCGCACAAGGGCATCGTCACGCAGGCGGTCGTCTACGATCCGACCAGGAACGACCTCTTCACCGCCTCGCGCGGCCGCGGCGCATATCTGAACGAGCGGCGTATCCGCGTCGGCAAGCTCGACCGTCTCGCGGATGCGCTGATCGGCACCGGCTTCCCGTTTCGCGACGGCGCGGGCCTCGACGCCTATGCACGGCTCTTCTCGGAAATGACGCTTTCGTGCGCGGGCCTGCGCCGGCCGGGCGCGGCCGCGCTCGACCTCGCGAACGTCGCGGCCGGGCGGCTCGACGGTTTCTTCGAGCAGGGTATCCATGCGTGGGACGTCGCGGCGGGTAGCCTCATCGTCACGGAAGCGGGCGGGCTCGTCGGCAACTACACGGGCGAATCGAACTTCCTGCACGAAAACGAGATCGTCGCCGGCAATCCGAAGGTCTACGCGCAGATGATCAAGATCCTCGACCCGTACACGCGCACGCGGCAAAGCGCCGCCTGAACGCGCGCGTCATTCGTCGATTGGCAAAGGCGGCTTCGGCCGCCTTTTTGCTTTTCGGCACGCGCGCCTTTCGCCGATCCTTCTTCGCCGCCCGCTGGGCGCGCATCGTGCTCTGCAAGCATTGCGCGGCTCCGCTAGAGTGCATGTCTTTGCCGGGCGCGTTGCGTTCCTCGCACTGCGCCCGCCGACCGCCACTCTCTGTCGTCTCATGAAAAAAGGCTTCTACACGATCATCGCCGCGCAGTTCGTCTCGTCGCTCGCCGACAACGCGCTTCTGATCGCCGCGATCGCGATGCTCACCGTGATGAAGTCGGCGTCGTGGATCACGCCGCTCCTGCAAATCTTCTTCACGATTTCCTACGTGCTGCTCGCGCCCTTCGTCGGTGCATTCGCGGATGCACTGCAAAAGCGCCATGTCATGTTCGTCTCGAACGCGTTCAAGGCGGCGGGCTGCGCGATGATGATCGCGGGCGTGCATCCGATGATCGCGTATGGCGTCGTGGGGCTCGGCGCCGCCGCCTATTCGCCGGCCAAGTACGGCATCCTTACCGAGCTTCTGCCGCCCGAGAAGCTGATCGCGGCCAACGCGTGGCTCGAATCGGCGACGGTCGGCTCGACCATCCTCGGCACCGTGATCGGCGGCGCGCTTGTGAGCCAGTACGTCGACCGCTGGGTGGCGGGCCTGCATCTGCCGCTCGTGCGCACCGCCGCCGACGCCGCCCTCTTCGCCGTCATGCTGATCTACGCCGCGGCGGCCGTGATCAACGTCGGGATTCCGGACACGGGCGCGCGCTATCCGAACCGGCTCACCGAGCCGACGAAGCTGATCGGCGACTTCTCGCACTGCTTCAAGGTGCTCTGGTCCGACAAGCTCGCGCAGATCGCGCTCTGGGTCACGACGCTCCTCTGGGGCGCGGCCGTCACGCTGCAACTGCTGGTGCTGAAATGGGCGGACGCGAATCTCGGGCTGTCGCTCTCGAAGGCGGCCGTGCTGCAGGGCGTGACGGGCGTCGGCATCGCGATCGGCGCGGGCGCGGCAGCCGCGTTCATTCCGCTCAGGCAGTCGCTGAAGGTGCTGCCCGTCGGCGTGGTGACGGGTGCGGTCGCGGTTGCGATGGCGTTCTACAACAAGGACCTGTTCCCCGCGGGCGCGGGCGTGCATATCGGGCCTCTCTTCGCGCCGGCCTATATCCTGATGGCCTATCCGCTGATGATCCTGCTCGGCAGCCTGTCGGGCTTCTTCATCGTGCCGATGAACGCGATCCTCCAGCATCGCGGCGCGACGCTGCTGTCGGCAGGACATTCCATCGCCGTGCAAAATTTCAACCAGAATCTCGCCGTCCTCGCGATGCTCGGCTCGTATGCCCTGCTGCTCACCGCCAAGGTGCCGGTACAGTGGATCATCGTGATCTTCGGGGTCTTCGTCTGCCTGATGATGGGGCTCGCGATGCGCCGCTATTCGCATAACGAGCGGCACGCCGACCGCGGCGCGCTGGTGGAGGAATGAAGCTTGCTGGAGGGTGTACTCTCACCTCGACGCCTCGTCGATCGGCGCCGGAAAAGCGGGGAACGATGAGGCGAGGTCGCAGTCGTAACGATACGACGGCGCTACAGGACGACTCGTCGCGCAAGGCTGGCATGACGCCACGGCGCTGCAGCCGGCCATTGTCCGAACGAGCCGCGGTTTCACTTTTTCGGCACGTCAAAAGGAGCAGCAAATGGGATTGTTCACACGTTCGACGCTCGATAGCAGGATCAATGGCGCGGCCGATCTCGGCCAGCGCGCGGTGGCCGGCGCAAGCGACGCGGTCGATTCCGCCAGCGGCCAGTTGCGCAGTCTGCTGGATGAACTCGACAGTTCGTTGCGCGACGCGAAGGATCTCGATGCAGACAAGCTTCGAAAGGAACTGCAGTCGAAGCTGAAAACCGTGCGTTCGCAAATGGACGGCGCCAGTTCCGCAGTGACGGCCAAACTGGGCGACGCCGCCGGCTATGCCGACGAATTCGTGCACGACAAGCCGTGGCACACGCTGGGCGCGGTCGCGGGGCTCGCGTTGCTCGTCGGCTTTCTGGCGGGGCGCGCATAACGCCTGCAACGGATTGCGCTTGCCGCATCGACGCCGGTTTTCGAACCGGCGTTTGCTTTTGCGCTTACCGCACGATTGCGCAGTCACTGAAGCGTTAGCCATCCGGCCGACGGCATCCCGTCCGCGCGACGGGTTACACTCTCGCCCTATATGACCGGTGCGATCCGCAGCCGGTCCTCCTGCACGAACGTACGCAAGATGGGCACTCACACCGCAACTCCCGATACGGCTGGCGCCACCGCGGCAACAGTCGACCTGTCGCACCATACGCCGATGATGCAGCATTATTCGAGCACACACACTCGATAAGTGCAAATCGTTCTAAGAATCAATAGCTTATTTGCGCCATATAAACCGGAAAATCCATAATTTTCCAGCGATTTTCCGGGTTGACATATAAAATCAGGCCTGGTAGCGATGAACTGACCGTCAAAGACACTGACGACTGCTCAGCGTATGTCACTCATGCCGTATGTCTCAGGGCCCGTTCTACGTGCGAACAGTGCGCCTCCAATGTACCCTGCTGCGCCACCAGTCGACGAAGCGAGATTTGTCGAAGCCGAGGTCGGAGTACGCGTCGAGCGCGTGAATCAGCGACCACAACCGCGTCTCATTATCTTGAATTAACGTGAGCAGACGTTGAAGCCGCAGCGTGAGCTGCGCAGGGTCCATTTCCTTATGGTGCTCGATGACCACGAAAAAGGCGCCCCGAAACGCTCGCAGGTTTTCGTATGCGAACGCAACCTCTCCTGCGAACTGCGCGCCAAGGAGACCGACCTTTCCCGGAGCGCTGTCGAACACCGGGTCCACGGGCATTGGGTGGTGTACAGCGGCAGAGGCTCCTTCTGCTCCACGCGCTTGAGCAAATCGGCGAACAACCCCTTGAGCATGGGAAACGCCTCTGCATGCGACTTGAGTTCACCGGCGAGTGCACTCGCCCACCCTGTGCTATCGAGATGCCGCCGATACTGCTCTGCAACGAAGTTGCTCGCGTAGGCCACGGTCACTGCCGCTCCCGCCGCGATGACCGCCGCTGCAATAGTCACAACCCCGTCTGCCATGTCGCACCTCATATTTGTGTCGGCACGAGTGTACGACGCGTGCAAACAAAAAGGCCGCCCAAAGGACGGCCTCGTGCCGTGGGACAACTTAGCGGCTACGCTGCCTTCGAAACGTCAAGAAGGTTGTCGTAACCGTTGTTCAGCAGAGCGCAAACCGCATCCGTATCGCGCGTCTCGTTTATGCCATACGCATTGGCAGCGGCGGCCATCTTCTCGCTCACGCTCACAACGCCGGGAAAGCCGTGTTCAAGGTATGCACGCTGTATGTGGAACATGAACGTCTCAAAGGCAAATTCCTGAGACGCGCTATGGACCCCAACGTACTCGTCTTCTGCGAGCAAACGTGGCGCGACTCGATGCCCCTTTTGTTGTTCGCTCATTCCGTCCTCGGGAAGTATTCAGCGTCCAGTTCACGAACAAAGTGTGCGCTCATCTGTGCAGTCACGTCGCTAAGCGGAGCGTCTGTGCCCCAGCCGTACTTCCTCGCCTCCGCAGCGATTCGCTCGTTCAGCGCGAAGACGCCGCCGATGCCGTCCCGGATATAAGCGCGCTCCATGTACTGCAGGGTGAGGGATTCAAACAAAACTTCGCTCAGGGTGTCGTGCACGCCCTTGTAATCATCGGCCATTTCCTCGTTCCTCTTTCGTGTTCTCAATTAAGTGCACCGGGCTCCACCCGGGTCGGCGTCACAGCGCCGGCACGTGGGATAACGGCGTGGCTTACAATTTCTTGAGCACAAAAAAGAGGGCACGATTCGGCGTGTGTTGTACCGGCCGCGGAAAGTACAGTACAGCAGGGGCAGAAAACCACCTTACAAATCGTCGAGATTTACCCGGACCGACCTTTGCACAGACTCAAGCCGCTTCTTCATCAAGTCTTCTTCTTCGAGCAGTGCTCGCAGCCGCTGTATTAGCCACTGCAACTCCTCGGGCGAGCACCACCCTTTCCCTGCGACTGCTTTGCGCACGCGCTCGAGCGTCTCCGCGGGCATTTGAGCAGGATGCTTTGCCGCGTCAGCGCGTGCTTTCGCCAACAGCTGATGCACCAGGTCTTCGCATATGTCCCAACGCTCAGCCCGCTGCTCGTCTGACTGCAGGGCGTAACGTCCGCGCGACAGGAGGACGGCGCCCACTTTTGTTTGCACCCCAGGCACAGCGGCCGGCACGCGCTCATGCGGAAAGTCGTCCGGCACTGTCACCCGAGGCGAAAGCCCTAGTACTTTGCGAGCAATCGTAGCAACGTCGTCCGCATCAGCGACTGCGACTGGCTCAGCGTCCGTTCTCGGCATGCCCTCGCACAGCATGCTTGCGTGCGCAAATCCGCTCTGTAGCAGCACGTCTATCCGTGCAAGCGGCGTCAGGCCTCCGTGCGTCTTGCGGCGAATGAAAACCGTCAGCGCGTCGCCCGCCGGCGCGCAACCCTTTTCGCACGTTTCGAGCAGCGTCGCTACGCCCTGGAATAGTGCTGCGGGGACGACGGATTCGACTGTGCCTTCAAGCGTGCAGTTGAGCGCAAGAGCGCTCATGTCACCGGAAAATTCCCCATCGCAAATGTCTATGCAGATAGCTATCCCGCGCATCCGGCCGCCTCCAGTATTGCTCGAGCGATAGTCACGACATCGTCGCCGATGACGAATTCGACTGGCGCCAAATCGATACGATGCTCGGTGCTGTGGACACTTGCGTAAGCCAGTCCATCTCTGCACTCAACATCAACACGCAGCGAAGCGCGCACTTGCCACTCGACCGGTCCTTCGAGTCGGACCTCGTGAACAAAGACCGAGAACACGTTTGCGACAGGAAAAGGCCCCCTCGGGTCGGGCCCGTTTAACGCGCTGCGCGCACTCCGCCACCTGGACTCGCCGAAGGACAGCATCGTGCCGTCGCACACTATATGCACTGTGTCGCCGGTGCCATCGCCCAGACAAACCGTGACATTTGTCTGCAGTAGTCCTTCAACGCGATACGAGTGCTCGTCGTCCCTTGGCTGCGGCGGCCGGGCGCGCCGCAGCTTTTCCATGTATGCAAGAACGCTGTGCCGGTCAAGCCTAAGGTCCCCGGCTGCAATGAGACGCAGCACATTCGCTTCGCTTATATGCAAGATGGCAGCAGCTTCGGACTCGGTGAAGTCAGCCATCGCCAGCTTTCTCCGGCATCGCTGCCAGCTTTGCTCGCAGCTCTGCTAGCACCGCGGGCGCACTTACGCCGAGGATTTCGTCGGTGCGCACAAGCTTGTCTCGGCACCAAGCCGGCCAGTGCAGGTAATCATCGTCAAGGGCGAGCCAATCGGCAGGCTGCCGTCGCAGTACGTCGCTCCACACTTGCATGCCCCTGGGAGCCGCTTTAAACGACTCCGCGTCCATTGCCCCGTGATACGTCGCGCCGACGACTCGTGCGCTCAGTTCAGGCGGTAGCTTGCGCGTTATGCGCCGCACACTTCTGTACACGCGTACCCAGCTTGTCGACAGCACTATACGCAGCTCCGGATAGGGGCCAAGCGCTTCAGCGAGCAGCCCTGCGTGCTCAAAAAGTTTGTGCCCCACGGGCGATGCGATGAACGGCCCTCGACCGGTTTGCATATGTACGTCTTCCGGATGCAGAACGCCGTCAAAATCGAGGTACAGCACGAAGCCGCCCTTTACCGCAGGGTCCGGCACGGTGAGTGAGGGAATGAGCACATTCATCGCAAGCTATCGTGCACACGGATAGCAAGAGCAAGCGCATCTGCGGGACTCAACGCTAGCGGTTCGCGGGGCGCTACATGCAACGCCCAACTGCAAAACTCCCGCACTTTGTCTTTGTCGTCGGCGGACAAGGGGAGTGCGCGCAGCGCGGCGTCGACGACTGCTTCAGCAGGCCCCTCCAGTCCCGTTTGCTGTTTGCAGCACTCGTACATTGCGTCGAACGCTGCCCGGACACGCGTCGAGTCGGCATTCGATTCCGCTCGCGCATCGCGCATAAACGCTTGGTATGTCGTCATCGCTGAAAAGCCTCGAACACAATTTGTTCTATGCGAGCAATCACGCTGTCGGGCAGCTTGGCGAACCAATGCCACTCCCGGTCCGCCCGCGGCAGCTTGAAGTCATTCGTAGAGATTTTGCGGATGAGAGCCGCAGCGACGAACTGCGGGAGGACGAACTCCGCGTCTAGTGTCGCATCGCAAGGTCCCACCCCGTTCCGCCCATATAGTCCCCCGACACAGTTAGCTCGACGCGTTAATTGCACTTTCGCCATGCTAGCATAATCACAACTTTGTTCGATGAAATAAGGGTTATCCCACCCTTAGTTGTGTCATACAACAAAGTTTCGAGCCGTTTTGACGTCGAACTGAGACTTTCTCAAAATATGTACAGGGAAATAAGTGAGCGAATATATAAGTGTTTATCGCGCACGGCTTGAGTTGCACACCGGCTTTGGCCCGCGCTTGAACCTAGGCGAAATGAAGGTTCACATCAACAGCAGCGACGATGCGGAGAACATCTTCATTCAAAATGTCGCAGCGCTGAGCGGCCATCAGTGCTCTCTCATAAATCACGCGCTGTTCATGCAATATCGAACCCGCTTGCCGGTCGAAATCAAAGAGCAACGAGACAGGAACGGCGAATTTTCAGCCGCATTTGAATTTGTCGGCGGGCTACTCGAAGCCTGCATAAAAGCGCCTTACTCAACGCTCTTCATCACTCGACTCAAACATGAAGATACGCCCCCCGAAACGGCTAACAATGCCGCTTGAAGAGCGAATCAAGCGTTCTATAGCATTGCGCGACAGCGTTGTCGTGATGCGCTCGGATGTCGCTAGTCTCGGCAGCCCCACTCAAGTCTCTCGAGTGCTCGCACGGCTTGTAGCTAACGGTGCGCTCGTGCGCGTGAGCCCAGGCGTGTATGCAAAAACGCGGCTGAACAAGTTCACCGGCGAACTTGCACCGGCTGCGACGTTCGAGAGCATTGCCGCAGAGACTTTCAAGCGTCTCGGCATAGCAGTAAAACCGGGCAGGCTTGCTCGAGAATACAACGAAGGCAAGACGACGCAGATTCCGATGGACGGCGCAGTGAGCACTGGAGCACGTCGAATAACGCGGAAGATTCAGGTTGCCAGCAATAGCTCTCGAGGTTATGCAACTACCCCGTACGTCATCTTGCGATGTCGACACTCGCTGCTCGACACACAGTTTTCAACGTTGCAAACTTAATGCACCTCATCCGACGCGTTACTTTTGTCGTCAAAATCGGTCCCCTTTTCCACAGAAAAATTTGGCAGTGGGCTCATAAAATGAATGATTTTTGGGCTGGACGCTAGTCGAAAGCGCCGGTTGACGCATAGCCAGTTGACAGTAGCACCGCCGCACACCCACGCCGTTGGGCCGCTCAGGCCCGAGCCACAAGGTTCTCCCATCTTTTCATGCACATGGATAAAGGTGTCGCTCTAGACATCGGCATGAAAACCCTGCCAAAACGACCCACCCGCGCTGCAAGCCGCGTCGCTGAATCCACGTTCGAGTCGCTTCTTGCTGACAAGGCGCCGCCAGCGCCCTCTGCTGCGCAGCCCATCACGCACTTCGTCGCTTACCGCGGCCTCGGTCTGCCTGCAAATGCTCCGCTCATCGCCGTGTACTCGACGGCGCCGTTCGCGTCGCCCCTTGCGGACAGTGACGCCGCTGCTGCGTCGAGCAGCTACATCGGCGAGCAGCTCTCTGTCGCCAGCCTCATGTCGGCAGAGCGCGTCGCTGCCTACAAAGACCTTGAGGACAAGGAAGGCGCTGCGGTCATGGCCCAACTGCTAGCACTTAGCTCGCCAGCGTCGCATTGGTTCGCAGCACCCGTGCATGGCTTTGGTAACAGCGTTGTTGCCGCCATCGACCACCTGCGCGCACGCGCCGTGTATGTCGCCCAAGGCGACCGGCGCCTCCGCGAGCTGCTCGCAAGCGATGCTATCGAAGAAGTCTGAGACGACCGTTTAGAGTCATCACTCTAAATATATTCTGAGCAAGCCCCTGCATTGCGCCTAACGAAGCGCATTACGCAGGGGCTGTTTTCATGGGGTGCTTATACGTCGTATACAGCCCTCAGGGAGCTGTCCTTAAAACTCTCTCTCAGTGAGACACACCATGAAACGCTTTCACTACTTCGCCGGCTCGCTTGCGTGCGGTCCCTTCAAATCCGTTCGTGTTGGATTCCGCAAAAATGGCGAGGCCGAATACGAGCTAAAGGTCGGTCAAGAACGATTCGAAATCTCCGCGGATGACTACAGAGACCTCTACAACGCTTATCTGTACGACAACCTCGGCTTCGCGATGGGCATGTACAAGCGTCTGTCGCGACACAACTGATTGGCAGCAGCACGCGGGGCTGGCCGATGCGGCCTACCCCGCCTTTGATAACAAGACAAAAACCTATTGCACGGAGACTCTCATGTCCTTTCTCGCTCGCCCCCTGCTTACCCGCCCCCTCCTTGTGACCAAGAACGTACGCGAGGCCTCCGCTGCGGCACGTGCCGCAGGCCTCGAACTCTCCTGGTCTGGAGGCAGATGGACGCCTTACATTGCTCCTAATGAGCCGCTGTTACAACGTCGTCCCGTGCGAAGCTAGGGTTTTGGCCACGACGACCTCTTAGGGAATTCGACCCGCTCGAGCAGTTCTTGCAGCATTGCAGCGGCGCCCCTCACCACGGATTTTGGCGCGGTCCTATCCGTCGCTCGAGTTTCGCCACATATTAGCGCCGCGCCTGATGCGCTGGGGGAAGGCTATCAGCCCGACGACCCTTTGGGCACGAGGAGGCTGCTGTGACGCTCGCCAAGTGGGCTACCCTCCAAGCCTCTGCACGAAGACGACCTGCCCGACTAACGCGCGCCGCTCGACGCTGCCGCACGGTTGCTCGCAACCGTCGCGCCGGAAGTCATCGTCGACTGACTCGACCTGCATATAAGTCGAAATCCGCGCCCTAGACGAGAGAGCCAATAACAAGTCTCTCACCTTGTCGAGAACAACTGTCGTAACCTTCTAGGCGTTTTTTCATCTGTTGCGGCGGTATGGGTAAGCGTCCAGCAGACCTTCTCTGTGCTCGTCGAACATGCCTGCTTGCAGTTCGTCGAACCACTCAATCAGCTCGTCCCAGTTGTTCAGGCTGAAAACACGGGTGTTGTACCGGGCCGCAAGATTGACTTCCGGGCGTGATACCAATTCGGCCATCGGCTTGTCCATGATGAACGCATCAACGTACGGTGCGTACGTGGAGATGTGTTTGATATCAAAATACACGCCCGACAGCCTGTTTATTGTCCGGTCGCGGCGTTGGTACGACCCAGCCTTCACTTGGGCTTTCAATGTTGCCCACATGTGGGATGTGAGCCACTGCGTCGGCATGGCGCGGAAGTGGTCGGACATCAGGAAGCTGACACATTGCTGCACCTGCTCGTCAGGCGACATCGCTTGAGGCAGCGAATACATGCAGCCCTGCATGTATTGCGACATTATCGGAGCGTCCAAGAGCGCATCCATGTCCCCGTGCGCCAAGCGCTGCACGAGTCGAAGGTAGCTAGCCCAAAGAGCACGCGCTGCAGCATTGCATTCGGCAACGACGTCTTGCGCGAAAGTGGCTTGTGACTGGCGCCAGTTCGGGAACACTTCGTCGATGAGCCGTTCGACCGACTGCAGTTTTGCTTCAGCAATCAGCACCGGGTCGCCATGGTACTGGCCTACGTCAATCCAAACATAGCCGTCCCATTCGAACACATGCTCTGTATCGAGCGCGTCTTCGCGCTCCAAGGCTTGTTCGACAGCACCATCGTTTCGCCAGTTTGAAAATGCACGGTAAATCTGCTTTCGCTCAACCTCGTAGGCCGCCTCGAATTCGGCGCCGCGGCTAGCCTTCTTGATGAACTCAAGCAACTCCGCGTAGGCGGGCCATTGGTGCGTCTCGTCTTCGTGAATACTCGAGTACGGAGCCACGATGAGCTGGTCTTCTGCCAGCTCGGCGATACGATTTGCCGCACGAACAAAGCGCTCGTCGCCGCCACGGAAGGCGCTCGAGAAGAAAAACTGGTCGAGATATATGACCTTTTTCTGGACGGGGGGGAGGTACACGTGCCAGCTATAACGGCAATGGCGACAGCCTCGAAGAACGCCGTTGCGGCCAACATCGACGTTGCCAAAGCAGTTCTCGCGGCGGCCGCCGGGACAGTCCCCCAGAACATATGTGACCAGCATCTTCACCCCGTCGCGAATTCTTATCAGCAGATGATACTTCGGCGGCAGCCCTGCGCTACACCGAGAACGGTCAGCCGACGCGCCTCGGAACGTTTCAGCGAGACAGCAAGAAAGAAGACGTGCTTGGCCTCAAGAAGGCTCTGGCTTCGTTGGGCACTGATGCCTACGCCGTTATGCCGAACGACATGAAGGTCAAATTCCTGAACGGAGTGTCGGCCGGCAATGTCGACATTCTCGAAAAATTCGACAAGTACATCGAAGACCAGCAAGCCGCCTCGTGCTCGGGCAGACGCTTACGTCGGACAGTGGAAATGGCGCCGGCAGCTATGCGCTCGGCCTCGTGCACAACGAAGTGCGGATGGACATTCTGCGTTCGGATGCAAAGCAGCTTGCGTCGACCCTGCTGCGCGACCTCATCCGTCCGCTCATTGACTTCAATTTCGGCACCGAAGTGCCGATGCCCGTAGTTCGCTTCGCGGCAGACGAAGGCGAAGACTTGGTGGCACTGACCACCGTGCTATCGCTGACCGTGCCGTTGGGCATCGGCGTGCCGCAAAAATGGGCTCGCGACAAGTTCGGCATCCCTGCGCTAGAGGGTGATGAGCCGTTGCTGGCAGCTATGGCGGCTGCCGCCGCAGCGGCAACGCCGATAGACGGCAAGCCACTCCCGCCGCTCAGACCGAAGCAAGGGAAGGGACTGACATCAAGAGCGCTGCCGGTTTCTGGCGCGCTCCTCCTTAGAACGCTCGACCGCTTCTTCAACCTGCTGGTCAATGACGCCAGCCGCGTCCAAAATGAAGCTATCGTAGAAAGCAATTTCGTCGGAGAGGCGGTCGTACGATATCAGCGCTGTGCGGCCGTCTTTTGTTTGTCGAATCTTCCCAGTCCGTTTGCGCCAGCCGACGAAAGGCAACGCGTCGTACTTCGGTCGCCAGGTCGCGCTCATCTCAGCGTGCTTATTGCTCAGGTAGCGAGATAGTGGCTCGCCATCCTCGACATCGGGCGGAACGTTCGCGAACAGGTCTTTCCACCATTGGGCTTCCTTCAGTACATCCGGTACAGGTTTTCCGAACCCGCGCACGGTGTAGTCCGTCACCTTCTCCAGATGCGAAATCCATTCGTCGAGCGCGTCTCCGTAGTATTCGCCAGCGTTTCGCGCGAGTTGCGGCCGCGCTGCGTTGAGCGAGTTGGCAATCGGCTGAGTCATGTAGAGGTCGACACGTCCCTGCTGCCACGAGGCCGGGGCATGCTTTGCTACTCGCTCGGGGACAACGATTTTCAGACCGTGACTTCGCGTTTTGGTATCCAGCCGCAAGAACAACTCGCAAGCCAATTCGTGATAGAGAGCCGCGACCGGAAACAGGATGTTCTCTCGAGACAGGCCGACGTGGTAAGCCTCGTTCCGATACTTGTGGCAAAGCCCCACGAAGTTGGCCTCTATCTCGGAGAGCCGGTTTTCGGCGCGGACGAACCTAACCTTTTCGTCGAATCGATTGCCCAGCACTCACGCTTTCGACGCGCGGCTGTAGCGTTGTGGAGCGTCGGGAGATGCCATCATGCCGGCCCAGCCGAAGCGACTCTCGCAGTATCGATGCAGCATCAGCTCGATAACGTTGTCGACAAGAATCAACGCAAGGCGATTGCCAACGTCGGTGCCGACTCGCATTTCTTCGGCAGCGCGGTCGAGCTGCTCTACGTAAGTCGTCAAGGTCTTCACAGCGGTCGTTTTTCGTCGAAGACTACATATAGTACTCGGGCTGCAGTCCCGAAAACTCGTTCTTTCGAACACTAGGCGTAGTAACTGATTCGACGGCCGACGCAGCGGCAGTTTTCCTTTGCGTGCTACACGGTGAAAACGGAGGCTCTCATGCAAGACATCTTCTTTCCACCCGACAACGCTGGCATGGTGTTGCTCGCAGCGCACTGGGCCCTGTTCGTTGGCGTCATCGTCCTGTCCGCAAAATACGTCTTCCGGCGCAGGCGCAAGAAAGCTGAGTGGCGTGCAAAGCATCCTTATCGTGGCCCGCACTTGTATTGGTCAATGCGCGTGACTCGCGGCCTGCGTGTCGGTGGCCGGATAAAATAAGTCCGCTATAGTTTGTGCTTGTGAACCGACCGCCGCACTCGTATACTCTTTGCAATAACCGCATTTGCGAGCATCGTCTAAATGACCTTCGCCCTTACCTTCGCTTTCGTCGCCGGCATGCTGTCTCTTGTGTTTCCAGAGACTTTCGGAAACGGTCACGAGCAAGCTTAACGCCTCGAACAACACCTCACGTTGCGCAAAAGGCCTCGCCATCGGCGAGGCTTTTTGTCGTCCATATTCCCACCGGTGTGAACAGAGCATGCCTTTATGCAAAATCAATCTAAGCCATTCAGGCTAATTGCTCGCATTAAGGTCGTTAGTTCTCACCCTACTTAAATCGCCCTCGCTATACGGTTTATAAGGCAAACAACTTCGCCTTATCGTGTGACGACACGTAACCCATCCTGTGACCTCCGCTCTCGGCCACAGGCCGAAGGTAGGAAGTCGCTAGGACATTCTCGAGAGTGAAATCATGCTGAATCTTCAACCTGTAGTCGATGTCATCGCTTCTCTGCACCCCGCTGTACAAGTGGCTCTGCTGCTTGGTGTCATCTGGGGTGTGCGCAATGTCACTGAAAACACGCTTCGGCTGCACCGCCAAGGCTACCTGCGAGCAATCCCAACGTTCGTAGTGGTCTCGGTCGGAGGAGTCGCAGGTTACATTGTCGGCGGAGCCATAGTTGCAATCGCAACGACGGCCATGACCACAAACTCGCTGGTATTTGCTGCAAGCATGCGCCTACACGCGAAGCGCATGGCCAGAATCCGAGCGTTTAATGAGCAGTTTCAGCAGTTCATGGCAAAAAAGTAACCCGATTCCTGATTCCACAGCCCACTTCGGTGGGCTTTTTCTTGGGTTCACGACCTAAAGAAAATCAGCCACGTGCCGATAACCAAATGCGAACAATGCCCTCGACAAAGGGCGCACTCTCTATTTCGATTCAAAGAACGCTTATGTCAGTCTTGGAATTCAGGCGCAAAGCCACAACACAGTTGCACAGCGAGGTTGACACGTTGGCGCGCGAGGAATCTTCGCTCGATTTCGTACCAGATGAATGGGGAGTCGACGAGCAAGGATTTTACGTTGCATCCGACGCGGATTGGCTGTGCATGGAGGCGCATTTTGCTCGATACGGGCACAGGATAAACAAGCATGCGCCACTCGACAGCTATCGGAACGGGATGCGGTACTTCGGCGGATTCCTGTCTAAAATCGGCTACCTTCGTGACCACCCCTGGCACTACCAGCTTTTCACTAAGGAATGGACTGAGGACGAGCACGCATACCTGCGAGCCGTGTCTAATGGCGACATCGCGCACGTATTCGAGTTATTGCCAAAAACCCGTTTTCTCGGCGAGATTGGGAGAAAGATGCGCTTGTCCGAGGGATGCGCGCTGACAAACTGAGTTTATTGCTGCCTAGATATACGAGTGGTTTCGAGGTTTTTTATATGGCGTTGCTAGACGCCGTATAAAAATCTCTGACCTCACTTCTCGACTCGACTCGACTCGACTCGACTCGACTCGACTCGGACGCATCTTCGACGATTATGATGAGCCTCCGCCATACGTCCCCGATACTCTATCAAATAGAACCCGCGTTCAACTCGTGAGCCGCAAACTGGACTGTTTGTTCACATTTGTCAAGGCAATCAAAGCCCCTGACTATCGCTGACGCATACCCCTAGAACTTCCGGCGTTGACGCACATGATGAGAGCCCGCGAAAGCAGGCTCTCAAAAAATCACGCGTAGTTACGCTGTCATTTTCTACTTGCATCCGTGAATGCAAGCAACCTTAAATGTCGAACAATAGTGCGATAGCTCCCCCTTCCAAGTTCCAACCGCACGTTTGTCGGCCCTAGTTTTCGCCGCTGCCGTTTTAATGCTACACAAGCGCAGACTACATCTGCTGCGGACACGCCTTTCCTTCCTCTCATCGATGACCTCAATCACGAAGCGCCGAGTTGCATGACCCGGCACATCTCGTGTAGTCACCAACGCAATTTGGTAATCGAAACTGCGTGCAATCGTCATCGTGCTGCGCCATCCTGCGACAGTCAGCTAAACGATGGATGTCATCCTTCTATGAATACAACCTGCCTTGACACCACTTCTCCCGGTGTTCGCACCGTGCTGCACATGTCACCAGCAGTCATGGCGGCAGCAATCGTGTCGGCACAAAAATGCGGCCTGAGCCTGCGTGAGTGGCTGGACCGTGCTGTTGCGAGCCTGATAGCCGACGACCATCCGGAAGGTGCGGCGCCGTGGGCAGTTCAGGCAGCCGACTTGTTTGCTCAAGTGGCCAACTGTTCGCCCGAACTGCTGCACGGCCGCTGGGCGTTGCTCTATGAACACGTGCTGCTCGACCGCGACCTATGGCATCAGCCGGAGCAAACTGCGCAAGAGATAAACGACGGACGGCTGCCGGGAGCGCGGTACATTGTGCCGGCGAGATTGCGCAAGGCATGGCCGCGATTGGTCTCTACAGTGTTCTGCCTATAGGTGGCCAAAACGCGGCGGGGACGCGCGGGGAGTTTTTCTTTCGGCGTGGCTCGGATGTCTCGCGCAGGCAACCGAGATGGGGCTGGTTTTCGAGGAGCTGATTCGGAAGTTTGCCAAAATCTCGGACGAGACCGCTGGGGAGCCACTCCACATCGCGCCGCTCTTGCGTTCACGGTACATCGTCGATTGCCCCCCTCGGCTGCCCCTTTCGGTGCTGCAGCTAGCGCTGCGGCACGCCCAATCAGCCGATTGCGCGAGCTGTGCTTGCGGCATCAATAAAAGTGTCACGTGCAACGTTGCCGACGAGGTTCGTGGTCACCGAGTCAAACGTTGCACCTACTATGCCCCCAAGAAAGGGAACCGCCTTCCCGAGGTTGATAACCCCCGTACTACCAAATTTTGTCAAAAGGCGGAACCCAACGGCTTGGTTAATCTTGGTTATCGTTGCGCCGCTGATGCCCTTAATAGAATTGATGGCTACCTTTTGAGCGACGGCAATACCTGCATCTTTCAGAATGTCTTTGGCCGCACTTCCAGCGAGGCAAGCATAAGCCAATGCTTTGACGCGGTCATCGCGCGGGTCATGCCCCCCGATATAGGCGATGGCGGTAATCATGCGCAGCTGGACATACAGGACACTTGCAACGTTGGCGGGAATAGTGACGGGCAAGGTGATTAGACCGCCAAGACCTGTTATGAAGCCGGAGGTCGCCGCTTTGGTGTTTTGCCAGCGAATCAGTGAGTTCGCCGCGTCTACCACTGAGCCGCTTCCCTTCATGTATTGCTCGGCCAATTCTTCGGCGGTACCTGTTCCCGGTATTCCATTCATTGCCTTATCGTAGGCCCACTCTAGCGCCTGCTGAATTTTCGTCTCTGTCAAATCCTTGGACATAGTTTATCTCGCGTGTCGTTTTTAAGATTTTTCGCCTTGGCAATAACGAAGACGTTGCGGCTAAATCGGTTCGCCAACGACATATCGGCAAGGTGTTGAAGAACTTTAGCCCGAGGATTGGCAGACGAAGATAACGAATCATTGCCGGTCTGAACAATATGGCAGTGATGGGTGAGCCGGTCCAGCAATGCCGAGGTCATCTTCGCATCCCCGAACACGTTGGACCATCCTGTAAAGCCCAGGTTTGTGGTGAGGATGAAACCACTGAATGCTCGGCAGCTCGGTGCTACAGTTCTCGGGGCGATTCAATTGCTGCGCGGTTTCAAGCTGAAGTGCAACACGGAGTCTAGTGTTTAGAACCGTGAGGCTGGCTCGCTGAGGCGAGCGTAGCGGCGAAGACCTCGAATGGAGTATGGAACGCGTGAGTCGCACGAGGCCGGCTGTTCAGACTGTCGGCGATGGCGTCGAGTTCGTCCTGACTGTAGACCGATAGGTCAGTGCCTTTGGGCAAATATTGACGAAGCAAGCCGTTGGTGTTTTCGCAGGTCCCGCGCTGCCAGGGGCCGTGTGGGTCGCAGAAGTAGACGCGCAAGCCAGTGGCGGCAGTGAGTTCTTGATGCCGCGACATTTCTTTGCCCTGGCCGTAGGTGAAGGTACGTCGCAACGGCGCTGCAATCGAATCAAGTTTGGCTGAGACGCCCGCCAGCGCAGAAGCGGCGGTGGCGTCTTCCGTCTTGGCGAGCAGCACTAGGCGGCTGGTCCGTTAGACCAGAACGGCGACAGACGATTGGTTTCCTGCGCCCTTGATGAAGTCGCCTTCCCAATGCCCAGGCAGCAGTCGTCTTCGATTTCGGGCGGCCGCACATGAATGCTGACCATATCCGGAATCTGTCCGCGCCTGTCTGTGCCGCGTGTGCGCGCCATACGCGTGCTGTGGCCGTGGCGGAGGCAGGCAATGAGCTGACGGCGCAGTTCGCCGCGCAGCTGGGCGTAGATGGTCGGCGGTCCGACATCTGAAACCGATTGGAAGAGTGGAAGAACCTGAGAGAAGCAAATGAAAGCCATGACAAGCAAAGAAGGCAATGTGACCTGTCCGTACAAAGCCCAAAACGTCGACGCTGCAATCGCACACCTTGAGCGGGCTCTATCGTCCGAAGGTGCCCATTCGCTATTTGGACAGACATACTGGCGCGCTCGAGTCATGCAGGCGAACGCGACGCTAGGTCTGATGCACTCGCAACGAGTTCGACTGCAGCGACTCCTGGACCTTCTCGCAAACGCCGGCGAAACATCAGTCCATCGAAGCAACCACCCGGGAAAAGCTCCGGATGGACGTATGCATGTTTGATGTGCGCGGCTTTCGCTTCCTCACGTCCCGAAAGCAGGAATGGTAACGGCACCGGCTGGCGGAGGCCTTCTTTCGGTCGAGCGCACCGTGCATACGCCATGTGGCCTGTGCCACTGCACCGGGGGTACGCGACCATAGGCCGAGAAGTGCGAGGCACCTGGAGGCCGCAGGAGACCCCGCGAAAAGCGATTGCTGTGGTTGTAACGGACCGGGTCTTTGTCCCGCCAAAACTGAACGCCGCTACTTCGAGTCATCATGCGCCGGGTACATGCTGTCGACGCGAGTAGCGGCCATGCTGCCGGCGAAGGCGGTTACTCCGCCATTGTTCTATTCGCCGCCGATTGCGCCGGGCTTCGCAAAGCCCGGCCGGTGGACCACGCACGGCTGCGCCGTGGCAGGTATCTCTGCAAGGGCAGGAGAAACCCTACTCCGTTGATGCACACTTCTCCGTGCATCACCAGTCGACAGCCGCAGAGCGAGGCTGACTATGCAAGAGCCTTTGCAATGAAAAAGGGTTCTGCGAGGCCGAGGGCGTCCCACGCCCATGGCTGGTGCAACGCACCGCAAAAGCGAGACTGGCGTCGACTGAAGGTCGCGCCAATCTCCCTCTCAGGTAAAGCCTTATCCCTTCTTTAGAAAAATAGAGTGAGCTTGGCAAAACACCGGCAAAGCCTTATGCGACAAGTAGCGATGGTCCGGAACCTGCTAAATGAGTCAACCACCGCCGCAGCGTGCGATGAACGGGGCCGAGTATATCTTGCCAGTCGCATTGCCAAGCACGGGCCACACGGGAGTGAGGCAGGTGAGACAGGCTCCTTTCCACAAACATTCTTCTGGCGTGACCGAGGGCATTAAAGAACAGTTTCACATTCAGTCCTAGCTCACCTAGCACACTACCGGCAAAGCACCGCTGGGTGCGGGCCCGCATGCTCCGGCCGCGTTCGTGCCGCTCGCCTCGAGCCCAACCACGGCAGTCCTTCGCAGGACACTTTGCCCAGGCCACCCCTCGCTGTTGCGTCAGGCCCTGAGTGCCGGTACGGCACATGGCTCATGCATCCCGGTTGCTGTCGTATGGCGTAGCAACGCTTCCCTGAACGGTCGTTTGTCAGGTGTTCGCTATGACCCGTTATGCCTCGGGACCGTGTACCGCGAACCTCGACGGATGACCGCGTCGCGCCATGCACCTGTATTCCTTACGTTCGCTGACGCCGAGCGACGTCAACCGGCCTCGTCCGGCAGGAGCGCGTGCATTTCACTCGCGCACCGACTCCCTATCGCCCAACAGAAAAGGCGCGTCAGCAGGCACATCGACGCGCAATTTCCCGAGTGTGACCCCGCGATTACGGCATCAGGCGGCCGCGCTCACCAGCTTCATCATGGATGGCGCCGAGGTGGTAGCTGAGTCCGGCAGCTGGATATTGCACACGCGCACCTGCGCCCTGCCCTGTCTGTGCCGCGACTCTTCAAACGGCAAAATGTCGCGCATGCGGGTCCAGAAGCGCGGCGACGCCATCGCCGAAAGACCATTCCGTCCGCACCAGTCGCGATAATGGTCGTAGACATTCTCTTTCGTCGCGTTGTGCTGCTCGTCAATGGCGATAGCACAATCATCGAACCAGGCCTGCACCGAATTCGTCTCGCTCTTTGCCTCTTTCAGCAAGCCACCCATGGCTGCTGGAACGGTCGGGTCAAACGCACCGCGAGCCTGCAAGCGAGCAAGTCCGTCGAGTGCCCACGAGAGAACCCCTGACAGTTCCTCAGCAATGATGCGCTCGGCCAGAATCGGGTCCTGCCGCGCCTCGGGAATCGTGACGCTGAACGGAACAATATCCCATCGTCGCCAAAAACCTGCGGAGTGGTCTGTAATGGTCGGAAGATGATTGCCAAGAACCAACCATTTGCCCCGGACATGAATGCTGATGGGGTCGCGGTACTTCCGGTCGACCTGTATGCGCTCGCCGGCAATCATCGATTTGAGGAGTTGCTCGTTAATCCTCCCGCGGGGTACCTCATCGCAATAGATGAGGCTTGCTCCGGCGAGCATGGACAGCCGGAAGCCCTCGAGCGCGTCCAACTGGACGGCCTCCGGCTTACCGTGAAGCGCCTGAACGATATTCGCCAGCACGCCCTTGCCGTTCGCCCCTCCACCGAGCCAGAATTGCGCCCGCTGATACCTCGCGTCGGCCGTCAGCGTATAGCCGATGTATTCCTGCACCCGCCGACGCACAGCCTCGTCCGGAAGGATGGTCCGGATGAATGCGTTGAATCTTTGAGGAGAAGGCGCTGCGATTTCATAGTCGCATCCGAGCACATGTCTCAATCCAAGCGTCGGGTCCGCAGGCTCAAGTGTGAGACTGCCATTCGCGGCGTGCACGTAGCCGTTCAGACACGGAATAATGACTTTCCGGGTGGTCTCTTGAAGCTTACCGGACCAGAGTATCGCAGCGCGGTGTGCCTTCCGGGCGTTGTCAGGAGATGCGTGCTCCATGCTATGCCGGACAAGCCAGTTGTACGCGTGCCGTTCGCCGTCGTCGTCGTCGATGGGCGACCAGTGCGTCCCCGACCAGCGAAACAGGAGGCCGCCATCGTGTGCATATTCTCCACCGCCGACGAGTGCGGAAGCGTAGGAATGCGGTGCGAAGCCTTTCCCTGTCATACGCCCTCCCTCACATGCTCAGCGAGCCACGCCTCAACATCGCATTCACGCCAGCGCAGCAGCCGCGTGCCCGGTATATGCAACCGCGGCGGTACCGCCATCGGATTGCGTCGCATGTCTTTTTTGATAGTCTCAGGACTGCGCCCAAGCAGCGCAGCGAGTTCGTAAGGGTCAAGCAGTTTCATTTTGGTCCCAAAGAAACGGTTTTTCGGGACACGCAAGGGGCGTTCGATGCCGACACGTGCCATTACGTGCCGCGAGGCGACGTAACGGAAGCGTGTAGGGCGGCAGATTTATATCGGGCGAAATCCGGCGCGCTCAGCGGCGCCTAAAATGCGTACCCCCGACGTCCCGGCAGTGGCGTGCAACCTGCATCGGCGTGTGAGCGCTTCGCTCGCAGCCTTATCAGCTCTGATGCCAAAGCATTGCTTCAAAACGCGGGCAGTTGAAGACTCGACCGGCGTGTCGACTGTCATCGCCGGACCACAAGCTCTGACAGCTGCGGAAATGAGTGTATGGGGCACTGCCGCATTGGTTGGCGAAATCGGAGCGGGCTGGTCCCCGACCGTTCCAAGGTCCGAATCCCTCTGAATGAGCGGATGAAACCCATCTGTATGGGCCGCCGCTAACAACAATCAGGCTGCGACGCCGTCGACAGCCAGTCCGAGTTGCGCTTGCGCATCGAGCGCGGCCATCAGCGTCGACCACTCGGCCCGAGACGCAATCAGCTCTTTGGTGGAAAGGTGCGGGCCGTGCGCGGGTAGCGCGCCTTGCGTCGCATTGAGCCACTTTCGGAAAACCGGTTTTTCTGCGAAGGCGGTTCCAGTTCTCTCGGCCTTCAGCTTCACGGCTCTCTCGAATTGTGCCTGGATGACTGGGTTAGCTTCCCCGTACGCGAAGTGCGACGACGGGTGGTTCACAACCGCTACCGGTAGATTTCCCGCTACCGTCTTCACCCGGCTGCCCATGCGCGAACTAAAGCAAACGACGAGTTCGGGCTCAAGTACCTGGAGCACTTCGGCGAACGCTTTCGCGCCGCGCAGCCACGCCTCTGCCGGCGGTTCAACCCGCTTGTCGCGCATGAACTCCTGCAAGAAGTTGAAGTACGCAACTCGCTCCCAGAAGTCGACGCGATGTATGCCGCGAAATCCGGCCGCTGAGAGGCGATTGTTTGTCGCCGTCATGATTTTGGCGAAGTGCGAATGCCGCTTCAGCTTTTTGGTCGCACGCGGATGCTTGCGTCCCAGTGCGAGCGCATTGACAATCTCTGGTGTGACCGTCGGGCGCTCCGCATGTTTGCCTCCGTAATGGGATTCTGCGACCAGTAGAACCCGCAGTCCACGAAACCCGCCGGTTGCGTACTGCGAGCCAACCCATGGCGCAAATCTCACTGCACTCATTCAGCCCCCGTTTCTGATTATGATTGTCCGGCGCTCGGGCGCGGACTTTGGCCTTTCAACAGATTGCGATGATAGCGCTGGTAATAACCTAACGGAGTGGCGGTTCACGGCAGGTGGCAGATTATCCTCTCACTCGCGCCCAGCCTTTCGCCTGGAGGGCCTTCAGAAGGCTGTCTTTCCCAGAATCGACTGCTTCGCCAATGTTCCGCCAGCGCTTGTAAACAGCTGTGTCACGAACGTTGCCGGCAGGCCCGGTGCCGTAATGACCAGCTTTCACCATGGCGGTCGCTGAAACAACTGCGGCAAGAACCGCGTCGAGCGGGTCCGTCTGCAGCCTTGCCGCGGTCGCCAATACGTCGAGCACCTTGCGCAAGGCCGTAATCCTTCCTGCGTCGATACGAAAGCTGCCGTCCGACACCAGCCTGCCTGCGTCCCCGAGCAGTCGCAGCGCCTCATCGAGGCGCCACCGAGGGTCACGTTCGCGGACTTCAAGTGCGCGGCGCTCCTCCTCCGCCATTCGACGCACCTGCTCCGCGGCTCGCCGTGCCGGCAGCATAACCTTGCTTTCGACATATTCACGCTCCTCCGGCGACAACTTCGCCGCCAGCTCCGCGGGCACCTCGTGCGTATCGGTCGCCAAGCTACCAACGAACTCCTGCACGGCATAGCCGTGCGAGTTACCGTTTTCGCCTTTGCGGACGTAGCTCGACCGGTACAGCATGACTCGGTTGTTGCGTTTCTCTGCGTGCATTTTTTTGTCTCCAGAAGAGTAAGGGATGCACGGTGTAGAGACGCGGGACAAAGCGGTTGACAACTCGGAGTGCACCGGTAGCGCATCTTGCAGCACGGCAGTAGTGGTCGCGTGGGCACCGGTTCATTCGAGAACGTGTGTCACCGGGAGACAAAACGGGAGCACCCTCATCATCGGTCAGCGCGTCACTGCAAACACGCCCGGCCTGACGGCACCGGACATGCGCACGTCGAATGACGAGCGGACGGACGGCGCGGCGTGCAGCCGCGGACATTGATGAGCAGCGATGCCGCGTATGCGGGTCATAGCGGCATTGCGAATACGGCTAAGGGAAGACAGTTGCGCGCGACCGGGACCGGCAAGGCGGGGCGAAACCCCGCCGCCGTCCCAGCGCATGCGCCCTCGGAAAACGTGCAAGCGCGACAGCGCGCGGCTCGGCATCGGCGCGGGGTCCCCACGCTGCGTCGAAGAGACAGTTGATTACGCAGCACGGGGCAGCCGGGAAGGAACGGCATGCAGGAGGACAGTTGGTGTCGCCGGCCATCGAAGAACATCGGTCATTGAAAAACCGGTTTTGGGCGGCGGCGGGGTTTCGCACCGGCGCAGCCGGGCTGGTAGAACAGTCTCTTTGACGGACGTCGCGACGAACACATCGGTGCCGCGCGCCCTAGCGCGCGAGGCTGGACGAGGGGAAAGAACAGCTGCCCCCTGCCCTCGCCCGGCCGGGCGACGAATCCTTGACGCCACCAACGATTGGCGGCGCACATGGTGGGCAGCTTATTGAAGGCGGTTAGCGAAGCATCGCTATAGGAAGGACCGCCCCCATGTGCGCGAAGAAAACGAGCGATGGGCCGGTGACCTTGAATACGCTATCTCCCGGAGCAACATCAAATGCGTCAATCCATCGTGACACCGAACATTCCGCCCGACGATACCGACGTCGACATCTCCGCAGCATTGCCAACGGCAACCACGGATACGGTCGCCGGCCGCACCGCGGTACCGACGACGGTATCGCGCACGACACAACCCGACAACGCCGGGACACCGGCTTCCACATCTATCTCCGCATATCTCTGCGACACCGAGGCACCCGAAGAGGTATCAACGCCTCACATCGCCGATAAACGAGCGAAGCGGATAATCGACCGCGGCCTCGTTGCGGTCGTCCCGCCAAATGTACTTCGACACACAATTCGCCTGCGCGCTCTGTCGCTGGCGAACAGATTTCGGGTAATTCGGACGATTGATGTCGCCATCGCGTGCTTCCCCGAGCGACCCTATAAGGCGGCCTTGACGGCCGCACAGCGTGCGATGCGGTCGATGACCAAAGCCAAACTCCTCCTCCGTTATCGGACCGACCGCTTTCAACACGTCTACGGCCTCACCGAGCCGGGTGCTCGGTGGCTCGACGACCATGGCGTCGACGCTGCTGCGTCAGTACGGCGTGTCGCTGACATGTCGAACCCAGAGCACAGCTTGTGGACGCATTTCATCACTCTCGCATGCGAGGTGCGAGGCTTGGCTGCGCACACGGAATTCGAAGCGCTCCAGGACTTGAATTGCGACCGTGAGCCAGGCGCCTCGGTAAAACAGGGGTTCATAACAGTCGTTGCTCGCAATCGGAAACGCATCCTCCGACCCGATGTTTTATCCTACGAGCCCGACGGTGTCACGTGGTATGAGATTGACCGCAGCAAACGTGGCGCAGACCGCGAGGCATCACTCGCCGCTTTGACTCAACGCATTGGAAGCAAAATCGCGACTGGCGAGGTACTGCGCCGCGTGGTCGTGCATACAAAAAATGAGCGCATCCTCAAGCGGGCCGTGGCCATCCTCCGTGCGCAGGAGAAGGCGTCGGAGAGACCGCACGCACTGACCGACCGCACGTTCCGCGAAATCGACGAGGGTAACTTTGAGGTTTGGACCGAGATTGAACAGCGTCGTTCCGACGGTCGCATTGGAATTGAGAACCGCTGCGTTGGCCACGTCATCATCCAACTTCTGCCCACGTGGCTGCCGAAGGTCCGACTTGATTCCAAAAACAAGCATCCCTTGACCGGATGGCTCTTCGAAAACTACCTGCCATATCGGCGCCCAGAGGCTCTCGGGACGTGGCCGCGCCCGGCTTCGCCGTTGCTGTCAGTCGTTACCGAGGCAACTTCGTAGCTCTCTCTATACGAAGCGATGGGACATCCATCATCAATCGATTGAGGACATAGCTATGCAAGCATTTGGAAACGTCGCGACCGCACCTGTGCGCAAGGAAACGAAGTCATCGGGAAAGGGCTACTACGAGTTTCGCATGTGCGAAAGCCAGCGCGGAACGGATAACGACCCGACATGGTATACCGTGCGTGTGATGAAAGATGCCGACCCAGGAGTTGGAAAAGGCGACTTCCTCAAAGTAACGGGCAAGCTCAAGGCAGACTTTTACCTGTCACGCGAGGGGAAGCCAACGGGGACGCTGTTGGTTATCGCGTTCGAGGCGGCGAAGATTGCGAAGCTGGCGACACGGTCTGCATCAACCGAAGCTTCCCAAGAAGCATAGAAAGACTGATTTCAGCCACTCCGTCGGAGCGGCTGCCTCTTTCTCGCGACAGCAATCCGCTCTCGGTACGGGCGCGTTCGGCGACGAAACCCGTCGTGTGATTCGGTCAGGAGTCACTCGAGCGCAAATTGCGGCTACTCACAAAGAACGCGCTCGTACGCTCTCGCGCGACAAAGGAACGTGACGCCCATAGCCACTACGTAAGGAGTCACAAGTGAGCGTCGGTGCTAATGAAGCGACTTTCTGAAGAGCAAAGCATCAAGTGCATCTTGCGCGGACTGAAGCTCGTTGATTGCAGCCGTCAGGCGCGCCAACGGCAAGGTTGCTGGCGTGTCGTCGGTCGACACCTTATAGCGCTCTTCGAGTGCCTTGGATGCCGACTGTACTTCTCGCGCTGCATCGGCGACCCGCGCGATAGCCGCGGCTTCGTCGGCCGTTCTGTCGAAATGTCCCATCTGATGTGTTTGCGTGTTCATGCGAATGTCTTCTTCGACATCGCCCGCGAAACTTCCTCCGAACCCTAAGCCACCCTCATGGCTGGCCCTTCTTTCGGCGCCGCTCGGTCGTCCGCTCGTAAAGCACCATCTTGCTGCCAACCCGGATTATGCGGCTTATACGCCGTTCGCCGGTGCTTACAATCGGCTGCACCGGAACTTGCGTCGACTTGCCCTCGTTGTACTCACGAGCCAGCCTTCCATGGCCGATGTCGATTCCGAGCCTCCTAAAAGCCTGTGCAGCGATAGTTTCGAATGGCGCGGCTGGCGTCAACTCCCCTGTGAACCGATTCTTTCGTGTTTTCGCGTAGATTCCGTGGCCCACTCTGACCAACGCTTTCGACTCTACAAGTTTAGCGAGAGTACGGCTCAGTTGCGCGGCGCTTCCCAGTCCAGCGAAGTCCCTTCGGAGGATGACCACCCCTTCCTGCGCGTCTATTGTCCGCAAGACTCTCTGCTCAAGTGTTGACTTCCGCGTGGTCTGTGCACTCATAGCTTAACGACCGGTGAATTCGGCCAACTCGACGACGTCGGGCTAATGGACGTTCTGGCTACTGGTCAGGGCCTGCCGCCACTCTGCTTTGCGACAAGCCGTTCGATTGCGAGCACGCCTGCCTCCATCTTTTCTCGCGCTGATGAATTTGCTGAGTGCACCGACATTTTCGGTGGCCGGAAGCCCCGAAGAGCGACGGCTTCTTCAATCCACAAGATGACATCGTACCCCGTGCCACGGTCATCGTCGCCTAGGTCATGGTCGAGGCTGATTTCTTCGACGTTCCCAGTCGCCTCCGAGACCGTTGGGTCTGTCGGCTTATCGATGCTCGATTTCGATGACTGTGCAGACTTCTTATTTTTTTTGCTTGGCCGAGCGCGGCGTTTTTGGAAAGCGGAAGGCCTATTTTTGTGGCGGCTTTAGTGTGGGGCGGGGATATGAAATTCCTTTAACTCGAAGAAAACAGTATCTACCGTTTCGTCCGCGCGAAAGACGCAGAGCCAAAGTGCAACGTTATAGAAACATCTTTCGGCTCTTTTGAAAACGGAGTGGGTAACGGGGCTCATCGGGCATGCTCATTAAAGCGCGAGAAGTCGAGTTTTCCGGCGATGAGAAACAGGACAGTGCGCATGGTTTCGAAGCGAGCGTACCCCCGTGCTTTGCGTTTGGCGGCCTGAAACAAGCCGTTGATGGCTTCGATGAAGCCGTCGGACTCGCGGCTCTGAGTCCAGGCGACGTTCACGCGATTGCTGCCGCCAGGGCAAAAGTTCGATATCAAAAAATTGGCCGCCCTGGCTGACCAGATGGCATTAGGCTCGAACGGCACCGCCGACGATGGACCAGATGCTGAGGAGAACCTTTTTGTCCCTGCTGGCTACACGTATCTCGGTCAATTCATCGACCATGATTTAACGCTGGATGTGACTTCATCGCTCAATCCGGAAGACACCAGTGCCGAAGAGAATAGAACACCGACAAATCTGCGGTCGCCTCGCTTCGACCTCGATTGCTTATACGGGAAACGGACCTCTTGACCAGCCATATATGTACGCGAGCGATGGGGCCACGCTGTTGCTCAACAAGAAGCCTCTGCCCCCCCATCAACCCTCGACCCGCGCTACGACCTCGGCCGGTCGTGCGACGGGCGGGCAATTATCGGCGACAAGCGCAACGACGAGAATTCAATCGTAACTCAGATTCAACGTGCCTTCATTCGCTTCCATAACCTCGTTGTAACCAACTTGTCCGCCAGCACGAAGAAAGAAATGCTCTTGGAGATGGCGCAACGAGAGGTGCGTTAGACCTATCAACGATTGTTGCTTGACGACTTCTTGCCTTGCATTATCAACAAGGAGATTTCAGCTAAACTTCGCACCGACGTCGCGGGAAATAAAAGCGAGCTCGACGATGGCTTTCTTCCGTACACTATAGCAAAACGCACGAATCTCCCCGAGAATTCGTCGGTGCGGCGTATCGGTACGGTCACTCCGGCGTGCGAACGGGCTATCGTTTAAATGGAAACCCTGGGAAAAATAGCGGCACTGCGCTCCCAATTTTCGTCGAAGAGGATGCGGACAACCCAGATGTGAGCCTCGTTGGCTTCGACCTCTTCCACCCTCGCGCGTCGTCGACGACTGGGCTCGATTCTTTCCTTTAGCTGCGCCCTTACCCGGAGACCGGTTGCCGCGTAACACTGGAGAGAAAAAGACAAAAGCGGAGGGCGGTGAAGGAAAGGTTCGGCTTCAATATGCATACAAAATCGATACGACCTTGGTTGACCCTTTGGTTCGCCTCCCGCCCAAGATAGCAGACGCGGACGACGTTCCTTCCTCGATTCGAAATGGCCGTCCTTCGCTAGCGTTGCTAAATCTTCTGAGGGGAAATGCTTACGAGCTGCCTTCCGGACAAGACATCGCGGTTGCGCTAAAGTGCCCCACCCTTCCCGCGTCTCACCTTTCGGTTCGAAACAGCATAAGCGAGACGACGTTCTCTTTCGTTCCAATCTCAAGCATAGACGAGGCGTTAGTGAGCAGAACACCGCTCTGGTTCTATGTCCTTGCCGAAGCACAGTCTCCTCTCGTCGGTTTTGCTGAGAAGAAGATTTCCCAATCGCCGACTTTGACAGAAGACGACCTCCTCGGTGTGTCCGGCCGAGATGAACCAGGGCCGCGCGCAGGCACTCAACTTGGTCCGGTGGGCGGACGGATTGTCGGCGAAGTCTTTTACGGACTGCTGCAATCAGACTCGTCCTCCTTTTGGTACGCGAACGACTGGAAGCCAATGGTTGGTGACGGTCTTATCACGATGGGGAAGTTGCTGAAGTTTATCGGGCTTCCCATCTCCGATAACACGGTCGATGCATAGGTGGACCGTTGATTCCCGCGAGGAACCTGGGTTTGTGAGACGGCGTCTCTAGCCTTCTTGAAAACTCGTCCCAGAATTTCGTCTTGAAGGCAACGTCTTGTTTTGGGGAGTTCTTCATGAGCGTAACGACACCATCGAAAGAGAATTCTTTCATTGCCGACTGTCGTCGCTACTGGAGAAACCTGCAACAGAAGCCGCAGAAAGTTCTTGTTAGAGTTCCGGGAGCGCACACTTTCGGCGAGCCGGAAGTGGCCGCAGAAGAAGCAAAGAAACACTGGGAGTTTGCGCTCCTCAACCTGGTCGCGTACGCGAAGGCCGTATCCATCAAGAATGCGCTGAAAAAGATGCCCGCGTCGAGTCCCAACTTCCCAAGCGAATCTTCTCCTGACTACGCGATGCGACAGTTCAATCCAGAGGTGGAACTGGCAACAGGCGGATGGTTGAACTGCGACCGGTTCGTAAACAACGACCTCGATGCGGCGTTCAAAGGTGTCCATCTTCGGCTGGAAGTCTGGAAGAAGGACGACAATTCGGCGGTCGCCGTGGCGTTTGGAGGGACAGTGGCTACCTCTTGGCGCGACTGGCGGGCCAACTTGCGTTGGTTTCTTCCGCGCGTGCCCGACGAGTATTCCGTCTTAGTGACTACGCTTGCATGCTGCCCGAGCGGCAAGCGTTCGTATGCGCGTCAAGTTGTAGGCTGCCTGTGTCAGAAGAGAGAGTTGGTCGACTCGCTTCGGGCCACGATACATCGCCTGCCGAATCCTGCCGACGGTCCTGCCCCAGCCAAACACGTGCTCAATGCATTTGAGTTTGCGCTGACTGATAGCGTAGCCGGACCATCGCGTCGTTCGAGCGTCAGTCGCGGAGCCGCCCGCGCGTCCATCGTTTTGCGCCACATGGGGCGTCACATTGTTCGCGCGGCACGTCGCCACGAAGCCGGCCGTGTCGTAATTCTATCTGCACCTACCGTAATGGACGTACCAGCAAATCGCGCGGCGTCCGCAAGCATCTCTGCGGCTGCCTCCCGCTCGACAGTACCGTTGGCCTGCGTGACCCGCGTTAGCAGAAATCTGGGATGGTTGGCATTCCGGATGGTGTTCTCCAATCGCGCCGGTAAAAAGGTGCAATTCAGCAAACACCGAATGCGCTTTCACACCAATTTATCCTTTCAAAATGCAAACGTTTTGTCTAGATTTAATTGGGTATCACAGAGACTTCGAAAAGAGGGGGTAAGGCCATGAGAGCGCTCTTCTTAAATGTAGTGCTGCTTATGTGTCTCCGCGTAGAGTTCGCCAGTGCTCAGGCCCCCGGCTCGCCGGCCGCCAGCGACGCCGTTGCGTCAGGTCTTCAGACCGCGTCTAATTCCGACACGGCGAAACTTCCAAACCAACCCACGGACTCTAGCCCTGCCGCAAGTAAGGAAACCAACAAAGACGCGAGGTACACGATTACCTTCCCGAAACCCGCAGTCGCGGGCGCGCTTGGAAGCACTTTTTACTTGACGTTCTTAGGCAAGACAGGCCTACCTAAAACGTGCAAGGACCTCGCCATTTACATTGAGGACCAAGCCGGCTTGGCCACCGATTGCGTATCGCTGCACGATGGGATTTATCGATTTACGCTCAAGCGTACTGAGGCGAACTTAGCGGGGTGGCGCTCACTTCTCGGAAGCCCTTTCGATGGCGACTACGAACAAAAGTACAACGTTGTCGTCACAGTCAACGATACGACATTCCCGGGAGGTGAGGCCGGGGTGAAAATGACGCTCACTCGGTACTCCAAGGGCGCTGTGAGGGTTGCAGCAGGCGTGCTAGCGCTTTTCATGATTGGCTTACTCTTCATTGCCGTTAGAACTCCCGCATGCCGCGACGCAGGCATTCCGCAGATGCTATGGTTTGAACGAACGTACAGTCTTGGCAGATGCCAGATGGCGCTTTGGGTGTTTGTAACCTCAGCCGCCATAACGCTCGTTTGGGTAATCACAGGAGACTGGGATATCAGCAAACAGACCTACATTCTCATTGGAATTTCAGCCACGACCGGGTTCGGCGCGATTGCGATTGACGCAACTAAGGGCAACGATGTCGACGCAATCACCAAAAAAGTCGACGATATGGGCCTTACGAGTCGAGCGCAAGTCGAAGCGCTCTGCAAAGTCGTAACTGGCAAGCCTCGAAGATTGAAAAGCGTCCGTCTAGCTTTCACCCTGTGCTTGCGCAATGTCATAACGGCCGCGAGAACGAAGTTTGCCCGTGTTGACGCCACGAAAGACAGACAGGCGGACGCGCCAGTGGGAGACCAGACCACGAAGATAGCCAGTGGAGCAGGCGCTGATGCAAAGCAAATAGAACAACCATCTCCGCCACAGCAGGGAAATCCGTTGGGCGGACCAGACAAAAAGGAAGACCCGCTGCACGCACTGGACCAGTCGGATGGACCAGGCAAAAAGGGTGGCGGCAATGACTCGGCGCACGGAGACGACGATGACGATGGCGCTAAAGACTCCGCGCGCGGAGCAGACGGCGGGGTCGGCAATGCCACGAAGGGTCAGGCGGCCACGGTGGAGACCCCAACGAGGCTTACCGCGCCGGCAGTCTCACTTCAACCCGCGCTCGACGGCATGGCACTCGCCAAAATCTTGAAGACAGATGGGGCTAAGAAAGAGGACCGGCTTGATAAAAGCATCTTTCCGGATGCTACCGCAGCAACTTACGCAGAACTCTGGCACAAGTATAAGGATGCAACTGACGATTTGCGAACAAAGGGTTTCTTCTCCGATGTCATTACGGACGCTAGTGGGCCCACCATCGCGCGGTTCCAGGCGTTCGCTTGGACAATCGGTCTCGCGCTCGTCTATATTCAGACGGCGTACCGGGACCTTCAGGCGCCGACCTTTCCAGAAACGCTCCTAACTTTGATGGGCATCAGCGGCGGGCTCTACCTTGGTTTCAAAATCCCAGAGAAGCAACCCTCTACAAAATCGACTTAACTTGGCAGCGCAGAGCCGTGCCTCTGACTATTGAACGGAATCCTCCTCCTCGCGTATGAACTGAGTAAAAAGCGCCGCTTATCACAAGAAACCTGCACCTCGACGACTCGAAACTCTGTGCGAGCGCTCTGACACTCAATGCGATGACTGAAGGAAGTAGTACGGGTTTCGCTAGAAGAATAATCAAGAATGGCTGCGAAATCTGCCAGCCGCTAGTCGGCCCAGCCTACGACGCCAAAAATCGACGGTAGCACGGTGACGCGGACAGCAACGCACTTCAACAAACTATCGGCTCGAGGTGGAGTACAAAGAATGCAGTAGGCAAGTCAAAGTTTGCCGCATTGATATAGGGGCAGAGCCTCACATTCCACCCAAGGCAATTAGTCTATTCGAGGCTATGTTGCGTGCGTCGTTCGTAGGAGGTCTTGCTTTGATTTAAGAGCCTATGAAAGAGCGATAGGTCACAAGAATTTTGGTCATTTTTTTACTAATCTATTCACAGCGCCAGTAAATTTGCTTTCGAAAAAATGGCGCGGCATCTAGAGCTTTCGGCTCGGAGGAGAGTGATTGATGACAACGTTGCAATTGCCCGCTGATTCGGTGAAGCCAGAGAACCAGGCCGAAGCACCGGTCCCCTCCTCAGATAAGAACGAAAGCAGATTCACGCATGGTCGCATCTACGCGGCTGTCCGGCTCGCGAGCATCATTGTTTTTGGTATTGTTTTGCCGGTGATTTTGCTTGTCCAAGCATACCGAACGCTCGACACACTGCCGCAACTCATACCGGGAAAGCCGACGGACGCCGTGGAGACATTCGGCGAATTCAAAAAGAAACTTACGACCGAAATCAATGTAGCAAACGACTACGCACTTTTCTCGATGATATACGCGGAGCAAGCAAACAGCCGAGCCATCGTAAATAAGCAAATGCTGAAGGTCGTTATTATTCAGGTGGGATTCGCCGTCGTCAGTGTTGGGTTGATGTTCATCATCCTCGGCATCAACGATGGTGGAGCGAACCTGACAGGGGGGGGCTCGGGGTACACCATAGACCTCAAAACGGGCTCCACTGGGCTAGTGACGTTTATCATCGGCGCTGCAATGGCAGCGGCTGGCGCGCTGATTCCAAACGAATATCAAACGGTCGGCTCTCCTGGGTATATTCAACCATCTGGCGTCATTAGACGGGATACCCCTGCGGCTCCAGCTGCTTCTGCTGCTTCAACTGCATCTGGGGGTGCCATCGCAGACTCAGGCAAGGACCGGGTCTTGGTTGAAGAGTACAAGGCTTGTCAAAAATTCCCGCTGCCGGAGGAGCTAGTTGGGTGCTTTATGAGCAAATTTCGCAAACGCTATGGGAGCCTGGAATGAAATCCGCATTGCTTTTCACGGTAGTTCTTGTCGTAACTTCGAGCGCAAACATCAATGGCGACTTGGCAGAAGACAAGGCTCGCCCCCCGCACCAGCCGGCGGCCGCACAAGCGACCTACACGCTGGCTCAGTCGTTAGACAGAACAACGCCTCCTACACCCGGACATAACAACAGAGAAAACCCCTAAGGGAAAAATCTGCAGCCGAGCAATCCCATAGATTTTTTGTGGAGTGTTCATGAAAACAGCAACAGCCGTGTTCACGTTGGCAGTTCTCAGTTCGACGGCTGTTGCGGTCGAGCCGGAGCCTAGCTGCACCTACGACACTGACACTCAGAAGAAAAACTGTTCGAGCGAATCGAACCCCAAGGTTGAGTTTGAGTCGACGACTCCAGGGTCGAAGGGAAGCAACTACCACCCCTCGCAGGACACCGCGAAGACTACAGACCGGATACGGGCAGGTGGCACAAGCTCAAACGGTCGGCACGCGCCAGCAAGCAAGGGAGTCACAGCAAAACTCGCCAGCAAGCAACGAGCAGACGAGCTGGGCAAGCTGGTTAAAAAAGAGAAGAGCGGTCAGGCCAACAAACAGTGAGTCTACGTTAGCGTCGACAGTGCACCATCACGTGTCGGGCGTGTCCAGTCGGTCAGCGAGCGACTCCTCAAGCACGCCTGTTCCCCTCAGCACCCACCACCTAGAGGCTTTTCGTCGAAGGTTTGATTGCCAGGGAAGCCGTGACGGTGATGTTAGCCGCCAGGAATCGCTCGTGCAAGGCCGTATCGCGTTTTGTCCGTAGCCCGATTTAGCCTGCCCGCTCACAATCCGGCCCAGCACTTTAAGGCTCTTTTAAAATGCAGTGGGTAACGGGCTCATGAGGCATGGGGGTTGAAGGCGGACAAGTCGAGCTTGCCAGCAACGAGAAAGAGGACCGTGCGCATCGTCGTGAAGCGCGTGTATCCGCGGGCCTTTCGCTTGGCAGCTTGAAACAAGCCGTTGATGGCTTCGATGAAGCCGTTGGTCTGGCGGGTTTGAGTCCAGGCGACGATGCCCTCGAAGTGCCGACGAATCAGGTGCGCGACTTCCTTCATCGGTTCGACCTTTGAGCGCATGACGTTGGTGCACCACTGCCGCAACATCCCTGAGACGACATGGATTTGCTTGCGTTCGAGAATCTCCCGCAGCTGCTCGCGATACAGCCATGCGCGGGCGGTGCGCTTGCTGGCGTACTGCCTGAGAAGCGCCTCGAGGTCGGTCAATTGCGCAAGATTCAGTTTGTTGGCGTCCTTGAGCAGCGTCCAGCGCATCCCTTTGAGTTCTGGGTCGGCTTTCTGTTGTTGGCGGCGTACCATATCAAGCGCCCTGGATGCGTGGGCGACGACGTGAAACTTGTCGAACGTCACTCGCGCATTGGGCAGATGTTCGCCCACGCCCTTGATGAACGCGGGCGACATGTCGATGCTCACGGAGGTGACTTGCTCGGACGTGCCGTGGTGCTGGCTAAGGTACGCCGCAAAGCTCTCGATTGTCTGCGCGTCACGGCCGGGCGTGACGAACACGACGCGCCGCGCCTGCATATCGGCGACCAGCGTCAGATACTCGTGGCCGCGTCGGTACGAGGTCTCGTCAATGGCTACCGTGCTCACGTCCGACAAATTCGCCGATGCGAGCGCGAGTTCCACGTAGCGCGAACAGATGGCATGCACTCGATGCCACGACAGGTTGACGATGCGCGCCACAGCGGCAAACGGCATCTGCTGCGCCAGCATCAGTACCAGGGCTTCGAACAGCAACGTGAAGCCGTCGAGTTGGCCGACCCAATCCGGCTGCGCGAGCCGTACCGAGCCGTCCGGCAAGCGCACTCGCGGCACCCGCACTTTCAGATGGCACTCGTGTTGGAAAAAATAAGGTGGCGCAGCCGCTTGATTTGCGTGTCATGCGCAGGGTGCTCGCCGGCGAGCCCGGGGTAGGCGAATCGGCTGCCGGCAACAAAGTCCACGGCAATCGTGAGCTGCCGTTTGGCAGTATCAAAGTCGACACCTTGCACATACCACGGGGCCTTGATTCCCAAGGCTGCTTCAAAGAGTTGATTCGTCATCGCTTCGTCCCGCATGGCTGGTTGCAGCATTCTGCCGCAACCAGCCATGCCCCAGCTTATCGATTCAAGGCGCCTCAAGGGTGCGCTGCGCCGGGCTCACGCCCGCCCTTGACTCGCTAGACCACCCACTCGGAATTCAAAAGAGACAAAAATGCGGACCAATTGGTCGGCGCCTTTCGAAGAGGTGAAGTCGAACCGTTGTGGTCCACGGTCTTGGCTGCTCCAGCTTTTCACCGAGGGCACCGAGCCGTGACGGTTTGATTTCCTCGCCGTGTTTCAGGTGACAGTCGCGGTTCGACTTGCCTTGCTATTAGCGGCAGCCGCAGCGACCAACTGCTGAGGAGCCGCTGCCGCGAGGTTTGGTGCTGCACCCCAATCGTCCATCACGGTGATTTGCACGCCCTCATTATTCCCACGCGCTGCGTCGAAATGCTGCATCAGCGCATCGAAGGCGATTTTGCTATTGACCACCTTGTCGGTGCCAAGCTTGGTGCCAACGAGGATGCAACCATCCGTGTCCTTCGGAAAGTTGCCAATGTGGATTCGGATTCCGGCGAAGCCTGGTACATCAATGAGGACGGGCGAATAGTACTTTGGCTTGTTGAAGAAGGTGACATCAACGGAATACGTGCCAACGGGAATGGCCGTCTTGCCCATGACTTTCCAAACGCTGACGGGAATGCCAGGCTTCTCCCGGTACGTCGGCTCAAGCGTGTAGGACTGGAACCGGCCATCGACTTCGAGAAAGCCTTCCGTGGAACGAGCGGACTTCACGGTGCGGTGCAGTACGAGCTTCATTTCCATTTCCTGTCTAAGAAGGGGCGGTTTCAAACCGAAGTGCAACGAGGGGGTTAATGTTTAGCGTTTTGAGGTTGTCCCGCTGAGGCAAGTGTCGCAGCGAAAACCTCGAATGGCGAAT
>NZ_JARUXL010000001.1:1308826-1310445 GCF_031451455.1 Caballeronia sp. LZ024 | reverse complement strand
CCCCGCGAGTCGATGGAATATGACGTCGTGATCGTCGGCGGCGGCCCCGCCGGACTGTCGTCGGCTATCCGGCTCAAGCAGCTTGCGCAGGAAAAAGGCGTCGAAATTGGCGTGTGCGTGCTGGAAAAAGGCTCCGAAGTCGGTGCGCATATTCTCTCCGGCGCCGTGATGGACCCGCGCGCATTGAATGAACTGCTGCCCGACTGGAAGCAGAACGGCGCACCTTTGGATGTCGAAGTCACCGAAGACCGCTTTTTGTTCCTGACGCAGGACAGCGCGAAGCAGGTGCCCAACTGGCTTTTGCCTGATAACTTCAAGAATCACGGCAACTATGTCGTGAGCCTCGCGAACGTCACGCGCTGGCTCGGGCAACAAGCCGAAGCGCTCGGCGTTGAAATCTTTCCGGGTTTTCCCGCAGCCGAAGTGCTTTACAACGACGACGGCTCGGTGCGCGGTGTCGTCACGGGCAATATGGGTGTCGGCAAGGACGGCCAGCCGACCGAGAATTTCCAGCTCGGCATGGAGCTGCACGCGAAATACACGCTCTTTTGCGAAGGCGCGCGCGGTCATCTCGGGCGCCAACTCACCGACCGATTCAAGCTGCGCCAGAACGCCGATCCGCAGGTCTACGGCCTCGGCATCAAGGAGTTGTGGGAAATCGATCCGGTCAAGCATAAGCCCGGTCTCGTGATCCACACCGCTGGCTGGCCGCTGGAAAACGATACCTACGGTGGCTCGTTCCTGTATCACATGGATAACAACCAGGTGGTCGTGGGCTTTGTGGTCGGGCTGGGGTATTCGAATCCGTACCTGTCGCCGTTCGAGGAATTTCAGCGCTACAAGACGCATCCGTCGATCCGCAAGTTTCTCGAAGGCGGCAAGCGCATTTCCTACGGCGCGCGGGCGATCGCAGCGGGCGGAATGATGTCGCTGCCGAAGCTGGTGTTTCCGGGCGGCGCGCTGGTCGGGTGCAATGCGGGTTTCTTGAACGCATCGCGTATCAAAGGCAGTCATGCGGCGATCAAGACCGGCAAAATGGCCGCCGAAGCCGCGTTCGATGCCGTGCAAGCCGGCCGTCAGAACGACGAACTGACCGCTTACCCGGAAGCGTTCGACACGTCATGGCTCAAGACCGAGCTTTATCGCGCGCGCAACTTCAAGCAGTGGATGAGCAAGGGCCTGTATCTCGGCACGATGATGGTCGGGCTGGAGCAAAAGGTGATGGGCGGCAACGTGCCGTGGACGCTGCATCATCAACACTCGGACCACGAGACGCTGAAACCCGCGTCGCAATGCAAGCCGATCGTCTATCCGAAGCCGGATGGCAAGCTGACCTTCGATCGTCTGTCGTCGGTGTTCATCTCGAACACGAATCACGAGGAGAACCAGCCGGCGCACTTGACGCTGAAAGATCCGTCGGTGCCGGTGAACGTCAACTTGCGCACGTATGCGGGTCCGGAAAGCCGCTACTGTCCGGCGGCCGTCTACGAATTCGTCAAGGCCGACGACGGCGGCGAGCGCCTGCAGATCAACGCGCAGAACTGCGTGCACTGCAAGACCTGCGACATCAAGGACCCGACGCAGAACATCGTCTGGGTCACGCCCGAAGGCGGCGGCGG
>NZ_JARUXL010000001.1:1217922-1308726 GCF_031451455.1 Caballeronia sp. LZ024 | reverse complement strand
CCTGCAGATCAACGCGCAGAACTGCGTGCACTGCAAGACCTGCGACATCAAGGACCCGACGCAGAACATCGTCTGGGTCACGCCCGAAGGCGGCGGCGGGCCGAACTATCCGAACATGTGACGTCCACGCATGAAAAAAGGGCGCCGGCTTCAAAACCGGCGCCCTTCTTCTTTGCGTGACGCTCGCTGACTTCAGGAAGCGCGCGGCGCGATCTTCGGCGTCTCGGTGGCGACATCGCCGCATTGCGCGCGGTGCCGCAGCGCATGGTCGATCAGCACGAGCGCGAGCAGCGCCTCGGCGATCGGCGTCGCGCGAATGCCCACACACGGATCATGGCGCCCGAACGTCTCGACGACGGCCGGATTGCCCGCTTTGTCGATCGAGTGGCGCGGCGTGCGGATGCTCGACGTCGGCTTGATCGCGATCGACACCGTGATGTCCTGACCGCTCGAAATCCCGCCGAGGATGCCGCCCGCGTTGTTCGCGGCGAACCCGTCGGGCGACATTTCGTCGCCGTGCACGGAACCGCGCTGCGCGACGCTCGCGAAGCCCGCGCCAATCTCGACGCCCTTCACCGCGTTGATGCCCATCATCGCCTTCGCGATATCGGCGTCGAGGCGGTCGTAGAGCGGCTCGCCGAGGCCCACCGGGACGCCGGTCGCGACCACTTCGATGCGCGCGCCGATCGAATCGCCGTCCTTGCGCAGCGCGTCCATGTATTCCTCAAGACGCGGGACGATTTCCGCGTTCGGCGCGAAAAACGGATTCTCGCGCACGCAGTCCCACGACACGAACGGCACCTCGATCTCGCCGATCGCGCTCATGTAGCCGCGCGTCTCGATGCCGAAGCGCTCGCGCAGCCACTTCTTCGCGACCGCGCCCGCGGCCACCGTCGGCGCGGTCAGGCGCGCGGACGAACGGCCGCCGCCGCGATAGTCGCGGATGCCGTATTTCTGCCAGTAGGTGTAGTCGGCGTGACCGGGGCGGAACGTCTCGACGATATTGCCGTAGTCCTTGCTGCGCTGGTCGGTGTTGCGGATCAGGAGCGCGATGGGCGTGCCGGTCGTCTTGCCCTCGAACACGCCCGAGAGAATCTCGACCTGGTCCGGTTCCTGGCGCTGCGTGACGTGGCGCGACGTGCCGGGACGGCGCCGGTCGAGTTCGATCTGGATGTCGGCTTCGGTCAGCGCCATGCCGGGCGGGCAGCCGTCGATCACGCAGCCGATCGCGGGTCCATGCGACTCGCCGAAATTCGTGACGGTGAAAAGCGTGCCTAACGTATTGCCGGACATGTGCGTCGCCCTGAGAAGTGAAACGGGAAGCTCACATTATGCCAGCCGCATCTCGATGAGGCGCCGCGGCGCCCTACCTGCGGGCGCCGCGCAAGGCACCGACCACCTGCTGCAGATGCTCGGGCGTGGCATCGGCGGGATCGATCGGCTCGCCGACCGCGAGCGTCAGCCGGCTCATCACGCCACGCTGGACCGGACGCGGCCAGCGCGAATCCTCGTGTCGCGAGAACACGCTGCCCCACAATCCGCGCAGCGCGATCGGCACGACCGGCGCCGCATGTCTTCTCAGAATCTCCGAAATGCCGTGCCTGAACGGGTTGAGTTCGCCCGTGCGCGTGAGCTTGCCTTCCGGAAAGATGCAGACGAGCTCGCCCTCCGCGAGCGCGCGGCCGCACGCGTCGTAGGCGCGCGCGAGCAGCTCGGCATCCTCGTGCGCCGGCGCGATCGGAATCGCCTTCACGTGGCGAAACAGCCAGCCGACGAACGGCGACCTGAAGATGCGGTGATCCATCACGAAGCGGATCGGACGCGGGCTTTCCGACATGATGACGATCGCATCGACGAAACTGACGTGATTGCAGACGAGCACGGCGGCGCCCTGTTCGGGAATGCGCTCGGCGTCGACGAGACGAATGCGGTAGAACGTGTGCACCAGCACCCACGCGACGAAGCGCAGCAGAAATTCCGGCACGAGCGAATAGATATACGCGGCGACGACGATGTTCAGGAGCGCCGTCGTCAGAAAGAGCCCCGGAATGCCGACGCCCATCGACGTGAGCGCGAGCGCCAGCAACGCCGAAACGATCATGAAGAACGAATTGAGAATGTTGTTCGCGGCGATGATGCGCGCGCGGTGCGTCGGCTGGCTGCGGCTCTGGATCAGCGCGTAGAGCGGCACGCTGTAGAAGCCGCCGAACATCGCGAGCAGGAACAGGTCCGCGAGAATGCGCCAGTGCGAGGCGATCGCGAGAAACTCGCCGACGCCGAGCAGATGACCCGCCGGCGCGATGCGATGGCTCGCGAAGAAGAGGTCGATTGCGAATACGCTGATGCCGATCGAACCGAGCGGCACGAGGCCGATCTCGACGCGCCGCTTCGAGAGCTTTTCGCACAGCAGCGAGCCCATGCCGATGCCGATGGAAAACGTCGCGAGCAGGATCGTGACGACGTCGGGGTTCGCGGACAGCACGTCCTTCGCGAAGTTGAAGAACGACGTCAGAAAGGTCGCGCCGACGAACCACAGCCACGAGATGCCGAGCAGGCTCAGGAACACGGTGCGGTTCTGCTTTGCGAGCGCGAGATTGCGCCAGGTTTCCGAAAACGGATTCCAGTTGATGCGCAGTTCGGGCTGCGGCGCTTCGGACTTCGGCACGAAACCCGACACCGCCCGTCCGATCAGCGCGAACGCCAGGCATGCGGTAGCGAGCAGCATCGCGCCGTGCTCGGTCAGCCCGGCCGCCGCGCCGCCGATGATCGTTCCGATCAGAATGGCGACGAATGTTCCCATCTCGACGAGCCCGTTACCGCCCACGAGTTCAGACGATTTCAGATGCTGCGGCAGATACGCATATTTGACGGGTCCGAAGACGGTCGAATGGACGCCCATCAGAAACGTGCAGAGGTAAAGCAGCATGGCGTTGTGCAGCAGGAACCCCCCGCTGCCGACCAGCATCACCGCGATCTCGAAGCTTTTAACGAGACGTGTGAGCGTCGCCTTGTCGTATTTGTCGGCGATCTGGCCGGAAGTCGCGGAAAACAGCACGAACGGGACGATGAAGATCGCGGAGATCAGGAACGCGGCCGTCTTCGGATCGACGCCGGAAAAGCGCGCGGCCTGGAACGTGACGAGCGACGTGAAGCCGACCTTGAACACGTTGTCGTTCATCGCGCCGAGAAACTGCGTCCAGAAGAACGGGGCGAAGCGGCGCTCGCGCAGCAGTCGAAACTGGCTTTCGCCTGATGCGTCGGCGCGGCGGGACGCGCGGCGAGCGTCGCGAATCGGGCGGTCACTCATGGCTTATGGGAATGGAGCGCTTGAAGGAGGGAAACGCGGAATTCATCAGGCGAAAAAAAGCGCGCCGGCCGAGGCGCGCTCTTCGCGGATTGGCAGTGCCGTGCGGCGCGAGCAGATCGGAAGCTGCTCAGCGCGCCTCTTCCTGCTGCTCCGGCCAGTCGCGGATATAGGCCTTGAGCATGCGATTCTCGAAACCCTGCTCCTCGACGACCGCGCGCGCGACGTCGTAGAACGAGATCACGCCCATCAGCGCGCGGTTTTCCATCACGGGCAGATAGCGCACGTGATGTTCGAGCATCATGCGGCGCACCTCGTTGACGTCCGTTTCCGGCGTGCAGGTAAGCGGATGATCGTCCATGACCTTGCGGATGGTGGTCGTGCCGACGCTGCCGCCGTTTTCCTTCAGCGTCAGGATGATTTCGCGGAACGTCAGCATGCCGACGAGATCGCCGTACTCCATGACGACGAGCGAGCCGATGTCGTGCGACGCCATCGTGTTGATTGCGTCGTGCAGCGGTGTCTCGGGCGTCACCGTGAAGAGCACATTGCCCTTGACCTTCAGAATGTCGCTGACTCGCATGATGGGTCTCCTTCCGAAATGCCTGATCGTGGATCGATGCTATCGGAAAGGCTGTGAAAAGGAAAGCGCGGACGGCCCGGCTGGCTTGTCGGACAAGGTTTTCGTGCGAGCGGACTAGGTTCGCGCCCTAGGTCCGCCGAAGCGGGCCCGATGTTACGATGATTGCCCCCTGGATTTTCGCCACACGCGGGTAGCGTGCGGCCGCTCGCGATGCCCGCCAACCGCTTCGACACGCTCGTGCTGCACGCGGGCGCCGCGCCCGACCCGACGACCGGCGCGCGCGCCACGCCGATCTACCAGACGACGTCGTTCTCTTTCCGCGACACCGACCACGCCGCCGCGCTCTTCAACATGGAACGCTCGGGGCACGTGTACTCGCGCATCTCGAACCCGACGGTCGCGGTGTTCGAGGAGCGCGTCGCCGCGCTCGAAGGCGGCGCCGGCGCGATCGGCACGGCGAGCGGCCAGGCGGCGCTCCATCTGGCGGTCGCGACGCTGATGGGCGCCGGCTCCCACATCGTGGCATCGAGCGCGCTCTACGGCGGCTCGCACAACCTGCTGCACTACACGCTCGCGCGCTTCGGCATCGAGACCACCTTCGTGCCGCCGCACGATCTCGACGCGTGGCGCGCCGCCGCGCGCCCGAACACACGGCTTTTCTTCGGCGAGACGCTCGGCAATCCCGGGCTCGACGTGCTCGACATCGCGGGCGTCGCGGAAATCGCGCACGCGAACCAGGTGCCGCTCCTGGTCGATTCGACTTTCACGACGCCCTACTTGCTGCGGCCCTTCGAGCACGGCGCGGACCTCGTCTACCATTCTGCGACCAAGTTCCTCGGCGGCCACGGCACGACGATCGGCGGCGTGCTGGTCGACGGCGGCACGTTCGACTTCACCGCCACCGAGCGCTTCCCCGAATTCACCGAGCCCTACGACGGCTTTCACGGTATGGTCTTCGCCGAGGAAAGCACGGTCGCGCCGTTCCTGCTGCGCGCGCGCCGCGAAGGCTTGCGCGACTTCGGCGCCTGCCTGCATCCGCAGGCGGCGTGGCAACTGCTGCAAGGCATCGAAACGCTGCCGCTGCGCATGGACCGGCACGTCGCGAATACGCGCCGCGTGGTCGAGTTTCTGCTCGCGCATCCGGCCGTGGAGGGCGTCGCGTATCCCGAACTGCCGACGCACCGCGACCACGCGCTCGCGCAGCGTCTTTTGCCGCGCGGCGCGGGTGCCGTGTTCAGCTTCGACCTGCGCGGCGACGTGGCCGCTGCGCGGCGCTTCATCGAGTCGCTCACGCTTTTTTCGCACCTGGCGAACGTCGGCGATGCGCGCTCGCTCGTCATCCATCCCGCCTCCACGACGCATTTCCGCATGGACGCCGCCGCGCTCACCGCAGCGGGCATCGGTCCGGGGCGCATTCGCCTGTCGATCGGCCTGGAAGATCCCGACGACCTGATCGACGACCTGAAGCGCGGCCTGAAGGCATCGCAGAAGGCGGGTTCGACGGCGCCGGCGCCCGGGAGCCGTGCATGATCCTCGACGTCAAAGGCCGGCCGGCCTACGCCTACACCGGCGGCAAGGCATTCGACGCGAGCCGCCCGGCTGCCGTCTTCATCCACGGCGCGGAGCACGACCACAGCGTGTGGGCGCTGCAGACGCGCTACTTCGTGCATCACGGCTTCGGCGTGCTCGCGCTCGACCTGCCCGGACATGGCCGCAGCGCCGGGCCGGCGCTCGCCGACGTCGCGTCGCTAGCCGACTGGCTGATCGACGTGCTCGACGCGGCGAAGGTGGAAAAAGCCGTGCTGATCGGCCACAGCATGGGCTCGCTGATCGCGCTCGATGCCGCCGCCCGGCATCCGACGCGCGTCGCGAAGCTCGCACTCGTCGCGACCGCCGTGCCGATGACCGTCTCCGACGCCTTGCTCGACGCCGCCCGCGAACATGAGCCGCAGGCCATCGACATGGTCAACCAGTGGTCGCATTCAACGATCGCCGCCAAGCCGTCGAGCCCCGCGCCCGGCTTCTGGCTGCACGGCGTGAATCAGCGCCTGATGGAGCGCGTCTCCGCGCGCGGTGAAGGCCAGCTCTTCTACACCGACTTCAGCGCCTGCAACGCCTACGCCGACGGCCTCGAACGCGCGGCTGCGGTGCGTTGCCCGGTGCTCGTCCTCTCGGGGCGGCGCGACGTGATGACGCCGCCGAAAGCGGCGAGCGCGCTCGTGAAAGCGATGTCGCAGGCGGGCGTGGCCGTCGAAACGCTCACGCTCGACGCCGGCCACGCGCTGATGAGCGAGCAACCCGACGCCACGCTCGACGCCCTCTTCGACTTCGCGATCAAGCCAGCGATCAAGCCAGCATAAGCGCTGCGAAAGCGCCGCGCCATCGGCCGAACGGCCAGGTTGCACGACGCGCGCTTTTCGCCGCACAATGGGCTGTCAGGGCACGGGCGAGTCCCGTGCGTCGATCGAACGGAGGCAGCCATGGCGCACACGGCACACAGCGACCACTTTGCGAATTTCGCCGAGTTCTATCCGTACTATCTGGAAGAGCATCGCAATCTCGTGTCGCGCAGACTTCACTTCATCGGCTCGCTTGGCGTGATCGGCTGCATTGCGATGGCGGTCGCAACCGGCGACTGGCTGTGGCTGCCGGCGGCGGTCGTCTGCGGCTACGGTTTTGCGTGGGTCGGCCATTTCTTCTTCGAAAAGAACCGTCCGGCCACGTTTCGTCACCCGCTCTACAGCCTAATGGGCGACTGGGTGATGTTCAAGGACATCTGTACGGGGAAAATCTCGCTCTGAGGCGTCGCGCGCAATTCGAACCAGGACGCTTACGCGTGCTGGTGCGGCATCGCCGGGCGGGCGGCGTCGCGCAACCGCTCGTCGGTGAGCGCCGACGAGCGCGCCGCGATCAGCGAGCCGAGCGTGACGTCAAGCTTTTCGTTCTCGAGCGCGCCCGTCAGCACTGCGCAATCCACTTGCGTGGCATCGAGCCGCAACTGGTACTCGAGTTCCTCGCGGTCGATCACGAACAGGTCGAACAGCATCGTCACGGTGATCTGGTTCGGATTGGCGATCAGCACGTAGCGCGGCATGCGCGTGTCTTCGAGCCGCCCGACCCAGCCCTGCGCTTCCACCTTGTTGAGCAAACGCGTGGATGTGTCCATATCGCAACGCAGCATCCGCGCGAGTTCCAGCGCCGTCTGGCCGGGTTTGCCCTCTTCGCGCGCCTCGACGAGCCGCGCCAGCAATTCGAGCGAATCGAGCAAATCGCTGCCGGGAAACTCGCGCCGGTGAAACTGGCCGATGCGGATCGCCGGCAACGCGGAGGTCACCATCGCGCCGATCAGCGCGATCATCCAGCAGAGATAGACCCAGAGCAGAAACACCGGCAGCGCCGCGAACGCGCCATAGACGGCCGTATAGGTCGGAATGCGCCGCACGTAGTAGCCGAATCCGCGCTTGCCGAGTTCGAACGCGACCGCCGCGATCAGTCCGCCGATCACGGCGTCGCGCCATTCGACCTTGCAGTTCGGCATGTAGACGTAGAGCATCGTGAACGCGAGCACGGTCACGGGCAGCGAGACACCCGTCAGCGCCCATTCGACGATCGGCGGCATCAGGTGATGCGAGCCCGCGAACGCCACCGATTGCGCGAAGAGATAGGACGAGATCGAGAGACTGCAGCCGAACATGATCGGCCCGAGCGTGATGATCGCCCAGTAGACGAGCACGCGCTGCGCGAACGGCCGCGCCTTGCGCACGCGCCAGATCACGTTGAACGCGGACTCGACGGTCATCATCGTCATGACCGAGGTGACGAACAGGATGATCATGCCGACCGTCGTCAGCCCCTTCGCCTTCGACGCGAACTGGTTCAGATATTTGAAGATTTGCGTGTTGATCTGGTTCGGCATCAAATGCACCGCCAGAAAATCCTGCAGCGACTCCTGGAACGAGCCGAAGATGGGAAACGCCGTGAACAGCGCGAACGCGACGGTCGCGAGCGGCACGATCGACAGCACGCTCGTGAACGTGAGACTGCCGGCTACCTGCGCCACGCGGTCCTCGCCGGTGCGCCTGGCGACGAAGCCCGCGAGCCGTTTGACACTGGCGAGATCGACGGAAAGCTTCTGCAAAAATCCTTCTCCTCTGTCGAGCCGAGCTGGCATTTCTGCGCTTGCTCCGGCCCTAAGCACCACGGTGTCGTCGGCAGTCGCAAAAAGCGCGGAAAACCAGCAGAATCGCGCCGGAAACCACGATCGTGAACGCATCTCTATAATACCCGTTCACTAAAAGAGCCTTATGAACGACATCCTTGTGCTTTATTACAGCCGGCACGGTGCGACGCGCGAACTGGCGCTCGCCATCGCGCAGGGCATCGACAGCGTTCCCGGCATGCAGGCGCGCGTGCGCACGGTGCCGCCGGTATCGAGCGTCTGCGAGTCGACCGCGCCCGATATTCCCACCGACGGCCCGCCCTACGCCGAGCTGCGCGACCTCGAAGAATGCGCGGGGGTCGCGCTCGGGTCGCCGACACGCTTCGGCAACATGGCGGCATCGCTCAAATACTTTCTCGACGGCACGACGCCGCAGTGGCTTTCCGGCGCGCTCGCGGGCAAACCTGCGAGCGTCTTCACGTCGACGGGAAGCCTGCACGGCGGCCAGGAAAGCACCCTGCTCTCGATGATGCTGCCGCTCCTGCACCACGGAATGATGATCGTCGGCATTCCGTACACCGAATCGCGCCTCACGACGACGCAAGGCGGCGGCACGCCATACGGCGCGTCGCATCACGCGCGCCCGAACGCCGACGGCACCGCGGACGGCGCGATCTCCGCCGACGAGAAAGCGCTCGCCGTCGCGCTCGGCGCGCGGCTCGCGCGCACGGCGCTTAATCTCGCGCGCGGAGCGGCCGCCGCATGAACGCGCCCCGCGTAGAGCGCTCATGAGCCAGCCCGCCGCCCGCCCGGCGAGCGCGCGTCCTGTCTTCGCGACGGGCGCGTTCGCCAGCCTCGTCGCGCTCATCGCGCTCTCGTTCGCGTGGGAACTGTGGCTCGCGCCGCTGCGTCCCGGCGGCTCGGCGCTCGCGCTGAAGGCGCTGCCGCTCGTCTTCGCGCTTCCCGGCACCTGGCGGCGCGACCTTTACACGCTGCAATGGGCGTCGATGCTGGTGCTGCTCTATCTCGCGGAGGGCACCGTGCGCGGCATGACGGACGGCGGCCTGTCCGCGCGGCTCGGCTGGATCGAAGCGCTGCTCGCGCTCGTGTTTTTCGGCTGCGCGCTCGGCTACGTCGCGCCTTACAAGCGTGCGGCCCGCGCCGCAAAACGTCTCGGCAAGGACGCTTTGTAGCACGACTTGCCCCCGCCATGCCGGGACTATGCCATCCGGCCAGGCATCGCCGTGGTGCATCCTGCGCGATACTGTCGACTACGCTTTCCGATTTCCAAGGTCATGACCGCTTCCGCCCCGACTTCTAACGCCCGCCCTTCCCGTTGCGCGTTCGTCGCCGCCTGCGCCGACGTGCTCGGCGCCGCCCACGTGCTGACCGATCCGCACGATACCGCGCCCTTCCTCACCGACTGGCGCGGCCGCTACACGGGCGATGCATGCGCCGTGCTGCTGCCCGCCGACACGGAGCAGGTCGCCGCCGTCGTGCGGCTCGCGCGCGAATACCGCGTCGCGACCGTGCCGCAGGGCGGCAACACGGGCCTCGCCGGCGGCGCGACGCCCGATGCGAGCGGCCTGCAGGCGGTCGTGAGCCTGAAGCGCCTGAACCGCATCCGCGGCGTCGATCCGCACAACAACACGATCACAGTCGAAGCGGGCGTCGTGCTCGCCGAGATCCAGGCGCACGCCGCGGCCGCACAGCGCCTCTTCGCGCTTTCCCTCGCGGCGGAAGGCAGTTGCACGATCGGCGGAAATCTCTCGACCAACGCGGGCGGCACGGGCGTCCTGCGCTACGGCAATACGCGCGAGCTGTGCCTCGGCCTCGAAGTCGTGACTCCGCAAGGCGAGATCTGGGACGGCCTGCGCGCGCTGCGCAAGGACAATACCGGCTACGATCTGCGCGATCTCTACATCGGCGCGGAAGGCACGCTCGGCATCATCACCGCGGCGGTCATGAAGCTGCATCCGGCGCCTGTCGCGCAAGTGACGGCGCTCGCCGGGCTCGCTTCGCCGCACGCCGCGCTCGACTTCCTCGCGATGGCGCAGCGTCACGCGGGCGCGCTTTTGACCGGCTTCGAGCTGATGTCGGACTTCTCGCTGCGGCTCGTCGGCCGGCATTTCGGGCAGATGCGCTATCCGTTCGGCGAGCCGCACGCGCAGACCGTCCTGCTCGAACTTTCCGACAGCGAAAGCGAAGCGCACGCGCGCACGCTCTTCGAACGGCTGATGGAAGAAGCGATCGAGGCCGGCATCGTGGAGGATGCGGTCGTCGCGGAAAATCTCGCGCAATCGCGGGCGTTCTGGGACCTGCGCGAGCACATTCCGCTCGCGCAGGCCGAAGAAGGCCTCAACATCAAGCAGGACATTTCGGTGCCGATTTCGAGCATCGGCCGCTTCATCGAGGAAACCGATGCGCTGATCGCCGAAACCGCGCCCGGCGCGCGCATGGTCACGTTCGGCCATCTCGGCGACGGCAATCTGCACTACAACGTGCAGGCGCCCGAAGGCGTCGATCCGAAGGCGTTTCTCGCCGGGTATCAGAAGCGCATCAATGCGCTCGTCTACGAGCAGGTCCACGCGCACCGCGGCAGCATCAGCGCGGAACATGGCCTCGGGCAACTGAAAGTGAACGAGGCGATGCGCTACAAGTCGCCCGTCGAAGTGCGGCTGATGCAGACGATCAAAGCCGCGCTCGATCCGGAGAACCTGATGAATCCGGGCAAGGTCGTACCGGCCCGCGACTGAATTTGTATCGAGGAGAAGCCGTCGTGAAGATTCGCGTTTTGTCCGACCTGCATCTCGAAGCCGACGAACCCGTCGCGATTCCGTATGCCGAGGCGGATCTCGTCGTGCTCGCCGGCGACATCCACAATCACGCGGAAGGCGTGCGCTGGGCGGCGGAGAACTTCGATTCGCGCGTGCCCATCGTCTATGTGCCGGGCAACCACGAGTATTACGACGGCGAGTTCGGCGCGCTCGAAGTCGCGATGCAGGATGCCGCCCAAAGCGTGGACAACGTGCATTACCTGAACAACGCGACGCTCGTCGACCGCTACGGCAAATGGCGCGTGCTCGGCACGACGCTCTGGACCGACTTCGCGCTGTTCGGTGCGGAAGCTTCCCAGCTCGAAAAAGCGCAGGAAGCATGCGCGCGCGTGATGCTCGACTATCGCGGCGTGATCCAGATCGCGTGGCCCGAGCCCGACGGCGAACCGCGTTCGTTTGCGACGAGCGATTCGCTCGCGCTGCACGAACACGCGCGCGCCTGGCTCGAAAGCGAACTTGCGAAACCGTTCGACGGCCAGACGATCGTCGTCACGCATCATGCGCCGTTGCGGCAAAGTCTCGCGGAGAAATACGCGGAGGACGTGGTGTCGGCGGGCTTCGTCAACGACCTGCCCTCGCTCCTGCGCGCGCCTGTCGCGCTATGGATTCACGGGCACACGCACACGGCGTTCGACTATACGGTCGGGGGCACGCGCGTCGTCTGCAATCCGCGCGGCTATATCGACCGGCGCACGCGCCAGCTCGAAAACCCGCATTTCGCGTGGGACAAGATCGTCGAGATTTGAGCGGCGGCAACGAGCAGCGGCGACATTGAGCAATCAGCGGCACAACCGTTGGACCTAGCGGAGGAGCGCCATGTGCGGCCGAATCAGCCAGTACCGACTACCGATGCACTATGCGCAGCGCCTGCATCTGAGAAATCCGTTCGTGCTCGTCGATGCCGCCGACCGGCGGCCCGGCTACAACCTCTCGCCCGGCACGCATCCGCTCGCGATCTATCCCGACGAAACGATCCGCGCCGTGCACTGGGGCTATTGCCCGGCCTGGGCGATCCAGAAGAAGCTCCCGCAGACGATTAACGCGCGCGTCGAAACCGCATCGACGAGCGCGTATTTCCGGGCGTTGTGGAGAAAGGCGCGAATCCTGATTCCAGCGGACGGCTGGTTCGAGTGGAAGACCGAGCTGGCGGACGAGCCAGCGCCCGGCGCGCGAGCCAGCGCGAAGCCGCCGAAGCAGCCCTACTTCATCCGCCGCGCCGACGACGAACCGATGTTCCTCGCCGCGTTGACGAGCATCCAGACGGAAGACGACGCGCTCGTGCCCGGCGCCGGCTTCGTGATCGTGACGGCCACGGCGGACGAGGGACTCGTCGATGTGCACGATCGCCGGCCGCTCGTGTTCGAACCGCACGCCGCGCGGCGCTGGCTCGACCCCGCGCTGCCGCCCGCCGAACTCGACGCGCTCGGCAAGAACGGCGGCGTGGCCGCGTCGGAATTCGTATGGCACCGCGTGTCGGGCGACGTGAATCGCGCGATCAACGACGAACCGCGCTTGATCGAACCGCTCGCGCCGCTCGAAAGCGGCGAATGACCTTGCGGGCGCTCAGTAGTCGCGTGGACGGCGCCCGTCGCTGCGCGACTCGATCCTGATCGGCACGAGACGCTTTTTCGCGGCATCGTCACGATAGGCGCGCAACAGCTCACGCGTGGCGGGCACGGCGATCAGCGCGAGCAGCATCGCGAGAGCGGACATGAGTGGCGTATTCATCAGGCTTTCCCCGGTCGTGAGCGAGTGGACATGCGTCGAAAGTAACAAGATGCGGCCGAAATAAAAGTAAGCAAGTGTTGCGCCGCACACTATTGTTGTTACGGCGCAATGACAACCGAACTTGAGACCTGCGCCGTCACGCGACGACAAATTCCTTCAGCGATTCGGCATCCGCGGCAAGCGTCGCCGGCAGTTCGTCGCGCAGGAAATCGACCCACGTGCGGATTTTCGCGTCCAGGTACTGTCGCGACGGATAGAGCGCGCAGACGTTCAGTTCCTGCATCGTGTACTGCGGCAGCACGCGCACGATGGTCCCCGCCCGCAAAAGCGGCAGCGCCGAGGACGTCGGCAGCACGCCGAGCCCCATGCCCTCGCGGATCGCCACCGCCATCGCGTCGGCGACATTCACCGTGAACGTCGACGGCCCGAGGCTCACCGTTTCCTGACCGTTCGGGCCTTCGAAGATCCATTTGTCGGTGGGAAGCACGGGCGTGACGAGCTGCAGGCAGGTGTGGCGCACCAGATCGGAGAGCACGTGCGGGGTGCCGTGCTTCTCGATATAGGCCGGCGACGCGCACGCGATGCTGAACGCCGAGCCGAGCCGCTGCGACACGAGTCCCGAATCGGGCAACTCGGACGCGAGCACGACGGAGACGTCGAATCCCTCGTCGAGCAGATCGGGCATGCGCTGCGCGAGCGTGAGCTCGACCTGCACCGACGGATAGCGCGCCTGATAGCGCGAAATCATCGGCACGACGTAGTGCTGGCCGAAGCCTGTCATCGAATGCACCTTCAGCTTGCCGGACGGCCGCGCATGAGCATCGCTGGCTTCGGCTTCGGCCTGATCGACGTAGGCGAGGATCTGCTCGCAGCGCTGCAAATAGCGCTCGCCCGCCTCGGTGAGCGCGATGCGCCGCGTGGTGCGGTTCAAAAGCCGCGTGCGCAGGTGCGCTTCCAGATCCGAGACGGCCCGCGAGGCATACGCCGTGGTCGTATTCAAATGCTGCGCCGCCGCCGTGAAACTTCCTGCCTCCACGACGCGAACGAAAACGCGCATGTTTTGTAGCGTATCCATACTAGCTTCCGTCGTCCGATGTCTGGCTGTCGATTATTACACGATCGGCAATAGCGATTATCTCAACCATCGTAAGGATGCTTTGCATTCTTACGGGTTATTCGGTAATTAGCGCAAAAATATAATAAATGTCTCATGTCTAATTAAGGAAAGGGAGCCAATCGTGTCCGCGCCGGTATCAAGACGAGCGATCGCCATCGCCGCTCTTACAGTTATCTCAACAATAGCCGGTTGCGCCAGCACGGGAAACGTCGCGCCCGAATCCACTCTCCATCGCGCCTCGACACTCGACACCGGTGCCGCCATCCGCGCCGCCGATGGCGAGGCGGCCTGGCCGTCGGAGCAGTGGTGGCGCGCCTACGCCGATCCGCAGTTGAACGACTGGGTCGAACGCGCGAACGCGGGCAACCCGACGCTCGCGATGGCGGCCGCCCGCGTGCGTGAAGCGCGCGCGATGGCGGGCGTCGCGCGCTCGGCGCTCGCGCCGCACGTCGACGGCTCGCTGTCGCTTACACGCAAGGGCTGGCCGGAAAACGGCTACTACGGCCCAGGCACCTTCAACGACACGACCACCTGGAACAACACCGCCGCCCTCTCGCTCTCCTACGACCTCGACCTGTGGGGCCGCAACGAGAACGCCACCGAACGCGCGCTCGACGCCGCGCATGTGCGCGCCGCCGACGCGCGCGCCGCGCAGCTCGAACTCGAAGCAAACGTGGTGCGCGCGTACATCGGCATGTCGCAGAGCTACGCGCTCTTCGACATCGCGCAGCAGACGCTCGAACAGCAGCGAAAGATTGTCGATCTCGCGCGCCGGCGCCTCGCGGGCGGTCTCGGCACGCAGCTCGAAGTCACCCAGGCCGAGACGCCCCTGCCCGAATACGAGCGTCAGATCGACATTCAGAACGAAGCGATCGAACTCGCCCGCAACCGGCTCGCCGCGCTCGCGGGCGAAGGACCGGGCGCGGGCGCGTCGCTCGCGCGGCCGGTGCTCGCGCTCGGGCAGCCGCTCGGATTGCCGTCCGCGCTGCCGGCGGAACTCGTCGGACACCGGCCGGACGTCGTCGCCGCGCGCTGGATGGTGGCCGCAGAGGCGCGTGGCATCGACGTCGCGAAGGCCGAGTTCTATCCGAACGTGGACCTGCTCGCGTCGGTGAGCCAGATGGCTGCGGGCGGCGCCTTGCTCACTTTCCTCGGCGGCACCGGAACCGGTTTCAGTGCGGGTCCGGCGCTCACGCTGCCGATCTTCGAAGGCGGGCGGCTGCGCTCGCAGCTCGGCGCGGCATCGGCGCAATACGATCAGGCGGTCGAGCACTACAACGGCACGCTCGTCGGCGCGCTCAGGGAAATCGCCGATCAGGTCGTGCGCATGCGCTCGCTCGATTCGCAACTGGAAGCGTCGGGACGCTCGGTCGCGGCGGCGAGCAAGAACTATCGGCTCGCGAACGAGGGCTATCGGCGCGGGCTCACCGACTATCTCAACGTGCTGATCGCGCAGACGCAACTCTTGCGCGCGCAGGACGGCGAGGCGCGCGTGCGCGCGGAGCGGCTCGCGGCCTACGCGTCGCTGCAGGCGGGGCTCGGCGGCGGCCTCGACGATCCGTCGAACGGTCCCGACGACAGCACGCTCGCGCCGTCGAAGCATGTCGGCCCGCTGCGCGGCGTGGCGGCGTCGAAGACCGCCAGCGCGAAATAAGGCCCGCCGATGTCCGCCACCCCGCTCCCCGACACCTCGCTTCGCGCCGCGCTCCTGCACTGGGCGCAGACCGAGGGACTCGCCTGGATCTACATCTTCAAGGCGGTGCTCGCCGCGTTGCTGACGCTCTGGATCGCGATGCGCCTCGACATGCCGCAACCGCGCACCGCGATGACGACCGTCTTCGTCGTGATGCAGCCGCAAAGCGGCATGGTGCTCGCGAAAAGTTTCTACCGGTTTTGCGGAACGATGGTCGGGCTCGTCGTGATGCTCGTGCTCATCAGCCTCTTCTCGCAGCAGCCGGTGCTCTTCATCACGGCGACGTCGCTCTGGGTCGGCCTGTGCACGGCCGGCGCCGCGCGCAACCGCAACTTCCGCTCGTATGGCTTCGTGCTCGCGGGGTACACGGCGGCGCTGATCGGCATTCCGGCCGCGCAGCACCCCGACGGCGCGTTCCTCACGGCGCTTACGCGCGTCTCCGAGGTGTCGCTCGGCATCCTGTGCGCGGGCGCGGTGAGCGCGCTCGTCTTGCCGCAGCATGCCGGCGAGCAGATCAAGACCACGGTGCGCCGCCGTTTCAGCGGTTTCGTCGACTATGTGTGTCGCGCGCTGTCGGGCCGAATGGAGCGTCCGCAGATCGAGGCGACCCACGCGGCGTTCGTCGCGGATATCGTCGGCTTCGAGGCCGCGCGCAGCGTCGCCGTGTTCGAGCATCCCGAAACGCGCCTGAAAAGCGGCCGGCTCGCGCGGCTGAACAGCGAGTTCATGAGCGCATCGACGCGTTTTCACGCGCTGCATCAGCTGATGAACCGGCTGCGCGCGAATGGCTCGATGATCACCGTCGCCGCGCTCGAACCGTATTTTCATGAAGTCGCGCCGCGCCTGAACAAGTCGGGCGAACCGGTGATGAACGCCGCAGATGCCGCGCACGCCGCCGCGCAACTCGCGGACTTCAAGGCGGCGTTGCCGAAGCGCATCCGCGCGACGCGCACGGAACTCGCCACGCGGCCCGACTTCGCGCTGCTCGAATTCGACACCGCGTCGGAGCTGCTCTACCGCTTCGTCGACGACCTGCTCGCGTATGCAGAGACCTACGCGTCGCTCGCCGTGCCGACGCACGAGCGCGAGCACTGGATCGCGCGTTACGTGCCGCGCACCAACCTGCTCGCCGCGAGCGTCGCCGGCGTGCGCACGGCGATCGTGATGCTCGCGCTCGGCGCGTTCTGGATCGCGACCGCGTGGCCGAGCGGCGGCACGATGGTCCTGAACGCGGCGGCGGTGTGCGCGCTCGCGTCGTCGTCGCCGAGGCCCACGCTGATGGCGTTCCAGATGGCGAGCGGCACGCTGCTCGCGATGCTCGCCGGGATGATCGTCGTGTTCGGGCTGTATCCGCGCATGGACGGCTTCCTGCTGCTGTCGGCGGCGCTCGTGCCGTTCCTGATGCTCGGCAGCTGGCTCAGTACGCGCCGCAACCTGATGGGCGTCGGTGTCGGCTATTGCATCTTCTTCTGCTTTCTCGCCGGTCCCGACAACCTCACGCACTACGATCCAACCGGCTTCATCAACGACGCCATCGCGCTCGTGCTGTCGATGCTCGTTTCCGCGATCGCCTTCGCCGTGCTCCTGCCGACCGACGCGCCTTGGCTTTCGCGTCTGCTCGTCGCCGACTTGCGGCGCGAAGTCGTGGCGGGCTGCCGCGCGCGTCTGTCGACCCTCGGTTCGCGGCTCGCGACGCGCTTCGAAAGCCGCACGCGCGACCTGTTTTCGCAGATCAGCGCGCTCGCGGCGAATCGTCCCGAAGTGCAGCGCGACGCCTTGCAATGGCTCTTTTCGGTGCTCGAAGTCGGACATGCGGTGATCGACCTGCGCGAGGAACTCGCCGCGCCCGGCAGCGAGATCAGCGACGCGCCGTGGCGCCGCTCCATCGCGACGACGCTCGACGCCGTCACGCGTCTCTTCGACAAACCCGATGCGAAGCGTTTCCGTGCCGCGCTGGCATCGACCTCGCGTGCCATCGGGCAGTTGCAGGATCAGCTCGACGCCGAGCGTCCGCCGCGCGACGAGCGTCACCGCTTGCAGCGCATCCTGAGCCACCTGCATTTCATCCGCACCGCGCTGCTCGATCCGCAGTCGCCGCTCGATCCGTTCAACGTCGAAAAAAACGATCCACGCACCGCGCCGCCGAACCAGGGAGCCCACCATGCCGCGTAGCATCGCGATCCTCGAAGCCTATGTGCCGACCATCCTGCTGCTGTTCGTCGCGGGCGCGTTCCTCACCTGGCTGATCGACCGCGGCCTCGCGCTGACGGGCCTTTATCGCGTCGTGTGGCACCCGTCGCTCTTTCGCGCGAGCCTGCTCGTGTGCGTCTGCGGGCTCATCGGCCTCGCCGTCTACGGCTAGGCGCATCCGTTCATCCAAGCTACAACGAGTCGCATCATGATCATTCGAAAAATCGTGGGTTTCATTCTGACGGCGATCATATTCGCCGCCGCCATCCTGATAGGACGCGCGCTGTGGGTCCATTACATGGACGAGCCGTGGACGCGCGACGGCCGCGTGCGCGCGAACGTGATCAACGTCGCGCCGGACGTGTCGGGCGCGGTGGTGACGATGCCCGTCGCCGACAACCAGTTCGTGAAGAAGGGCGAACTGCTGATGGAAATCGATCCATCGCATTACCGGATCGCCGTGCAGCAGGCGCAGGCGAACGTCGCCGCGCGCCAGGCCGAGCTACGCATGCGCCGTGCCGACGCCGCCCGCCGCGCGGACATGGATAGCCTCGTCGTGTCGCGCGAGCAGCGCGAGAACGCGACACAGGCGGCCTCGACCGCCGAGGCGCAGTTGCAGCAGGCGCAGGCCGCGCTCGATGCCGCGCAACTCAATCTCGAACGCACGAAGGTGGTTTCGCCGGTCGACGGCTATGTGACCAATCTGAACGTCTATCGTGGCGACTATGCGACGGCGGGGACGGCGAAGCTCGCCATCGTCGACAGTCATTCGTTCTGGGTTTATGGCTACTTCGAGGAAACGAAGCTGCCGCGCGTGCGCATCGGCGATCAGGCGCAGATGCGGCTCATGAGCGGCGGCGTGCTGAAGGGCCACGTGCAAAGCATCTCGCGCGGCATCTACGACCGCGACAATCCCGAGAGCCGCGAACTGCTCGCGGACGTGAACCCGACCTTCAACTGGGTGCGGCTCGCGCAGCGCGTGCCGGTGCGCATTCACATCGACGACGTGCCGGCGGGCGTGGCGCTGTCGGCGGGGACGACGTGTACGGTGGTGATCGGGGCGTCGGGTTGAGGTTTGCCCGCTGTGCGCGATGCTCCGGCAGGTAGAATGAGTTTTCGACCTGGAATGGATGGAGCGCCTGATGGAACGTAAAAGCATCGGCAGATTCGCGGCTGGCACGCTGCCGCCGCGCAAGATGATCGCGCCGAGTTCGGACAACACCGTCGATATGTCGACGACAGAGGCGAGGGAACGCGTCATGAAGGCGGTGCGCAAGGTGATCAGCACGCACAACGTCGCGATCAAGGAACTTGCGAAGCGCTGATGCTACTCGACGCGGATTACGTGAGAGCAGTCCACGACGAGATTCTCGCTCGCGAGGGAGGGCTCCCGGGATTCGCGCACGCGGGCCCTGGTGGCGTCGAGGCGGTGCTGGCGAGAGTGGAAAATCATGCGCATTACGCCGGCCTTAACGACGTCTTCGGCATTGCCGCCATGTACGCCGTTGCCATCGCGCGAGGCCATGTATTCAACGACGGCAACAAGCGGACCGCGCTTGTCTGCGCATTGACCTATCTCGAACTGGAAAACTACGACCTGACTTCGACGCCGGAACTGGAAAACGAACTGGTGGACGTCATGGTGTCCGTAGCAGAAGGAAGCATCGAGCGCGACGACCTCGCTGACTACCTCGCCGCTGTATTCATGGCCGTGTAGCGGCGTCAAACAACGAGCCGTCCGCGTTCGAACCGGACGGCTTTTCACGAAGCTCCCCGCTCTACTTCAACACGACCTTCACATCGAAGTACTTCGCGGCGAGCTTGTCGATCGTGCCGTCGTCCTTCAGTTCCTTCAGCGCCCGGTTGAGCGCATCCTTCAGCGCGCGATCGTTCTTGCGCACGCCCAAGCCGACGCCCGCGCCGAGCAGCTTTTCATCCGAGACCGCCGGGCCCGCGAACGCGAAGCCCGCACCCTGCGGCATCTTCAGAAAGCCCTTCGACGCCGCCTCGGCGTCCTGGAACGCGGCGTCGAGCCGACCCGAAGCCAGATCGGCGTAAATCTGGTCCTGCGCCTGATACGACTGCACGTCGACGCCCGCCGGCGCCCACTTCGCCTTCGCGTAAGTCTCCTGGATCGAGCCCTGCAGCACGCCGACATGCCGGCCCTTCAGGCTCTGCGCAGTCGGCTGAATGTTGCTGCCCTTCCTCGCGACCAGCTGGTTCGGGATCGTATAGATCGGGTCGGTGAAATCGATCGCCACGCGGCGCTTGTCGGTGATCGTCATGTCCGAATTGATGCCGTCGAACTTGCGCGCCTGCAGCGCGGGAATCAGCCCGTCGAACGAATTTTCGACCCACACGCACTTCACTTTCAGCTTCGCGCAGACGGCGTTGCCCACGTCGATATCGAAGCCGATCAGTTCGCCAGCCGGCGACTTCGATTCGAACGGCGCATACGACGCCTCGACGCCAAAGCGGATTTCCTTCATGTCGGCGGCATGCGCGCCGAGGGTGGTCACTGCAGCGGTGGCCGCGATCGCGAAAGCCGCGACCTTGCGATTCAGCGAATACAGGGTGTTCAATTCGGTGTCCTCCAAAGGGTGCTTCGACTCTTTCGTTCGTTCCGTGCGGCGTATCTGGCTCGATGCCGGCCTGCGCAGCATCGCCTCGCAAAAAGGCCGTTTCAAACACGCCCCATTGCGACGACGCATCGCAACAGACCGGCGGGCCGCGATTGTAACGCGCCCGATACGCGCGCCAGCTTGCCATGCGGCGAAGCAGCGCGAGTCGAGTCGTTCGGAAAAGGCGAAAAAACTGGCAAGCGAATGTCGCCCACGCGCAAGCGATACAGCGTGAGCGACACGCCTTCAGGCGAGCGATAGAAGCGTTTCGTCGGTCGTGTCGACGACCATCAGCCCGGCGCGCAGCCCCGGCTTCACCTTCGGATTGGGAAACACGATGCGCTCTTCATCGTGCGTCACGCGATAGCGATACTCGCCGTCGCGCGCGAGTTCAGTCCCGGCGGGAAACGGCGTGAAATTCGGCACGTCGCTCGCGACATCGAGCTGGAATGCATCGCTTAGCTTGTCGATCTGCCCGACGACGGTGAACACGCGCAGCGGCCTCGCCGCATCGACGGCAACTTCTCCCGCGATCAGCCGCCGCAACGCGCGGTCCGAGGCGGCGAAGCGCGCGAGATCGTTCTGCCCGAACGGCCGCACCTTGCCGAGTTCGAGCGTGCACGACAGCGCGCCCGCGCGCTCGGCGGTGAAATGCGTGAACGTGTTCGACTTCTCGCGATGCAGCAGCACCGCTTCGAGATGCGCATCGCGCAGCCAGTCGAACATCGCGCGCGATAGCGGCGCGCCCGTGTGCGGCAAGAGCGCGAACTGCTCGAAGACCGACGCGCGGATCGCCGTGTGCATGTCGATGTGCCACTTCGGATGCGCGGTCTGCGGCGCGGCGGCGAAGAAGCCGAGCGCGGCGTCTTCGAGTTGCGCCGCGCGCGGCGCTTCGCGGCTCGTGGGCAACGCGAGATGGCGGCCGTTGAAGAGCCGGTTGAGGTCGTCGTCGAGATAGCGGTCCGCCGCGCGCATCGCCGCGATGTTGCCGAGGATCACGAGCATGCGCGCCTTGAGCGCAACGGCGCCGCTCGCGATGTCGGCGACCAGCGTCGAGAGCATTTCGATCGGCGCGGTTTCGTCGCCGTGTATGCCCGCCGACGCGATCACGCTGTGCGTCGCCTCGCCCCGTGGTTCGAGGCTCACGACGCCGTCGCCAAGCCAGCTCCAGCGCGCGCCCGAAGGCGCCGTGCCTTCCGACAACGCCGGCCGCTTGCCGGCCAGCACGAACGACAGCAGGTCGGCGAGCATCGCGCCTTCAGCGCTGGAAGTCATAGATCGCACCCAGTCCGAGGATCGTCGTGAGTTCGTCGAGCGCCGTGCGCGACTCGCCGAGCAGCTTCGGATCGGCGAGATCGGCCGGTGCAAGCTGGTCGCGATAATGCGCGTCGATCCAGGCATCGAGGCGCGTGAACAGCGTGTCGTTCATCCACACGCCCGGGTTCACGGCCGCGCGCTCGGCGTCGTTCAGCACCACCCGCAAGCGCAGACACGCCGGACCGCCGCCATTTTTCATGCTCTCGCGCAGATCGAAGACGAGCACATCGTCGATCGGCGTCGAGCGGGTTGCGAGCGAATCGAGGTACTTCGCGACGCGCGCGTTCTCGCGGCACTCCTGCGGCACGACGAGCACCTGCCGCCCGTCCGGGCGCGTCAGCAACTGGCTGTTGAAGAGATACGACGACACCGCGTCCGCGACGCTCACTTCGTCCTCGGGCACTTCGATCGCCGTGAAGCCGGCACCCTGCGCGTCGAGCTTCGCGCGCAGTTCGCGGTAGACCTCCGGCTGATCGAGGAACGCGCGCTGATGGCAAAAGAGCGTCGTGCGGTTGCCGACCGCGATCACGTCGTTGTGGAACACGCCCGCGTCGATCACGTCGGGAAGCTGCTGGGCGAACACCGTCGTCCGTTCGGAGAGACCGTGCAGGCGCGCGACCGCGCGGCTCGCCTCCAGCGTCTGGCGCGCCGGAAAGCGCTGCGGCTGCGGTCCCTGACTGTACTCGCTGCGTCCGTACACGAAGAACTCGACGCCCCGCGCGCCGTACTCGCTGCAAAAGCGCGTGTGGTTCGCAGCGCCCTCGTCGCCGAGCGCGGGCGTGCCGGGCAGCGCGTGATGAATCCGGAAGCGCGACTCGTCGGCGAAGATCGCGGCGAGCGAGCGACGCGTCTCGCCATGCTCGATCGCGCGATGCAGCTTGCTCGCGAGATTGGCCGGCGTGAAGTGAACGCGCTCGTCGGCCGTATCCGCGGAGGGACTGACCGTCGCCGCGTTCGCCGTCCACATCGCGGAAGCCGAACTCGCCGCCGCGAGCAACTCGGGCGCTTCGCGCGCGGCGCGCTCGATCATCGCTTCGTCGCTGCCGGTAAAGCCGAGTTCGCGCAGGAGTTTCAGCGACGGCCGTTCGAGCGGCGGCAAAACGCCCTGATGAAAACCGAGGTCCGCGAGCTGCTTCATCTTGCGCAAGCCCTGCTTCGCCGCGGCCTTCGGGTTCGCCACCGACTTCTCGTTGTTGCGCGACGCGACATTGCCGAACGACAGCCCCGCGTAGTTGTGCGTCGGGCCGACGAGCCCGTCGAAGTTCGCTTCGAATGCTTGCATCATGAGTCCTTCGCGCGATTATTTGAATTCGAGTCCGGGCGACACGCTCGCGGGCATCTGCAACTGCGCGCTTTCGACCGACGCCATCGGATACGAGCAGTAGTCGGCCGCGTAGTACGCGCTCGGCCGCTGGTTGCCCGAGCGTCCGACGCCGCCGAACGGCGCCGCCGACGACGCGCCGTTGGTCGGCCGGTTCCAGTTGACGATGCCCGCGCGGATCGTGCGCTGGAAGTGCGTCCAGGCGGATTCGTCGTCGGCGAGGAGACCCGCGGACAGGCCGAAGGCCGTGTCGTTCGCGCGCTCGATCGCTTCGTCGAAAGTCTTGTAGCGCGTGACCTGAACCATCGGGCCGAAGTGTTCTTCGTCGGGCACGTTTTGCGCACTCGTCACGTCGAGGATCGTCGGCGACACGAGGCCGAGCCGCGCGTCGCGCTGCGTCATTTCAAGCACCGGCTTCGCGCCCATCTCGATCAGTTGCGCCTGCGCCGCGACGAGCTTTGCCGCGGCGCGCGCCGAGACGACCGCGCCCATGAACGGCTGCGGATCGGCATCGAAGGCGCCGTAGCGGATCTTCGATGTCACTTCAGTGAAGCGCGCCATGAAGCGCTCGCCGAATGCATCGTCGGGGACGAAGAGGCGTCGCGCGCACGTGCAGCGCTGCCCCGCCGACAAAAACGCCGACTGGATCGTGTGATGCACGGCGGCGTCGATGTCTTCGACCGGCGCGACGACGAGCGGATTGTTGCCGCCCATCTCCAGCGCGAGGACGATCTCCGGCCGCCCGCCGAACTGCCGGTGCAAGAGCGTGCCGGTGTCCGAGCTGCCGGTGAAGAAAAGCCCGTCGATCTGCCGGTGATTCGCGAGCGCGACGCCCGTGTCCTTTTCGCCTTGAACGAGGTTCAGCACGCCCGCCGGAAGCCCCGCCTGCGCCCACAGCGCGACGGTCGCCGAGGCCACGCCCGGCGCGAGTTCCGAGGGCTTGAACACCACGGCATTGCCCGCGATCAGCGCCGGCACGATGTGGCCGTTCGGCAAGTGCCCGGGAAAGTTGTACGGCCCGAACACCGCGACGACGCCATGCGGCCGGTGACGCAACACCGCGACGCCATCGGCCATCGGCGCGCGCTTCTCGCCGGTGCGTTCGTGATAGGCCTGCACGGAAATATCGACCTTCGCGGCCATCGATGCGACTTCGGTGCGTGCTTCCCAGAGCGGCTTGCCGGTCTCGCGGCCGATCGTGCGCGCGAGGTCTTCCTTGTTGTCGTTGAGGAGCGTCGCGAAACGCTTCGCGACGCCGACGCGCTCCTCGAACGGCAACGCCGACCACGAAGCGAACGCGCGCCGCGCGGCGCTGACGGCGCGATCGACATCGGCTGCGTCGGCGCTACGGCCTTCCCACGCGAGTTCGTCGGTCGCCGGATTGCGCGACGCGAACGGCGCGCCCTTCCCTTCGATCCATGCGCCGTCGATATAAAGCTGATTCGAGAGTGTCATCGTAAGTCCTTGATAGCGTCAGGCGGCGGTCTTCGCGCGCGGTGGCGACGCGAGCACGCGCACGGTGTCGCCTTCCTTCACGCGCAACGCGGCGGCTTCGTCAGCCGTCAACAGGAACGCGCCCTCTTCCGGCACGCCGGAGGTCGCGCCGACGCGAAAATCGTCCAGCGATGTGTTCGATACGAGGCTGCGCGCGTCGCCCTGGTCGTGTCGCTCGCCGATGCGCACCTGCGCGAGCACACTCTCTCGCACCGTGCGCAAATCGGTGATGTGGCATTCGAGCACCGGGCCGGCATCGAAGATGTCCACGTGATTCTCGTAGCGCAACCCTTCCGCTTCGAGCATCTTGCGCGCGGGCGCGGTGTCGCGATGCGTCACGCCGACCACCTGCTGGGCCGCTTCCGGCAAGAGGTCGAGATACACCGGATAGCGCGGCATCAGTTCGGCGAGGAAAGACTTCTTGCCGTGCGAGCTGAGATAGTCGGCTTCATTGAAGCCGATCTGATAAAAGTGCGAGCCGACCGCGTTCCAGAACGGCGACTCCATGCTGTCGTCGAAATGGCCGCGCAATTCCGCGCACAAGCGCTGCGGAAAGCGTTCGCGGAACTGCGCGATGAACATGAAGCGCGAGCGCGACAACAAGCCGCCCACGCCCGCCGTGCGATAGCGCGGGCTCAAGAACAGCGAACACACTTCGGCGTAACCGGTCAGGTCGTGCGAGATGTTGAGCAGCGACATCTTCGTCCACACGCCGAGATCACGGCTCGCATGCACGACCGTCGACACGCGGTAGTTGTAGAACGGCTGCTCGAGGCCGACTTCCGTTTCGATGCCGCACACGCCGGCGATATCGCCCGTCGCGGTATCTTCCATCGCGAACAAGTAGCCGGCTTCGTATGGCTCGGCCGCGCCCGCCAGCGTGCGGCGCGCGCGGTCGACGCGCGCGGCGAGCGCGTCGCGGTCCGGCTTGAAGGTGGTGAGTCCGGGGCCCGTCTCGCGGGCGAGCGCGACGAGCGCATCGACGTCCCCGGGCTGCACAGAGCGCACGACGATCATTGCAGTTCTCCCGAGGCCAGATGCAAGGGCACGCAACGCACCGTGTCCTTTTCCGTCACGCCGAGCGTCTCGCGCATCGGCGCGGTGAGCGTGGCGCCGTCCGCGCGCGTCGGCGGCAGCGCGGCGAGCGCGCAGCGAAACGAATGCGCGCCGCCCGCCGCCACGAGATACGGCGTGCCGGCAGGCGCCGCGCCGTCGTACACCGTGCGCAGCTCGTTGGTCGTGACCGAGGCGCTGCGTTCCACCGCAATCGTCAGGACCGGACCGGCGTCGAAGATATCGACGAAACGATCCGGCTCGAAGCCTTCCTCCAGATGGATGTCGTAGGCGAGGAGCGCTTCCTCGTCCGGCTCGCCGAGCACGCGCTGCGCTTCGGCGGGCAGAAGCGGCACGTAGAGCGGATAGCTCGGCATCACTTCCGCGATGAACGTGCGGCTGCGTCCGCCCGACTCCAGCTCGACCTGCTCGAAGTCGCGCCCGAAGAACTTGCGCCCGACCGCCTCCCAGAACGGCGACACGCCCGCGTCGTCGGTCACGCCGAGCATCAGCGAGAACACTTCGTCCGAGAAGCGCTTGCGGTTCGCCGCGATGTACTGCATGCGGGCGCGCGAGAGCAGATGCGCGGCGGCGTCGTTGCCGGCCTCGTCGCGCAGGGCCGGGTCGATGTAGAAGCCGGTCAGCCGGCTCTTGCCGGTAAGCTCGTGCGACATTGTGAGCGCGTGGATCTTGCGGTTCACCTTCAGTTCGCGCGACGCGTGAATCAGCGCGTCGTTGCGAAACGCGTAGAACGGCTCCGAATAACCCGCCGACGCCACGATGCTCGACGTGCCGAAGAGCGCACCCGTCTCCGAATCTTCCAGCACGAAGAGATAGAACTCCTCGCCCGGAAAATCGACTTCGGCGCGAAACGAATCCTCGGAAAGCGCGACACGCGTTTCGAGCGCCTGCCGGTCACGGGGCAGCGAATGCAGCACGGGATGCGCCGCGCGCGCCATCCGTTCGAGCGCGTCGAGATCGGAGAGTCTTGCCGGTCGGACGAATAGCATCATCGGTTCCAGTGTCGAGGGTTCGGAATCAGCGCGCCGCAACGGCTTCGCCGACCACTTCGGCGATCGCCTTTTCGATGCGCGCAAAGCCTTCGTCGAGATCGGCCATCGGCATCACGAGCGACGGCGCGAAGCGCAGCACGTTCGGTCCCGCGATCAGCATGATCACACCGTTCGCCGCGGCCGCGTTGAGCACGTCCTTCGCGCGGTCCTTGTAGGCGTCGGCGAGTTCCGCGCCGATCAAAAGCCCCTTGCCGCGAATCTCCTTGAAGAGACCAAAACGCTCGTTGATGCGCGCAAGATGCGCCTTGATCGCCTCGCTGCGCTCGCCGACGCCTGCGAGCAGTGTCGGGTCGCTGATCAGCTCGACCACCTTCTCCGCGATCGACGCGCCGAGCGGATTGCCGCCGTAGGTCGTGCCGTGAACGCCGACCTTGAAGTGCGCGGCGATTTCATCGGTCGTCAGCATCGCGCCGATCGGGAAGCCGTTGCCGAGCGCCTTTGCCGTGGTGAGAATGTCGGGCGTGACGCCGTACTGCATGTACGCGTAGAGCGAGCCCGTGCGGCCGACGCCTGTCTGCACTTCGTCGAAGATCAAGAGCGCGCCGTGCTTGTCGCACGCTTCGCGCAGGCCTTCGAGGAACGCGGGATCGGCGGGTAGCACGCCGCCCTCGCCCTGGATCGGCTCGACGATGACCGCGCAGGTGTTCGCGCCGATCGCATCGAGCGCTGCCGGCAGGTTGTTGTACGGCAGGTGACGGATGCCGGCCGGCTGCGGGCCGAAGCCTTCCGCGTATTTCGGCTGGCCGCCGACGCTGACGGTAAAGAACGTGCGGCCGTGGAACGACTGCGTGAACGAGATGATCTCGATCTTCCCGGGGCCGAACTTGTCGATGGCGTAGCGGCGCGCGAGCTTGAGCGCGGCTTCGTTCGCTTCGGCGCCGGAATTCGCGAAGAAGGCGCGGTCGGCGAAGGTCGCCTCGGTCAGGCGTTTGGCGAGGCGCAGGACGGGTTCGTTGGTGTAGCCGTTGCCGATGTGCCAGAGCTTGTCGCCCTGGTCGTGGAGCACTTTCAGCAGTTCGGGATGCGCGTGACCGAGCGCCGTGACCGCGATGCCGCCAGCGAAGTCGATGTAGTCGCGGCCTTCCGTGTCCCAGATGTGCGAGCCGCGTGCGCGATCGGGCACGAAATTCGCCGGTGCGAATACGGGGACCATCACTTCGTCGAAGGTGCCCCGCGTTACGTTGATGTCGGTCATGAGTCCACTCCTTGGTCGGTGTTTGCTGCGTGCCGCGGCGTTATCAACCATATTAGGTAATCGCCGCGGCGCCGTCTTGCGTGTACGCGACATGGTTCTATTGGAGCGCCGGAGCTTGGCTGGGGTTCGACGCCATTCGATGTTTCTGCGCCGTTCCACAAAAGCGCATCAACCGTGGACAGCCCCTCACCGACCCTCGATCATGGCCCCACCGCGCGGCTCGACCGCGCCTTCCGTGCGGTGCTTCTCGATCCAGTTGCGCCGCTCCTCGCGAGGCGTCACCCCGAACCGGTCGCGGTACGCATTGGAAAAGTGCGCCGCCGACGCAAACCCGCACGCGAGGCTGATCTGCACGACCGACTTGCTCGTGCGCTGCAACTGCGTGCGCGCCTTGGAAAGCCGCAGGTTGAGGTAATACTTCGACGGCATCGAACCGAGATACTGCCGGAAGAGCCGCTCCAGCTGCCGCCGCGAAATCCCCACGAGCCCGGCGATCTCATCGGTCGCAAGCGGATCTTCGATATTCGCTTCCATCAGTTGCAACGCATCGTTCAGCCGCGGATGACGCTCGCCGGGCGCGGTCACGAACGGAATCCGCTGCCGCTCCTCGCCTGCGCGCAGCACGCCCACGCCCAGCGAATCCGCAATGCGCTCCGCCAGATCGCGGCCATGATCGCGCGCGACCATCGCGAGCATGAAGTCGACGGTGGACTGCCCGCCCGCACAGGTCGCGCGGTCGCGGTCGATCTCGAAGATCTGCTGCGTGACGATCGTGCGCTCGAACTGCTCGGCGAACTGCTGGTAGGTCTCCCAGTTCACCGCGACGCGATACGCGCTCAGTTGCCCCGCCATCGCGAGCCACCACACGCCATGATGGATGCCAGTGACGAGCGGCGTGCGCGTCGCCACGCGCGCGAGGCTCGCGAGAAACAGCCGGTAGTCGGCGAACTGCTGGTAACGCTCGGACACGACGATCAGCCAGTCGCACTGGATGGCGTCGCCGAAAGCGGCATCGGCGGGAAGCTGCGCGCCGCCCGAAAGCGGCACCGGGCGGCCGTCCCAGGAACAGACGCGCCAGTCGTAAAGACGATGGCCGTCGATTTCGTTGGCGAGCGTCAGGCTGTCGACGATCGGGCCGATGGCGCTCATCGAACACGGCGGCAACGCGACGATCGCGACCGTGAGCGGTCTCGACACCGTGGCGGGACTGACGCTCACCGGTTACTTCAGACTGCCGGACAGGAACTGCCTGAGCCGTTCGCTCTTCGGCGTACTCAGCACCTCGGCCGGCGCGCCCTCTTCCTCGGTGCGCCCCTGATGCAGAAACATCACGTGATTCGACACGTTGCGCGCAAACCCCATCTCATGCGTCACGACGATCATCGTGCGCCCTTCTTCCGCGAGCTTTTGCATCACCTTCAGCACTTCGCCGACGAGTTCCGGATCGAGCGCGGACGTGGGTTCGTCGAAGAGCATCACGTCGGGATGCATCGCGAGCGCGCGGGCGATCGCGACGCGCTGCTGCTGCCCGCCCGACAGATGCGACGGATACTGCTTCTCCATGCGCGGCGCGAGGCCGACCTTCTCCAGATACGTGCGCGCGCGGTCCTCGGCTTCCTTCTTCGGCAGGCCGAGCACGTGCATCGGCGCTTCCATCACGTTCTCGATCGCCGTCATGTGCGACCACAGGTTGAAGTGCTGGAACACCATCGCGAGCTTGGTGCGCACGCGCTGCAACTGCTTGTGATCGGCGACGTCGAGATTGCCCGCGCGATCGGGCTTCGTGCGCACGGCCTCGCCGTCGACGATGATCTGCCCGGCGTTCGGCCGCTCCAGGAAATTGATGCAGCGCAGGAACGTGCTCTTGCCCGAGCCGCTCGCGCCGATGATGCTGATCACGTCGCCCGCGCGCGCCGCGAGCGAGACGCCCTTGAGCACTTCGTTGTCGCCGTAGCGCTTGTGAATGTCCTCTGCCACGAGCTTCGTCGCGGTGTCCTTGGCGGTTGGCTCCAACTCGTTCTCCCGGGTGATGACTAATAAATGCAATGCGATTCTAGCCGCTGAAGCGCACTGGCTCAGCGGCGGCCGGCGCCGAGATACCCGAGCCAGCGCTTCTCCGCCTTCCGGAACGCGGCCACGAGCGCAAACGAGATCGCGAGATACATCAGCGCGGCGATCCCGAACGATTCGAACGACTGATACGTTGCCGAATTAGCATCGCGCGCGACCTTCAGGATGTCCGGCACGGTTGCGGTGAACGCGACGGTCGTGGCGTGCAGCATCAGGATGACCTCGTTGCTGTAGAGAGGCAAGGCGCGGCGCAGCGCGGAGGGCAGGATCACGCGCCGGTACATCGTGAACGTGCCCATGCCATAGGCGCGGGCCGCTTCGACTTCGCCGTGGGGAATCGCGCGGATCGCGCCCGCGAAGATTTCGGTCGTGTAGGCGCAGGTATTGAGCGCGAAGGCGAGGATCGCGCAGTTGAAGCCGCTGCGAAAGAACGCCTCCAGGAGCGATTGCGTGCGCACGAATTCGAGACTGTACATGCCGGTATAGAGCAAGAGCAGTTGCACGTAGAGCGGCGTGCCGCGAAAGACATACGTGTAAAGGCGCACCGGCGTGGAAAGCCAGCGGTTCTTCGACACCCGCGCGCACGCGAGCGGCACCGCCGCGACAAAGCCGAGCGCGATCGACGCCGCGAGAAGCCACAGCGTGATGGCGAGGCCGGACGCGCGCAGGCCGTCGGAATAGAGAAACGGACGCCAGTATTCGGCGAAGATCTGGATCATGGCCGGTGCTCCGGATTAAAGGTCGGCGTGGCGAACGCCCGTCGAATAGCGGCGTTCGAGCAGCATCAGCACGACGTTCGAGGCGGTCGTGATTGCGAGATAGGCGGCCGCCGCGACCAGGATGAAGAAGAACATGTTGAACGTGCTCTTGCCCGCGTCCTGCGCGGCCTTGACGATATCGGCGAGACCGATGATCGACACGAGCGCCGTCGCCTTGACCAGCACCTGCCAGTTATTACCGATGCCCGGCAGCGCGACGCGCATCATCTGCGGAAACAGGATGCGGCCGAACACGCGCATGCCGCTCATGCCGTACGCGCTGCCGGCTTCCAGCTGTCCGCGCGGCACGGCGAGAAACGCGCCGCGAAAGGTCTCGGTGAAATAGGCGCCGTAGATGAAGCCGAGCGTGAGCACGCCCGCCGTGAAGGGATCGATGTCGAACTGGTCGAGGCCGAAGGCGTCGGTCAGGTTGTTCACCGCGATCTGGATGCTGTAGAAGAGCAGCAGCATCAGTACGAGATCGGGGACCGAACGGATGAGCGTCGTATAGCCCGTGGCGAGCGCGCGCAAGACACCGTAACGCGACAGTTTCGCCGACGCGCCCAGCAACCCGAGCACGACCGATACCGCGAGGGAAAGCACCGCGAGCGCGATGGTCTGTCTGGCGCCCGCGAGCAGCAGCGGGCCATAGCCGTATAGGAACACTTGCGTCTCCGTCTGATTTTCGATTCGGCATCGTCTGAATCTCACGGCAAATCCGTGAGAATCCAGCGATCGGCGCCGATACTCGCAAGCGAAAATCAATTGCTCAAATGCGACGGGACAGGTTTATTGCATCGCAGCATGACGCGCAGCCCGTCTTGCCGGCGCGCAATGGCGCTTCGGACAAGGCATGGCCGCTGCGGCGACCCGGAAAACCCGCACGCGCGCCGTGCGCGAAATTCGCAGGTTTTCGGTCGCTTTTTCGATAGACCGTCAGTCGTCGGTGGCGGGCGTTTGCGGCGCGATTGATCGCACGAGTCGCGCGACCTGCCCGTTCGCGAGCGCGATCTCCGGGCTCGATTGCAAAAGCGGCAGGTACTGATCGGCGAACGCGGCGTCGCGCGTTTTGGCCGAGAACATCGCGACGACCGAGCTCGCGATGTCGATGCGATCCTGCGCCTGCGCTTTTTCGTCGTCGAGGACATCGTCGAGGGCGGCGATCAGCGTCGAGAGCGGCGAGAGCCAGCGATACGCCGAGCCGTTGATCACGATCTGCAGGAATTCCCCCGGCGACACCGGCCCGAACTCGGCTTCGTGCCGCGCGCGCAATTCGGCGAGCATGCTCCGGTGCAGCGCGAGCAGCGGATGGCGCACGTCGTTGAGGAAGGTCGTCGCGGCTTGGTCGTTCATGGCGGTGCTCTCGGTTGATTGCATGACGGGAAGCGCAGTAGATGGGGCTTCGATGCAGAAAACCAAGCGCGTCGTGCCGCGTCAGCCCTTGCGCATCTTGCCGACATAGCGGATGAACTCGGCCGCCGTGAGCGGCGGCGAAAAGAGCCAGCCCTGGCCGAATTGTGCGCCGCGCGCGTGCAGGTAGCTCGCCTGCTCCTCGCGCTCGATGCCCTCCGCGATCACCTGGACGTGGAGCGTCGCCGCCATGTCGATGATGTGCGACGCCACGCTGCTCGACGCCGCGTCCTGCCCGATCGTATCGACGAACGACTTGTCGATCTTCAACGCGTCGACGTGGAAGTTTTGCAGATGCGAAAGGCTCGAATAGCCGGTGCCGAAGTCGTCGATATAGACCGGATGGCCGGCGTCGCGAAACGCGCCGATCACTTCCTTCGCGGCCTCGGCGTCGAGAAAGCCGCGCTCGGTCGCCTCGATGCGAATCTGCTCGGGCCGCACTTTCTGCCGCGCGAGCGCCGCGCGCAGGACGTCGAGAAAACGCGGCGTCGTGAGGTCGCCCGCGCTCAGGTTGATCGACACGTAGTACTCGGGGTAACGCTTCAGGAACTCGCCGAGCTCGAGCAGCACGGTGTCGAGCACCTGGTCGGTGATCGCCTGGATCAGGCCGCGATGCTCGGCGAGCGGAATGAAATGATCGGGCCGCACGATGCGGTCGTGGTGCTTCCAGCGCACGAGCGCCTCGGCGCCGACACAGCGGCGCGTCGCGAGATCGACGATCGGCTGGTACGCGACGATGAACTGATGGCGCCGCACCGCGTCGCTCAGCTGCCCACGCGGCGACATGTGGCGCACGATGAAGAACGCCGCCCAGCCCGCGAGCGCGACGCCCGCCGCCACGCCGCCGAGGAGCCACCCCCACGGCAGGCTGCGCAGCCGTTCGGGCAGCGCCTCGCGCGGTGCGCTGACGACGACCGCGATCGGCATCGTCCCCGAGCGGCGCACGACGTAGGGCGCGTCGAAATAACCGGGCTGCACCGGCTTGCGATACAGCGCGAGCAGAAGCGACGAATCGGCGCTCGGTGTCGTCGCGATGACGCGGCTCGCTTCCGTGTTGATCACGCCGAGACCGCTCGCGGGCGCCGGGCCGTCGTTCAGTTGCGTCTTCACGCCGTCGACATACGCGGCCGGATCGGCGGCGACGTAATAGCCGTTGCGGCCGAGCACGAACGACTGCTCGCCGCCCGGCATGTGCAGCAGCCGGAACCACGCGATCACGCCATCGCTGCCGCGCCAGTCGGGCGGCGGCAGCGAGCGGCCGCCGAGCGCGCCCAGCGCGACCGCGCCGAGCAGCGACGAACATTGCCAGCGGCCGGCGTGATCGATCGCGCCGGCGTCGCGCACCGCGCGGTGCGCCGTGACGATGCGGCGCAACGCCTGCAGATAGGAGGCGGTGCACGGCTCGTCGGAGACTCGCCCGATCTCGCCGAGCGCGCTCGACAGATGGCGCGTCACGTCTTCGGCCCGCACGAGCGCGGCGTCGGCCATGCGGTTGAGCTGCCCGGCCTCCTCCGCCCGCAGGCTGCGCTGGGCGAACAGCAAGCCGAGTGCGGCCGGGAGAAGCGCGGCAACCAGCACGACGGCGGCGAGAAACACCGCCAGGCTCGAGCGTCGAAGTTTTTTCATTGCGTCTTATCGCCCTCTCGCCGCGAAACGTTGCAACAAAAATCGTCGCGGCGCGACATGCCATTCAGATAGCTAACGCTTAGCGGCCGCCCGGCCGGCCGATCGGTACTTGCTTCGCTGATGTGTTCGGTGATGGGCTCACGGAATGGGCGCGCTCGGTCGCGCCGTCGTCGTCCCGTGCGCAAGCACGTGCCAAACGACCTAGTGTAGAGGGCGGCGCCCGCGCGACTCAATGGTTTCTTTAACGTAAAACTCGTCGCTTTGGTGGTCTGCCGCACGGCCGGACCACGCTTTTTGGGGCGTCGCCGGTGAGCACCCGGCCATGCGAAAATCTTCCGACCCACAGCCCGCCCGCCGATTCCGCGATGCAAGCCAACGCCACGAACCCAGACACCCCGAACCCGCCGCGATCGCCCGTCGTGCGCGATGCGACGCTGGCCGACTTCGATGCCATCGCGCGCATCTACGCGCACTACGTCGAGAATGCGCTCGCGACTTTCGAGGAAGTCGCGCCCGGCGCCGATGAAATGCGCGCGCGCCATGCGGCGGTGGTCGCGGCGGGCCTGCCGTATCTCGTGGCCGTCGCCGACGGCGCGGTGCTCGGCTACGCGTATGCGACGGCGTACCGGTCACGCTCGGCGTACCGGCACACGATCGAGGATTCGGTCTATATCGCCGACGGCATGAACGGGCGCGGCATCGGCATGGCGCTCCTGTCCGAGCTGATCGCGCGTTGCGAGGCGGGGCCGTGGCGGCAGGTGATCGCGGTGATCGGCAACAGCGGCAACGCGGGGTCGATCGCGTTGCACGCGCGGCTCGGGTTCGAGCACGTCGGCGTGCTGCGGCAGGTCGGGTTCAAGCACGGCCAATGGGTCGACACGGTGCTGATGCAACGCTCGCTCGGCGAGCGCGATGCGCGAACGCGGGCCGCGTCCGCTCGCGGATGACGCGCGTGGACGGGCCCGCGCGAGAAGCCGTTACCATGGCGCTCTGATCGCGCGCGCCGCCGACACCGTCACAACGGCTACTGATTCACCTTTTCGACGCTTCCCGCATTTGCCCACTTATACCCTCGCCGCCGCCGTCGCCGCCGAACTCGACATCCGCAAGAGCCGCTTCATTGCGCGCGCGCTTCCCGTCCCGAATCGCGAGTCCGCGATGCGCGAACTCGACGCGCTGCGCGCCGAGCATCCGGGCGCGACGCACGTCTGCTGGGCGCTGCTCGCGGGCGGCCAGTCGGGCATGTCGGACGACGGCGAGCCCTCCGGCACTGCCGGCCGGCCAATCCTGGAAGTGCTGCGCCATCACGAAGTCGACGGCGTGCTCGCGACGGTCGTGCGCTACTACGGCGGCATCAAGCTCGGTGCGGGCGGGCTCGTGCGCGCCTACACCGACGCCATCGCGACCGCGATGCTGAAGGCCGAGCGCATCGAGCGGATCGAGCGCGGCTTGCTCACGGTGGAAGTCGATTACGCCGACGAAGCCCGCGTGCGCCGCTGGATCGAGCAGCACGACTGCGAGCTGGCCGAGCACGCGTACGCCATGAGCGTGCGGCTCGTCATCCGGATGCCGAGCGCGTCGCGCGAGGCGGCGACCGCCGAATTGCGCGATCTCACGCACGGCCGAGCGGCAATCGCGCCCGACACGCCGTGACGCGCGCCCACGTCTGCGTGAACGCATGAAGACGCTGCGCATCGAGCCGCTCGGGCGCGAGGTCGTCGTCGAGGATGGCGCATCGCTGATGGAAGCCGCCGCGCGCGCCGGCATCCGCCTGCCGAGTTCGTGCCGAAACGGAACGTGCCGCGCGTGCATGTGCCGGCTCGTGGCGGGCGACGTGCGCTACCGGATCGAATGGCCCGGCCTCGCCGCCGAGGAAAAGCGCGAGGGCTGGGTCCTGCCGTGCGTCGCGCTGGCCGAAACGGACGTCACGATCGAGCAACCCGCGGCGACGACGCAGTGCGCCGAGCCGCGTCGCTTGTCCTCGCGCGGGTTCTAGCGCGGCGCGGGCGCGGGTAATTCAGGATTTGTCGTCTCCATTCAACGACATACGATTGCAATCCCGGACCCGTCCGTGCCACCTTCCGACGATGACGGTTCAGTTCGGCTCTCAAAAAGTGTACAATTGCGCTTTGCCCTAATTTCTGGCAGGGCCAGATCAACCGAGAACTCAATGACTAAAGTACTGTTGAAAGAGAACGAGCCTTTCGACGTCGCCATGCGTCGTTTTCGTCGTACCGTCGAACGCACGGGCCTGATTCAAGAACTCAAATCGCGCATGGCTTATGAAAAGCCGACCACCGAGCGCAAGCGCAAGAAAGCTGCTGCTGTCGCTCGTCTGCGCAAGCAAATTCGTCGCGCCCAGTTGCCGAAGAAGTTTTATTGATGTGAGGCGGGTGATCGCCGGCTTGGCTGCCTGCTCGTTTGCCTGTTTGTTTGCGTGATTCTTCGGCGCCGGGCAAGTCGAGCGATGTGCGCCAAATTCTGGCTGGCGCCCCGCTGCGGGCGACGATGTCGACCTGTCTGGACCTGAGCGCGTCCAGGCGCCGGACGGATGCTGAATAAAAAAAGCCTGCATGACTCGATAGTCATGCAGGCTTTTCGTGTTTGTGGCCTTGGGTTTTTGATTTTTGGTTTATGGCTATTGTTTTATCGCGACTGACCGCGCATTAGGTGCCTCGCCGAATGCCTTTTCCAACGCAGAAAAGCAAAAAGCCCGGCGAGCCGGGCTTTTTGCTTTGAATCCTGGTTGCGGGGGTAGGATTTGAACCTACGACCTTCGGGTTATGAGCCCGACGAGCTGCCAGACTGCTCCACCCCGCGTCTGAAGCATTCGATTATAGCTGGAAAGCAGCCGCCGACGCAATCGAAACTTCGCGTTTTCCCGGATGCGCCCTTTCGCGCCGCGTCGCAAGCTCCATCGCCAATGCAGTTCGATTCAGCTAACGGGACGCCGCACGAACGCCAGCATGACGCCGAAGCCGATCATCAGCGAGCCGCTCACGCGATTGAACCACTTGAAGCCGCGCGCGCCGTTCGCGACCGAGCCGAGACGCGCGCCGAGCGCCGCGTAGATCGCGATCGCCACCAGTTCGAGCACGAGAAAAATCGCACCGAGCACGGCGAAGCTCGTCGCATAGGCGGCGCGGTCGACGAATTGCGGAAAGAACGCCGTGAACACCAGAATCGCCTTCGGATTGCCCGCCGCGACCAGAAACTCCTGCTTCGCGAGCTTGCCGAGCCGTGCGGGAGCGCGCGGCGCGTCGTCGCGACGTTCGGCGATCAGCGCAGGCCCCGAGCGGATCAGCTTCACGCCGATCCAGACGAGATAGGCGGCGCCGGCAAATTTGATCAGCGTGAAGAGCGTCTGCGACGCCATCAGCAGCGCGCCCAGCCCGAGTCCGGCAACGGCGATCATGATCGCGAACGCGAGGAGCCGCCCGAACGCAGCGAGCACGGAGAGGCGCACGCCGTCGCGCGCGCCGTTCGACAGCGACAGGACGTTGTTCGGCCCGAAGGCCATGTTGATCGCGAAGCACGCGGGCACAAAAAGCCAGAAAGTCTGCAGCGACATTCCTGTCACCTTCCGGTGTGGACGAAAACCGTCACGCTAGCAGATTCGTGCCCGATGCAGGCCGAAAGCAGTCAGAGCCAGGCGCTCAGAAGCGATGCCTGATGCCCGTCGCGATCATCAGCTGATTGCGGCCGCTCGCCGGATCGTTGGTATTGATCACCGCCGGCGCACCCGACGACGCCCGCTGATACAGCGACTCCAGATACACGTCGGTGCGCTTCGAGAGCGAATAATCCGCCTGGATCGCGCCCTGATGCCAATGCGCGCCGCCGCCGTTCGTGTAGACGTAATTGCCCGCAAGCGCGAGCGCCGGCGTCAACTGGTAAATGCCGTTGATTTCGTAGTTGCTCAACGCGATCGAGCCGGCGGCTTCGCCCGTATCGGCGTTGGTCACGCCGGAGTTGATCGAGCGGGAGAACGCGCCCGCCACCGTGAAGTCGCCGATCGCATAGCTCGCGCCGACGCCGAACGTGTTCTGCCGTTGAACGTTTGCGGCGATGACCGTGCCGTCGGCGCCGGGCAAGGTCAGCGAATCGTAGGCGCCCGTCGTCGTGTTGCCGCGGCCATTGTTGTGCAGATACGCCGCGCCCGCGTTGAACGGTCCCGCCGAGTAATTCGCGCCGACGCTATAAGCACGATTGTTCGCGAACTGCCCTGCCGCGTTCGAGAACGCGTACATGCCGCCGAAGCTGAAGCCGCCGTAGGTTTCGCTCGTGTACTTCACCGAATTGGCGGCGAGGAAGGAATTGTTGGCGTTGTCGTTGTCGAAGATGTGCGCGAAGGCCGTGCCGCCCGTACCGCCCGTCAGCGTGAAAGGCGCGAAATAGTCGTGGATCGAATCGTACTGATGGCCGAGGGTCAGCGTGCCGAGCGTCTCGGTGCCGAGGCCGACGTAGAACGGATGATCGTTGAAGCCTTCGCCCGTCGCGACCGAATAGCCGCGCTCCAGGCGGAAGATCGCCTTGGCGCCGCCGCCGAGGTCTTCGGAGCCCTGCAGGCCCCAGTAGCTGCCGTCGATCAGGCCGGACGTGAGGCGATACTGCGCATTGTCCGCGACGTTGTTCACGTAGGCGAAGCCGGCGTCGAGTTCGCCGTACAGCGTGACGGCGCTTTGTGCCGATGCGCCGCTGCCGACAAGCGCGAGCGCGGCGCCGCAGATGACATGGCGATGACGGATCTTGGGTCGAATGCGCATGCTCTTCTCCAATCGTTAGTCGAATTTACTACCGACTCCTGAATCACAGCTTGCACGAATGATAGTGATTTTCATTTTGCAAATGAACATCCGCTTTCCAAAAGGTGTCGATATCGCCGAAAACGTGACGTTTGGGCAGGAAATGCCGCTGCGATGTTGCGTGCGCGCGTCAGTCGTTCGCGAAGGGCGCCTGATCAAACGTGCGCCCGAAAACACAATTTCCGCCCAAAAATCCCCTGACTGTTCATTCCCCGCTACGCTTTCGCACGGAATAATCACTCGATCGGCCGTTTCCCCTGCTTAACTGTCCAGAACCATGAAAAACGATTCCGTTTCGCTCGACCTGCCGCACGATTCGAAGAAAATCGACTGCCCGGCGGTCGTGCCGCTCTCCTCCATCCTTCCCGAAGAGCCGCTCCTCATGATGGGCGCGGGTCCCGTGCCGATTCCCGATGCGGTCGCGAAAGCGAACGGCGTCGTGATCAATCACCTCGGCTCGACGATGGCGACCGTCATCGGTCAGGTGAAGGCGATGGCCCGCTACGTGTTCCAGACGGAGTCGAAATGGGTGATGGGCGTCGCGGGCCCGGGATCGGCCGCGATGGAAATGGCCGTGACCAACCTCGCGTGGACGGGCACGCGCGTGCTCTGCGTGTGCAACGGCTTTTTCAGCGAGCGGATGGCGGAAATGGCGCGGCGCGTCGGCGCCGACGTCGAAATGCTTGCGATTCCGAACGGTCGTGCCGCCGAGGCGGGCGAAGTCGCCGAAGCCATCGCGCGCTTTCGGCCCGAGATCGTGACGATCGTGCAGGGCGAAACGTCGAATACGGTATGGAACCGCAATCTCGCGTCGATTGCGGCGGCCGCGCGCGAAGCGGGCGCGCTCGTCGTCGTCGATGCGGTCTGCACGCTCTCCACGATGCCGCTGCCCATGGACGAATGGGGTATCGACGCGGTCATCACCGGTGGACAGAAGGGGCTGTCGTCGATTCCGGGCGTCTCGCTGCTCGCCTTCTCCGAGCCCGCCTGGCAGCGCATCAAGTCGCGCCCCACCGCGCCCGCGCACTGGTGCCTCGACGCGTCGCTCGCCGAGAACTTCTGGCACAACGCGTCGTATCACTACACCGCGCCCGTGTCCGGCGTGCTCGCGCTGCACGAGGCGTTGCGGCTCGTCTGCGCGGAGACGCTCGAGCGGCGTTTCGCGCGACATCTGAAGTGCTCGAACGCGCTGCAGGCCGGCATCGAGGCGATGTCGCTCAAGCTTTATGTGGCGCACGAAAGCCGGCTGAACTCGGTCGTCGGCATCCGCTTGCCCGAGGGCCTGTCCGGCGCCGATGTCTGCGCGCACATCTCGCGGCATCATCATGTCGAGATCGCCGGGTCGTTCGGCGCGCCGATCGTGCGCATCGGGCAGATGGGCGAGCAATGCCGCGAGCATCACCTCTTTCGCACGGTCCACGCGCTCGGGCGCACGATGCACGATCTCGGCGTCCACGTCGATCTACCGGCCGGCGTCGCGGCGCTCGAACGGTCGCTCGCGGCGGCGTGAACGTTGCGGGCATGATCGGTAAGATCACGTGATTCCCATCACTGTGACTTCCGACATGTCCGACCTCCTCACCAAAGCGATCGTCACCGGTCATTCGCGCGGGCTCGGCGAAGCCATCGCCGAAACACTGCTCTTGCGCGGCATTGCCGTGCTCGCGCTCGCGCGGCGGCGCAACGCTGCCCTCGCCGCGCGGTTTCCCGGCAAACTCGAAGAAGTCGAACTCGATCTCGCGGATCTCGCGGGCGCGGAACGGTGGCTCGCGACCGACGCGCTGCAACGCTTTTCGGCCGGCGCCGGCACGCTGCTGCTCGTCAACAACGCCGGCATGCTGCAGCCGGTCGGTGCGCTCGAACAGCAGGACGCCGGTTCCATCGCGCGCGCTGTCAGCCTGAATGTCGCGACGCCGCTCATGTTCGCCGCGGCGCTGGCCGTCGCGGGCAGCGCCGCGCAAGAGCGTCGCATCGTGCATGTATCGAGCGGCGCGGCGCGCAATGCGTATCCCGGCTGGAGCATCTACTGCGCGACGAAGGCCGCGCTCGATCACCACGCGCGCGCCGTCGCGCTCGACGCGAGCCGCGCGCTGCGGATCGCGAGCGTCGCGCCGGGCGTCGTCGACACGGACATGCAGGGCGAGATTCGCGCGACCGGGCTCGAACGCTTCCCCTTGCGCGACAAATTCGACTCGCTCAAACGCGACGGCCTGCTCGCGAGCCCCGCGCAGTCGGCGCAAAAACTGGTCGATTACGCGTTGAGCGACGCCTTCGGCGAGACGCCGGTCGTGGACGTTCGCGATCTCCCATGACTTTCGGCTCAGGCGGCGTCGGGCAGGAATGGCCGGCGTGAGAGCGCGTCGGCGATCGAGTTCCTGACGCGCGGAATCCAGTGCAGATGGACCTCGCCGAGTTCCCCGATCAGCCGCCGCGCGAGCGCCGCGTGCGGCGCGAGCACGGCCGCGCCCGCGATGCCCTTCACGTCGTCGATCACGACGCGGCTGTCGCCATAGATCACGAGCTTCTCCGCGCGCCGGTCGAGCGCGGCTTCGAGGACCGAAATCAGCGCGAGATATTCGGCCTTGCTGCTGTCGCCCTGACCCGCCGCCGCGCTGATTTCGAGCGTCTCGCCGTGCGGACTCCTCAACACCGCGCCGATTGCGATGCGCCCCGGGTTCGGCATCGCCGAGCCGTCGAACCAGGCGAGCCAGGCGCCATGTTCGTGAGGATGTTCGCGATGATGCGCGCGCAGCCGCGGCGGGTTCGCGCGCGACGCTTCGCGCGCCTGGGCGGCTTCGTGCGCGCGGGCATTGGCAAGCCGCCGCGCGTGCACGAGTTCGCCGAGCGACTGCCCGCCGGCCGCTTTTTCGAGCGTCCTGACGAGCGCATCGCGCGCGGAAATCGACGCGCCCTTCGACAAGCGGCGGCTTTGCGCGCGCTCCTTTTTATACGCGATGGACAGCAGCTCTTCGAAATCGAACATGGCGACGCGCAGGCCGCGCGCATGGAGGAATGGACGGCGAGCTTAGCAAAAACCGCCCGGCGACGCGATCAGCGAGAGGCAGCGGGCGTCTTGCCTGCGAGCAGCGCGCGCGCTTCGTCGATATTGCGGCGCGCCTGCGTCTGCGCGGCAGTGCCCGGCTCCAGCGCGTTGGCGAGCCGCTGCCAGTAGTCGAGCGCGGCGGCGTAGTCGCGTCGATCCAGCGCCGCCGATCCCGCGAGCGCGAGCGCTTTCGGATTGGTCGCGTCGAGCGAGAGCGCGGCGTCGACCTGCTCGAGCGACGAACCCGCGAGCCCCGAGCCCCGCACGCTCGCGAGGGCGTCGGCGTAGTCCGCACGCAGTTGCGCATCCCGCGGCGCGAGCGCGACGGCACGCGCGTAGGCCGCGGCGGCATCGTTCGCGCGATCGAGCACGAAGTACGAGCGCGCGAGCATCGCCCAGTCGTCGGCGGTGCCGGACCGATCGCGCAGACGCAGGGCGAGACGCGACACCATCACGTCCAGGGTGCCCGACGCCATCTCGTGCTGCCCGCCGGACGCGGCGTCGAGTGCGAGCGCGCGCGGTTCGCCGAGTTTCAGGTAGAGGGCGAGCACCGCCGACGGCAGCAGCGCGACCATGAGCCCCGCCATCGCGGCGCGCGCGGCGAACCCCTGCGACGCCTGAACGGCGCCCGTCGGCCGCGCCGAATCGACATCGTCGAAGAGACGTGTTTCGATCTCGCGCCGGGTCGACTCGTAGGCGTCCTTCGACAGCGCGCCGGTACGCCGGTCCGACTCGGCGCGTTCGAGTTCATCGCGATACAGCGCGACGAGCAGCGCGCGGCTGTCGGGGCCGTCCGGCCGGCCCGCGCCGCGCAAGAGCGGCCACGTCACGCACAGCAACGCGCCGACGAGCATGGCTGCCGCGACCGTCCAGAATTCCGTCACGATCCGGGCTCCCCTGGGCGGCGTGCAAGGAGCGCGCCGACGCGCCGGCGTTCGTCGTCCGAGAGCGTGCGCGCGTTCATCGTGCGGCGGCGCGTGACGATACGCGAGAGCGCCGCCACGCCGACGCCGAGCAGCAGGAACGGCCCGAGCCACAGCAGCCAGGTCCGTGGCCGCCAGGGTGGCGAGTACAGCACGAAATCGCCGTAACGTTGGGTCATGTAGTCGCGCACTTGCTGATCGGTCGCGCCGCCTTCGACCTGCTCGACGACTTTCGCGCGCAGATCGGCGGCGAGATCGGCGGTGGAATCGGCGAGCGTTTCGTTCTGGCACACGAGACAGCGCAGGCTCTGCTCGATTTCGCGGATGCGCGCGGCCTCGGCCGCGTCGGGCGCGGCGTGCGCGTGCGTCGTCATCGCGAGCGCCATCGCGAACCACATGGCGCGCGCGAGACCGCTAGTCATCGCCGGGCTCCCGCTGCAACCGTCGCACGAGCGGCAGCACGTCCGCTTCCAGCGCCTTCGCGCTGAGCGGCCCCGCGTGCCGGTAGCGGATCACGCCCGCCTTGTCGATCACGAAGGTTTCCGGCACGCCGTAGACGCCATATTCGATGCCCACTTGCCCCAGCCTGTCGACGATCGACGCGACGTACGGATTGCCCGCGCGCGCGATCCAGTCGAGCGCCGCCTGCGGCTCGTCCTTGTAGTTGAGGCCGTAGATCGGCGCGAGCTTGCGGCGCGCGATTTCCACGAGCAGCGCGTGCTCGTCGCGGCACGACTCGCACCACGAAGCCCAGACGTTCAGGAGCCACACTTGACCGCGCAGATCGGCAGGCGAAATGCGCTGCCCGGCCGCCTGCAACTGCGGCAGATCGAACGCGGGCGCGGGCCTGCCGATCAACGCGGACGGCAACCGCCGCGGATCGTGCGACAGCCCCGCCGCGAGCAGCGCGCCGAGCACGACAAAGACGGCAAGCGGCACGAGAAAGCGCTTCATCGGCCGGTCTCCGGTCCGGGCGCCGCGCCATGACTTTCGCTCGGGATCGGCGCCGTGGCGTCTCGCCTTGCGCGCGCCACCGACCGGTAGCGCCGGTCGCTCGCCGCCAGCGCGCCGCCGAGCGCGATCAGCAGACAGCCGCCCCAGATCCAGTTCACGAACGGCTTGATGTGGATGCGCATCGTCCACGCCTCGCGGCCTGCTCGCGTGTCCGGCGCGGCGCTCACCTCTTCGCCGAGCGCGACATAGAGGTCGCGGAACACGCCGCGGTCGATGGCGGCTTCGGTCATCGGCGTTTCCTGCACGACGAAGAAGCGCTTCTCCGGATGGAGCAGCGCAACGGGCTTGCCGTCGCGCGTCACCGAGATGCTCGCCTGCATCGCGCGATAGTTGGGACCGTCGCGCGCGCGCGTGCCGTCGAAGCGGAATGTGTAGCCGCCCTCGGTCACCGATTCGCCTCGCTGGAGTCTGACGTCGCGCTCCGTTTCGAAGCCTTTCACGAACGTCACGCCGACGATGAACACGCCGACCCCGAGGTGCGCGATCAGCATCCCGCAGAACCCGCGCGGCAGACGCGAAAAGCGCTCGGCGAGCGGCCCGCTCTGCTGCGCGATGCGTTCGACGAGCGCCACCACCGTCGCGCTGATGGTCCACGCCGCGAGCAGCACGCCCAGCGCGACGAGCGGCTTGACGCCGCCGCCGATTCCCTGCAGCACGAGCACGGCCGCCGCACTGGCGACGCTCGCGGCGAACGCCCAGCGCAGACGCACGGCCAGTTCGGGCGCGCGTGCGCTTTTCCATCGCGCGACGGGTCCGATCCCCATCAGGAACACGGCGGGTGTCATGATCGGCACGAAGATCGCATCGAAGTACGGCGCCCCGACCGAAATCCTGCCGAGTCCGAGCACATCGAGGCCGAGCGGATAAAGCGTGCCGAGCAGCACGGAGGCAGCGGCCACCATCAGGAGCACGTTGTTCGACAGCAGCAGCGACTCGCGCGAAATCACGTCGAAGCCGCCGCCGAGGCCGACCTTCGGCGCGCGCCACGCAAAGAGCAAGAGCGCGCCGCCCGCCACCGCGCAGAGGAACACGAGGATGAAAACGCCGCGCGCCGGGTCGGCGGCGAACGAATGCACCGACGTGATCACGCCCGAGCGCACGAGGAAGGTCCCGAGCAGACACAGCGAGAACGTGCAGATCGCGAGCAGCACGGTCCAGCTTCGAAACGCGCCGCGCTTCTCGGTGACCGCGAGCGAGTGGATCAGCGCCGTGCCCGCGAGCCACGGCATGAACGACGCGTTCTCCACCGGGTCCCAGAACCACCAGCCGCCCCAGCCGAGTTCGTAGTACGCCCAGCCGCTGCCGAGCATGATGCCGAGCGTGAGAAAGAGCCAGGCGGCGAGCGTCCACGGGCGCGACCAGCGCGCCCACGCGGCGTTCAGCTCCCCCGAAAGCAGCGCCGCGATGGCGAACGCGAACGCGACCGTGAAGCCGACATACCCCATGTACAGGATCGGCGGATGCGACACCATGCCGGGGTCCTGCAGGAGCGGATTGAGATCGCGGCCGTCCATCGCTGGCGGCAGCAGCCGCGCGAACGGATTCGACGTGAACAGCATGAAGAGGAGGAACCCGGCCGCGACCCAGCTCATCACGGCAAGCACGCGCGCGATCATCGCGATCGGCAGCGATTTGCTGAAGACCGTCACGGCCGCCATCCAGAGCGTGAGTAGCAGGGTCCACAGCAGGATCGAGCCTTCGTGTCCGCCCCACACCGCCGTCACGCGATAGACGAGCGGCAGCATCGAATTCGAATTGCCGGCGACGTAGAGGACCGAAAAATCGTTGCCGGCGAACGATGCCGCCAGGCAGCCGAACGCAATCGCGACGAACACGAACTGCGCGCGCGCGACGGGCCACGCCATGCGCATCCAGCCGTCGATGCCGCGCGCGGCGCCCGCGAGCGGCAGCACGCCGTTCGTCACCGCGAGCACGAGCGCGACGATCAGCGCGAAGTGGCCGGCTTCGGGGATCATCGCGCCGTATCCGTCGACGGGTGGTCCGAGACGCGCAAGGCAGGACGCGTCCGGCTCGCGCGCTCGGGCGAACCGGCAACGGGCGGCGGCAGATAGTTCTCGTCGTGCTTCGCCAGCACCTGGTCGGCGACGAACGTGCCGTCCGCCATCAGGGTGCCCTCCGCGACCACGCCCTTGCCCTCGCGAAAGAGATCGGGCAGCACGCCGCGATAGGTCACGCGAATGTCGTGCGCCGTATCGGTGACGATGAAACGCACCGTGAGCCCTTCGCGATCGGCTGCGTCGCGCGCGAGCGAGCCTTGCCCGACCAGTCCGCCGATGCGCAGTCGCGCCCCCGCGGCGAGGCGTTCCTCGGCGACTTGCGTTGGGCTCGCGAAAAACATCACGTTGGCGCGAAATGCGTTGAGCACGAGCGTCGTCGCCACGCCGAGCGCCGCCACGCCGAGCGCGACCCACAAGAAGCGCCGCGTGCGCGGCTTCATGGCTCCCGCCCGCTGCGCGGGCTGCGCGAGACGAGCCGCAGCGTCACCGGCTCGCGAACCCGCGCGATGGCCTCGCGCTCGCGCAGGGTCCTCGCGCTCCCGCGCCACACCAGCAGCGCCTCGATCGCGAACACCAGGAACGCGCCGCCGAACGCGGCCCAGACAAAAGCCGAAGGATTCATCGCAGGCGCCCCTCCGCATGGCCCGGCACAGCGCCCTCACGCACGCGTACGATGACGCGCATGCGCGCGAGCACGACGGCGATCGCGTAACTCCAGAGCGAGAGCGTCATCGCGACGATACCGCCGAGCATCGAAGGCGCCATCGCCACCCCGCTGCCGAATCCGAGCGACGCGCCCTGATGCAGCGTGTACCACCATTGCACCGAAAAATAGATCACCGGAATATTGACGACGCCAGCGAGCGCCAGCACGGCACAGGCGCGATCGGCGCGGGGGGCGTCGTCGATGGCGGCGTGAAGGGCGAGAAAGCCGAGATAAAGAAAGAGCAGGATCAGTTCCGACGTGAGCCGCGCGTCCCAGACCCACCACGCGCCCCAGGTCGGCCGGCCCCACAGCGCGCCGCTCGCGAGCGCGACGAAGGTGAAGAGCGCGCCGGTCGGCGCGAGCGCGCGCGCCATCATCGCGGCGAGCCGCGCGTTGAGCACCAGGCCGAGCGCCGCGTAGCCCGCCATCACGACGTAGATCAGCATCGACATCCACGCCGCCGGCACGTGGATGAACATGATGCGGTAGACCTCGCCCTGCACGGCATCCGTCGGCGCGACCGCGAACGCGATGTAAAGCCCCGCCGCCAGCAACGCAAGCGCCGCGCAGCCGAAGAGCGGAATCAGCCGGCGCGCGAGCGCATCGAACATCTTCGGCGACGCATAGCGGAACCAGTGGATCGGGGTACGGTTGGTGGCGCTCGACGTGCTCATGATCGAAGAAGGTTCGCTAGGGAATCATTGCGCGGCATCGCGCAGCGCGGCGGCGCTCGCGACGGGACAGAACACGAGCGCGGCGATCAGCCCGGCGCCGAGCAGCGAAAAGTTGGCCGCGCTCCACGCCGCGCCGCGCACCGCATCGGCTGCGCCGACGCCGAAGATCAGCACGGGGATGTCGAGCGGCAACACCAGCACCGCGAGCAGCACGCCGCCGCCGCGCACGCCGACGGTCAGCGCCGCCCCGATCGCGCCGATCAGGCAAAGCACCGGCGTGCCGACGAAGAGCGACGCCGTGAGGAGCAGCACCGCGCGCGCCGGCAGATCGTACTGAAGCGCGATGACCGGCGTGAGCAGCACGAGCGCGAAGCCGCTCGTCAGCCAGTGCACCGCGATCTTCGCGAACACCATCGCGATGAGCGGCTGCGGCGCGAGCAGCATCAGGTCGAGCGAGCCGTCGTCGAAATCCTGCGCGAAGAGGCGCGGTGCGGCGAGCATCGTCGAGAAGAGCGCTGTGACCCACAGCACGCCCGGCGCGATCGCGTGCAGCAGGCGCACGTCGGCGCCCACCGCGATCGGAAAGAGACTCGTCGCGATGACGAAGAACAGCAAAGCGCCGAGTGCGTCGGCGCGGCGCCGCCAGGTGAGCGCCCATTCGCGGCGCGCGACGCATGCGATCAGGCGAGGCATGAGTCGCTCCGCTCGAAGGAGAACTCACGCGTCGCCGAGGGCGCGGTATCGAGCGGCAGGTGCGTCGTCATCACGACGATGCCGCCGCGCTCGACATGTTCCCCGATACACGCCGCGATGAGCTGCGACGACTCGGCATCGAGCGCGGCGGCGGGTTCGTCGAGCAGCCACAGCGGCTTGGGTTCGAGCAGGAGCCGCGCGATGGCGATGCGCCGCTGCTGCCCCTGCGACAGCGCCCCCGCGAGCCGGTTCGCGCACGCCGCGAGCCCGACGCGCCCGAGCGCGCGATGTTCGGAATGCGTATGCGACGTATCGCACGAAATGGCCGCGCCGAGCCGCGCCGCGAAGCGCAGGTTCTCGACGACGGTCAGGTCCCGGCTCACCGCATTCGCATGCCCGACATACGCGAGCGCGCGGCGCCACGCCAGCGCGTCCTTTCTCGTGTCGGCGCCTTGCCAGCGGATCGTGCCGTGAAACGGACGCAGAAGACCGGCCAGCACGCGCAACAGCGTGGTCTTGCCGCTGCCGTTCGGCCCGTGGATTTGCAGCACCTGTCCGGCGTCGGCCGTCAAGTCGACTGCGTCGAACACCATCTCGCCGCCGCGACAGAACGCGAGATCCGAGACGCACAGCATCGGCGCCCCGCTGACTTCGGTTTCCCCGGCCGAGCGCATCGTTCGCATCGGTCATTTCCCCTTGGCGCCGTGCGCTTCCTGGTCGCGCATCGCCTGCGTCATGTCGGGCAACTGATGCGCGATGCCCTTGTGACAGTCGATGCACGTCTTCTCGCCGGTGCCGAGGAACGTCTGGTGCGCGTTCTGCGCGCGCGGGCTCTGACGCGTGAAGTCCATCGATTCGAACGAGTGGCAATTGCGGCATTCGAGCGAATCGTTCGCTTTCAGGCGCGACCACTCGTGCTCGGCAAGTTCGAGCCGCTTGTCGAGAAACTTCTCGCGCGTGTCGATGGCGCCGAATACCTTCGCCCACACTTCCTTGGACGCCTGCATTTTTCTCGCCATCTTGTCGGTCCAGTTGTGCGGGACGTGACAGTCCGAGCACTTCGCGCGCACGCCGCTGCGGTTCGAAAAATGGATCGTCGACTTTAGTTCGGCGAACGTGTTCTCGCGCATCTCATGGCAGCCGGTGCAGAACGCTTCGGTGCTGCTGAATTCGAGCGCGGTGTTGAACGCGCCCCAGAACACCACGCCCGCGATGAAGCCGCCCAGCGTGAGAAAGCCGAGGCTGTAGTAGGCGCTCGGCCGGTTGATCGTGCGCCAGTAGCGTTTCACCAGGTCGAGCATTGAACGCCCCTAGTTTCCGCGCGCCGGGCTCGCCTTCGGTCCCGGGGCCACGCGGATATCTTCGATGTCCGTGAACGTGTTGCTGACGAGCGGCTGCGTATCGGCTTGCGGAACGTGGCACTGCGTGCAGAAATACCGCCGCGGTGCGAGCGTGCCCAGGGTCGCGCCGGCGCGGTCGGAATAATGAGTAACGCCGATGGGCACCGCTCCGCTTTCCGCCGCGCGGCTGCGCGCATGGCACGACAGGCAACGGTTCGCGTTCTTGTCGACCTGGTAGCCGTCGATCTTGTGAGGGATCGTCGGCGGCTGCTGTGCGTAAGCGCGGCCACGGATCACGTCCCTGTTCTCGGTGGGATAGATGAGCGGAGGTTTTGCCTCCTCGTCGAGCGGCGTCGTGCCGCGCAGTCCGTCGTGAAACGGCTCCGCGGGCACCGTCGGCTGGGCCTGCGGCCCCGGCGGCGCGAGCAGCGAACACACGGCGACGAGTGCGATCCACAGTCGCATGGCAGCCCCCTATACCTTCACGATCCTGACCGCGCACTTCTTGTAGTCGGTCTGGAAGGAAATCGGATCGGTCGCATCCAGCGTCACCTTGTTGATCAACTGGCTCGAGTCGAACCACGGCACGAAGACGAGCCCGCGCGGCGGCTTGTCGCGTCCGCGCGTCTCCACGCGCGTGAGGATATAGCCGCGCCGCGACATCACCTTCACCTCGACGCCGCGCCGCAAACCCAGCGCCTTCGCGTCGTCGGGATGCATGAAGCACACGGCGTTCGGAAACGCGCGATACAGCTCGGGCACGCGTCGCGTCATCGATCCGGAATGCCAGTGTTCGAGCACGCGCCCGGTCGAGAGCCAGAACGGGTATTCCTTGTCGGGCACTTCGGGCGGCGGCTCGTAGGGCAGCGCCCAGATCACGGCGCGCCCGTCCGGATTGCCGTAGAACTGCCAGCCGGTGCCCGCCTTGACGTAGGGATCGGCGCCTTCCTTGTAGCGCCAGCGCGTTTCCTTGCCGTTCACGACCGGCCAGCGCAGGCCGCGCGCGCGGTGATAGTCGTCGAACGGCGCGAGGTCGTGGCCGTGGCCGCGTCCGAACGACGCGTATTCCTCGAAGAGCCCTTTCTGGATGTAGAACCCGAACGCCTTCGCTTCGTCGTTGCGATAGGCGGCGTCGATCTGCGAGGCGGGGAACTTGTCGACGTTGCCGTTGCGGTACAGCACGTCGTAGAGCGTCTTGCCTTTGACGCCCGGCTCTTTCGCGATCAGGTCCGCGGGCCACACCTCCTCGACCTTGAAGCGCTTCGAGAACTCGACGAGCTGCCACAAGTCAGAACGCGCGCCCTCCGGCGGCGGCACGAGCTGATGCCAGAACTGCGTGCGCCGCTCCGCGTTGCCGTAGGCGCCCTCCTTCTCGACCCACATCGCCGAGGGCAGGATCAGGTCGGCGGCCACCGCCGTGGCCGTCGGATAGACCTCCGACACGACGATGAAGTTGTCTGCGTTGCGATAGCCCGGCAGCGTCTCCTGCATCAGGTTGGCGGCCGCCTGCATGTTGTTGTTGACCATCACCCAGTACGCGTTGAGCTTGCCGTCCTTGAGCATGCGGTTCTGCACGACCGCGTGAAAGCCCGGCTTCTCCGGAATGGTGCCTGCCGGGATCTTCCAGATTTCCTCGGCGTGCTTGCGATGCTCGGGGTTGGTCACGACCATGTCCGCCGGCAGCCGGTGCGAGAACGTGCCGACTTCGCGCGCCGTACCGCACGCGGACGGCTGCCCCGTCAGCGAAAACGGACTGTTGCCGGGCGTCGAGATCTTGCCCGTCAGGAGATGGAGGTTGTAGACCATGTTGTTGGCCCACGTGCCGCGCGTATGCTGGTTGAATCCCATCGTCCAGAACGAGACGACCTTGATTTTCGGGTCGGCGTAAAGCTCGGCGAGCTGGTCGAGCTTCACCTTCGGGATGCCCGAGAGTTTCGTCACGTAGGTGGCGTCGTACTTCGAGACGAACTTCACGAACGCGTCGTAGTCCATCGGCTTCGAACCGGTCGCGTCGTTCGCGTTCTTCGCCGCCTTCTGCAGCGGATGATCCGGACGCAGCCCGTAGCCGATGTCGGTGTTGCCTTCCTTGAAGACGGTGTGCTTCGTCACGAAGTCGCGATTCACGCGATTCGTCTTGATGATGTAGTTCGCGATGTAATTCATGATCGCGAGGTCCGACTGCGGCGTGAAGACGAGTTGCTGGTCGGCGAGATCGAAGCTGCGGTGCTCGAACGTCGAGAGCACCGCGACCTTCGTCTGCGGCACACTGAGCTTGCGGTCGGTCACGCGCGTCCAAAGGATCGGGTGCATCTCCGCCATGTTCGAGCCCCACAGCACGAAGGCATCGGCGGCCTCGATGTCGTCGTAGCAGCCCATCGGCTCGTCCATGCCGAAGCTGCGCATGAAGCCCGTCACGGCGGACGCCATGCAGTGGCGCGCGTTCGGGTCGATGTTGTTGCTGCGGAACCCCGCCTTCATCAGCTTGACGGCGGCGTACCCTTCGAAGACCGTCCACTGGCCCGAGCCGAACATGCCGACGGCGGTCGGGCCTTTCGCCTTCAGCACGCGCTTGAACTGCCCGGCCATTTCGTCGAACGCGCGGTCCCAGGACACGGGCGTGAATTCGCCGTCCTTGTCGTACTTGCCGTCCTTGATGCGCAGCAGCGGCGTCGTGAGGCGGTCCTCGCCGTACATGACCTTCGACAGAAAATAGCCCTTGACGCAGTTGAGCCCGCGATTGACTTCCGCCTGCGGATCGCCTTGTGTCGCGACCACCTTGCCCGCCTTCACGCCGACGCTCACGCCGCAGCCCGTCCCGCAAAAGCGGCATGGCGCCTTCGACCACGTGAGATCCCCGCCGACGACCTGCGCTGCACGGTCCGCTCCGGCCGCCAGGACCGGCAGCGTCACGCCGGCGGCCGACGCCGCCGTCGCCGCGGCGGTCTGCCTAATGAACGCCCGCCGGGTCAGTTTCATCGCCAATCTCCTCGTCGAGCGATTCGACGTCTTCGTGATGCTGGTAGATCAGCGCCGCCGAATGGACGCCCGGCAGCGCGTGAATGGCCTCGAGTTGTCCGACGATATCGGCGGAGCGGTTCGCCTCCAGCGTGACGACCAGTTTTCCCGCCGGGCTGATTGCATGAATCACCGCGCCCGGAATGACCGATATCGATTCGCGAATCGATTCGAGATGCGTGCGATTCGCGTGGACGACAATTCCTGCAATGTGCGCCTCCGCCATTTCCGCTTTCGAATCTCTTGCCGTGCTTTCCGCATTTGCACCGGAGCTTGTTTCGCCGTTTGAATTGGCATCGGCAATCGTTTCAAATGCGCAGACGGGCATTTCGCAGTTCCTTGTTCCGACCGCATGAGTGCGCAACGACGCCAACCGCCCATGCGGATTTAGTAATAATCAGTGAGGCGGGCCGCCGATCAGCAGTTGATAGAACCAGACCGCAAAGCCATACGTAGCAATGAAGATAACGGTCGAAACAGGAACCATGACCGCCGTCAGAAAGACGAAGCTGCGCAGTTCTTCCGTTTTGCGAAGGTTGTTTTCTGCGTCTGTCATGGCGCGTGGCCGTCGATTCGGGCGATCCGGCGGATATAGTGCGGGGGATTCCGATTTATTGTTGTCGCCAGGCCGGCATTCGTCAAGGACAAAATGTTCTTTATATTTACAACGATTATTTATCAGAATGTGCGCCTGCATTACTACGCGGCCTGAATCCATTAAACGCTTCGCGAGCTCGACCTATTGCAATTCGTGCAACGGTTTCCGCTTTCCTCAATAAACGCCTCTGATTATTCGAAGGCTGGAAAATGACGCGCGACGATCGGCGCCGCCGTGCGCGATGGGAACACTCATTGCTGAATTCGATGCAGACGGCCAGACGAGCCGCCGACATTTCAGGAGCTAACATGAGCATCCCAACCTCTTCTACATCGGGCGGTGCCACGATCGTCGGCAAGGGCGCCGCAACGGCCGATGGCCCCGGCCCCGACGTCATGGCGGCCAGCACGATCGACGGCAACACGGTCATGAGCAGCGATGGCGACGACGTCGGCTCGATCAAGGAAATCATGCTCGACGTGCGGCAAGGGCGCATTGCCTATGCGGTGATGTCGAGCGGCGGCTTTCTCGGTATCGGCGACAAGCTGCTCGCGATTCCGTGGAGCGCCCTCACGCTCGATACCGACAAGAAGTGTTTCCGGCTCGCCGCGACCTCGGAGCAGGTCCGCAATTCGCCGGGATTCGACAAGGACGCGTGGCCTCTGATGGCGGAGAAGCAATGGGCGAGCACCGTACATCAGCATTACGGGCGCGAGCCGTACTGGTCGTCGGATGTGCGCGACACGGGAGCGATACCGCCGGCGGGCGTCGATGCGCCCGAAGCAGGCGGCGTGAAACTTTGAGGAGGTGCGGGTCGTCCGCCGGGCGTTCTACGGTCGGCGGCCGACGGCCCGGTGTGCTACGCGAGCGGCTTACTTGCTCGTATCGGCGTGGCCGAATTGCAGGCTGGCGAAATCCATGTCGTCCATGAGGGCGGCCAGCACGTCGTTGGCGAAGTCCTCTACGGCGACGTGCCATTCGACCGTACCGACCGCAAAGTCGTTCGGGCTGGGCTTGCCTTGCGCCTTGCGGATCGCACCGATACTCATGCTCAACGCTCGGGCGCGCTGAAAATGCGGGTCGTCGGATTCGAAGAAGGGATCGTGGTCGTGTTCCATGAATGCTATTTCGGCACGATCCGCGCGAACTTTAGCCGGATCGAAGATAAATTTGAGCCCCGAAGTATACGGGATTCGCGCGAACTCGCTTTTTTATGCGCGTACGATCGTTCGACTGGGTTCTGCCGACAGGAGGAAAGCCGCTGATGAAGGCTTACGGGAATCTCGCGGGGAACTCAGGCGTGCGAGCCTTTGAAGTTTTGCGCGACGGCATTCGCGTGCGATTCGCGAATGGCTCGACGTATCTCTACGATCATCGCGTGCCCGGACGGGAGCATGTCGAAGAAATGAAGCGCCTTGCGGTCGCGGGCCGTGGACTGAGTACTTATATCGCGCAGTTTGGTGGGGACTACGCGGGGAAGGTGGAGTGACGGGCGCGGCGACGCCGCCTGATGATGGAAGCGTGGGCTGGCGAGTTGAGGTAATAGACGCCCGCCTTTCGAGGGCGGCTATCGGCGGAATTTGGTTTCGAAAAAGCTAGACTTCGCGCGTGTAGGACGCAAATCGACAACCACGGCTTCCTTACACGTCAGCCGGATATTAAGGCCAACATTTTGATGCAAGGTCGAGTTGAATCAAACCTGGCGGCGTCTGTGCAAGCGCCATTTCCATATTCGTCGCTTCGTCCACCATACGGTTCACGTCGATATCCGACGCTCGGATATCCAGAAAGTCGAGCATGGCGATGTAGTCGCGTTGCCTCTATTCGGCGCGCGCCTCGTCCCTTGCTGTATAGCTCCAGCGCTCAAACGAATCCGTCGGCTTCGACATGCCCGCGTAGTGGGCGATTTTTTCTGGTTTTTTTGATAACCCGAAAAAACAAAAGCCCTGTAACTCATTCAAGTTACAGGGCTTTATGACTGACTCTGGCGGAGAGACGGGGATTCGAACCCCGGATAGGTTTTACCCTATACACGCTTTCCAGGCGTGCGACTTAAACCGCTCATCCATCTCTCCGGCAAGACGCAGAGTATAGCAAACTCCGCCGGCCCTGCCAGCCCCTGCCTACGGGTGACGGATATAGTCCACGAGCGCGCGCGTATACGCATCGGGCTTGTCGCGGTCGAAGAGACTCACCGCGATCGCCACGACGAATCCCGCCGGCACACCAAACACGCCTGAACTGATCGGCTCGATGCCGAACCATCGCGCCCCCGCGAAACCGGTCATCTGCGTGAAGAACGGATACGTCGAGACGATGTAATAAACGCACACGACGAGCCCCGCCATCATCCCCGCCACCGCGCCGCGCCGGGTCGTGCGCTTCCAGAAGACGCCGAGCACAAGTACAGGAAAGAGACTCGACGCCGCCAGCGAAAACGCCGCCCCCACCAGAAACAGGATATTTCCCGTATTCAGCGACGCCACATAGGACGCGAACAGCGCCACGCCAAGCAGCAGAATCTTCGAAATCGTCACGCGCCGCTGGCTCGTCGCGCTCCGGTCGACCATGCAGTAGTACACGTCGTGCGAGAGCGCGTTCGCGATCGTGAGCAACAGACCGTCCGCCGTCGAAAGCGCCGCCGCCAGCGCGCCCGCCGCGATCAGCCCCGAGATCACATACGGCAGCCCGGCAATTTCGGGCGCCGCCAGCACCACCATGTCCGGCTGCATCTGGATGCCGGCCCAGCGCACGATGCCGTCGCCGTTGATGTCGGTGATGCGGATCAGGTACGGCTCGACCTTGCGCCATTGCATGACCCATTGCGGCAGATCGACGAACCGGTGGCCGACGAGCCCCGACAAAATCTCGTGCTTGATCAGCACCGCGAGCACGGGCACCGTCAGGTAGAAGAGCGCGACGAAGAAGAGCGTCCAGCCGACCGAGCGCCGCGCCGACGCCACCGAGGTCGTCGTGTTGTAGCGCGTGAGGATGTGCGGCAGGCTCGCCGTGCCGAGCGACAGGCACAAGAGCAGCGACAGAAAGTTACGCTGATGCACGCGCCGGCTCTCCTCCTCGGCAGCCCCCGCTGATGCGACCGGAAACGCCTGCGCCATCGGCACGGGCGCGGCCACGCGTTCGAGCAGCGCATCGCGCTCGCGCGACCATTTGGCGAGCGCATCGGCGGGATCTTTTGGGAACGCTTCGAGTTCGCGCTCGCGCGCGCTGATCTCGCGCAGCGGCCCGTTATGCCGCCGCAGTTCCGCGATCGCGTACACGAGCCGCCCGTACTCGCTGCGATACGACTGCGGCAGCGTGTCGATGCGTGACTGGATCTGCGCGGCCTGACGCCGGTAGTCGTCGCGCACCCGCGCTTCCTCGGGCGAGTCTGCGACCATCCGTTCGAGCGATTCGACGCGCTCCATCACGCGTCCGTAGTTCAGTTGCGGCAGCCAGCCAAGCCCTTCGCGATGCGCGATCATCGAGACCGGGATCAGCATCGCGCTGATCAGGATGATGTACTGCGCGACCTGCGTCCACGTAACGGCGCGCATGCCGCCGAGAAACGAGCACACGAGAATGCCCGCGAGCCCGCAGAAGATGCCGATCGCGAAGTCAATGCCGATAAAGCGCGACGCAATCAGCCCGATGCCCTGGATCTGCGCGACGAGATAGACGAACGAACAGAGGATCGCGGCGAACGCGGCGAGTCCGCGCACGAGGTTGCTGGAAAAGCGCGTGCCGAGGAAATCGGGGATCGTGTAGCGCGCGAGCTTGCGCACGTAGGGCGCGAGCAGGAACGCGACGAGGCAGTAGCCGCTCGTCCAGCCCATCACGTAGGCGAGGCCGTCGTAGCCGCTCGCGTAGATCGAACCGGCCAGCCCGATGAACGATGCCGCCGACAGCCAGTCGGCCGCCGTCGCCATGCCGTTGAACGCGGACGGCACGCGCCGCCCCGCGACGTAGTATTCGACGAGATCGGACGTGCGCGACAGAAGGCCGATCACCGCATAGACCGCGATCGGCACGAACAGGAACACGTAGCCAATCCACATGCCGGGGCCGGTCACGCGCTCGATGCGCTCCATCACGAAGATGAAGAAGAAAAAGCCGACCGTATAGAGCGCGTAGTAGACGATCAGGCGGTTGGTCAGCTTCATGTCTGCCCGCCGGCCGCGCGCGAGGCTCGCAAAAGGCGCGCATCGGCGAACTGCATCAGCACGATATAGACGACGATCAGCGCGACATACACGAGGATCGCGCCCTGCGCGCCGAAGTAGAACGGCAGCGGGAAGCCCGCGATGCGCACGTCCTCGAGCCGCGACGCCACGAGCGGCAAGCCGAACGACACGACGAAGCCGAGCGCCATCAGCACGGCGATCAGCGCGACGTTGAAGCGCCAGTAAGCGCGATGCGCGCGCGCCATTGCCGCCGATACGGGCGGCGCTTCGGGCGTGCGTTGGGAAGGGGTCTCGACGGGCATGCGACTGTTTACCAAAACCGCGCCGCGCGGGCAATCAGGATCGACCGCTGCAATGCAAAACGGCTGCCCGAGGGCAGCCGTTTTGCACGAAGGCTCAACCGCGAACGTTCATTTCGCTTCGCCGAGCTGGTCGAGAATCGCGGGATTTTCGAGCGTCGAGACGTCCTGCGTGATCGCCTCGCCCTTCGCGAGCGAGCGCAACAGGCGCCGCATGATCTTGCCCGAACGCGTCTTCGGCAGGTTCTCGCCGAAGCGGATGTCCTTCGGCTTCGCGATCGGACCGATCTCCTTCGCGACCCACGCGCGCAGTTCGTTCGCGATCTTCGTGCCCTCCTCGCCCTCGGGGCGCTCACGCTTGAGCACCACGAACGCGACGACGGCTTCGCCCGTCGTGTCGTCCGGACGGCCGACGACCGCCGCTTCCGCGACAAGCGGATTCGCGACCAGCGCCGACTCGATCTCCATCGTGCCGAGCCGGTGACCGGAGACGTTTAGCACGTCGTCGATACGGCCCATGATCGTGAAGTAGCCGGTGTCCTTGTCGCGCACGGCGCCGTCGCCGGCGAGATACAGCTTGCCGCCGAGTTCTTCGGGGAAGTAGCTCGTCTGATAGCGCTTCGGGTCGCCCCACACGTTGCGCAGCATCGACGGCCAGGGACGCTTGACGACCAGGATGCCGCCCTGCCCGTTCGGCACGTCCTGGCCGGTTTCGTCGACGATCGCCGCCATGATGCCCGGCAACGGCAGCGTGCACGAACCCGGCACCAGCGGCGTCGCGCCCGGCAGCGGCGTGATCATGTGCCCGCCGGTCTCGGTCTGCCACCACGTATCGACGATCGGGCACTTCCCGCCGCCGACGTTCTCGTGATACCACATCCACGCTTCCGGATTGATCGGCTCGCCAACCGTGCCGAGGATGCGCAGCGTCGACAGGTCGTAGCTCTTCGGATGCACCTTCGCATCGGCTTCCGAGACCTTGATGAGCGAGCGGATCGCGGTGGGCGCCGTGTAGAAGATCGTGACCTTGTGCTTGCCGATCATCTCCCAGAAGCGGCCCGCGTTCGGATAGGTCGGCACGCCCTCGAACATGACCTGGGTCGCGCCGATCGCGGGCGGCCCGTAGGTGATGTAGCTGTGTCCCGTGATCCAGCCGATATCGGCAGTACACCAGAAGATGTCGTCCGGCTTCATGTCGAACGTCCACTTCGTGGTCTGCGCGGCCCACAGCAGGATGCCGCCGGTGCTGTGCTGCACGCCCTTCGGCTTGCCCGTCGAGCCCGACGTGTAGAGGATGAAGAGCGGATGCTCGGCGCTCACCCATTCCGGCTCGCACTGGTCGGATTCGTTCTCGACGAGTTCGTGCATCCATTGGTCGCGGCCTTCGGTCCACGCGACCTTGCCGCCGGTCCTGCGATAGACGATCACGTTCTTCACCGCCTCGCAGCCGCCGGCCGCGAGCGCTTCGTCGGCGATGTTCTTGAGCGGCAACGCCTTGCCGCCGCGCATCTGTTCGTCGGCGGTGATGAGCGCGACCGCGCCCACGTCGACGAGCCGCTCGTTCAGCGACTTCGACGAGAACCCGCCGAACACGACCGAATGCGTCGCGCCGATGCGCGCGCAGGCCTGCATCGCGACGACGCCTTCCACCGACATCGGCAGATAGATCACGACGCGGTCGCCCTTCTTCACGCCCTGCTTCTTCAGCGCGTTCGCGAAACGCGAGACGCGCGAGAGCAGGTCCTGATACGTGACGTTGGTGACGGTGCCGTCGTCCGCTTCGAAGATGATCGCGTTCTTCGCGCCGTTGCCCGCTTCGACGTGACGGTCGATGCAGTTGTACGACGCGTTGAGTTCGCCGTCCTCGAACCAGGTGTAGAACGGCGCGTTCGATTCGTCGAGCACCTTCGTGAACGGCTTGTGCCACGCGAGCGTTTCGCGCGCGATGCGCGCCCAGAAGCCTTCGTAGTCGCGCTCGGCTTCGTCGGCCAAGGCCTTGTAGGCGTCCATGCCGGAAATCGCGGCATGGGCCGAAGCCTTGTCGGAAGGCGGGAAAATGCGGCGTTCCTGGAGTACGGATTCAATCGCAGACATCGACAACCCCTTTGATGGTGAATCTAAAATCGTCGGCGCGCGTGGGCACGGGCCGCATGTTCCGTTTGACGCGGGACGCGCATTCGCGCCTCGCAGCTGACTGTGTCTCCTGCTTCGACGAGCGTTCGTTGCCGCGGTGCAGCACGTTCGTTCGTCGACCTGTATGTCCGGCCTTTATCTCCACGATAAGCCTCCCGCCTTACCCGCTTCTTACGCGCCGCCGCCAATCGACACGGGGTATACGAGAGGGTCGCGCGGCTTCTACAATGCGCGCCTGGATTTCGATCCACGCGGCCGTAAAGCGCCCGGCCTGCATGCGTCCCTACAATCGTAACTGAACTCGCCGTCCGGATTCCAGCTTGAATCGATACGCCTTGTACCTTATCGCAGCCATGCTGCTCGTCGGCAGCAATGTCGGTGTCGGCAAGTCGATTGTCGCGTTCGTTCCCGTCACGCTGTTCGCCCTCCTGCGCTTCGTGATCGCCATCGCGGTGCTGTGGCCGCTCCTGCGGCCGTCGAAGATGAGGCGCGTCGCGCGCGGCGAATGGATCAACCTGTTCCTGCAGGCGCTCTTCGGCACGTTCATGTTCACGCTGCTCATGCTCAACGGCGTGCAGCGCACCAGCGCGGTCGCGGCGGGCGTCATCACGAGCACGATCCCGGCGGTCGTCGCGCTCTTCGCGTGGCTCTTTCTCAAGGAGCGGCCGAACGGCCGCGCGCTCGTGTCGATCGCGCTGGCGATCGCGGGCGTCGTCGTCATCAACGTCGCGCAGAGTGCGCATGGCGCGCTCGCAGGCACGGCCAGGGAGAGTTCGCTCGCCGGCAACCTCATGGTGCTCGGCGCCGTGTGCTGCGAATCCTTCTACGTAATCCTCTCGCGCCGCCTCACGGAGACACTGCCCGCCATCGACATCTGCGCGTACACGCATGGCTTCGGGCTCCTGCTGATGCTGCCGCTGGGTCTCCCGGCGCTCCTCTCCTTCGACTACGCGAGCGTCGGCGCGGGAACCTGGACGCTCGTGCTGTGGTACGGGCTCTCGGCGAGCATTTTCTCGTTCTGGCTGTGGATGAAGGGCATCCGCCACGTCGACGGCAGCCTCGCCGGCGTGTTCTCGGCCGTCCTGCCGATCGCGGCTGCGGTGTACGGCATCGTGTTCCTCGGCGAGCGGCCGACGATAGCGCATGGCATCGCGCTCGCGTGCGTGGTCGCGGGCATCGCGCTCGCGAGCATCCGCCCACGCCAGGTTCCGCCGATGGCCTCCTGAGCGCGCCGCCTTCGGCTCGCGCCCTCACCTCGCGCCGGGCGCCTTCGGCGAACCTTACGATCGACACGCTACAATTGCGGGTTCCCCAATCCGGCATTCGTCCAACCTGAAGCCCATGTCCGCTCCCAAGCACGTTCCCGGCTCGCCCCGCCCGATGGGCCCGCTCCCGAGGCTCATCTTCATGAGCCGCTGGCTGCAAGTGCCGCTTTATCTCGGCCTGATCGTCGCGCAGGGCGTCTACGTCGTGCTGTTTCTGAAGGAAGTGTGGCACCTCGTCTCGCACGCCTTCACGCTCGACGAAACCAACATCATGCTGGTCGTGCTCGGCCTGATCGACGTGGTGATGATCTCGAACCTGCTCATCATGGTGATCGTCGGCGGCTATGAGACCTTTGTCTCGCGGCTCGGCGTGGAAGGCCATCCGGACGAGCCCGAATGGCTCGATCACGTCAACGCGGGCGTGCTGAAGGTGAAGCTTTCGATGGCGCTCATCAGCATCTCGTCGATCCATCTGCTGAAAACCTTCATCGATCCGGATCAGCACTCGCAAAGCGCCGTGATGTGGCAGGTGCTCATTCACCTCGCGTTCCTGCTGTCCGCGCTCATCATGGCGTGGGTCGACCGCCTGACCACGCATACACATCCGCAGCATTTCCATAACGAGTCGGTCGCGCCCGCCCGCGCGACTGACTGAGCGCATCGCCGAGCGCCGCAGAGCGCGAGAGTCCAATCCCGTCCCCAAGAGCCCAAGCCATGACCGTCATCAAACAGGAAGACCTGATCCAGAGCATCGCCGATTCGCTCCAGTACATCAGCTACTACCATCCGCTCGACTACATCCAGGCGCTCGGCCGCGCCTACGAGCTGGAGGAAAGCCCGGCCGCGAAGGACGCGATCGCGCAGATCCTGACCAACAGCCGCATGTGCGCGGAAGGCAAACGGCCGATCTGCCAGGACACCGGCATCGTCACGGTCTTCGTGAAGGTCGGCATGGACGTGCGCTGGGCAAGTGAAAACGGCAGTGCCACGATGGGCGTCACCGAGATGATCAACGAAGGCGTGCGCCGCGGTTACCTGAACCCGGACAACGTGCTGCGCGCGTCGATCGTGAGCCCGCCCGAAGGCGAACGCAAGAACACGAAGGACAACACGCCGGCCGTGATCCACTACGAGATCGTGCCCGGCGACAAGGTCGACGTGCAGGTCGCGGCGAAGGGCGGCGGCTCGGAGAACAAGTCGAAATTCGCGATGCTGAATCCGTCGGATTCGATCGTCGACTGGATTCTCAAGACCGTGCCGACGATGGGCGCGGGCTGGTGCCCGCCGGGCATGCTCGGCATCGGCATCGGCGGCACGGCCGAGAAGGCGATGGTGATGGCGAAGGAGTCGCTCATGGACCCGATCGACATCCAGGACATCATCGCGCGCGGCCCGAAGGACTGGATCGAGGAGCTGCGTATCGAGCTGCACGAGAAGGTCAATGCGCTCGGCATCGGCGCGCAGGGTCTCGGCGGCCTTGCCACCGTTCTCGACGTCAAGATCATGGCGGCGCCGACGCACGCGGCATCGAAGCCGGTCGCGATCATCCCGAACTGCGCGGCGACGCGCCACGCGCACTTCACGCTCGACGGTTCGGGCGTCGCGAAGCTCGAAGCGCCGTCGCTCGACGCGTGGCCGAAGGTGAACTGGGAGCCGAACACGGAAACGAGCCAGCGCGTCGACCTGAACACGCTGACGCCGGAGCAGGTCGCCGCGTGGAAGCCGGGCCAGACGCTCCTGCTCTCCGGCAAGATGCTCACGGGTCGCGACGCCGCGCACAAGCGCATCGCGGACATGCTGGCGAAGGGTGAAAAACTGCCGGTCGATTTCAAGAATCGTGTGATCTATTACGTCGGCCCGGTCGATCCGGTACGCGACGAAGTCGTCGGCCCGGCGGGCCCGACCACCGCGACGCGCATGGACAAGTTCACCGAACTGATGCTTTCCCAGACCGGCCTCATCTCGATGATCGGCAAGGCCGAGCGCGGCCCGGTCGCGATCGAGGCGATCAAGAAGCACAACGCGGCCTACCTGATGGCGGTCGGCGGCGCGGCGTATCTGGTGTCGAAGGCGATCCGCGGCGCGAAAGTCGTCGCCTTCGAGGACCTCGGCATGGAAGCGATCTACGAATTCGACGTGCAGGACATGCCGGTGACGGTGGCGGTCGATTCGTCGGGCACGTCGGTGCACAAGACGGGGCCGGCCGAATGGCAGGCGAAGATCGGCAAGATTCCCGTCGCGACGGCCTGATGCGGGACCGCTGAATAATTACCCGCCTATGAAAACCGGGCGTGGCCGCCCGGTTTTTTATTCAGCAGTGTCATTGCCATAAAGAGATTCGTTCTCATTTTCATCTGAAACAAAAGATTTTTATCTAACCTTGGCAATTTTCTCTGCAAGGTTTATCGTTCAAAGATTCCGAGAAGCAGTACGCCCCGAACAAGGAACAATCATGCAAGGCGACCCGAAAGTCATCGAATACCTGAACTCGCAGTTGAAGAACGAACTGACTGCGATCAATCAATATTTCCTGCACGCCCGGATGTACAAGCATTGGGGCCTGGAGCGCCTGAACAAGCACGAATACGACGAATCGATCGGCGAAATGAAGCACGCCGACTGGCTGATCCAGCGTGTATTCATGCTCGACGGCCTGCCGAATCTGCAGGATCTGCACAAGCTTTTGATCGGCGAAGAGACCAAAGAGATTCTCGAATGCGACCTGAAGCTCGAACAGATTTCGCAAAGCACGTGCAAGGAAGCAATCGTTTATTGCGAGTCGGTGCGCGATTTCGTCTCGCGTGAAATTTTCGTGAGGATTCTCGACGATACCGAAGAGCACATCGACTGGCTCGAAACGCAACTCGATCTGATCGACAAGGTCGGTATTCAGAATTACCAGCAAACTATGATGGGCGAAGGCGAATAAGTCTCGCGCATCGTGTCGTTGTCCGTTTTGCAAACCAACTCACCCTTCGAGCGCGCCGTCCCCGTGACGAGCGCGCCCGTCGGCGTTTTCGATTCCGGGCTCGGCGGGCTGTCCGTGCTGCGCGCGGTGCGCACGGCGCTCCCGCACGAGCCGCTCGTCTACGTCGCCGACTCGCTCCATGCGCCGTATGGCGAGCGCGACGACGATTTCATCGTCGACCGCACGATGGCGATCGGCCAATGGCTCGCCGCCCGCGGGGCCAAGGCGCTGGTCGTCGCGTGCAATACGGCGACCGCGCAGTCGATCGCTTTCGTGCGCGAGCGGCTATCCATTCCGCTGATCGGCGTGGAACCCGGTGTCAAACCGGCAGCGTCATTGTCGAAGACGCGCGTCGTCGGGGTGCTCGCGACCGCCGTCACCTTGCGCAGCCTGCGTTTTCAGGCGCTGCTCGACCGTTACGCGGCCGATTGCCGCTTCATCTGCCAGCCGGGACATGGTCTCGTGCAGTCCGTCGAGCGCTGCGACACCCGCTCGCCCGAACTGATGGCGCTGCTCGCAGGCTATCTCCAGCCGATGCTCGACGCCGGCGCCGACACGCTCGTGCTGGGCTGCACGCACTACCCTTTCCTCCACGAAGCGATCCGCTCGATCGCGGGCGATCGCCTGCACATCGTCGATACGAGCGTCGCCATTGCGCGCCAGCTCGAACGGCAGCTCGACCTCCACGGCCTGCGCGCCGCCCCGTCGGCATCGGCCCCGCTCCCGCTCTTTTATTCCACCGCCGATGGCGAATCGCAGCGCCAGCTCGCAGCGACACTCCTTGGCATCGACACGCGCGTTCAGCACGTCGTCATCCCGTCGCGCCGCACCCAGCCGCTCCGGTCCGACGCGGCGTGATGCGTCCCTGAATACCGGACGCCTCGTCAGCCCGGTCGCACCGGTCGCTCTGGAAAACCCTTCCTACTTCCTTGTTTTGTTACATTAAACACAGACACGCGCTTGCAAACACGCTGATACTGAATGATAATAGTTCGCATTAACCCTAGCTATCGCGACTGATCATGATCGTCTGTGTGTGCAAGTCCGTATCCGACCGCAAGATCCGCACGGCCATCGCCGGTGGCGTCGATTCGTTCGACGAACTGCAATTCGAGCTCGGCGTCGCGCTATGCTGCGGGAAGTGCGAGGAATCGGTGCGGGACGTGATGCTGCAAAGCGGCGTCTGCGCGTCGCGCTGCGGCGTGGGGCACGAGCACCATGCCGTTCCGCTGACGTTTTACGAACGCAAGGCCGCCTGACGCTTCACACCCGTGTGGCGCCGGAAAAGCCATTGCGCGCTTTGCCGGATGCTGCATCGATCTCACCGCCGCAAGCCAGTCGCACCAGCCAGCCGCGCCACGTCTTCTCCGGGAGAAATGATGGAATTGCTGATCGGCTTCGTGACCACTCTCTTTATCTCTCTGCTGATTTTCCGAACATGACGTTGTTTAGCCTGAAGTGCTGCACAGGCCCGGTGGATTCACTCTTCGCGGCCCCCATCTGATCCCATGCAGTCCCCGACAATGACACCCGCCGGCCCGACGCCGGAGCCGACCAGCGGCATCGATCGCCGCGTGATGGTGGCGGCCGCCGCCGTCGTTGCACTTCATGTGGCGCTCGTCGCGGTCGTCACGACGATGCGCAACGAGCCGAAGCCCCGTCCGGTCGAAGTCCGTGCGATCACCGCGGAACTGATCAGCGCCGAGCCGGCGCCCGTCGCCGCGCCCGTCGCGGTCGAATCCACGCCGACGCCTCCACCGCCCAAACCCGTTCCGCCGAAGCCGATCGTCAAGCCCAAGGTCCAGCCGCGTCCGCAGCCGGCACCGAAGCCGATGCCGCAAAGCGACGCGCCATCGCCGATCGCCGCTCCCACGCCCGACCCGACGCCCCCGGCGCCGCCCGCCCCGCCGGCTCCCGCCCAGCCCGAGGCGGCCGCACCCGCCGTCGGGCGCCCGACGATGGCGCTTTCCGCCCCGAAGGACATTTCGCACCTGTCGTGCAACATCGTCCAGCCGGAGTATCCGACGATGGCAAAGCGCCGCGGCGAGACCGGCACTGCGGTGGTCGGATTCGTCCTCGGCGTGTCTGGTAAGCTCGAAAACATCGCGCTGAAGAAGACGAGCGGTTCGTCGCGTCTCGACGAAGCCGCCCTCGACGCCGTGCGAGCGAGCGCCTGCAAACCCTACAAAGAAAACGGCGAGGCGATCCGCGCCGTCACTTCCGTGCCTTTCGTCTTCAGTCTGACCGACTGATCAAATTTCTCAGATACAACAGGAACTGCAATGGAAAACTACGGAATTGCGCACGTGTGGGCGCAAGGCGATTTCGTGACACGCGGCATCGCGCTCGCGCTCGTGATCATGTCGGTGCTTTCGTGGACGGTGATCGTCGTGAAGGCGTGGAACGTTCTGCGCCTGAAGCGCCTGACCAAGAACGCCGAGCGCGCGTTCTGGCACTCTGACGATTTCGCCGACGGCATCAAGAAGCTCGGCAGCCATTCATCGAGTCCCGCCGACAATCCCTTTCTCGCCCTCGCCCTCTCCGGCCAGGAAGCCGCCGACCATCATCACCAGACGCAGCCGCATCTGCACGACCGCATGGACGTCTCCGACTGGGTCACGCGCTGTCTGAAGGACACGATGGACGAAGGCGTCGGCCGCATGCAGTCGGGCCTCGCCGTCCTCGCTTCGATCGGCAGCACGGCGCCGTTCGTCGGCCTGTTCGGCACGGTCTGGGGCATCTATCACGCGCTGCTCACGATCGGCGCGACCGGCCAGACGTCGATCGACCAGGTGGCGGGCCCGGTCGGCGAATCGCTCATCATGACGGCGTTCGGCCTCTTCGTCGCGATTCCGGCGGTACTCGGCTATAACGCGCTCACGCGTGCGAACAAGTCGATCGTGACCAAGCTCAACCGCTTCGCGCACGGCCTGCATGCGTTCTTCGTGACGGGCACCAAGCTCTCGTCGACCAAGCGCCCCGCTGGCGCGGGCGCCGCCGACAGCCTGCGTCTCGCCACGCGCGCCAGCTAAAGCGAGGTTTCCGATGGCAATGAGCCCTTTCGCCGGCGACGAAGACGACGGCATGATGAGCGAGATCAACATGACGCCGCTCGTCGACGTGATGCTGGTTCTCCTGATCATTTTTCTCGTGACCATTCCGGCGATGAATCACGCCGTGAAGATCGACCTGCCGCACGCGAGCAGCCAGCCGCAGGACACGAAGCCCGCGCACGTGAATCTCGCGGTCGAAGCCGACGGCACGATCCTCTGGGACGACCAGAAGGTCGACGACACCGCGCTCGCCGCGCGCATCGCGCAGGCGTCGAAGCAATCGCCGCAGCCGGAACTGCATCTGCGCGCGGACCGCAAGGTGCCGTATGAGCGCGTCGCCGATGTGATGTCGGCCGCTCAGGCGGGCGGTTTGTCGAAGATCGGCTTCGTGACGGAGCCTAAAGCGGGGAAATAAGCAGGCGCACTGATCGATTCAGACGCCGCAAAGTAAAAGGCCTTCATCGTCGGATGAAGGCCTTTTTTTGTGCGCACTCAGCGCATTCGGGCGGGCAGTCACTTCGGGCTCGAATAACTTGAGTTCGAAGAATCGCCACATGCGGCAGCCGTGGTCGACACGGACAGCGCGATCAACCCTATCAGGCTAACTATAAGAGTAGCCGTCAGTTTTCGCATAAGAAGCTCCTTAGCGAAGGGATTTCAATATAACGCCGCGCATTTTCGCGTACAACCCTCGGTCGATTGAATCTGTCCATCGCAAGCACGCGCTTCAATGCGAGAAACGATGCGTCGCGCGAAGAATAGTCACACTGTTTCGCGCGCGGGCGCTGACTCGACAGGACATTCTCCAGGGAAGCGCCGTCCGTCGTCGATCGACTCGACCAGAAAATCAACGAAGGCCCGGATCGCCGGCACCATGCCCTGCCGCGACAAAAACACCGCATACAGTTGCGGCGACGGAAACGTCCAGCCCGGCATCACCGGCGAAAGCTGGCCCGAGCGCAGCGGCGCGCCGTACATCATCTCCGGCAGCGCCGCGATGCCGACGCCGCGCAGCACGGCTTCGCGAATCATCGACAGATCGGCGGTCACGAGGCGCGGCTCGTGCTCGAACTCGTGGCGCGTGCCGTCGGGCGCGATCAGGCGATAGACGTGACGGCCATCGCTCGACGGCGTGTCGAGGGTGTCGAACTGGGCGAGCTCGGACGGCGTGAGCGGCGGCGCATTGGGCTTGAGCAGCGACGGCGCCGCCACCAGCATCTGTTCCGTGCGCCACAGCGGCCGCGCGACCACGTTCGAATTCGCGGGCGGCTCGGAACGCACGCGCAGGGCGACATCGACGGCATCCTCGAACAGATCGACGACGCGGTTCGTCACGCGCAGCACGACGCGCACTTCGGGATAGCGATGCAGGAACTCCGGCATCACGGCCGACAGGAACGTCTGCGCGATCGTCACCGGCACACTCACGCGCACCGTGCCGCGCGGCGAATCGCGCAGGCTCTGCACGACGTTCACGGCCGCCTGCGCCTCGGCGAGCATCGCCTGACAGTGCTGGTAGAAGAGCTGGCCGGCTTCGGTGAGCGCGAGCTTGCGCGTCGAGCGCTGCAAAAGCCGCACGCCGAGCGACGCCTCTAGTTCCGACACCCGCCGCGACAGCCGCGACTTCGAAATGCCGAGCACGCGCTCGGCCGCGGAAAAGCCGCCGTTCTCGACGACGTGCGAGAAGTACATCAAATCATTCAGGTCGTGCGTGTCGGCTTTCATATCGTTTCACTGGCGGGACAATCCATTGCGTTTAGACGGCTTTTTCGCGCGAATCGGGCTCATATAATAGCTCTGTGTTCCAAATTTAGCGCTATTCCCCTGATAGCGACGCGAGGTCCCATGAGCACTACCCGTACTATCGAACGCACCGTTCCCGCCCTTCGAACCGTCGAAGGCGGCGGTTTTGTCGTGCATCGCCCGTTTCCGACGCGCCTTCTGATGGATTTCGATCCGTTCCTGCTGCTGGACGAAATGGGACCGGTCGACTACGCGCCCGGCGAGGCGAAAGGCGCGCCGGATCACCCGCACCGCGGCTTCGAGACGGTCACTTACGTGCTCGAAGGCCAGTTCGGCCACAAGGATTCGGCGGGCCACTCCGGCACGCTGCGCGAAGGCGACGTCCAGTGGATGACGGCGGGCGCGGGCGTCGTGCACAGCGAAATGCCGGATCCCGAGTTCACGCGTACCGGCGGCCGCGTGCACGGTCTGCAACTCTGGGTGAACCTGCCGCGCCGCGACAAGATGATCGCGCCGCATTATCAGGAGATCGCGTCGGGGAAAATCCCGGTCGCCGTGAGCGAGGACGGCCGAGTACGCGTGAAGGTGATCGCAGGCGAGGCGCTCGGCGTGAAGGCCGCGATCGAAACGCGCACGCCGATCCTGTACCAGCACTTTTCGCTGCAGCCGGGTGCATCGGTCGAGACGGCGGTGCCGCGCGATTTCCGCGTGTTCACCTATCCGCTCGCCGGCGCGGGCTTCTACGGCGCCGACCGGACGCCGGTGCGCGCGCAGCAGATGGTGCTCTTCAACGGCGACGGCGAGAGCGTGACGCTCGCCGCTGGCGACGAGCCGCTCGACGTGCTGCTGATCGGCGGCGTGCCGCTGAAGGAGCCCGTGGTGCGCTACGGTCCGTTCGTGATGAACACGGAGGACGAAATCCGTCAGGCAGTGATCGACTATCAGGCGGGACGCATTGGCGCGATCACGCACTGATTGCGTCCACGCGCTGTAACAATCGCAATGCACGAGTCACGCGGCGCGGCACGAACGGCGACATTGCGTCACAATAACCGTTCGCGCCGCGCCGCTTTTTCGTGGACGATGCGTCGCCTGAACACCTACGAGAGGAGCACTGCATGGCTGAACCGTCCGTGATCGCCACCATCGGCCCGACCGACTATCAGGTCCAACTCGACGACGGCATGCACAAGTGGATCGCCGACGAACCCGAGACGCTCGGCGGCCGCGACACCGGCCCGGCGCCCGCGTCGCTCCTGCTTTCGAGCCTCGGCGCCTGCACCTCGATCACGCTCAAGATGTACGCCAAGCGCAAGGACTGGCCGCTCGACGCCGTGCGCGTCACGCTCTCGCTCGCGAGCACGGCCGAAGGCAGCGTGATCGACCGCAAGATCGTGCTGACCGGCGCGCTCAGCGACGAACAGCGCGAACGCCTTTTGCAAATCGCGAATGCGTGTCCCGTGCACAAGATCCTGAGCGGCGCGATCCGCATCGATACCGGCATCGTTCCGGCCTGAACCGCTTTTGCCCGCCATGAATCCGAGAAGGAACCCGTCGTCTTGAATTTCGAACACCTGATCCAGATCAACGACCCGCTCAATCCGTTCGTCGACTCGCTGACGCCCGAACAGTTGTGGGAAGGCCTCGTGCTGCGCGCGGAACAGCCGCAACTCTTCGTGATCGGCCTCGACAGCTGCACGATCCTGTCGCGCGAGGGCGACGTGATGGAGCGCGAACTGCACTACGGGCAGGCCATCGTGCGCGACCGCGTGACGCTGAACGCGGGCGCGAGCGTGCGCTACGACATTCTGCCGACGGCGGACTACGTCGGCGGCTCGCTGACGATGGCGATCGAGCAGCCCGACGACCTCCAGCTCTTCCTGCGTTTCACCTACAGCACGACGCTGCCCGTCGCCGACGACGCCACCGCCAGCGCCGACGCCCACCAGACGCAGGAGATCGTGAAATCCGCGTATCGCGAAGCCGACATCGACACGGTTCGGCTCATCCGCCAGTACGCGCACGGCCGCAGCGAAGAAGGCCCGCTCCACTGAGTTTCCGGGCCGCCGCGCATTGCGCCGCGGCTTCGACTATCGGAAATCGGATTCGATGAAAAAATCGTTGTTGTAAATAGGAATGGTTATCATTTACGATGACTCCATCGAATCAACGAACGAGCACACCGACATGACCGACACCCTGCGCTCTTCCACGCTTCGGCTGCGTCGCCCGGTGGTGCGCGATGCCGCCATCACGCGACCGAAACAGGCGGCTGTGACGACGGTGCATGTATCGGCATCGCCGGATCAGGGCGGCGAGCGCTCGTTGCGAAGCGATGCGCTGTTGCAGGGCCATAGCCACATCAGCATCGTGCACAACGGCGAGACTTACCAGTTGCGCGCGACGCGTCTCGGCAAGCTCATCCTGACGAAGTAACGCCGCACGAACGACAGAATTGCAGTACCGGGTATTGTGGGGACCACCTCTCCAAGAGGTGTTTGGCATTAGCCAGCGAGGACGACTTGCACGCGAGAAATTAGACCCCTTCGTGCAAACACCAGCCAGTCGTCGATAGCCAGCGAAGCCGCTTTTTTTGGTTCCCGCGGGTGCGCCGTGCTCTACCGAAGCACAGCGGCCAGATGAATGAAAACGGCGCGCTTTCCTTCGCGGAAAGCGCGCCGTTTGTTTTGACGCGATGGGTTCGCCGCGCTCAGACGTTTTCGATCTTCAGCGCCGCGATGCCCGCGCGCGCAATCGCCGCATCCTGGTCCGACTTCACGCCCGACACGCCGACCGCGCCGACGATGTCCGTGCCGACCATGATCGGCACGCCGCCTTCGAGCATCGCGGTCATCGGTGCGCTCAGGAACGCGGTGCGGCCCTGCTTGATCATGTCTTCGTAGACCTTCGTTTCGCGGCGGCCCAGCACCGCCGTGCGCGCCTTGCCCGCCGCCATTTCCGACGTGCTCGCGCCCGCGCCTTCGAGGCGGTGCAGATACAGCAGATGTCCGCCGTCATCGACGATCGCGACCGTCACGTTCCAGTGGTGCTCGTGCGCATGGGCTTCGGCTGCGGCGGCGATGGCCTTGATGTCGTCGTCGGTCAGTACGGGTTTGGTTCTCACAATCGGCTCACAGGTTGGTCAAGAATGGCTAGCGGGTAAAGCCCCAGAACATCAGGTACCACGCGCTGTCCGCGACGGCCAGCGTAGCCACGAACCATACCATCGCCCCCACGCGCGAAACAATACGGGATGCCGCATACCGGCTAGTCACGCGCCACGCAAGCCACGCGCTCCACAGGTTCGCCACGCCGAGCAGGCCGAGCCGCAGATCGGTCACCCACCAGAGCGGCACGTGTTCGGCGCGCAGGAGCGCCACCGTCGTCGCCGACAAACCGAGGAACACGCCGCATCCCGCGACCGGAATCAGCGCCTGCGTCAGGTGATGCAGGCGCGTCCAGTCGAAGCGGCCGAGCATGCGCGTCGCGAGCGCGACGAGCGCGAGCAGCACCGTGCCGTACACGAGCCCCGTCGCGACGATATAGCCGATCACCATGCCGCCGTCGAGCCACGAAAAGACGTCGTTCTGTTCCGGATAATGCGTGAAGAGATACCACGGCGCGTTGGTGTCGAGCGGCCAGAGAATGTCGTGATCGATCAGCCAGGTCGCGAATATTTGCTTCACATCGACGAACCACGTGCTGACCGTCCAGTGGAAAGCGCCGATCGCGATGCCGAGCAGGCCGTAGAGAATCAGCGCCGTGTCCCAGGCGTTCGCCTGCTTGTCGCCGAGATGGACCACTTCCTCCGACGGCGAACGCCACGTCAGCGCGATGGCGTCGCGGTGGCCGCTGCATCGGCCGCACATGTGACAGTCGGAGGCGCCTTTCATGTTGCGCAAGGGCACGAGCGGCGCGCAGTTGATCGGAATCACGCGATGACCGTGCTCGCCCTCTTTGTACGAGCGGCGCCAGGCGTCTTCGTCGACCTTGTAGTGGAACGGCGCGAGGCGCGCCAGCAGCGAAAAGACCCCGTTCACGGGGCACAGGTACTTGCACCAGACGCGTTTCTCGCGCCCATACAGCACGCCGACGATCATCGCCCCGACGGTCGACCCGCCGAGCACCAGCAGCACGGCCTTCGGGTACTGATAGACGCTCACCATCTGGCCGTAAATCGTCGTGAGGCCGAACGCCACGAACGGCCAGCCGCCCCAGCGCATCCAGCGCGGGATCGCCCAGCCGCGTCCGAAGCGGCTCGCATATTCCGAGAGCGCGCCTTCCGGACACAGGACGCCGCACCACACGCGCCCGAGCATCACCATCGACAGCAGCACGAACGGCCACCAGATGCCCCAGAACACGAACTGCGCGGCGAGCGTCAGGTTGCTCCAGAGATGCGCGGCGCCGTCGGGCAGCGGCATCACGGCCGGCACGAGGATCAGGAAAGCGTACACGGCAACCACGACCCACTGAATCCCGCGGATCGCGCTGCCGTGCCGTTGCATCCATTGTCCGGCTTGGCGCAGCCGGCCCGGCCGTTCAAGGACACTGTTCATGCTGGACGGCCCGCAGCCTTTTGCGCCATGCGCGTATTCGAGCGACGCAGCAGGAGGTAGATCACGAGCCAGTACACCGCATAGGCGATCAGGTTCATCCCGGCCGGATGGGCGCGGTAGCCGGTCAGCGTCGCGACGAGCGAGCCGAACGTGCTGGAATCGTCGAGAATGCGCGACGTGTCCCACACCTGGTTGATCACGACCGGGAGGACTTCCATGTCGATCAGCTTGTCGACGCCGGTTTCGAACAGCCCCGCGGCGAGGAACAACAACATGATTTCGGTGACGCGAAAGAAGATCCGCCACGAGAAATACTTGCCGCCGAGTTGCAAGACATAGAACGTGAGAAACGCGAGGCCAAGGCCGATCACGACCGCCAGATATTGCGACGGCGCGACGTGTCCCGACTGCCCAAAGCCCACGCCGTAGAGGAACACGGCCGTCTCGCTGCCTTCGCGCGCGATCGCGAGCGCGACCAGCACCGCGATGCCCCACCAGTGACCGTCCTGCGTGGACTTTTGCAGCGACGCTTCCATGTCGCGCTTGAGCGTGCGGCCGTGACGCTTCATCCACAGCACCATTTGCACGATCAGCACGCAAGCGATGAGCACCATCGCGGTCTGGAAATAGTCCTGCGCGTTGCCCGACAGCACTTCCGTGAAGCCGACGAGCGCCGCGCCGAGCGCGACCGCGGCAACGAGGCCGATCGCGACGCCGGCCCACAGATACGGCATGCCGCGCCGCGCATGATGATCGCCGTTCTTGAGCCAGGCATACAGGATGCCGACGACGAGCAGAGCCTCGACGCTCTCGCGCCAGACGATGAAAAGAACCTGACCCATTCAAAACCTCCCAGCCAATTCTGCTTCGCACGCGGCGCGAAGCACTACGCGCCGCCGTGCGCCGACCACTACTTCGCGACGATCACGCCCTGTGCGGACTGATGAAAATCGTCGAAAAACTTGTACTCGCCCGGGGTGAGCGGCGCGATCACGACAAAAGAGTCGGCGCCCGGCGCCAGCACTTTTTCCTTGCGCAACTGGATGCTCTCGAACTCCGCGGCCCCCTTGCCGATGTTGTGCACTTCAATCTTGATGCGCTTGCCCGCCGGCACTTCGATGCGTGCCGGGATCAGCGTGCCGTCGTTCATCTCGAGCTTGAACGTCGGCAGATCTTCCGCGTGGGCGATGCCGGCAACGAGCGCCGACAGCGCGAGCGCGGCCATCTGGATTTTCACTTTCATGCAGCCTTCTTCTTGAAATGGACGCGCCTCGCATCGAGCAAGGCGCACCTCAAACCGCGCTCAGTACCCGCCCTTCTTGCCGATGCCGGCGAACGGGAAATCGTATTCGATCGTGAACGGCTTGAACCACGGGCCCACGCCCGTTTCCTTGTCGACGTGACGGCCGAATGCCATGTGGCCCGTCTGCGTCGGCGGCGAGATATGCAGCTTCAGGTGGTACTTGCCCGGTCCGAAGAGCTTCACGTTGTCGCCGTAGTGCGGGCCGTCGCTCGCGACCATCGCCATCATGTCGCCCTTGACCGATTCCGTCGAACCGACCTTCGTGAGTTCATACGAGACTTGCAGATACGGCATCCAGTCGCCCTCAGCGAAACCGGTCGGATTGTTCTTGACCGCGTGGATGTCGGCTTCGAGGTGGATATCCGAATCCGATGCCTTGCGCATCATGCCTTCCGGCGCCATCGTGATCGGTTGCAGATAAACCGCGCCCGTCTCCATGCCGCCTTCGATGTGCTGCTTGCCGATCGGATACTCGGCAGCCATCGCGGACGTCGCAGCGGCAAGGGCCAAGGCGGCGAACGTGCCGCGCATCAAAGTTGAACCCACCATGAGTTACTCCCTTTTCTTATCGATGAATGACACGCGCCGCGCGCCTTGGTTGATCGTCAACCGACTCGGAACTCGGCCGCCAGAATGACAATGAGAATGAGCACGGAAGGTTAATAGGAACCATTCTCAATATTTGCGAAGTTTAGCACCGTTCGATCGACGCAACAATTTGATCCGGCTTACAGCCCTGTTGCGGCGGGGGTTTCCGGCGGCGGGATTTTGACAAGTGTGAAAAAAGCGGCGAGTCCTTGGGATTCGCCGCTTTTTTTTCATACCACAGCGTCGTCAGTTGATGCCGGGTACGTGATCGCCGACGTTTGCGCCAAACACGCGCTGCCGCAAAAGCGACAATTGGTCGCGCGTCTGCGCTGCCTTCTCGAATTCCAGATTCTTGGCGTGATCCATCATCTGCTTTTCGAGGCGCTTGATTTCCTTCGCGAGCTGTTTCTCGGACATGTCTTCGAACTTCGCGCGCGTCTGCGCTTCCTTCAGTTCGGCGCGTGCGTCGTCGACGTTGTAGACGCCGTCGATGATGTCCTTGATGCGCTTCGTCACCCCGCGCGGCACGATGCCCATCTTCTCGTTGTGCGCGATCTGTTTCACGCGCCGCCGCTCGGTTTCGCCGATCGCGCGCTTCATCGAATCGGTCATGTTGTCGGCGTAGAGAATCGCCTTGCCGTTCACGTTGCGCGCCGCCCGGCCAATGGTCTGGATCAGCGAGCGCTCGGCGCGCAAAAATCCTTCCTTGTCGGCGTCGAGAATCGCGACCAGCGACACCTCCGGAATATCCAGCCCTTCGCGCAGCAAGTTGATGCCGACCAATACATCGAAGCTGCCGAGCCGCAGGTCGCGGATGATCTCGACGCGCTCCACCGTATCGATGTCGCTGTGCAGATAGCGCACCTTCACGCCGTGATCGGCGAGAAACTCGGTCAGTTGCTCGGCCATGCGCTTGGTCAGCACCGTGACGAGCACGCGCTCGCCCGCGTTCACGCGCGCGTTGATCTCGGAGAGCACGTCGTCGACCTGCGAGCGCGCCGGACGCACTTCGATTTCCGGATCGACGAGACCGGTCGGCCGCACCAGTTGCTCGGCGACCTGGCCGGACGTGCGCTGTTCGTAGTCAGCGGGCGTCGCCGACACGAAGATGGCCTGACGCATCTTGCGCTCGAACTCGTTGAACTTGAGCGGCCGGTTGTCGAGCGCGGACGGCATCCGGAAGCCGTAATCGACGAGATTTTCCTTGCGCGCGCGATCGCCGTTGTACATGCCGTTCAGCTGGCCGATCAGCACGTGCGACTCGTCGAGCAGCATGAGCGCGTCGGGCGGCAGATAGTCGACGAGCGTCGGCGGCGGCTCGCCGGGCGCCGCGCCCGAGAAATGCCGCGAGTAATTCTCGATGCCCTTGCAGAAGCCGAGTTCCTGCAGCATTTCCAGATCGAAGCGCGTGCGCTGTTCGAGCCGCTGTGCCTCGACGAGCTTGCCGTCCTTATGGAAAAACTCGAGCCGCTCGCGCAGTTCGGACTTGATCGTTTCGATTGCCCGCATCACGGTGTCGCGCGGCGTCACGTAATGCGACGACGGATAGACGGTGAAACGCGGAATTTTTTGGCGCACGCGGCCGGTGAGCGGATCGAAGAGCTGCATCGACTCGATTTCGTCGTCGAAAAGCTCGACGCGCACCGCCATTTCCGCGTGCTCCGCCGGAAAGATGTCGATCGTGTCGCCGCGCACGCGAAACGAGCCGCGCTGGAAATCGGCTTCGTTGCGGTTGTATTGCATCGCGATCAGCCGCGCGATGATGTCGCGCTGACCGAGCTTGTCGCCGGTGCGCAGCGTCAGAATCATCTTGTGATATTCCGACGGATTCCCAATACCGTAGATCGCCGACACAGTCGCGACGATCACCACGTCGCGCCGTTCGAGCAGGCTCTTGGTGGCGGAAAGCCGCATCTGCTCGATGTGCTCGTTGATCGACGAGTCCTTTTCGATGAACAGGTCGCGCTGCGGCACATACGCTTCGGGCTGGTAATAGTCGTAGTACGAGACGAAATACTCGACGGCATTGCGCGGGAAGAACTCGCGGAACTCCGCGTACAACTGCGCGGCGAGCGTCTTGTTCGGCGCGAAAACGATGGCCGGCCGGCCCATGCGCGCGATGACGTTCGCCATCGTGAAGGTCTTGCCGGAGCCGGTCACGCCGAGCAGCGTCTGGAACGAGAGCCCATCCTCGATGCCTTCGACGAGCGTCTTGATCGCCTCGGGCTGGTCGCCGGCGGGCGCATAGGGCTGGTAGAGCTGAAACGGGGAGCCGTCGAACGTGACGAATTTCGATTCGTCGAGGGCTTCGGAAGCTTCGATGAGGGTATCGGACATGAGGAAAACGTAGCCTTCGCCGAGAGCAAACACCTATTCTAGCGGTTCGCGCGGGCGGTCGTGGACGGCGGTTCGGCGTGCGCGGCGCGTGCCCGTGCACCCGAATCTTTCGGGAAACAAGTTTTTGAGATGAGGTCGATCTGCCGAATGCCAAGCCCTCGAAGAAGACTCGCGCAAAACATTCGCGCCACCGATCAGGGCCCGATTTCCACGCAAATCACGACGCAAAAAGGCAGAAATCGTCCCATTCAGCGCGTTGCCGCCGCCGAAATCGCGTTAGCGATTCGCTACAATGTCGAATTGAGCCTGCCACGGCACGCTTTCGCTTTCTCGGGCTGTGACTCGCGCGGCGCCGTTGAATTCCGCCGCCGGCCGCCTTCGCCCTCCCCGCAGGTCCTTTGCAGCACGCCTTCTCACTACTGCCGATAAATCATGTCTCTTTTCTCTGCCGTCGAACTCGCTCCCCGCGACCCGATTCTGGGCCTCAACGAAGCTTTCAACGCCGACACGCGCACGACCAAGGTCAACCTGGGCGTCGGCGTGTACACAAACGAAGAAGGCAAGATTCCGCTCCTGCGCGCGGTGCGCGACGCGGAAAAAGCCCGTGTCGACGCTGCGCTGCCGCGCGGCTATCTGCCGATCGACGGAATCGCCGCCTATGACGCCGCCGTGCAGAAACTCCTGCTCGGCAACGATTCGCCGCTGATCGCGGCCGGCCAGGTCGTCACGGCGCAGGCGCTGGGCGGCACGGGCGCGCTGAAGATCGGCGCGGACTTCCTGAAGCGTGTGAATCCGGGCGCGATGGTCGCGATCAGCGATCCGAGCTGGGAAAACCACCGCGCGCTCTTCGAAGGCGCCGGGTTCGAAGTCGTGAACTACCCGTACTACGACGCCGCGAGCCACGGCGTGAACTTCGAAGGCATGCTCTCGGCGCTCAACGGCTATCCGGCGGGCACGATCGTCGTGCTGCACGCGTGCTGCCACAACCCGACCGGCGTCGATCTGAGCCCGGAGCAGTGGCGCCAGATCGTCGACGTGGTCAAGGCGCGCGGCCTCGTGCCGTTCCTCGACATCGCCTATCAGGGCTTCGGCGACGGCATCGAAGCGGATGCAGAAGCGGTTCGCCTTTTCGCGGGCGCGGGCCTGAACGTGTTCGTGTCGTCGTCGTTCTCGAAGTCGTTCTCGCTCTATGGCGAACGCGTCGGCGCGCTCTCGATCATCACGACGGCCAAGGAAGAATCGGTGCGCGTGCTGTCGCAACTGAAGCGCGTGATCCGCACGAATTACTCGAACCCGCCGACGCACGGCGGCGCCGTCGTCGCGGCCGTGCTCGCGTCGCCGGAACTGCGCGCGACGTGGGAACAAGAACTCGGCGAAATGCGCGATCGCATCCGCGCGATGCGCAACGGCCTCGTCGAACGCCTGAAGGCGAGCGGCGTCGATCGCGATTTCAGCTTCGTGAGCCGTCAGCGCGGCATGTTCTCCTATTCGGGCCTGACCGCGCCGCAAGTCGACCGTCTGCGTGAAGAGTTCGGCATCTACGCCGTCGGCACCGGCCGCATCTGCGTGGCCGCGCTCAATACGCGCAACCTCGATGTCGTGGCCGGCGCCATCGCGCACGTGCTGAAGTAAAGCGACGTTCGTCGTCGCTTCGTGAAAATGGCGCCCGCGGGCGCCATTTTTTTGTCCGGCGCGGCGCGATTCGGCGGTCAGCGCCCGCCGTCGCGATGGATATCGTGCGTCACGAAACGCGATTCGCCATTCGGCATGTCGAGCCAGTCTCGATGTGCAAGCGATCCGCGAATGTCGTCGAGGCCGCTTGCCCAGTGCTCGCGCATCGTCGAAAGTCCGAACTGATAGTCCTTGTAGTGCCCCTCGTATTCCTTGTGGCGGTAGATGAGGTGGATCACGTTGTAGCGCTTCGAGCACGCGAGTTCTTCGGCAAGCTTGCACCACTCGTCGCTCTGGCGTTGCTGCTCCGGGACCTGATCCAGCACGTGGCGCAGCACGTTCCGGTAGCGCTGCGAGCGCTGCATCATGTCGGTGACCATGCGCGTTCGGCTCGAAAACTGGACGTCCTTTACGCGCCCCATCACGTCGACGATGCTGTCCGGCACCGGCCCGCGCGCACTCCACAAGTCGACCTGGAACGCGAGCGTGTCGCGGCGCGGCGTCGCCATCGCGATCTCATAGAGCGGCGTGTTCGACATGAGTCCGCCGTCCCAGAAGTATTCGCCGTCGATTTCCACGGCGGCGAAGCCCGGCGGCAACGCGCCCGACGCCATGAAATGCTCGGCGCGCAGCCTGATGCGGGTGTTGTCGAAATAGGCGAAGTTGCCGGTCGCGACATTCACCGCGCCGACCGACACCCGCATCTCGCCCGAATTGATGCGCTCGAAGTCGCACAACCGTTCGAGCGTCGCCTTGAGCGGGGCCGTGTCGTAATAGCTGGCCGTCTGCGGCACGCCTGCCGCGAGCGGCGACGGCGGCGGCATGCGCGGCACGAAAAAACCCTTCTGCCCTTCCACGAGCGCGCCGACCGCCTGCATCGCCGTGAACGCCTTGCGGATTTCGTCGTTGGCATTGAAGAACCAGTGCTCGACGAAGCCCGGCAGCGGCAGTCCGAACGCGGGCTGGCAGATCGTCTCCCAGAATTCGAGCAGGCGCGGCACGCGGTCCTGCGGCGCATTGCCGGCGATGATCGCCGTGTTGAGCGCGCCGATCGAAATGCCCGCCAGCCAGTTCGGGCGGATGCCCGCTTCGTCGAGACCCTGATACACGCCCGCCTGGTAGGCGCCGAGCGCGCCTCCGCCCTGCAACATCAACGCGATGGTTTCGTAGGGCGGAAGGTCGATGCGGTTGCGATGCGAGGCCGACGCTTCTTCGATACTGCTTCGCCCCGCGTCACGTGGACTCAGAACCGGTTCATTCACTGCCATCCCATGCGCTCCGGTCACTGCATGAACCAGCCGTGGCTCACGACGAACGACTGACCGGTGAGCGCCGCGGTCGGGAAAGCCGACAGGAAAAGCACGGTTTGCGCGACGTCCTCGACGGTGGTGAACACGCCGTCGACCGTTCCGCCGAGCATCACGCGCTTGACGACCTCTTCCTCGCTGATGCCGAGTTCCTTCGCCTGCTCGGGAATCTGCTTGTCGACGAGCGGCGTGCGCACGAAGCCCGGACACACCACATGCGAGCGCACGTTGTGCTTCGCGCCTTCTTTCGCAAGCACACGCGCGAGCCCGAGCAGACCGTGCTTGGCCGTCACGTAGGCCGACTTGAGCGGCGACGCCTCGTGCGAATGCACCGAACCCATGTAGATCACCACGCCGCCGCGATCGTCCTTGTACATGTACTTGAGCGCCGCCTTGGTCGTGAGAAACGCACCGTCGACGTGGATCGCCTGCATCTTCTTCCAGTCCGAGAACGCGTAGTTCTCGATCGGATTGACGATCTGGATGCCCGCGTTCGAAACGAGGATGTCGACAGAACCCAGCTCTGCCGCAACGCGGTCGATGCCTTCGTTCACGGCTTCTTCGCTCGTGACATCCATCGCGACGCCGATCGCGCGGCCGCCCTTGGCGCGGATTTCCTCGGCGACGGCGTCCGCACCGCCCTGATTCAGGTCCGCGATGGCGAGCGCCGCGCCCGCATCGGCCAGCGTCAGCGCAATCTGCTTGCCGATGCCGCTCGCCGCGCCCGTGACGACCGCGACCTTTCCGTCCAGCTTCGTGTTCAGTGACATGCGAACCTCCTCGTGGATGACGAATGACAACACGCGACACGCGGTGCGACAAGCTGGCCGAATGGCGTAGGCGAAGGCCCCGGTTTTGCTCAAAACCTCCTAGGCCATTCGGCCGACTACCGCGCGCCGTTCGATGAGGCTATTGTGCATGAAGCCCGTTACGCGCTGTAGCACCGGCCTTGGAACGCCGGCTTCCCGACGCAGGACGAATGGAAGCCTTCCGCTACAATGACCGCCCTGCCGCGCGCCGCGCCCGCTCCATCTCTGTCTTTCGGTTCACTCGCCATGCTCAGCTATCGCCACGCCTTTCATGCAGGCAATCACGCCGACGTGCTGAAACACTCGGTCGTCGTTCAGTTGCTGCGTCATCTGGGCCAGAAGGACAAGTCGTACTGGTACATCGACACGCACGCCGGCGCCGGCGTCTATTCGCTGACCGAGGGTTACGCGACGAAAACCGCCGAGTTCGAAACGGGCATCGCGAGGCTCTGGAGCCGGACGGACTTGCCGCCGATGCTCGCGGATTACGTCGACGAAATCCGGGCCCTGAATCCGGACGGCACACTGCAGTTCTATCCGGGCTCGCCGTATCTCGCGTGGCGCATGTTGCGCGAGCAGGACCGCATGCGCCTTTTCGAGCTGCACACCACCGAAATCGATGTCTTGCGCCACAATTTCCGCGACGCCGGCCGGCGCGCGATGATCTACGAAGGCGACGGCTTCGACGGCATCAAGGCGCTGCTTCCTCCGCCGCCGCGCCGTGGACTCGTCCTGGTCGACCCGTCTTACGAAGACAAGCGCGACTACGCGCGCACGCTCAACTGCATCGAGGAAAGCCTGAAGCGATTCGCAACGGGCACGTATGCAGTGTGGTATCCGCAGGTCACGCGCCTCGAATCACAGCGCTTCCCCGATCAGTTGAAACGCCTGCAGCCGAAGAACTGGTTGCACGTCTCGCTGACGGTGAGCACGCATCCCGCGGACGGCTTCGGTCTCTTTGGCAGCGGCATGTTCATTTTCAATCCACCCTACACGCTCGCGGGCGCGCTGAAGGACGCACTGCCGTATCTCGTGAAGACGCTTGGGCAGGACGGGAAAGCCGCGTTCAAGCTGGAACATCGCGGCGACTGAACCGCGGCCGTGCGTTCAGTGCGGCGTCGGCCGATAAAAACGCGGCGGCTGAGCGGACTGGTCCGTGGTCTGCGATCCGGGATAGGTGACATACGGCGATACGATGATCGGCGCCTGCTCCTGCGGCGCCAGTTCCGGAAGGTTCGCCATGGGCCGCGCCTGGACCATGCCCGGCGCGTTGAGCGGGCCGGTCTGAAGCACGGTGCCCGGCACGCCGCTGTGGATGCCCGTTTGTGTATCGAGAACGAGTGGCTCGCCGCCCGGCTTGGCGAGCGCCGGCTGCACGATGCCGGCGACCCACGCCAATGCAGCCCCGCTCACAGCGAAGCGCCGCGCGTACCGTTTGCTGGCAAGTATGAGGTTCATGTCGCGGGCCACCGATTCGTTGGACGAAAACGCTTTACCTTACCGTGGTGGCAAGCTTTACGCTAGCGGCTCCTACACCCAAGGAGATGCGATGAAATCACAACTAAAGCTGCTTACAGCCTTGACGATTGCATGCGCGACGATGTCCACCGCGTCCGCGCAAACGGCCGCCCCTTCGCACGACGCGATGTCCGGGATGTCCGGTTCGGGCAATGACGCGCCTTCCACGGCAGCATTCCGGACTGCGGATCAGTCGATGATGTCCGGCATGTCGAACATCCAGTACACCGGCGACGCCGATCGCGATTTCGTCGCTCACATGATTCCGCATCACGAGGGCGCGGTCGAGATGGCGAAGGTCGAACTGAAATACGGAAAGGACGCGAAGCTTCGCCAGTTGGCGAAGGAAGTTATCGCGGCGCAGGAAAAGGAAATCGCGTTTATGAAGCAGTGGCTCGCCGCGCATCCACAAGCGAAGTGACATCGGCTGGAACCGACGCTTTGCAGTCGGCGCCGATGCGCGAGCGTGCCGCCCAGAAATGACAAAAGCCCCGCGATGCGGGGCTTTTCAATACTCAGCCGGGGTTCGGCGCAGAGAACTTACAGCGTGTAGCCGTTGGTTTCGAGCGAGCGAATGCGCTTTTCCAGTTGCACGATATCCGACGATTGAGCCAGGTATTCTTCGCGACGGCGGCGTTCTGCGGTTTCAAACCAGACGCTGATTTTTTCGAGCAAATAAGCAAACATGATGTTCTCCAAGGATTGCGGTTGAATCCCCGGCAGTTCGGGTCAGGGATTTCCCTGTAAAGGGTTAACCCGAATTATAGCGAATCTGCACCGCATGCGTTAGTGAAATGCATGAATAACGTGCATTCCGTTTCGGAATGGTGCATGCACCGACGTAAGACAAGTAGCTGTTTTTCCTCGAATTTTCCTGATTCGAGCGACCTAAAAGTCAGCCTCAGGCGAAAAATGCTCTTTTTTGGTGCACGCGCGCTCACTTACTGCGAAAGGCGCTCGAGGATTGGACAATCAGGACGGTCGTCGCCGTGGCAATGGCGCGCAAGATGTGACAGCGTGTCGCGCATCTCCGTTAGTTCGGCGATTCGCCGGTCAAGTTCGGCGACGTGTTCCAGCGCGATCGCTTTCACTTCGGCGCTGGCGCGCGAGCGATCCTGCCAGAGCGCGAGCAGCTTGCGGATGTCTTCGACGAGAAACCCGAGCCGCCGCGCCTGCCGAACGAAACGCAACGCATGCACCTCCTGCGCGCTGTAGACGCGATAACCCGACGCCGTGCGGCCGACCGGCGCCAGTAAACCCACGCTCTCGTAGTACCTGATCATCTTCGCCGTCACGCCGGATGCGCGCGCTGCTTCGCCAATGTTCATCGTCTACTCCCAAAAATCAGCTTCGACTCTACACCTTCCAACCATAGGAAGGTATACGATGAGAACAATCGTTGATTTTGAAAGGACCGAAGATGACTGAGTTCGAAGTTCAGGGCATGAGCTGCCAGCATTGCGTCGGCGCCGTCACGCGCGCCATCCAGGAAATCGATCCGTCCGCGCAGGTGCGCGTCGATCTCGAGCGCGGCAAGGTGGCCGTCGAGTCGAGCCGATCGGCCGACACGCTCAAGGAAGCCATCGACGAAGCGGGTTACACCGTGGTTTCGTCCGCCGGCGCGTGATGACGGGGCCGCGTCTCAAAGTCGCGCTGATCGGCGCCTCGGGCCTGCTCGGACGGGCGGTCGCGAACGAACTCGCGGATGTCGCCGGCTGGCAGGTCGTGCGCACGGCGAGGAGCCGCGTCGGGCCGCAGATCGTGAAACTCGATATTCGCGACGACGCCGCGATCGCCGGTTTCATCGCCCGCGAAGCGCCCGACGCGATCGTCGTGGCGGCGGCCGAGCGGCGGCCCGACGTGTGCGAGAACGACCCCGCGCGCGCCCGCGCGCTCAACGTGGATGCGCTGCGCTCGATCGCCCGCGCCGCGCACGAACGCGGCGCGTGGGTGCTGTCGATTTCGACCGACTACGTCTTCGACGGCACGCAGCCGCCCTATTTCCCCGACGATCCGCCATCGCCGCTCAACGCCTACGGTCGCAGCAAGCTCGAAGGCGAACGCGCGCTCATCGAGTCCGGCGCGAAAGCCTGCGTGCTGCGGCTGCCGCTGCTTTACGGTCCGGTGCTCGACTGGAACGAATCGGCGGTCACGAGCCTGACGCCGGCCATCGTCGAATCGGCGGCGAGCGGCGCCGCGCCCGCCACGATGGACGCGTGGGCGACGCGCTATCCGACCTTCACGCCGGACGTGGCCGTCGTGGTCCGCCAGATGATCGAGCGCCACGCACGCGGCGAGACAATTGGCGGCATCACGCAATGGTCCGGCGACGAGCCGATGACGAAGTTCGACATCGCCGAGCGCATCGCGCGCGTGTTGAAGGTCGACGCGAGGCTCGTCGCGCAGCGCACGCCCACCGACTCGACGCCGCGTCCGCGCGACTGCCATCTGGATTCCGGCGTGCTCGAGGCGCTCGGCATCGGCCGCCGCACGCCGTTCGATACGGCGATCGCGCAGGTGCTCGCGAACTATCCGCGTGCGCGGTTCACTGAAACTCAGTGAAAATCGCGGCTCGAAGTGGCGAGGCGCCCGAGCAACGGGCTGTGGTCTTCGAGTCGCTGCGCCACCAGATGCCGCACTTCGCCCTCACATTGCCAGACGCCGTACACCGCCAGCAGTGACGCGCCGAGCAACACCTTGCGCGCTTTCTCGACGAGTCCGGGCCACACGATCACGTTGATCGCGCCGGTCTCGTCCTCGATCGACACGAAAATCGTGCCGTTCGCCGTGCCCGGTCTCTGCCGCACCGTGACGATGCCGCAGGCCCGCGCCGCGCGCCCGTTGCGATAGTGCGCGAGTTCGGCGGCGGTCTTAAAGCGCATCTGCGCGAGGCGCGGCCGCAAGAGCGCGAGCGGATGGCGATTCAGCGTGAGGCCGAGACTCGCGTAATCGTCGACGATCTCGCGGCCCTCCGGCGCCTGGGGCAACGCGAGCGGCGCTTCGGCCATCGGCGCGTCGCGCAGCAGTTCCGGCACCTGTTGCTGCGCCGTGACCGCCCACCACGCCTGCCGCCGATGCCCCGCGATGCTCGCGAGCGCGTTGCCTGCCGCGAGCGCGTCGAGTTCGCGGCGCGAAAGCGCGGCGCGGCGCGCGAGATCGTCGACATCGGTAAACGGCGCGACGCGGCGCGCGGCCATGATGCGCCCGGCCGCGGCCTGCGGAAAACCCTTGAGAAGCTGCAGGCCGATCCGCACGCCCGGCCCGCGGGCCCCATACGCCTTCGACGGCTCGCCGATCCTCGCCGCCAGCCGTCGCGCCGCGCGCCGCACGGTCTTCCTGAGGACTTGCTTCGGCATCGGCGTGCTATAGAACTGCTGACGGCGCACCGCCATGTCGACGTCGAACACGACCCGCTCGCCGCGCCCTTCCGGCTTTTCGAGCACCGATTCCCAGTCGCTCAGCGAAACATCGGGCGCGAACACGCGCACGCCGTGCCGCTTCGCGTCCTGCACGAGTTGCGACGGCGAGTAGAACCCGAGCGGCTGACTGTTCAGAAGGCCCGCCAGAAAAGCCGCCGGCTCGTAGCGTTTGATCCACGCGCTGACATACACGAGGAGCGCAAAGCTCGCCGAGTGGCTCTCGGGAAACCCGTACTCGCCGAAACCCTCGATCTGCTTGCAGACGCGCTCCGCGAATTCCCGCTCGTAACCGCGCGCCAGCATCTTCGTCATCAGATCGGCCTGATATTTTTCGAGATGACCGCCGCGACGCCAGGCCGCCATCGCGCGCCGCAATTTATCCGCTTCCTCGGCCGTGTAACCCGCCGCGACCATCGCGAGCTTCATCACCTGTTCCTGAAAGATCGGCACGCCGAGCGTACGTTCGAGCACCGGCCGCAATTCCTCCTTCGGATAATCCGCCGCCTCCAGTCCCTGCTTTCTGCGCAGATAAGGATGCACCATCCCGCCTTGAATGGGCCCGGGCCGCACGATCGCGACCTCGATCACGAGGTCGTAATACTTCTGCGGCTTGAGACGCGGCAGCATCCCCTGCTGCGCGCGCGATTCGATCTGGAACACGCCGATCGTGTCGGCGTGACAGCACATTTCGTAGACCGCCTTGTCCTCGTGAGGAATGCGCTGTACCGGAAAATCCGGCAAACCGCGCCTCAACGCGACGAATTCGAGCGCGCGCCGCACCGCCGACAGCATGCCGAGCGCGAGCACGTCGACTTTCAGGAGCTTGAGCGCGTCGATGTCGTCCTTGTCCCACTGGATCACGCAGCGGTCCTTCATCGCCGCGTTCTCGATCGGCACGAGCCGCGACAATTTGTCGCGCGCGATCACGAAGCCGCCGACATGCTGCGACAAATGCCGCGGAAAGCCGCGCAACTCGCGCGTCAGGCGAATCAGATGCTGCGTGATGTGCGAGTCCTCGCTGAAGCCGGCCTCCGCCAGATAGCCGGCGACGGCCGCCGGCCCATCCCACCACTGCTGCGACTTGCCGATCCGCTCGATCAGCGACGCATCCAATCCGAGCGCACGGCCGACATCCTTCAGCGCGCTTCGCGTGTGATACGTGATGAGCGACGCCGCGAGCGACGCGCGATGCCGCCCGTACTTGCGATAAATGTACTGAATGACTTCTTCGCGACGCTGATGCTCGAAATCGACGTCGATGTCCGGCGGCTCGTTGCGCGCGCGCGAGATGAAGCGCTCGACCAGCATGTCCATGCGCACCGGATCGATTTCGGTGATGTGCAGGCAATAGCAGATGATCGAATTGGCCGCCGAGCCGCGTCCCTGACAGAGAATTTTCTGGCTGCGCGCGAACGCGACGATGTCGTAGACCGTCAGGAAGTATTTCTCGTACTTCAGTTCCGCGACGAGCGTCAGTTCCTTGTCAATTTGCGCGATCGTGCGCGCGTCGAGTCCGTCCGGCCAGCGTTCGAGCGCGCCCGCCATGACCCGCTTGCGGAGATAGCTCGCCGGCGTTTCGCCCGCCGGCACGAGTTCTTCCGGATATTCGTATTGCAGTTCGTCGAGCTCGAAAGTGCAGCGCGCCGCGATCTTCAATGTTTCCGCGATCGCTTCCGGCGGATACAGCGCGCCGATCCGCAAACGCGTGCGCAAATGCCGCTCCGCGTTCGCTTCGAGCGCGTAGCCGCATTCCGCAAGCGGACGGTTCAGACGAATCGCGGTCAGCGTGTCCTGCAAGGGCTTGCGCGAGCGCGCGTGCATCAGGGCGCCCCCCGCTGCGACGAGCGGCAGACCGCTCTCCTGCGAAATCAGCCGCGACGAAGCGAGGCGTTCATCGTCGCTGCCGTCCTGCCAAAGCTCCAGCGCGAGCCACGCACGGCCGGCGGCGAAACCCGCAAGCCAGTGCGCGCAGTCGAGCGTCTGCGAAAGCGTCGCCGAGCGTTGCGGAACGAGGAGCAGCAGGCAATCGGGCAAATGCTTCAGATGCGCGACGTCGCCGCGCAGATCCGTCGCATCTTCCGACGATGCCGCCGGATTCGTGAAATCTTCGGGCGTCAGCCGATAGCTCCCTTTGCGTTCACGCGAACGTCCGAGCGAAATCAGCTCCGACAGATTGCCGTAACCCGCGCGATTGGTCGCAAGCGCGATCAGCGTGCAGAACGGCACGCCGTCGGCATCGGTGAGATTCAGCTCGCTGCCGATGACGAGCTTCAGCATCCGTATTTCCGGCATCGGCTGGCCGGCTTTCGAGGCGGCATCGGCGGCCGCTTTCGCCTGCGCTTCCAACTCCTTGATCGCGCCGTGCGCGCGCACGGCGCCGGCGAGCGAGCATTCGTCGGTGATCGCGAGCGCGGTGTAACCGTTCTCCAGCGCCGCCTCGGCCAGTTCCTGCGGATGCGAGGCGCCGCGCAGAAACGAAAAGTTGCTGAGGCAATGCAACTCGGCATAGTCGGGCAAGAACGCAGACGTCTTCATGGCACGCGAGAACGCGGATTTTCCGAAGTTCATTTTTCCCGTCACCCAAAGAAACCGTGCAAAAACCAGTCGCCCGACAAGCGCTCGCGATACAGCCAGAACATGCGGCCGCGATCGTCGGAGGCGATGTAGTAATCGCGCTGGACGCCGTTGCCGTCCCACCAGCCGGCTTCGATCCGCTCGGTCCGGCTGATCACCTTCAGCGGCCGCCGGTAAAACGGCCGCTCGTTGCGCAACATCAGCTTGAGCGGCGCTTCGAGAATCCACGAGGGCCTCGGTTGCGACGACATCGCACGATCCGGCAGGCTGAGCGGCTGTTCCTCTTCGGATGTTTCGGCCGGGGAATCGGTATCGGCGGCTTTGTCCTGGGCGGCCGGTTGCGCGGCTGTCTTCTTCCTGCGTTTGGTCTTCGCCCCCCGCGCCGGCTGGTAGATCTCTACGGCCATCGCCGCCTCCGGCCGATGATCGTCGCGCGCGACGAGTTGCAGCACGTTCTCCGCGCCGAGCCGCGCGCTCAGCCGTTCGAGCAATTGCGCCATCGATTCGCTATCGGCATTCGGCATCGGAAAAAGCGTCTCCGACGGCGGCGCGTGCTCGCTGACTTTATCCGCAAGCAGCTTCATTTCGATGACCGGTGCCGCGAGCGCCGTCTGGTTCAGTTTCTCGCGCAGGAGCCAGAGAACGTGGTCGGCGTCGCGCGTTGGCACGGCCCACGCGACTTTCAGCGTCGACGTTTTCGGTGCATGGCGCGCGGCCAGCTCGTGCGCGAGATACAGCGTGAACTCGCTGACAGCCGCGTGATGCGCGCTCAGCCAGCCCGCAAGCTGCAGCACCAGCCGGCGCGCGGCGAACAGCAACGCCTCCGCACTCTCGACGCGCGCCTGTAATTCGAGCCGCGCCTCGAACGACGCCGGCGCGCAAAACGCCTCGCGCGGATCGGGCGCCTCACCGTAAGCCTGCGCGACCAGTTGCAGAACGTCGCCGCCGAAGCGTCGCGCCACCCCCGCGCGCGGCAGCCGACGCAAATCCCCGAGCGTATTGCAGCCGATCTGCTCGAACAGATTGCCGTGCGTCATCGCCGCCGGCAGCAGCGACACCGGCAGGACATCGAGAATGCGCACGAGGGTCGTCTCTTTGACGATGCGCGTGCGCCGCAGCACCCGGCGCGTGCGTGCATGCGCAAGCAACCACGCGCCCCACGCGGTGGGCGCGCAGCCCATCCGCGACGTAAAACCGCAGCCCTTCACGGTCGACGTCACCTTCGACAGCAGCGCTTTCATGCCGCCGAAAAGACGCACGCTCGCGCCGACTTCCAGCAACACCGTGTTCGCCTGCGCCAACACGACCTTGGGCGTAAAAGCCAGCAACGCCAGCGCAACAGCTTCCAACGCCTGCGTTTCGAGCCGAACGTCAACGGCGAGCAAGGTCAGCCGCGGCGCGAGCGCGAACGCATGCGAGCGCGTGATCCGAGAGCGCGAAGCACGGCGCGCCTTCATCTTCGATCGACGGGGCCGACGAGGTCGTCGTCCCAAACGAATTCGAGATCGGTTCCGGTGTCGCCATCGATGGCGGCTTGACTGCTTCGAGCGATAAAAGCGGCAAAGTCACCGCTATCCACAACATGATTGACCTCTCGTGCTTTCTGGCCCGACTTGCCTGGTTTGCCTAGGCGCGAGCGGCGGACGTGCTCGGGCAGCGCCGGCATCTGCAGCGGCAATGGCAGACGAAGCGGCTTTTCCAGCAACGGACCACGCCGCTTGATGATGTCGATCTCCAACATGACCTGCTGCATCCACTCCCGGCGATTCATCGTCTGAGCATCGTCGGGGAGCACGGGCCGGCAGATCATGCGCAGCGGTGCGGCCGAAGATTGCGACGCTGCTTCGATCGGGCGAAACAGGAACGCCAGCGCCTGCGATTCCTGCGCCGCCACTTGCAGACGCCGCACGGCTTCCGGACGCACTTTCGGCAGCCAGATCAACACCGCGCCGATGCCCTTCTGCTTCAACGATTGCTCTGCCGCCCAGAGCGCCTGGTCGTCGGGCGCCTTGACCCAGAAGAGTTTTTCCGTCGCAATGCCCCACGCGCGAAAAGCGGTCAGAAAAGGCTTCCACGGCGGCGCCACGAAAACCACGGACCGGCTTTTGATCGTCGTCAACTCGCGAAGCGTGCGCGCGAGCAGACGCATCTCGCCGACACCGCTGTCCTCGACGAGCACTTCGGTGAGCACGCCGGCCATCCAGCCTGCACCGGGCAATATGCGATCAAGCTTCCGATGGCCGCTCGAGACGACGCCGAAATCTGCGTCGCTGAACTGATTGCCGCGCCATAGCTGACGCTGCAACCTCGACGACACCCCGAGTTCGAAAAGTGAAATTGCTGCGCCCATGAGTCCCCGCTGCGATACGAATGAAGGGGCCTGCTCAGAGTGCGAGCTGCGTGTGACCTCTCGTTTACTGTATATTTATACAGTACTTTGAAGGCGAAGGTAAGGGTGGAAGGTGAGGCGGGACGGGAGTAAGCTGACTGGGCAGTTATGGTTGCCAGTTAATGGAAATCGATGACGATTGATTATTTAAATAATTTTGGAAACACTCGGAAATATGCTCTTTTTGATTAGTTTTTTGAGTATCGAGTATCGTACCCGGAAGCAAAAAACCCCACCTTTTTGGGGTGGGGTTTTTTGTTGCTGCATGAGGAGCCTGACGATTACCTACTTTCACACGGGAGATCCGCAC